>NZ_JBEPOT010000003.1:0-800145 GCF_040546905.1 Bradyrhizobium sp. S3.3.6 | reverse complement strand
ACGCTGATGCAGCGCGCGATGATGGGTATAGGCTTGGCGCTCGCACTGCTTGTAGGTCTCTATTTCTACGGATCGCCGCAATACAGAGAACTGAAGAATGCGTGCATTGAAACCGGCATGGACCATTCGGATGCTCCATCGGACGATGATCTGCACCGCTTGTGGATGGCTTGCCGCAAGATAGGCTTTGGCGCTCCATTATGAAACGAGGCAGGCGGATAAGGTCGGCTTGTGGCCCGTTTGAGACGTGCCCACCAGCTCCGAGAATGTCCGTTCACCCGGATAGACCCGAAGCTCGTAGGGTGGGTTGAGCCCTTGCGAAACCCATTGCTGTCTTCTGTCGTCATCTCATCATGACTGGTTATCCTCGTAACCTTTGTCCCGGGTGGCAGCTTCTTCTTCAGCGCATGACCGTGAAAATGGTGAGAGACGATGGGTATCGCTGCGCTCCACCCATCCTACGCGCTGAGGGTGAGCGTCACGCGCTTGCGGATGGACAGCTGGCTCAAGGTTGTGTCATATCTGCCGAGCAACCGACAAAATGGGGCGCTCAATGGATCGCTTGCCGTATCTTCTCAACTTGGTTTGGATATATCCGTTGAGCTTCGGTCCGACCCTGCTCTGGAAACCCTTTTGCTATGTTTGCTCTGTGGTGCTGGGTGCCACCTATGTCGGGATATTCATCTCGGTCGGCCTCTTGCGCTGGAGAGGGCTCCCACTCAATGCAACCGCTGGCGAATACAATGAGCGAGTTAGGTTTCTGCGCAATGAGGTGACACGAGTTTCGACCGATGATGATGTCGCTTCTGGTTGACGACCTCCAACAACCGCTTCTGGCCCGTTTGAGACGTGCCCACCAGCTCCGAGAATTTCGTTCACCCGGATGGACCCGAAGTCGCCAAGGTCCGGCCAAGCCGGCGCGAATGACCCGAAGCGGAAACCGCGGCCCCTGCGAGGCTAAGTGAGCGACTGAAGCAATTTTGAACGTTCTTGGTAGTGAGAAGAACGGCAAATCTGGTATTGTCGTGGCCCGATCCGCGAGGCAATACGCTCATGATCAAGGTGCTGGACTGGTTTAGATCGCACCCCGTACTGATCGGCCCCGCTCTGCTGCTGACGTCAATCGCGGCGGTTCTGTATTTGTTTATTGACCCCATCACCGCCCTGTTTGTCGCGGTCGTTTCTCTTGCCGCTGGTTTCGCCGCGCTGGTTGACCCAAAGACATACTCCCGCAAGCCGCCAACCGGAACGCACCAGCGTTGAGTGATCTCGGAAGTCGGCTTCTGGCAGCGCCGCGACCTTGGAGTGATTGGAATTACGGTGCACCGTGATAGCCCTTGTGGCGAATGAGATATTGTCGGACCGTCCGGTTCAGGTGGCTCAATCATGCTCAGGCTCGCTCCGCCAGTTTGGACGTTGATCTTCATCCTGCTCTGCGTCGCGCTGAGCTGGTTACTGCACTGGCCAGTAGTTCCCGGCCTGCCGTTGCCAGCGCTGGGACTAGTGTTGGTGGGACTTGCGTTCATCCCGCCCGTCCTGGCTTTCCTCCTGTTCCGGAGCGAGGATACCGAAATCAATCCGGTGTCGCCGACCAACCGGAAACTCATCACGCGTGGTCCCTACCGGTTCACCCGCAATCCGATGTATTTGGGCCTCGTCACTCTCGCTCTCGGCCTTGCAATATGGATCGGCGCCTGGCCGATGTTCATGGCGCCCGTTGCCGTCTTCGCGACCGTCAACTGGATCCACATCCCCTTCGAGGAGGCCAAGATGCGCCGCCAGTTCGGCACGGCGTATGATGACTATGTCGCGCGGGTGCGGCGCTGGCTGTGAGACGCCGGCATGGCCGTGCGTGCGCGGTGAGGGGATAACCTCAGGCCGGAATTGCGGTGCAGTCCAGCACTGACACCGTAATCGTGTCACCGTAATCCTAGGCATCCACCACGCCAGCAAGCTGGTGTGCACGCTGCCGAGCCAGTCGCGAGTGGTTTGGGTCGGCGCGTTGGTCATCGCCTGTTACGCACAGCAGGAGGCCGCATCCGGTTCACCGGAGCGTACCGCCTGGATCGGCGGACACGCCACCGAGCCGTAGGAGCAGAACACGCAGCAATCGCCCGACTTCGGCTTTAGCTTTGTGCCGCAGCCGGTGCATTCATAGAAGAACTGGCAGGCATCGGTCGGCATGGTCTCCGATTTCGCGGCGGCACAGTGCGGACACGTGATGGTCGATTGAAGCAGCATCGGATCAGCTCTTGGGCGCGGACGGATAACCCGCCTTCGTGGTCGCCGATGTCAGTTGGTTCACATCGGCCTTGGCGTCGTCATAGATGACCGTTGCCGTGCTGTCCTTGAAGGACACAGCAACCTTGGCAACGCCGGGCACGGCTTTCAGGCTACCTTTGACGATGGAGGGGCAGGCCGCGCAATCCATATTGTTCACAGCCAAGGTGATCGTCTTGTCGGCGGCTATCGCTGCTGGCGAGGCGATGATGGTGGCGGCACAGGCCGCGAGGGCGAGGATCTTGTTCATTGGGAATCTCCGGTTACGAGTTGAGAAAGAGCGGTGCGATGAAGTCGAGAGCCAGCGCGGCGATGACGAGAATGGTTGCGAGGATGAGGCCCGCTTTGACGAGGCGATTTGGCAACGGGCGCGCGCAGGCCTCGCCATCGGCGCAGGCGCGCGTTGAGGATCGGTAGACCAGCCAATAGCCGTACCCGAGGAACGCGAGCGTCGCGGTGAGGAAGTACGGCTGGTAGGGGGCAAGCCGAGTGAAGTTCCCGATCCATGCTCCGCTGACCCCAAGACCGAACAGGGCGAGGGGCAAGATGCAACACGACGAAGCCGCGAGGGCCCCAACAAGGCCGCCGGCCGCCATGAGGGTTTGCCGCCGATCGTCGGCGATGTGATCAGCTTGCTTGATCATGATGGGCTAAACCATGCATCCTGTAGGGACTACAGGATCAAGGACTATTTCATGCGCACCATCACGCCTTCGGGAGCCGAAAGCATCTCAATTGGTGAGCTGTCCAGGGATAGCGGCGTGAACATTGAGACCATCCGCTATTACGAGCGGATCAAAATGTTGCCGGCGCCGCCCCGAACCGCAAGCGGTCGACGGGCATACGGACCAGCCGAAAAACGCACATTGGCTTTCATCCGGCGTTCCCGCGACCTCGGATTCACTCTCGAGGAGATTCGCGCCTTGCTGGTCTTAGGAGGGCCGGAGCGCGCTTCGTGTGCCGATGTGCACAAGATTGCCAGCACGCATCTGGCGAACGTTCGCAATAAACTCTCGGATCTTGTCAAGCTTGAAGCCATCTTGGCAGAAACGGTCGCGCAATGCTCCGACGGTGCTACGCCCGACTGCCCGGTGCTCGACATTCTCGATGCCGGCAGGCAGAGCGCCTAGGCTCGGCCGATGTTTGACGCGCGTCGGGCTGCGCAAGTCCGATGGCCCATCAGCGAAGTAGCGGCGCACCTTGTTGAGGTCCGCTTGTTGAGGCATGGCGGACTAGATTTGCTCACGTTGAGTTCTTCGCATTTTGACCCAAAGCGGGCGTAGGGCAGGAACGCGCTGAAGTCGGCTTCTGACCGGAAGCGCCCATCACCCTTCCGGCACGCCAGCGAGGCGAAAGCCTTCACACGTGCGCTTGAGCCCGGCAAGAAAAGCCGGGTTGTCACTTTGTTGAGCAGCGACAAAACGACGGATGGTGAAACCTGAGTTGAGCGCAAGTCCCGTTCTCGCAGCAGTTCGCGCCTCATCGAGCGCGCCGGTCAGGCCCAACGCTGCGGCGAGCGACAAATGAGCGAGAGGAAAGTTGCGGTTCGCCTCAGTGCTTTGTCGTAGCCAATTGACGGCTTCGACGTCCAAAACAAGCTGTAGCTTCGCCACGCCCACAAAACACGTCCACTGGTAGGCTTCAACGTCGCGAGGGGAGAGACGTAAAGCCTCGCGTATATGGCCTTCGGTCTCGGCAGCGCGACCCAAATAGAATTTGGCAAAACCAAGGGCGGCATGAGAGTTGGCCCTATTCGAGTCCAGCGCCAACGCATGCTCGAATTCACGGATGCCTTGGGCGGCCCGGTTCGTAAAGATCTGGACCCAACCCCGCGCCGAGTGGGCTGAAGTATAGTTCGGCCTGATCGACAATGCCTTATTCACCATCGCCTCAGCCGCTGCAAACCGCGCAGGCCCATCATCCGTGGTAAAGCTGGACCCAATTGCCGTATCAACAGTCGCCAGGCCAATCATTGCTTCGACGTTGCCGGGGTCGAACTCCAGAGCGCGTTCGAAGAAACTCCGCGCCTGCGTTACGTCTTCAGGGCTAAACCCCTTCATCAACCAGGCCCGGCCCTGGAAGTACAAGTCCATCGCATCGGGATGCAGCGTACGCTCGGCTCGTCGCGCCTCAGCCACGATGAGCTGCGCACCTAATGTATTGGCGAGCCTCGATACGATTTCGTCCTGCATGTCGAACAGGTTGACGACAGGTTTCTCGAAGCGCTCGGCCCAAAGATGCTGGCCGCTCCTGGCATCGATCAACTGCACGTTCATCCGAAGCCGCTTGCCACTGCGTTGCACTGAACCTTCGAATACGTAGCGAACGTTTAATTCGCGGCCGACTTGCCGTACATCGACTGGTCTACCCTTGTATGAGACGGCACTGTCCCCTGCGATTACAAATGAACCACTGATGCGCGACAAGTCCGTGGTCAAACTCTCGGTTACACCATCGACAAAGTAATCCTGCTCGGGGTCACCACTGAGGTTGACGAAAGGCAGCACGACGATTGAAAGACGCGGCGTTGAAAGCGGGCCCTGGCTTGCGCGTTCAACCTGTGTCGCGGAGCTTGGACCATCCCGGACCACTGCATAAGTCCGGACCGGAAGGGCGATGTTTTTGAGGTTCTGCTCGCCCAAATCAGCGAACTCAACGCCGATTTTACCTCTGACGTGATCATGCACGGAAGACGAGATGCAGATACCACCTGGCTCTGCGATGCTTTCAAGCCGCGCCGCAATGTTCACACCGTCCCCAAAAATGTCATGCGGCTCAACTATTACGTCGCCTATATTGATCCCCGCCCGAAAGGCAATGCGATCGTCTTTGGCCTCGTCGATCGTAAGTTCGTGAGTCCGGGTCTGGAACTGCATCGCAGCTCTAACCGCCTCTACCGCGCTGGCGAACTCCGCCAAAAACCCATCGCCTGTGTTCTTCACGACGCGGCCACCGTGCTCGGCGATTGCTGGGTATACAGCCTCCATTAGGAGCGTCATTAGTTTGGCATGCGTACCCTCCTCGTCATGGTGCATGAGCCGCGAATAGCCCGCCACGTCGGCGGCCAAAATCGCCGACAATCTGCGCTCGACCCGCGACGGCCGCTCTTGCGCCATGAATACAGACCTTTCGACCTGCACGTTCTACGACAAATCCGGCTGCCGCGCCACGACCACTCAATCGAGTTCCCGAAGAAGGCAATAGTAGCGGCTTGATCAATCGGAATGGCCTCCAATCGGTTGCCCGTTCAGCCCAAAATCCGGGCGCGCGCCTAAGAAAAGCTTTGCCCATTGCTCGCCGTCGCAGACCGCCGCGCTGCCATGGACGGCCGCGTAGCGTTACCAAGGATTAATTTCTTCGACAGGAGACGGAAAGAAACGATCTGCTAAGATGGATTCGGCGGAGGAGCATCGCTATGCGCCGCAGCTCAATCCTGCACGCTGTTTCCGCAGCCGCTCTGTTCCTGGGATCCAGCCTCATCTCGGAAGCATCCGCCGAGACCCCCGGCCACGCCCTGGCTGTCTCCGTCGACGATTTCAAATATAAAGACACGTCGAACGAGCCAACCGATCAGACGGCCGTGCATGAAAAGCGATTGCAGGCCTTCATGACCGCGCTGCGGGACGATGTCACGGCGGACCACCGTTTTGAGCTTGTGCCGTCCTCCTGCGCTTCAAATTGTCCGACCGATGGACCGACGTTGCGCGATCGGCTGCGCGCGGCGTCACAGGACGGCGCACAGATCCTGATCATCGGCGGCTTTCATAAGATGAGCACGCTGGTGCAGTTTGCGCAGACCGTTGCTATCGATACAAAATCCCAGCGCATCCTGTTTAGGAAATACTTCCAGTTCCGCGGCGACAACGACGAGGCATGGCAGCGGGTGGAGCGCTTTGTATCGGAGGAGGTTCGCGACCGGCTGCTTGAAAGCACATCGCAGCAATAGACTGTGCATGGCACCGTTAGTCCGCTTCTGGCCCATCAGCGACGTAGCGGCGCACCTCGTCGAGGTCCGCTGAGTGAGGCATGGCGGACTAGATTTGCGCAGGTCGAGTATTTCGCATTTTAACCCATTCGGACATCGGACCCTGTCAGCGCCTGAGCTGAGAGCCATGGATGGTTGCCCCAGCACCTGGGCTGCGATAGGCGTTTCGCGAGGCCTTTATTCCGCGGGGTTAACATGAGACGACGCGATTTCGTAGCCGGCCTTGGCGCCGCAGCGTTGCCTTTACCGGCGTGCGCTCAATCAAAGAACGATCATCTCGCCCGCGTCGCATACTTAGGTGTTGGGAGCCCGGGCGCCTTCGATCCTCGGCAGATCGCAGGGTTCAAACAAGGTCTGCTCGAGAATGGCCTTGTAGAGGGCAGAACGATTGAGGTTGATTACCTGTGGGGCGAAGGCGATCCAAACCGCGTCAAAGAGCTGGCAGCAGCTCTCGGACAGCGCGATCTCGACGTCATCATCACTGCCGGCTCAGAGGCGACACTTGCGCTCATGGCCACTGGAACCAAGACGCCCATCGTATTTGCAATCATCAGTGATCCGATTGGGACGGGAGTCGTTCAGAGCCTCAGCCGACCGGGCGGCAATGTCACCGGCTTGGCGATGTCTGGCACAGATTTGGAAGCCAAACGGGTGGAAGTGCTGAAGGAGGCTGTACCAGCAGCTACAAGGATCATGGTGCTGCACGACCCGAAGGTAGGGCAGGCCGGAGTGGCTGAAGTACAGGCGACTGCGCGTGCACTCAAGCTTGAACCACTGATTGTACAGGCCGCTGATCCCCGCGAATTTGACGGTGCATTCGCGCACGCGAAGGAACAAGGCGCGGATGCGCTTGTAACGATGGCATCTCCCTTCCTGAACTATAATCGCAAGCGACTGATCGAGTTGGCAGGACGCTATCGATTGGCATCGATTTGGTATGGCGCTGCCTTCGTCAGAGAGGGAGGGCTGCTATCGTACGGTCCGAGCTTTCCGGATATGTACCGCCGGTCGGCCGGCTACGTGGCAAAAATTATCGGGGGCGCAAAGCCCGCCGACATCCCGGTTGAACAACCTGTAAAGTTTGAGATGGTCATAAATCTCAAGACCTCAAAGGCGCTCGGGCTCGAAATTCCAGCGGTGCTGATCGCTCGCGCCGACGAGGTGATCGAATAGCAGGCCATATCAGCAGATGCCCTTCCGCGATATCCAGCGATGTCCGCTACCGCGCCGTTGTTGGCGGAGAAGCGGACATCGGGGCGGGAGCGAAGCGCTCCGATCTAACGAGGATGCGGTCCTAGGCGCGGCTACTCGTCGTCCTCGTCGTCTTCTTCCTCGTCTTCGTCGTCCTCGTCGTCGATTTCCAGGCGCTCGAGCGTGGCCAGCGGCAGCGTCTCGCGGAACAGATCGCCCTCCGAGCCCATCCAGAGGCAGACGATGTCGTCGCCCTTCACCTCTGCGACGGTCAGCGGCTGGCCGCCGGATTTCAGCATTACGACGTCGCCGGTTTTCAGTTCCATGAATGGTCCTTTCGGGTTGATCGACGGGAGCGGAGCCTAGCAAGCCGTGATGACACGCCGATCACGGGCTATGGACCCGTGAAGTGCGCCGGCTTGCGTGGACTGCGAAACGTCGATGGCAGAGTTCGCGTGGGAGATCGCTCGATATTCGCTTCAGGATTATTCCGTCCCAGGCGCGGCGATGGTGGCATCATGCGCCTGTTTTGCCCGACGCGTCAACTGATTTCGTAAAATCAGCAGTCATGTTCTGTTTGGCGGCAAGCTGTTGAGTTCGCGAGCCACGTCCTACTGTGCATGGGGTTGTTTTCGAGATTTCAGCCCGGCACCAGCTCGGTCAGCGAGCGGATGATGCGGTCGGGCCTGACGGTCGAGCCTGCGGGCAGACCGTCGCCGTGCACGTCGATCCAGATCGCATAGATGCCGAGCCGCTGCGGCGTCACGACCTCCCATTCCAGATTGTCGCCGATCATCCAGGTGTCCTCGGCGGCGACGCCGAGCGCCTCCATCGCGTGCAGATAGGCGCGCTCCTCCGGCTTGCCGAAGCCGTGCTCGCCCTCGATCTGGATGTGATCGAAGCGATGGGTCAGCTCGAAGCGCTCGACCTTGGCGCGCTGCATGTCGGCGGCGCCGTTGGTGACCAGCGCGAGCTTGACGCCGTGCGCCTTCAACGCGTCGATCGCATCATGCGCGCCCGGGAAAACGAAGATCGCTTCCTCGCGATAGGTGGTGAAGCGGTCGGCGAGGCGCGCGGCAAGATCGTCGGAGAGGGCGCGATGGCCGTTAGCGGCGAGCGCGGCGAAGCCGCCGCGCACCGTGAGCCGCCGCGCCTCGCCGAGCTTCATCCGCCACGCCGCTTCCGCGTTCGACCAGAACTGCCGCGCATAGGCCAGCACGGCCGTCGCGACCTCTCGCGGCGGCAGCGGCGCGAGCTCGTCGGCGAATTCTTCCGCGATCGTGTTCCAGGCGATCTCGGGCCGGCCATAGGCCGACAGGATGGTGTCGTCCATGTCGATCAGCATGGCGCGGGGCAGCGGCTTGATTGCGGGCTTGATCGTCGTCATGGCCATTTCACCTCCGGCGGCAGCGACGACAGGATCGAATCCACATTGCCGCCGGTCTTGAGTCCGAAGATGGTGCCGCGGTCGTAGAGCAGGTTGAATTCGACATAGCGTCCGCGGCGGATCAATTGCTCCTCGCGATCCTCGGTGGTCCAGGTGCTAGCGAAATTGCGCCTGACGATGTCGGGATAGATCTTGAGGAACGCGCGGCCGACGCCTTGCGTGAAGGCGAGGTCGGCATCCCAGTCGCCGCTGTCGTGCCAGTCGTAGAAGATGCCGCCGACGCCGCGCGCCTCTTTCCGGTGCGGCAGATAAAAATACTCGTCGCACCACTTCTTGTACTTGTCGTAATCGGCAACGCCGCTGGGCTGGTCGCAGGCCTGCTTCATCGCGGCGTGGAAGGCGATTGTGTCCGCGTCCTCCTGCGTGCGCCGGCGATCGAGCACCGGCGTGAGATCGGCGCCGCCGCCGAACCACGCCTTGGTGGTGACGACGAAGCGCGTGTTCATGTGCACCGCCGGTACGTGCGGATTGCGCATGTGCGCGATCAGCGAGATGCCGGAGGCCCAGAAGCGCGGGTCTTCAGCCGCGCCCGGAATCTGCGCGCGAAACTCGGGCGCGAACTCGCCATGCACGGTCGAGCAATGCACGCCGACCTTCTCGAACAGGCGGCCCGACATCACCGACATCACGCCGCCGCCGCCGGCCGCCCCGCTGTGATCGGTGCGCTGCCAGGGCGTGCGCGCAAAGCGGCCGGCCTCGCCGGGATAGAGGTTTTGCGGCGCGTCGTCCTCGAGCCGCTCGAAGCTCGCGCAGATATCGTCGCGCAGATGCTCGAACCAGCTGCGGGCGCGGGCCTTGCGGTCTTCGATTGTCGATGCGTCCATATGCTATTCCCGAACGAACCTGCCGTCTCTCACGCCTGCGGACCGTAATAGGTGCAACTCTCGTTGCAACTGTCGCGATGGATGCTGACGCGGGTGAGCTTGCCGATCGGCGCGAGCCGCTCCCAGACGAAGCGCGAGAGATTTTCCAGCGTCGGGGTGCCGAGCGCCTCGATCTTGTTGAGGAACTTGTGGTCGAGCGTTAGCCGCACCTCCTCGATGGCGCGCTGGAGCAGGCCGAGATCGACCACCATGCCGGTCGCAGGGTCGGGCGTGCCGCGCACCGTCACCTCGGCGCGGAAGGAGTGGCCGTGGATCTCTTCGCTCGCCGCACCAAAGGTCGTTCCCGGCAGCGAATGCGCCGCCTCGAAGCGGAACGATTTCGTCAATTCCCACATCTGTCCGTCAACCCATCCTATCTGATGCCGAGCGATTTATGCGTCTGCACGCTCAGCCGCCATTGCGGATGGCGCAGGCAATAGTCGATCGCGCGCGCGGTGTTCTCTGCGATTTCGGGCCCGTCCATCGGCTGCAGCGAGAAGCGCTCGAAGGCGAGGCTCTCGAAACTCTCGGGTGCGGCGAGGGCCTGCGGATAGACCAGCTTCAGCTCGTGCCCCTGGCGCAGCAGCAGCTCGCTGCCGCCCTTGGGGCTGACGCAGATCCAGTCGAGTCCCTCCGGCGGAGCGACCGTGCCGTTGGTCTCGACGCCGATCTCGAAGCCGCGGGCATGGAGCGCCGCGACCAGGGCGTCATCGACCTGGAGCAAGGGCTCGCCGCCGGTCAGCACCACGTAGCGGTTGGAGGCCGCTCCGGTCCATTGCGCCGCGATGGTGTCGGCGAGTTCCATGGCCGAGCCGTAACGGCCGCCGAGCGTGCCGTCGGTGCCGACGAAATCCGTGTCGCAGAACTGACATGTGGCCTCGCCGCGGTCGGCCTCGCGGCCGCTCCAGAGGTTGCAGCCGGCAAAACGGCAGAACACGGACGCGCGCCCGGCATGGGCGCCTTCGCCTTGCAGGGTCAGGAAGATTTCCTTGACCGCGTAACTCACTGGTCTCTCCTTGTCATATCAATCGAACGGGTTCCGGACCTGCCGCAGCGCTTCGCCGGCGGCCATCGCCGCGCTCATGGCGACATTGAGCGACCGCAGCCCGGGCGTGATCGGGATCACCAGCCGCGCGTCCGCGGCCTCGACCACCGCATCGGTGACACCGGCGCTCTCGCGCCCGAATAGCAGGATGTCAGACGTCTGGTAACGGAAATCGCGGTAGTCGGTGGCACCTTTGGTGGTGAACAGCAGCAGGCGGTTGCCTTGGCCCACGCGCCACTCCTCGAATTTCGACCAGGAATCGTGCCTGACGATGCTGACATGGTCGAGGTAGTCCATTCCCGCCCGGCGGAAATGCCGGTCGGAGACCGGGAAGCCGGCCGGCTCGATGATGTGGGCGGCGATGCCCAGACAGGCGCACAGGCGCAGAATCGTGCCGGTGTTCTGGGGGATGTCGGGTTGGAAAAGTGCGATCTGCATGAGCAGCGGTCGGTCGGTTGTGGGTCGGAAATGTTTCAATAAAACATCGCCAGCCGCGGAATTCGTGCATTGCACGCTCCTGCGCGGTTAGCGGGCTTGCGCTCGTCCTGCAAGGGTGCCAATAGAACGATTCTGGACTGCTGTTTTCGCCTTGTTTTGGTGGGGACTAGCCAAGTTCTGCCGCCGCGGGGGGCCGCGGGCGCCGGCAGGCTGTTCCGGGGACCTTGGGGGCTCCCGGAGCGGTTCCGTCGGCAGCATAAGAAGAAAGGGTTGGAATCGTGACGACAGCGTCTTCGGCGGACCATCCGACACGCCGTGATTTCTTATTCGTTGCAACGGGGGCAGCTGCAGCAGTAGGGGGCGCGGCCGCGCTCTGGCCCTTTATCTCCCAAATGAATCCGGACGCCTCGACCATCGCCGCCGGTGCGCCGATCGAGGTCGATCTGAGCCCGGTCGCCGAGGGGCAGGACATCAAGGTGTTCTGGCGCGGCAAGCCGATCTACATCAGCCACCGCACCAAGAAGCAGATCGACGAGGCGCGCGCCGTTCCCGTGGCGAGCCTGCCCGACCCGCAGTCCGACGAGGCCCGGGTCAAGTCCGGCCATGACCAGTGGCTGGTCGTGATCGGCATCTGCACCCATCTCGGCTGCATTCCGATCGCTCATGAAGGCAATTACGACGGGTTCTTCTGCCCCTGCCATGGTTCGCAGTACGATTCGTCCGGCCGCATCCGCCAGGGGCCCGCGCCTGCGAACCTGCCGGTGCCGCCGTACCAGTTCGTTTCCGACACCAAAATCCAGATCGGCTGAGCTTCGGACCCGCGTCCGAAGCCTCGAACCGTCTTGTCGTATTATTTCCTCAGGATCGCATCATGAGCGGACCATCCGACTACCAGCCGAGCAATCCGGCCCTGCAATGGATCGAGCGGCGCCTGCCGATCCTGGGTCTCGTCCATTCCTCCTTCGTCGTCTATCCCACCCCGCGCAACCTGAACTACTGGTGGACCTTCGGCGCCATCCTCTCCTTCATGCTCGGGGTGCAGATCCTGACCGGCGTGATCCTGGCGATGCACTACACGCCGCACGCCGATTTCGCCTTCAAGTCGGTCGAGCTGATCGTCCGTGACGTCAATTACGGCTGGCTGCTCCGCAACATGCACGCGGTCGGCGCATCGATGTTCTTTGTCGCGGTCTACGTCCATATGTTCCGTGGCATCTATTACGGCTCCTACAAGGAGCCGCGTGAGGTGCTCTGGATCCTCGGCGTCATCATCTACCTCCTGATGATGGCGACAGGCTTCATGGGCTACGTGCTGCCGTGGGGCCAGATGAGCTTCTGGGGCGCCACCGTCATCACCAACCTGTTCTCCGCCATTCCATATGTCGGCGAGAGCATCGTGACGCTGCTGTGGGGCGGCTATTCGGTCGGCAACCCGACGCTGAACCGCTTCTTCTCGCTGCACTACCTGCTGCCGTTCCTGATCGCAGGCGTCGTCGTGCTCCACGTCTGGGCGCTGCACGTGGCCGGCCAGAACAATCCTGACGGTGTCGAGCCGAAGACGGAAAAGGACACCGTGCCGTTCACGCCGCATGCGACCATCAAGGACGGCTTCGGCGTTGCCTGCTTCCTGCTGCTCTACGCCTGGTTCATCTTCTACATGCCGAATTATCTCGGCGACGCCGACAACTACATTCCGGCGAACCCGGGCGTGACGCCGCCGCACATCGTGCCGGAATGGTATTACCTGCCGTTCTACGCGATCCTGCGCTCGATCCCGAACAAGCTCGCGGGCGTGATCGCGATGTTCTCGGCGATCATCATCCTGTGCTTCCTGCCCTGGCTCGATGCCGCCAAGACCCGGTCGTCGAAGTACCGTCCGCTGGCCAAGCAGTTCTTCTGGATCTTCGTTGTGGTCTGCATCCTGCTCGGCTATCTCGGCGCGCAGCCGCCGGAAGGCATCTACGTGATCGCCGGCCGGGTCCTGACGGTCTGCTACTTTGCCTACTTCCTGATCGTGCTGCCGCTGCTCGCGCGCATCGAGACGCCGCGGCCGGTGCCGAACTCAATCTCGGAGGCGATCCTCGCCAAGAGCGGCAAGGCCGTGGCCTCTATCATGGTCGCGCTTGTCGCTGCCGGCGCGCTGTTCGTCGGCACCTTGCAGGATGTCCGCGCAGAGGAAGGCGGCACCAAGCCGCCGGGCAACAAGTGGTCGTTCGCGGGCCCTTTTGGCACCTATGACCGCGGTGCGCTCCAGCGCGGCCTGAAGGTTTACAAGGAGGTCTGCTCCAACTGTCACGGCCTATCCTACATCGCCTTCCGCAACCTCGCGGAAGCCGGTGGCCCTGGCTATTCGGTGGCGCAGGCGGCGGCGTTTGCCTCCGACTACAAGATCAAGGACGGTCCGAACGACCAGGGCGAAATGTTCGAGCGTCCGGGCCGGCCGGCCGACTACTTTCCCTCGCCGTTCCCGAACGAGCAGGCAGCCCGCGCGGCGAACGGCGGCGCAGCGCCGCCCGATCTGTCGCTGATCACCAAGGCGCGCTCCTATGGCCGCGGCTTCCCGATGTTCATCATCGACTTCTTCAGCCAGTACCAGGAGCAGGGTCCGGACTATGTCGCGGCGGTGCTCCAGGGCTTCGAGGACAAGGCGCCGGAAGGCGTGACCATCCCGGAAGGCTCCTACTACAACAAGTACTTCCCGGGCCACGCCATCAAGATGCCGAAGCCGCTCAGCGACGGCCAGGTGACCTATGACGACGGCTCGCCGGCGACGGTTGCGCAGTATGCCAAGGACGTCACCACGTTCCTGATGTGGACCGCCGAGCCGCACATGGAAGCGCGCAAGCGCCTCGGCCTCCAGGTGTTCGTGTTCCTGATCATCTTCGCGTTCCTGATGTACTTCACCAAGAAGAAGGTCTGGGCCGACTCGCACTGAGCCGCGCACGCGAGACGAGAATGAAAAGGCCCCCGAAAAGGGGGCCTTTTTGTTGGACACGAGCGTGTGTTGTTTGGCGCGATTGCCTATCGCGCTTCCAGCGGCCAAAATACCCCAACATTCCCCCAGAAACTCGTCGGAGGACACCATGGGAACCGCGATCACCTTCAAGCGCCCGGACGGCAAGGACGCATCGGGCTATCTCGCCAATGCCGCGCGCGGCAATGCGCCGGGCGTGGTGGTGATCCAGGAATGGTGGGGACTGTCGGACCAGATCAAGGGCCTGTGCGACCGCTTTGCGCTCGCGGGCTTCGATGCGCTGGCGCCCGATCTCTACAAGGGCAAGGTCGTACCGTATCACGACACTGACGCGGCCGGCAAAGAGATGAACTCGCTCGACTTCATGGACGCCACCACGCAGACGGTGCGCGGCGCTACGCAATATCTGTCGCGCAACGGCGTCAAGGTCGGGCTAACAGGCTTCTGCCTCGGCGGCGCCGTCACCATTATTGGCTCGGTGCATGTGCCGGAGCTCGCCGCCGGCGTCGTGTTCTACGGCATCCCGCCGGAGCAGGCGGCCAAGCCCGCCGACGTCAAGATCCCGCTGCAGGCCCATTTCGCCAACAAGGACGATTGGTGCACGCCGGAGTTGGTCAACGGCTTCGAGAAGGCCATGAAGGCCGCCGGCAAGTCGCTGGAGCTGTTCCGCTATGACGCCGAGCACGCCTTCGTCAACGAGCAGCGCCAGGCCGTGCACGACCGCGAAGCCGCCGAGCTCGCCTGGGGACGGGCGACGGAGTTTTTCAAGAGGCATCTGGGGTAAGGGCGGTGCCAGACCGATCCGAAGAGGAAAGGGGCCACGAGCGAGAGGTCTTCAAGGTCCCGGCTGAGCATCGGGCCGCGATTGTTGAAGGCCTTGAGCAAGCCGAACGCGGCGAGTTCGCCAGCGAGGCTGAAATGGCAGCCCTTTGGAAGCGGTGCGGCCTCTGAGTTGTAGCCCGGACGGAGCGCAGCGTAATCCGGGGCGCTCTCATCGCGGTGCGAATCCCGGATTGCGTTGCACCTCCATCCGGGCTGCCGCTCCGGCCCCACCCTTGACGCCGTCCCCGCGCCATGGTGAGTATCGGCGCATGAGCACCGCAGCCCGCCCATCCCGTCGTTGGTGGCGCACCTCCTAAGAGGTGGCCGGTGCGATTTCTTTTCCCAGAATCGTCGAAGGTCGCCAGCACAGCGCGGCGGCCTGATCGTTTGTCCTGTGTGGCGTTCCCTCGGCAAGTTTCGTAAGAGGACCCCATGAACAGGACCGTCTTTGCCCTCCCGGCCAGAAGCGACTATGTGACCCGCGCAGGTCTCGCGATCACGCGCGTGGCGGAGCAGTTTACCGGCGGCGCCAACCGGCTCGACGATCTCGTCAGCCTGCTCGACCGCCGCCGCGGCGTGGTGCTGTCGTCGGGCACGACCGTGCCCGGCCGCTACGAGAGCTTTGACCTCGGCTTCTCCGATCCGCCGCTCAAGCTCGAGACCGTTGGCGTCAATTTCAAGCTGGAAGCGCTCAACGAGCGCGGCCAGGTGCTGATCGCCTTCCTCGCTGACGTCCCGCGCGAGCCCTGCGTGGTGATCTCCGAGAAGACGCAATCGCACCTCGCCGGCCACATCATCCGCGGCGATGCGCCGATCGAGGAGGACCAGCGCACGCGTCGCGCCAGCGTGATGTCACTGGTGCGCGACCTCGTCGCCGCCTTCTCCGCCAATGACGACGGGCTGCTCGGCCTGTTCGGCGCCTTCGCCTACGATCTCGTCTTCCAGATCGAGGACCTCGTCCAGAAGCGCGCGCGCGAAAAAGACCAGCGCGACATCGTGCTCTACGTCCCGGATCGTCTGCTTGCCTATGACCGCGCCACTGGCCGCGGCGTCGTGATCAGTTACGATTTTGCGTGGAAGGGCAAATCCACCGAGGGCCTGCCGCACGAGACTGCCGAGAGCCCGTATCAGAAGACGCCGCGCCAGGGTTTTGCCGATCACGCGCCCGGCGAATATCAGGCCACGGTGGAAACGGCCCGCGCTGCCTTTGCGCGCGGCGATCTGTTCGAGGCGGTGCCGGGCCAGCTCTTCGCCGAGCCCTGCGACCGCTCGCCGGCGGAAGTGTTCCAGCGCCTCTGCGTCATCAACCCGTCGCCCTACGGCGCGCTGATGAATCTCGGCGACGGAGAATTTCTGGTGTCGGCCTCGCCGGAAATGTTCGTGCGCTCCGACGGCCGCCGCGTCGAGACCTGCCCGATTTCCGGCACCATCGCGCGCGGCACCGATGCGATCGGCGATGCCGAGCAGATCCGCCAGCTCCTGAACTCGGAGAAGGACGAGTTCGAGCTCAACATGTGCACCGATGTCGATCGCAACGACAAGGCGCGCGTCTGTGTCCCCGGCACGATCAAGGTCTTGGCGCGCCGGCAGATCGAGACGTACTCAAAGCTGTTCCACACCGTCGATCATGTCGAGGGCATGCTGCGTCCCGGATTCGATGCGCTCGACGCCTTCCTCACCCATGCCTGGGCTGTCACCGTGACCGGTGCGCCAAAGCTATGGGCGATGCAGTTCGTCGAGGATCACGAGCGTTCGCCGCGGCGTTGGTATGCCGGCGCGATCGGCGCGGTGAATTTCGACGGCAGCATCAACACCGGTCTCACCATCCGCACCATCCGCATGAAGGATGGTCTCGCCGAGGTCCGCGTCGGCGCCACCTGTCTTTTCGATTCTGATCCGGCCGCGGAAGACCGCGAATGCCAGGTCAAGGCCGCAGCCCTTTTCCAGGCGCTACGCGGCGATCCGCCGAAGCCGCTGTCGGCGTTTGCGCCCGACGCCACCGGTTCGGGCAAGCGCGTGCTGCTGATCGACCACGACGACAGCTTCGTGCACATGCTCGCCGATTATTTCCGCCAGGTCGGCGCCAGCGTCACCGTGGTCCGCTATGTGCATGCGCTCGACATGCTCAAGCAGAAGAGGTGGGATTTGCTGGTGCTGTCGCCCGGCCCGGGCCGACCCGAGGATTTCGGGATCAAGAAGACGATCGCAGCGGCGCTGGAAGACAAGCTGCCGGTGTTCGGCGTCTGCCTTGGCGTCCAGGCGATCGGCGAATATTTCGGCGGCGAGCTCGGCCAGCTCACCCATCCCGCGCATGGCCGGCCCTCGCGTGTGCAGGTGCGCGGCGGGCGCTTGATGCGCAATCTGCCGAATGAGATCGTGATCGGCCGCTATCATTCGCTCTTCGTCGAGCGCGACAGCATGCCGGACGTTCTGAGCGTCACCGCCAGCACCGAGGACGGCGTCGCCATGGCGCTGGAGCACAAGACCTTGCCGGTCGCCGGCGTGCAATTCCACCCGGAATCGCTGATGTCGCTCAGCAACGAGGTGGGATTGCGTATTGTCGAGAATGCGTTCCGGCTGGATGCGCCGGTCAATTGAGAGGCACCAATGACCTTTGACCACGATCTGAAGGCGAGCGTCCGCACCATTCCCGACTACCCCAAGCCGGGGATCATGTTCCGCGACATCACGACCTTGCTCGCGGATGCGCGGGCCTTCCGCCGTGCGGTCGACGAGCTCGTCAACCCCTGGGCGGGCAACAAGATCGACAAGGTCGCCGGCATGGAGGCGCGCGGCTTCATCATCGGCGGCGCGGTTGCGCATCAGCTCTCGGCCGGCTTCGTGCCGATCCGCAAGAAGGGCAAGCTGCCGCACACCACCGTGCGGATCGCGTACTCGCTGGAATACGGCATCGACGAGATGGAGATGCATGTCGACGCCATCTCGCCCGGCGAGCGCGTCATCCTCGTCGACGACCTCATCGCCACCGGCGGCACCGCGGAAGGCGCGGTGAAGCTGCTGCGCCAGATCGGCGCCAACGTCGTCGCCGCCTGCTTCATCATCGACCTGCCCGAGCTCGGCGGCGCCGCCAAGCTCCGCGCCATGGACGTTCCGGTGCGCACGCTGATGACGTTCGAGGGGCACTGAGCGATCGCTGCGATCGTCAGATCGCCTCCGCCTTCAGCTCGGCCCGCCAGTGCGTCCCGCGCTCCTTCAGCAGTGCGTCCCTGACATAGGCGGTCTCTTCGTCCTCCAGACGCTCGCATTCGTCGAACGTCAGGCCGGCCTCACCGTGCGCGTTCCAGGCGGCCTGGAGGCTCCGGCAGGGGTGGCCGCCCTGGCGCAGTGAGAACCAGATGCGGTTCCGGATCGTCTCCAGGTTTGGGGCCTGGCCGACCCAGGCCTCGCCCGAAGCCGCACAGCGGATCACGTAGATGCCCGCAATGGCCTTCCGCTCCTTGTAGGCGGCGATGGCTGCTTTCCGGTCGATGCTCACGGCTGCGCTCTGGATGAAGGGGACGTTGATAATCGCCTCACTAAGCCCAACGCGGCCGGCAGTCAATATTATCCGGGTATAATTTGTAACCTAAGATCGCTGCAGGATCAGGCTGAGCTCGAGCTCGCGGAAGGCGAGGTAATTGCGCCGGGTCCACTGGTGCAGCTCGGTCGAGGAGTCCTTCTCCTGGCGCAAATAGCCGGTGAAGGAGAAGTTCAGCCGGTCGATATAGGTCTTGAGGAAGCCGGGCAGCGCCGGCAGCCGGAATAGCCGGCCGCCGGCCATCGCGGGCGGCAGCTCGCCGCGGAGGATGAACTCGTTGTCGACGGTGATCAGGTTCATCCGCGGGATCTGCAGGCGCAGCATCTCATGGGCGCGGGCGGAGACGCGGTCGGTGTCGGCGACGAACAGGATCTGTGGTGCGACATGCCGGCGCGCCGCTTCCTTGAGCAGGCCGATCTCGTCGGCCATCTTGAAGAATTCGTCGAAGGCGTGGAAGCCGAGGTCGATGACCTTGGCGAGCCCGTCATCGACGATGACGCGGTCCATCAGCTGCATCTTGCCGTAAGTGTCGATCACGTCGGCGGTCTCGGTCACCTTCGGCAGGTAATCGAGCAGCGACGGCTCCTTCAGATTGACGTCGAAGGCCGCGACATTGCCGTTCTTGAGCAGCAAGAATTCGGCGAGCAGCCGCGCCAGCAAGGTCTTGCCGACCTGCGGGCGGGGCGAGCAGATGATGTAAAGGGGCGTCGCGGGCATCACGAGCTATTATCTGAGCGAACTCACCGCCCAATCCAGCCGTATCCACCCATACTCTGCAACTATTTTTCGCTGCTGCGGCCGCCCGGCTTGGAGCCGACGATGTCGGTCAGGCGGATCCGGTCGAACTCGCTCCAGACGTTCGCCAGCCAGTGCCGGACATAACCGCGCAGCACGAACGAATAGTTCGCGGCATCGTCGTTGATGCCCTTGTTGGCGACAAATTTCAGGAACGGGACAGAGGAGACCTCGACCTGCTCATAGGCCATTTCGTTGAGCTTGGGGATGGTCAGCTCGGTCGCATCCTTGATGCGGTGGAAGTAGGAATTGTAGGTCGACTGGTCCCACTGGAAGAACTGGGTGTCGTTGATGAAGTTCTTCACTAGGAAATACTTGGCGCCGGTCATGAAACCGGCCGTTTCGGCGATCTCGTCCAGCGAGGCGATCGAGGGTCCCAGGATGTGGAACACCGCGAAGGTGATCTGGCCGGCCTTGGCGGCGTCGAGGAAACCGATATCGCGCAGCGAGGCCAGAGCCGGCGAGAGCAGGCCGGCGCGAACGTCGATCACGGTGACCGATGGGCTGGTCGCATTGAGCGTATCGAAGATCTTCATCTGATCGGCCGTCGTCGTCATGTCGACGATTTCGGTGATGTCGGGGTGGAAGCGCTTCAGCGTGCCGCGCGGGGATTCCGTGTCGAAGGCGCGGGTCGGCACGTTGTTGGCGGAAAAATAATCGAGCAAGGTGCGCGACACCGTGGTCTTGCCAACCCCGCCCTTGTCCGCGCCCACCACAACCACTGCCGGCTTTGCCATTGCTGTCCCCTAACGCGCGCCCCCGATCGCGAGGTCGCAATCGGCCGGGCCCCAAATCGATGTCCCAAGGATGTCCCAAGTCTGCTGTTGGGCGCGAACATGGCAGAAACAAGGGAGAATTCAAATCCGCAGGCCGCCGTTGCGGCAATTCCCGAGGTTTTTCCCAATCGCTGTGAAACCCGCCGCAAGTTGCGGCAAATCATGTGTTCAATGACGGCCCCAAGGACCCATGGGATTCCCGATCGGATTGCCGGCTGCGGTTCCGGAGGGGCCAGGCGCAGGCACGGGCGGCGGACTGGTCCGGCTGCCTGCATCGTTCCAGGGGCCTTGCGGCAGCGGCGGCGGGGCGTCTTGCCGGTCGGCTTGCGCCTCCGGCTCTTCCGTCTCGTCGGCGGGCGGCGGCAGCGGACCGGGATCGTGGCCGCCGGCAAATTTCACCAGCGCATCGACCCGAGACTGCACCGACGGGTGGGTCGCGAACAAATCGGCAAAGCCCTCGCGCGGATTGTCGAGGCACAGCTCCATCACCGCCGAGGTCGCACCCGGCAGCTCGCCGCGGTTCTCGATCTTGCGCAGCGCCGAGATCATGGCGTCAGGGTTTTTCGTCAGCTCGACCGAGCCGGCGTCGGCCAGATATTCGCGCGAGCGCGACAGTGCGAGCTTCACCACCTGCGACACCAGCCAGGCCACCACGATCAGCACGACCGCGATGATGATGACCACGATTGCGCCGCCGCCGGAGCTCTTGCTGTCGCTCGACGACGAGGACGACCGCGACGACGAGGAGGAACCCGACGACCACGAGCCGCCGGAGCTCCAGCTCAGATTCGTGAACAGCCGGAAGAACAATTCGCCGAAGAAGCCGACCACGCCGGCAATGATCACGGCGACCACCATCAGCTGCACGTCGCCGTTCTTGATGTGGGTGAGCTCGTGGCCCAGCACCGCCTCGATCTCCTGGTCGTTCAGCGCCTTCAGCAGACCCGTGGTGACGGTAACAGCATATTGCCGCGGATTGAGGCCGGTCGCGAACGCATTCAGCGCCGGGCTCTCCATGATCTTCAGCTTCGGCATGGCGATGCCGCGCGAGATGCAGAGATTTTCGAGCAGATTGTAGAGCCGCGGCTCCTCCTGCCGGGTGACGTCATGGCCGCCGGTCACCGCGTCGATCATCGACTGGTGAAAGAAGTAGGCGATGACAATCCAGGCAACCGCCGCGATCGTCGCAAAGGGCGCGGCCTTGAGCAGGTCGGCGAAGGCGCGGTTCAGATAATAGGCGACGGTTCCATCGCCGTTGATGACGACCTCGGCGACCAGCGCGCCGGCATAGACCAGCACATAGACCAGCGCGAACAGGCCGGCGAGCAGCAGCATCGAACGAAACTTGTTCGAGGCGATGTGCGTGTAGAGACCATACGCGGCCATGACGCGTTGCCCTGCCGGCCTGTCGGCTCAGATCAGAACTTCACCTGAGGCGCCGCCTCGACCTCGGTGCGGCTGGCGCCGAGATCGAAGAAGTCCTTCTTGGTGAAGCCGAACATGCCGGCGAACAGAGCGGCGGGCATCTGCTGGATGCCGGTGTTGTATTCCTGGACCGCGTTGTTGAAGAAGCGGCGGCTCGCCGCGATCTTGTTCTCGAGATCGGAGAGCTCGCTGGCGAGCTGCTGGAAATTGGTGTTGGCCTTGAGGTCGGGATACGCCTCGGAGAGCGCGATCAGCCGGCCGAGCGCGCCGGAGAGCTGGTTCTCGGCGGCGGACACCTGCGCCGGCCCCTGCGCCGACATCGCCGAATTGCGCGCCTTGATGACGTCGTCGAGCGTGCCGCGCTCATGCGAGGCATAGCCCTTCACCGTCTCGACCAGGTTCGGGACCAGATCGTGACGCTGCTTGAGCTGCACGTCGACATCGGCAAAGGCCTGGCCGACGCGCTGGCCGAGCGCCACCAGCCGGTTGTAGGCGCTGAAGGCGAACAGCACGAGGACGACGATGACGCCGAGAACGATCCAGCCGGTCGACATGGAAAACTCCTGAAGGGAATTGAGGCGGGCAGCGTAAACCAAAATGAGGCTAGGGGAGAGCCCCGCGCGGAGGAAGGTAAGACTTGGTCGGATCGGGAACCATCCGCGTTCAAGGGAAAAGCGCCGAACGGGGTTAACTTTCGGACAGAACGGCACCACCCCAGCGCCAGCGGCGGGCGCCTGCATAAGCAGCCTTGTCCCGCCGCGGCACCTTGGCGAGTGCGACACCGTCCTCCGTGCAGAGCTTGGCCGTGATCTCGGCCTTGCCGACATCCGGTGGCGCCAGCACGCGCGCGGCGCGGGCCGCCGGCGGCGCGCGGGTCAGGGCGACGTAGATGAAGCGTTCGTCCTCGAACGGCACGTCGGCGCCCTTGATCTGGCGGTGGGCTTGCGAGCGCGGCAGGCGCTGGTTGAAATGGCACCAGTCGGGCGCGATGAGCGGGCAGGGCTTTTCGTGCGGGCAGGGCGCGGCGACGAAGGCGCCGGCCGCGGTCAGTTGCTGGCGCAGCGCGAGGATGCGGGCATAGCCGGCGGGGGTGCCGGGCTCGATCACGACCAGCGCGTAGCGTGCTTTGGCCCACATTGTCTCGGCAAGCTTGCGCTGGTCGCTCTCGCCGAGCTCGCCGATGACGTAGCTCGCGACGACGAGATCGGCTTGCGAGACCTCGGCGAGGTTGGTGGCGCCATCGCCCGGCAGATAGCGGCTCTCCGAGAGGCGCGCGCTGTCGCGCGCCAGCTCGAGCGCGAGCCGGCTCAGCGTGGCGTTGGCGTCGAGCAGCGTATAATCCTGCAACGACGAAAAGGCCTCGGCGGCCGCCCAACTCGCGGTGCCCGGGCCTGCGCCGACGTCGAGTAATGTCTCGGGAGCGAGGTCCGGCGCGATCTCGATGAGCGCGCTCAGGCTTGCCGCGACGGCAGCGTAGGTCGCCGGCATGCGCGCGAGCGCATAGGCGAGCGCATCGGCCTCGGACTTGATCGTGCCGGAGCCGCCGCCGGCGCGATAGGTGGTCGAGATCTTCTGCGACCGCTGCGCAGCGTCGGTGCGGGAAAAGCCCTGCAGCCTGGCGTCGAGGGCGGCTTTGAGTTCGGCGGGGAAGGTGGGTGAGATCATCATCCGTCATGCCCCGCGCAGGCGGGGCATCCAGTAATCCGAGAGAGTGCCGTCAGCCGAGAAGCCGCGGCGTACTGGAGCATCCGCCCCGGTGCGCAATTGCGCACAAGGCGGATGATGACGTCAATGGGTTTGGAACGCGCGCAGCCTCACGCCACGTTCTGGTCGAGAATGTCCACGGCCTCTTGCAGGTTCACCGAGACGAGCTGGGAGACGCCGCGCTCGGCCATGGTGACGCCGAACAGGCGGTTCATCCGTGCCATCGTGATCGGATTGTGCGTGATGATGACGAAGCGCGTGTCGGTCGAGGCGGTCATCTCGTGCAGCAGGTTGCAGTACCGTTCGACGTTGTGGTCGTCGAGCGGTGCGTCGACTTCGTCGAGCACGCAGATCGGCGAGGGGTTGGTCAGGAACACCGCGAAGATCAGCGCCATCGCGGTCAGCGCCTGCTCGCCGCCCGAGAGCAGCGACAGCGTCTGCGGCTTCTTGCCCGGCGGCTTGGCGATGATTTCGAGACCGGCTTCCAGCGGGTCGTCGCTCTCGATCAGGTGCAGCGCGGCTTCGCCGCCGCCGAACAGCTCGACGAACAGGCGCTTGAAGTGGTTGTTGACGACCTCGAACGAGGTCAGGAGGCGCTCGCGTGCTTCCTTGTTGAGGCTCTGGATGCCCTGGCGCAGCCGCTTGATGGCTTCGACCAGGTCGTCGCGCTCGGTGACGAGACCCGTGTGCTGGGTCTCGACCTCGCGCAGCTCTTCCTCGGCGCGCAGGTTCACGGCGCCCAGGCGCTCGCGATCGCGGCGCATCTTTTCGAGATCTTCCTCGATGTCGTGCAGCGGCGGCAGCTCGGCGCCGGGCTCGAGCTCGGCGAGGCCGGCGACGGCATGGGGCTCCACTTCGAGCATATCGCGGATCTCGCGCTCGATGTCCTCGAGCCGGCGCCTCGAACCTTCCATGCGCTCCTCGGCGCGGGCGGTGGCCTCGCGCGAGCTGGAGAGCGCTTCGAGCGTCAGCTTGGCGACGCGATCGGTCTCGGCCATCGCGGTCTCCGCGGCGGCGAGCGCATCGGCGGCCAGGCGGCGGTCGTTCTCCGCATATTCGATCTCGGTGATCAGCGCGCTGCGCTTCTCGGCGAACACGGCGGGCGCGTTTTCGAGATCGCTGCGCTCGATCGAGACCTCGGTGATGCGGGTCTGGATGGTGTCGATATGGGAGGCCGCGCTCTCCTTGCGGTTCTGCCATTCGGTGCGCTCGGCGAGGATCGCCTGGACGCGGCGGTCGGCCAGCTCGGCCTCGCGCGCCAGTGCCTGCGCCTCGGCGCGGACCTGCGCGGCCATGCGGCGTTGGCCTTCGATGTCGCTGCGGACGGCGGCGAGACGGGTCTCGGTGTCCTCACTCGACGGCAGCTCACTGATGCCGGCCTCGGCGTATTCGTACGCGGCTTCGGCCTCGGCGCGGTCCGCGGCGAGACGGCTGTGCGCTTCCGACAGCGTCGCCTTGCGCGCGGCGTGGCGGCTGATCTCGCGCTCGGCTGCGGCGTGGCGCTCGCGCGCGACGTTCAGCTCGCGCTGCGCGGCACGCCAGGCCCCGCGGCTGGCACCTTCGGTACTGGCCGCCATCTGCAGCTCGGACTCGGCGTTCTCCAGCGCCTGACGCTTGATCTGCGCGTCGATGCGAGCCTGCTCCAGCTCGTTCTCGATATCGACGAGGCGGGCGCGCTCGGCAAGGCGCCGCGCAGCGCCGGTCGGGGCGTGAGCGGCGGCGACAAAGCCGTCCCAGCGCCAGACGTCGCCTTCGGGCGAGACCAGCCGCTGGCCGGTCTTGAGCTGCGACACCAGCTCGGCGCCGCGCTCGCGCGGCACCACGCCGATCTGCGCCAGGCGGCGCGTCAGCTCGGCCGGCGCCTGAACGTGGTTGGCGAGCGGGGTGACGCCTTCGGGCAGCTCCGGATCGCCGTCGGTGACGCCGGCATTGGTCCAGCGCATCGGCGCCGAGGGATCGACCGGCGCATCGAGATCGTCGCCGAGCGCGGCGCCGATCGCCTTTTCAAAGCCCTTGTCGACAGTGATGCCGTCGATGATCGGCGGCCACAGATTCTTGGTTTCGCCGTTGACGATTTTCGAGATCGTGCGCGCCTCGGTATCCAGCCGCTGCACGCGCTTGTCGGCCTCATTGAGCGGCGAGCGCGAGGATTCCAGCGTCTGGCGAGCGGCGACATGTGCGGCTTCGCTCGCTTGCGCGGCGGCTTCCGAAGCGGCCAGCGTCTGCTCGGCGGTTTCGACCGTTGCGGTCAGCTCGTCGAGATCGCCGAAGCCGCCGGTTTCGGCGGCAAGCTTCTGCTCTTCGGCGGCGACATTCGCGATCTCCTGGTCGAGACGGGCGAGCTTGTCGCGGTGGGTGCGGACGTTGGCCTCTAACTGGTTGCGCTTGGCGGTGAGGTCGGCGAGCGCGGTGGTGAGCTCGGCGAACTGCTGCTCGGTTTCGGTCAGCACGGCCTCGGCTTCGCCGACGCGCTCGTCGACGCCGGAGCGCTTCTCGACGCGCGACTTGATCTCTTCCTTCAGCTCGGCATCTTCGGTGTCGAGCCGCTGCAGCGCGATCTCGGCATCCATGGTCTGCTGCTGGGCGCGGGAGATGTCGCCCTCGAACTGGGCGAGGCGGCGCTCGAGCTCGGCGACGCGCTCCTTGGCACGCTCTTCCTCGCGATCGAGCAGCTCGCGGGCATTGGTCAGGCGCTGGAGGCCCGCCGCGGCGCGGGCTTCGGCATCGCGCAGCGCCGGCATTTCGGCGGCACGGATCGCCTGAATGCGGGCGGCTTCGGCCTGGTGCTGGGTGCGCTCGGCCATCTCGCGCACGGCGAGATCGTGGGTGTGGCCGGATTCGTTGACGTCGGCGTGAGCGCCGATCCAGCGCAGATGGAACAGCGTGGCTTCGGCCTTGCGGACCTTGGCCGCGACTTCGCGATAGCGCACGGCCTGGCGGGCCTGCTTCTTCAGGCCGTCCATCTGGCCGGCGAGCTGACCGATCACGTCCTCGACGCGGGTGAGGTTGGTTTCGGCCGCCTTCAGCCGCAGCTCGGCCTCGTGGCGGCGGGCGTGCAGGCCGGCGACGCCGGCGGCGTCTTCCAGCACGCGGCGGCGCTGCTCGGGCTTGGCCTGAATGATTTCGCCGATCTTGCCCTGGTGGACGAGGGCCGGCGAACGCGCGCCGGTGGCGGCATCCGCAAACAGGATCTGCACGTCGCGGGCGCGGACGTCGCGGCCGTTGATCCGATAGACCGAGCCGGCCTCGCGCTCGATGCGGCGGGAGATTTCGAGCAGCTGGCTGTCGTTCATCGCCGCCGGCGCGGTGCGATCGGCATTGTCGATCGTCATCGTCACTTCGGCGTGGTTGCGCGCGGGACGGTTGCCGGAGCCGGCGAAGATCACCGCGTCCATGTCGGCGGCGCGCAGCGACTTGTACGAGGTCTCGCCCATCGCCCAGCGCAGCGCCTCGACGAGATTCGACTTGCCGCAGCCATTCGGTCCGACCACGCCGGTCAGGCCGGGCTCGATGACGAAGTCCGTGGGCTCAACGAAGGACTTGAATCCGTGTAGGCGCAGGCGGGTGATCTTCATAAGCACGCATCTCTGTTGGCAGGCGCGAATCCCCCTGCCCGGACAATAGCATGGAAGGCAATGTCGCTGTCTGGGCGAGTCGCGCGGGGCGCCTCATGCGGCGGACAATGGCCGCGGTGTGCCGCGAGGGCAACCTGCGAAAGCCGCTTTTCCCAAGGGATTTATGCCGGGAAGATACGGCTTTTGAGATGCGAATCAGGATCTTGACGAGCGAATCAGCTCTTCAGCAGCGGATTGATCTTCTTGGCGAATTCCTCGAACGAGGTCTCGCCCTTGATCTTCTCGCCGTTGATGAAGAACGTCGGCGTCGAATCGACCTTCAGAACGTCGCTGGCATATTTCTGGTCGGCGGCGATCTTGTCGAGCAGCGCCTGGTCCTTCAGGCAGGCTTCCACCTGCTGCTGGGTGAGGCCGGCCTGCTTGCCGATCCGCGTCAGCGTCTCCGTGGTGTTCTTCGTCACCCAGTCGTTCTGCTGGCGGAACAGCATGTCGGTGACGGCGAAATATTTCGGCGCGTCGCCATTGGCAATGCAGCGCGACAGCATCGAGCCGGCGGCGGCTTTGATGTCGAGCGGGAACTCGCGGAAGATGTAACGGATCTTGCCGGTGTCGATGTATTCCGACTTGATCTTGGGGAACACCTGCTCGTTGAAGGCCGCGCAATGCGGGCAGGTCATCGAGGCGTATTCGGTGATGGTGACGGGGGCATCCTTCGGGCCGAGCGCCATATCGGGCAGCGACACGGGCTTGGCGACATCGCCGGCGGCCTGAGCCATTGCTTCAGGGATCATGGCTTCAGAGATCAACCGCAGCGGCGAGAGCCCGGCGAGCGCGGCAAGCCCGGTCAGCGACAGCATCGTGGTGAAGGCGCGGCGGGTGATGATCAAGGTCGGCTCCCGAATTGGCATGGTCTCGCGCCCTAAGGCTCATAAGAAGGTTCCCGGGCGGCCTGTCGCTAGCTTGAAACGTGGTTTGAGGCAATGGCGAGCAGCAGGGAGGGGTCCAGATTGGCCGCGAAATGGGGCTCAATTTCGCTTGATGGCGGCCCCGAGCCGCGCCAGCGCCGTCTTCAATTCTTCGTCTTCGATATCCCCCAGGCTCTCCGCCACCTTGGCGACGGCCTTGGGGTCCGGCGGGGCGGGCCGCACCGGGCGCCGTGGGCGCGACAGGGGGGCCTGGCGGAAGGCGAGCTTGCCGACCGCGCTCCAGCCGAAGAAGCGGTTGACCCGCTCCAGGATCACGTCGGCCGAGTGCTGGATCTCCAGCGCCATCGGGCCCTCGACCCGCAGCACCAGCGTCGCGGCCTCCTGCGGCTGGCCCTCGACCGGCCGCGGCCATTGCATCTTGAGCGGCTCGGCATGGGCGGCGATCTCAGGTCCGGCGATCTGCGCCCACCTCGTCACCAGCTCGCGCGCCGCAAAACCCTGCTTGGCATAGGCCTCGGCAAAGACGTCGTTGAGCAGGATCCCGAGCGGCTTGGCGCTGATGGGGCCGGGTTTGGGAGGGAATTTGGACATGCGGCCTTATAGCACCTCGGTGCGCGAGCCGCAGAACTCCTCGCAGCGAAGAAAGACGTGGATGCCTGCGACGAGCGCGGGCATGACGTGGAGAGGCCGGTGCATTGTCGTTACAGTAAGGACATGAGCCCCAAATCCGCCCTGAAGGCGAAATCGGAACCCAGACAGCCGGAGACCGTGTCGCGCCCGGTCGCGCTGCTCGCCTGGTACGACCGCCACCGCCGCAGGCTGCCCTGGCGCGCCGCGCCCGGCGAGACCTCGGATCCCTACCGCATCTGGCTGTCGGAAATCATGCTCCAGCAGACCACGGTGAAGGCGGTCGGGCCCTATTTCGAGAAGTTCGTCGCGCGCTGGCCTGACGTCACGGCATTGGGAAACGCCTCGCAGGATGATGTGCTGCGGATGTGGGCCGGGCTTGGCTATTATTCGCGCGCACGCAATCTCTATGCCTGTGCGGTGGCGGTCACGCGCGAGCATGGCGGCGCCTTTCCAGACACCGAGGAGGGGCTGCGAACTCTGCCGGGAATCGGGCCCTACACCTCGGCTGCGATTGCCGCGATCGCGTTCGATCGCCACACCATGCCGGTCGACGGCAATATCGAGCGGGTGGTGTCACGCCTGTTTGCGGTCGAGGAGGAGCTGCCGCAGGCGAAGCCGCTGATCCAGCAACTGGCAGCGACGCTGCTGGCCAACTCCCGCGCCGGCGATAGTGCGCAGGCGCTGATGGATCTCGGCGCCTCGATCTGCACGCCGAAAAAGCCGGCCTGCTCGCTGTGCCCGTTGAATGAGGATTGCACGGCGCGTGCGCTTGGAACGCAGGAGAGGTTTCCGCGCAAGGCGCCGAAGAAGAGCGGAACGCTGCGGCGTGGTGCCGCCTTCGTCGTCACGCGCGGTGATGATCTGCTCGTCCGCAGCCGACCTGAAAAGGGCCTGCTCGGCGGCATGACCGAGGTGCCGGGTTCCGACTGGCGCGCCGGACAGGAGGACGCGACGGCAAAACAGCAGGCGCCGGGCTTGAAGGGGCTGTCGCGCTGGCAGCGCAAGGTCGGCGTGGTCACCCACGTCTTCACGCATTTCCCGCTGGAGCTCGTGGTCTACACCGCGAAGGCAGAGGCTCGCACGCGCGCGCCCGAAGGCATGCGCTGGGTTCCGATCGCGACGCTGGCCGACGAGGCGCTGCCCAACGTCATGCGCAAGGTGATTGCGCACGCGCTGGACTGAGGCTCAGGCGGCGCGCCTGCTGCCATGAGGGTGTCAGCAGGTCTACGCTAGGTCTTGACGCTCACGGAGGTTCGCATGGTCAAGACCGCGCTCGACAACTTCAAGAGGCCGCCCTGCGCCGAGCTGTTGGGATGGCGGCTGCTCGATGCCCGTCCAGCGGACGGATGGATCAAGCTCGGCTTCGAGGGCAAGCCTGAGTTCTGCAATCCTGCCGGCTTCATCCAGGGCGGCCTGCTCTCCGCCATGCTCGACGACACCATGGGCCCGGCGGTCCTCGTGATGAGCGAAGGTCGGCTCTACACCACCACGATCAGCATGACCGTGAATTTTCTGAGTCCCGCAAAGCCCGGGCCGATCATTGCCGAGGCAACGGTGACGCAGCTCGGCAAGACGATAGCGTTCGTCGAGGCCAAGCTGATGGCGGAGGATGGCACGGTGCTGGCGACGGCGAGCGCGAGCGAACGGTTGCTGGAGGCGGCGAGGGTGGTCGGAAAAATAGTCTGACGGCATGCGATACCCCTTCTCCCCTTGTGGGAGAAGGTGGCGCAAAGCGCCGGATGAGGGGTATCTATCCGCGAATTCTATTGTGTGAAGTGAACGCGCGGAGAGATACCCCTCGCCCAAGTGAGTCCGCGTCCACCGGCGTCGCGGCCCTCTCCCACAAGGGGCGAGGGCGCATCAATGCGCATCTCGCTTCGTGCGAAAATTCATATCGTCGCCCGCGCGTCTCCGCTCACGATCGGCGGCTTCGCGTTCAGCGCCTCGACCTGGAAGCCCGCAACGCGCTTGTAGTTCGCGGCGATGTCTTCCAGCTCCTTTTGCGACAGCACGTCCGTGACAACCTTGTAGCCATCCGGCGCGCGTTCCTCGACGAGCTGCATCACCTGCTCGGGGCCATTCTTGCGGTTGAGCAGCACGAGGTCGGTGGTCGCAGGCCGCCGCTCGGCTTCATAGGCGAGCAGCGCGGCTTGCGTCGGGCCATGGGCCAAAATCTCGCGGGTGATGGTGCGGGCATCGAGGATCGCCTGCGAGGCGCCGTTCGAGCCGATCGGGTACATCGGGTGTGCGGCATCGCCCATCAGCGTGACCTTGCCGAAAGTCCATTGCGACACGGGATCGCGATCCACCAGCGGATATTCGTAGGCGTGCGGGCAGTTTTTAATCAAGCCGGGCACGTCGAGCCAGTCGAACTGCCAGCTTTCGAACCATGGCAAGAACTCTTCCAGCCGCGCGGTGCGGTTATAGTCTTCGCGCCGCCACTGATAGGTCGGCGGCATATGGCGCTCGGCGACCCAGTTGATCAGATGATTGCCCGCCGCATCCGGTTCTTTCGAGATCGGATAGCAGACGAATTTCAGGATCTCGTGGCCGGCCATGATCATGGTGCGGCCGGTCAAGAAGGCCTTTGATGGCGTCACGCCGCGCCAGAGAATGCGGCCGTTCCAGATCGGCGCGCCTTCATGCGGATAGAGCTTTTCTCGCGCGGCGGAATGGATCCCGTCGGCGGCGATCATGATGGCCCCTTCATAAGTCCCGGCCGGTTTGCCGGTAGCTCTGTCGATGAACTCGGCGCGGACGCCGTTGGCGGCCGTCTCGGTCCAGCCGGCCAGATGATGGCTGGTCAAAATGTTGTCGCGGCCGAGCCGCGCGATTGCGGTGTCGAGCAGGAGTTGCTGGAGGGTACCGCGATGGATCGAGAACTGCGGCCATTTGTAGCCGGCTTCCAGCCCGCGCGGTTCGCTCCAGATCGGCTTGCCGTGCTTGGAGAAATAAGCGAGCTCGCGAGTGCGCACGCCGCTGGCATCGAGCTTGTCCATCAGCCCGAGCTCGATCAGCTCGCGCACCGCATGCGGCAGCACGTTGATGCCGACGCCAAGCGGCTTCAGTTCCGCGACGCTCTCGAACACTTTCACGGGAACGCCGATTCCGTGCAGGCTGAGCGCAAGCGTCAGCCCGCCGATGCCGCCACCGGCGATGAGTACCGTCATGACAAACCCCTCCAGGTGCGGGCGTCTTGGCACAGGCGGGCGGATGTGGGCAACTGCGAAGAGAATGTCGTGCTATAGACCTGAGGGACGACAGCCGCTAGTTTCCAAATCTCCCATGAGGTCCGACATGCTCAAGCTCTACTACGCCACCGGCACCTGCGCGCTCGCCACCTACATGACCCTGGAGGAGGCCGGCGCCGACTACACGGCTGAACGGCTGAGCTTCAAGGATAATCAGCAGAACAGCCCGGATTATCTCGCGATCAACCCGAAGGGCCGCGTGCCGGCGCTGGTGACCGATCGCGGCGTCCTCACCGAGACGCCTGCGATGCTGGCCTACATCGCGCAGACCTTCCCCAAGGCGAAGCTCGCACCGCTCGACGATCCCTTCGACTTTGCCCAGGTGCAGTCGTTCAACTCCTATCTCTGCTCGACCGCGCACATCAACCATGCCCACAAGGTGCGCGGCGCGCGCTGGGCGACGCAGGAGAGCTCGTTCGCCGACATGAAGGCGATGGTCCCGAAGACCATGGGAGCCTGCTTCGCCTTGATCGAGCAGAAGATGTTCAAAGGCCCCTGGGTGATGGGCGACCAGTTCACGATCTGCGATCCCTACCTCCACACGCTCTCGCACTGGCTTGAGGGCGACAGCGTCGACATCAACGCCACGCCGAAGATCGCCGATCATTTCAAGCGCATGTCGGACCGCCCCGCCGTGCGCAAGGTGATGGACGCGCAGAAGGCGTGAGGTCTCGAGGGTCGCAGGCTCGGCGATAGCAGCGCGGCTGACCGGCCTTACGAGGCTAGGTCGGAGTGGCCCATAGTTCACGCTCTCCGGCCGGCTCGATCCGATAGCCATGCTGTTTCAAAATGGACGGCGCCTGTTCGAAGGCGCCGTCGTGCAGGGCGAGGAAGATCGTGCTCTTGTGCTCGGACAAGAGCCGCGTCGCACCCGTGAGAGCCAGCGTCTCGGCGCCCTCGATGTCCATCTTGATCAGGTCCGGGGTCGGAAAGTCGTCGAGGCGGACCGTCCTGACCGGCGTGCCCGATCCTGAAATCTTCCCCATGTAACCGTATTCGCTGGCACTCTCGTTGGTGTGAAAAAAGGTCTCTCCCGCCCTGTCGGTGACCGCAGCCTCGATCACTTCGGCATTCTTGATGTTGTTGATATCCAGATGTTTGCGGAGCTTTGTCGCGTTGGCGGGGTTTGCTTCGAACGCAAGAACACGGCCTTGCGGTCCAACGCGCCTGGATAGCATCAAGGTGTAATATCCGGCGTGTGCGCCGACATCAAAAACCGTCATGCCTGGTTTCACCCGGGCCGCGATCGCCTTGGCATGATCGCGTTCATATGTTCCGAGCCAGCAACTCTGGTTGCCGGCTCCGGCGACCCATTTCAGGCCTCGGTTCGGTCCGGTGAGCACCCGCATGACGGAAGACGGCGAAACCAGCCTGAACGGAAGACGGATCAACCATCCAAGTGGTTGGTGCGGGTCCAGCATGCTCTCGATCCCCTTCGGTTCCTGTGGCTGGCTCATTAAAGGCACAGGGGCCCCGTTTCAAGTCGAGCGCCCTGCGACGCCGCTGTGGTGCTTATCGCTTGTGTCTCTCCAACTCCCGTCCGGTCTCCAGCATCAGCCGCCGCAGCCAGATCGAGCCCGGATCCATCTGCGCCCGCGTCGGATAGAACATGAACTGCTCGTCGATCCCGGGATCGAGCGGCGGCGTCACCGTGACGAGAGCGAGCTGTTTTGACAGCGCCGCGATCAGCCGGCGCGGCACGAAGGCGACGAGGTCGGTGCGGGCCGCCACGTGCAGCGCTTCGAGATAGCCCGACACCACCAGCGAGATGTGCCGCTCGATGCGCTTGGTGCGGAGCCAGGTGTCGATCAGATCCTCGCTGTTGCCGCGGATGATCACGCCGACGTGGCGTGCGGCGAGGAACTTCTCGCGCCGCTTCAGCTTTGCGGCCATGGGATGGCCGCGGCGCACCGCCAGCGCGTCGCTGTCGGTGTAGAGCAATTGGCGGTGAAAACCCTTGAAGGCGTTGCCGATCGAGATCACGAGATCGATGGTGCGGGCGAACTCGGCGTGGAAGATCGCCGGACCCCGCCACGGCACGACGTCGATGCGGACGTTGGGCGCAAGGCGCGTCACCTTCTCCATCAGGGGCGGCATCAGCAGCTCGACCGCGAGGTCCGGCATCATCAGGCGGAATGGCCGCTCGCTGCGCGCCGCGTCGAATTCATCCGGCACGAACAGCCCGCGCACCTGGTCCAGCGCCTGCACAAGCGGCGCGCGCAGCGCTTGTGCTCGCGGCGTCAGCTCCATCCGCGCGCCGGTGCGCACCAGCAGCGGGTCGCCAAAGATATCGCGCAGGCGTTGCAGCGCGTGGCTGGTGGCCGGCTGCGACAGGCCGATGCGCATGGCTGCCCGGCTGACATTGGCCTCGCGCAGCAGCGCGTCGAGCGCGGTCAATAGATTGAGGTCGAGCGAATTCAAATTCATGAGGTGAATAGATATCATATTCACTATCGATTTGAAGAATTGCCGTCGGGCAGCGATGCTCTCCCTGTTGTCACCAAACGGAGATGCCGCCATGAGCGCGAGCGCCAACAAGAAACTGATGCAGGATATTTTCGCCGCCGCCGCCAACCCCGATCCGGCGGTGCGTGACCGCGCGCTATTCGCCGCAAGCCTTACCGACGACGCCAAATGGATCGTCACCGGCCAGTATTCCTGGTCGCGCACCTTCTCTGGCAAGGATGCGATCATGAATGATTTGCACGGCTATGTGCGGACCCGCCTGCGCGACCGGACGCGCACGGTCGCCGAGCGCTTCATCGCCGACGGCGACCTTGTCGTGGTGGAGGCCAAGGGCGACAATGTCACGCCCGAGGGCGTGCGCTACGACAACGACTATTGCCTGGTCTTTCGGCTCGAGGGCGGCAAGATCAAGGAAATCCGCGAGTACTGTGACTCGGTCCTGACCGAGAAGGCGTTGGGCCCATTCCCGCAAACGGGTGCGAGGACCGCGAGCTGATTGTAGCAGGCGACGGCCTGACAAACGTCCGTCGCCGCGCCCTTTGCAACGATCTGCATACGCTTGCGGGCCGTGCGCCAAAACCTTGCGCAGATGCCGCTAATATCAGCAGGTTTTGTGCGGGGCTTTGGCGAGATGCGCGAAAAATTAGAAGGTTCAATTAAGAAGTGTCCCGCATTGTGTCGCGGTGCAGCGTGAGTCGCCCATGAGGTGACGCGCGGCTGCTGGGGTGGCCGTGACGATCGCCGGAGTTGTGCGTCCGCCTGAATTCACATGCTTCCGGGTGGACACTGGGAATGCCGAGCTTTCGTTTGCGGATCAGGGGCCGTCTCTATGCCGGCTTCATGGCGCTGGTCGTGGTTGGTCTCGTGATGGCGGTGGTGGCCATCTGGAATTTGCGGTCGGTGCAGGACCAGGTCGCAAAGGCCTCGGCATTTTCGGACAGCACGGCGCGGGTGCTGGAGATATCGACCCATCTCCAGGCGATCCAGCGCGCCAATCTGCGCTACATCTACGACGCCAATGAGACCGCGATGCGGGAGGCGTCCGAGCGGGAGACCGCGGCGACCGAGTTGCTTCAGGTCGGCGCCAAGGGCACGGCCTCCGGGGAGCGGCGCAAGCTCTACAACGATCTGATCGCCGATATCGCGAAGATGAAAAGCCTGCGCGACAATCTCGGCGACGCCGTCAACGAGGCGCGGACCGGCAAGGCGACGCTGCTGCCGAGCGGCGACGAGCTGACCGTCAAGATGAACAAGCTGGTCGACGTGGCGCGCGCGGCCGTCGACGAGGACACCGCCTCGCTCGTCGCAGACCTCGAATCCCGGCTGCTGCTCGTTCAGATCGCAAACTGGCGCTTCCTGGCGCTGCGCGACACCAAGGGGCCCGCCAATTTCAGAACCAATGTGGACAGGGCTTCGCAACGGCTCGCCGCGCTCGAAAAGAGCCCGCAGGCGAGCGAATTGCGCGCCACGCTCGCGCCGGTGAAGTCCTCGCTCGGAATCTACAAATCCGCATTCGAGACCACGTCGGCCGCGATGCTCCAGGCCGACGAGATCTACCACAAGAGCCTCGCGCCCCTCATCGTCGACAGCATCGCCAAGCTCAAGGTCGCCGAGACCGCCCTCAAGAAGGACTACAAGGACTCGCGCAGCCAGGCCGAAGCCGTGATCGACGGCACGACATCCGTGCAGGCGATCGCGGGCGGTATTGCCACTCTCCTTGGCTTGATCGTCGCCGTCCTGATCGCCCGCAGCATCGTCGGGCCGCTGACCGCGATGACGCGGGCGATGGGCCTGCTCGCCGGCGGCGATATCGAGGTCGAGATCCCCTCGCGCGGCAAGGCCGACGAGATCGGCGACATGGCCAAGGCGATCCAGGTGTTCAAGGACAACATGATCGACACCGAGCGCATGCGCCACGAGCAGACCGAGACCGAGGCGCGGCAGGCCGAGGATCGCAAGAAGGACATGGTCCGGCTCGCCGACCGGTTCGAGCAGGCCGTCGGCGAGATCGTCGATACCGTGTCGTCGGCCTCGAGCGAGCTCGAGGCCTCCGCCGGCACGCTGACCGCGACCGCGACCCGCGCCCAGGATCTGTCGACGGAAGTCGCCTCCGCCTCGCAGGAAGCCAGCGCCAACGTCCAGGCCGTCGCGTCCGCCACCGAAGAGCTGTCCTCCTCGGTTTCCGAGATCGCGCGTCAGGTCCAGGAATCCGCCCGCATCGCTAGCGAGGCGGTCGGGCAGGCGACCAGGACCAACGCCCGCGTCAGCGAGCTCTCCAAGGCGGCGGCCCGCATTGGCGACGTGGTCGAGCTGATCAGCACCATTGCCGGCCAGACCAATCTGCTGGCGCTGAATGCCACCATCGAGGCGGCGCGCGCGGGCGAAGCCGGCCGCGGCTTTGCCGTGGTCGCTTCCGAGGTCAAGGCGCTGGCCGAGCAGACCGCAAAAGCCACCGGCGAGATCGCCCAGCAGGTCTCCGGCATCCAGGCCGCGACGGAAGAATCGGCCGGCTCCATCAGGGAGATCAGCGGCACGATCGAGCGGCTGTCGGAAATCTCCTCGACGGTTGCCGCCGCCGTGGAACAGCAGGGCGCGGCCACGCAAGAGATCTCCCGCAACGTCCAGCAGGCCGCGCACGGCACCCAGCGCGTCTCGACCAATATCGGCGATGTCCAGCGCGGCGCCTCCGACACCGGCTCGGCGTCCTCGCAGGTGCTCTCGGCGGCGCGCTCGCTGTCGGCCGACAGCAACCGGCTGAAGCAGGAAGTCGCCAGGTTCCTGGGCTCGGTCCACGCCGCCTGAAAGCAAAGGGCCACGCGCATGCGCGTGGCCCTTGATCGTGGCAAGATCTGATCAGGCCACTTTCGTCGTCATGTGCCCGAACATGTTGCGGCGGGCCTCGTCGTCCATCTCGGCCTTGAAGGTGAACTTGTCCTTCAGCGCGATCGCGCGCGCCGCCGCCGGGCGCGCCGCGATCTCGTCGATCAGTCGCTTCACGTTCGGGTAGCGCGCAAAGGCGTCGTCGCCGAGCTTGAACGGCACCATCCGCGCCCAGCCCCACAGCGCCATGTCGACGATCGAATAATCGTCGCCGACCATATAGCGGCGGCCTTTGAGGTGGCCGTCGAGAATCCTGTAGTGGCGATCGGTCTCGTACTGGTAGCGGTTGTGGGCGTAGTCGTGGTTCTGGTCCTTCGGCGCAAAATGCTTGAAGTGCACGGCCTGACCCGAATACGGCCCGACGCCGGTGGCCACGAACATCAGCCAGGACAGCAATTCGGCGCGGTTCGCGGGCAGGAATTTTCCGGTCTTCTCGGCGAGATAGAGCAGGATGGCGTTGGAGTCGAACACGATCGTGCCGTTGTCGTCGACCGCCGGCACCTTGGCGTTCGGATTGATCTTCAGATAGTCCGGCGTGAACTGCTCGCCCGTGCGGGTGTCGATCTTCACGGGCTCGTAGGCCAGGCCAGCCTCTTCGAGGAACAGCGCGACCTTGGTCGGGTTCGGCGATCCGTTGAAATAGAATTTGAGCATCGGGCGTCTCCCAAGGGGTGGTGCAAGTGTTGGCGGCCGAGAGTGGACGCAGCATCATTGCCGCGCGGCGACCCTCTCATGCCTGAATCCCGTCAGGGGATGCAACCGGCGAGATTGCCGTGCGGTATCTGCGCGCCGCGCAGACCGGCCGGCGTAACAAAGACGGATCGCCGTCGTAGAGACCACGGTCGCCCCGACAACCCGCGGCGGTCATTCCGGGGCGCGCCTCTTGGCGCGAGCCCGGAATCCATCAGGCGGCTTGTGACGTGGTTCGATGGATTCCGGGTTCTCGCTTCGCGAGCCCCGGAATGACCAAAGGAGCGGCTATTCCGCCGCCATGCCGGCGCGGATCTCGGCGCGGAGCTCGTCGATCAGCTTGAGACCCTTCTTGGTCTCGACGTGCCAGAAGGTCCAGCCGTTGCAGGCCTGCGCGCCCTGCGCCACCGCGCCCATGCGGTGGATCGAGCCGACCTTGTCGCCGAACATGATGGCGCCGTCGGCACGGACCAGCGCGCCAAGCTTCTTCTTGGCGTCGAACAGTTTTGTGCCGGGCATGATCATGCCGCGCTCGATCAGCTCGGAGAACGCCACGCGCGGCGCTTCGCGCGCGGTCATGAACGGGGCGAGGCTCTCTTCCGGCAGCGGCTCGACCGCGGCGATCCGCGCGGCAGCCGCCTTGGCGTAGGTCTTGTCGCGCTCGAAGCCGATATAGGAGCGGCCGAGGCGCTTGGCGACGGCGCCGGTGGTGCCGGTGCCGTTGAAGGGATCGATCACGAGATCGCCGGGCTTCGACGACGACAGCAGCACGCGCGCGAGCAGGCCTTCCGGCTTCTGCGTCGGATGCACCTTCTTGCCGTCGGCGCCCTTGAGGCGCTCCTCGCCGGTGCAGAGCGGGATCAGCCAGTCGGAACGTGCCTGGACGTCCTCGTTGGCGGCCTTCAGTGTTTCGTAGTTGAAGGTATAGCCCTTGGCCTTCTCATCGCGCGCGGCCCAGATCATGGTCTCGTGCGCATTGGTGAAGCGGCGGCCGCGGAAATTCGGCATCGGGTTGGTCTTGCGCCAGACGATGTCGTTCAGGAGCCAGAAGCCGAGGTCCTGCATGATCGCGCCGACGCGGAAGATGTTGTGATAGGAGCCGATCACCCAGATCGTCGCCGACGGCTTCATCGCGCGGCGCGCGGCCAGCAGCCAGGCGCGGGTGAAATCGTCATAGGCGGAGAATGAATCGAACTTGTCCCAGTCGTCATTGACGGCATCGACATGGGATTCGTCGGGGCGCTTGAGATCGCCCTTGAGCTGCAGATTGTAGGGCGGATCGGCGAACACGAGGTCGACCGAACCAGCCTGAAGCTTCGACATCTCGGCGACGCAATCGCCGAGGACGATGCTGTGCGAGGCGGACTCAAAATTTGTGCGGGGCGCCCTTGCAGACGCCCCGCGACGCGACACTACCATGACTCAAGAACTCTGACTCAGGCGACGCTGTCGGCGACGCGGGACCAAACAACCGACTGACCGTTACAATGAAGCGGCAAAGTAAAAATCGACTTAACCCGCCGCTTTCGTGAGCAGACCCCGCATCGCGCGTCGCGCGCGAGTCGTTGCGGATATTTGCCGTGTTTTGCAGTGTGTTTCGCGTTTCTTCGCGTTGCGGGAGTGGCTGAAGCTGCAAAAGACTCCAAATTTCTCTCGGAAAAAAATGCTTGGCCCTCGGAAAATATTGCTGGCGTCGTACGCTGTCGCACTAGGCAATAATTGCCGAGCGGGATATTGATTAACGCAATGGAAATTCTACGTCTGTGGCGCGGTGAGGGTTTCGCGTTTCCCGCGTGCCCACGCCCTGCAATCGCCGACCTGAGGGAAGCCCGCCATGCGCTACGATGATTTCCGCCGCAGCGACGACGTCGAGGATCGTCGCGACGATGGTGGTGGAGGATTTGGCGGCGGTGGAGGAGGCGGATTCGGCCTGCCGATGGGCGGTGGCGGCCTCGGCATCGGCACCATCATCGTGCTTGGCCTGGTCGGCTATGCCTTCGGCATCGATCCGCGCATCCTGATCGGCGGCGCCGAGATCCTCACCGGTGGCGGCCAGGCGCCGAGCTACCAGAGCGACCGTCCCTCGAGTCAGGCCAAGCGCGGCGCGCCGACCGACGAGATGGGCAGCATGATCTCCGGCATCCTCGGCGAGATCGACGATCGCTGGAGCGAGATCTTCCAGGCCAGCGGCCAGTCCTACACCGGCCCGAAGGTCGTGCTCTTCCGCAACGCCACCAATGGCGGCCGTTGCGGCCGGGCGGAGTCGGCGATGGGTCCGTTCTACTGCCCGCCGGACCGCACCATCTTCCTCGACACCGGTTTCTTCCGAGAGGTCGAGACACGCTTCCGCGGCTGCTCCGGCAAGTCCGCGTGCAATTTCACCACCGCCTATATCATCGCGCATGAAGCCGGCCATCACATCCAGAACCTGCTCGGCATCATCCCGAAGGTGACGCGACTGCAGCAGCAGGCCGGCAGCAAGGCCGAGGCCAATGCGCTCCAGGTAAAGGTCGAATTGCAGGCCGATTGTCTGTCCGGCGTCTGGGTCAATCGCGAGGCGAAGAAGCGCCCGAACTTCCTCGAATCCGGCGACATCGACGCCGCGCTGACCACGGCGAGCGCGATCGGCGACGATACGCTGCAGCGTCAGGCCACCGGGCGCGTCGTGCCTGATTCCTTCACCCACGGCTCGGCCGCGCAGCGCAAGCAGTGGTTCATGACCGGCTATCAGCAGGGCACGCTGCAGGCCTGCAACACGTTCGGCGGCGGCGGGCCGTAGGCACAGGTGCCCGTGCCCCGGACGCAGCGCAGCGCTTTTTTCAGCGGTGCGCTGCAGAGCCGGGGCCCAAATTGCCGGTTACTCAAGTCTCAAAATGGGTCCCGGCTCTGCGCAGCAGCGTTTCACGCCGCAGCGCGTCCGGGACACGAGAGGAATGAGCAATGGCCTCCATCGACGAAACCAAACAGTTCATCCCGCTCAACATCGCGGTGCTCACCGTCTCCGACACGCGCGCGCTCGCCGACGACAAGTCCGGCCAGACGCTTGTCGACCGTCTCACGGCCGCCGGCCATCATCTCGCCGCGCGCGAGATCGTCACCGATGACGTCGAGGCCATCCGCGCCGTGATCCGGCGCTGGGTCGCAGACGCCGGCGTCGACGTCGTCATCACCACCGGCGGCACAGGTTTTACCGGGCGCGACGTCACGCCGGAGGCGATCGAGCCGCTGCTCGAGAAGCGCATGGATGGTTTCTCGATCGCCTTTCACATGCTGAGCCACGCCAAGATCGGCGCGTCGACGATCCAGAGCCGCGCCACCGCGGGCGTTGCGGGCGCAACCTACATCTTCTGCCTGCCCGGCTCGCCCGGCGCCTGCCGCGACGGCTGGGACGGCATCCTCGCTGCTCAACTCGACTACCGCACGCGCCCCTGCAATTTCGTCGAGATCATGCCGCGGCTGGACGAGCACCTGCGCAGGCCAAAGGCGCAGGGCGCAACGGTGTGAGCGCGGACCACTTCCTTCTCCCCTTGTGGGAGAAGGTGCGCCGGATGAGGGGTTCTATCGGCAAGCATCAATGCTTGTGGAGAGATACCCCTCACCCGGGTGAGCCTGTGTCCGCCGGCGTCGCTGCCCTGGGCGCATTCATGCGCATCGCGCAGCTACAGATCCCGTTCCCAGGTCTCGCCGACCAGATCGGCACCGAAGCTATGGTGCTTCTCTGCTTTCACGAGCTTGAAGCCGGTGCTCTGATAGATGCTGCGTGCGGCGACCAGAATGCTTTGCGTCCACAGCGTCATCCGGCTGTAGCCCCGCTCGCGCGCGCCCTGGATGCATTGCTCCACAAGCGCACGGCCGACGCCGAGCCCACGGGCTTTCTTCTCCACCTGCAACAGGCGGAGCTTGGCGATCTCGTCCGTGGCCTTGACCAGAAAGATCGAGCCGACCGGCTCGCCATCGACTTCCGCGATCCAGCAATGCTCGCGCGCGGCGTCGTAATTCTTGATGAACTGAGCGCAGATCTCGGCGACCAGCGCCTCGTAGCTGATGTCCCAGTTGTAGTCCGCGGCATAAGCGGCGGCTTGCTTGGAGATGACCCAGCCCATGTCACCGACGCGGTGGCTGCGCAGCACGACGGAAGCGGGCTGGCTTTGACGTTGCTCCAGCACGGCCTGAATGGTCGCCATCGCCTGCGTTAGCCGCGTTGCATCGCCGGCCGAAAGCTGCGCCAGCATTGCGGCAACCTCGTTTTGCGAGCTCAGGTTCAGCTTGGCGAAGCTCTGGCGGCCCTTGGCGGTGAGGCAGAGCTGGTATTGCCGGCGATCTGCCGGCAGGGGCTTCCGCGTGATCAGCCCCTTTTCGTCAAAGCTCTGGACGATGCGGCTGAGGTAGCCGGCGTCAAGGCCGAGCTCGTTTCCGATCTCTTTTGCCGCGAGGTCGTCGCGATGCGCGAGCTCATAGAGCACGCGAGCCTCGCTGAGCGAGAACGGGCTATCTCCCAGGTGCTGGTCGAGCACGCCGAGCTTGCGGGTATAGAAGCGGTTGAAGGCGCGAACCGCTGCGGTCTGGTCGTCGGTACCGTTAATTGGCATGGGACACCTCAATAATTGCCATTGTCAAATAATTAATTGACTTTGGCAAGTATCGGGTGCCTCAAGCGACCATGACGATCCGGCTGCGCAACATTGTCCGGGAGGAGCGGCCGAGCCGCCGCAGTAGCCGCGCCTCGGACCGGCGGGCCTGGGGCGGATAGCCGCCGATCCGGTCGTAATGATCTCGCGCGATCAAAAGCCCCTGATCGCCGAGGGGGCCGACCACCTTGCGAGCGACGGACCACAGGACGTCGCGGAAGCCGGTATCGGCGTAAGGCGAACGGGCGTAGCGGAACACGGCCGCACGATCCCGGCCACTGGCCGCGACGGCCTGGATGAATTGGGTGGTCTCCTCGATCCAGCCGGTGTCCAGCACCGCGCCGGCAGGGAGGAACATCAGCCAGGGCGAACGGGCCTGGAGCGCGCCGGCGGCCAGTGCTGCGCCTTGCGAAGATCCCTCGCAGCCGACGAAGCGGCAGCCGGCGACGTCGGCAACGCGCTCGATGACGCCGTTGCTTGTGCCGTCGACCAGCAGGACTTCCTTGATGATGCCTGCCGCGGCACCGGGGACCAGCGCGGCCAGTGTTGCGACCGCGGTCTGCTCGACGCCTTCGGTCGGAATGATGACGCTCAGCATGATTGAGACTTCGATGTCCGCAATTCGGGAGAAGCGCAACGCGTTATGATGTTGTCATAAACATGCTGCGCTGCCGAGTGCAACTTTTCGCAAGCCGTTCGGCGTGCAATGGTAAACCGGCGTGCGCCCGTCCCGGCCGAATATGTCGTGCACGGGTGGTCAAATTGCCGAATGTTTCGGCGATTTTCGGTCTCGTGATCTTCAAACGAGGCTTTTCTCCGCCGATATCGTCCGGGAAACGGCGCTGTTCCCGTGCGGACGGGAAAAACGTGCAATCGCCATTGCGCAAAGCGAGATGTGTCCAATGAACGCCGATCAACTTCCCATTGGCGCGACGCCGCCATTGCCGAAGCCGGAGGCCGCGCCGACCTTGCGGATCCGCGCCGTGATGCTGGGCGAACGCATCAATCCGTCGGGGCTCGAGATCGGCACGCTGGTATCCTCGACGCCGGCTGCCTTCCGGGTCCATGGCGGCCTGGCCGTGATCTTCCGCTACGGCGTCGTGGTGCTGATCGGGCTGTTGCCATCGGAGGAGAAGGTCCTCATCGACAGTCTCAAGTCGCGCGTGACCGGCGAATTCAGCCCCTATGAGGAGGAGACCGCGCAGGCGCAGCTCTGTCACGACGAAAACGCCGAGGCGATCCAGCCCGGCGGGCCGATCTGCCTCTCGAAATTTTCCGACGAGCGGCTGCTGCTGATCGCGGACGCGCTCGCCAAGAGCACGTCGCTGGCGCGCGACGAGCGTCGCGTCGCTGCGGTCTTCGACGTCATCGAGCCTTTTGCACGCGAGCTCGCCGAGAAAGGCCGTACGTCGCGGCCGCGCAAGGGCATCCTGCAGCTCATCGGCAACGCGCTGCTGGTCCAGCAGCGCGTCGCCGGCCGCGTCGCGGTTGCCGAAAAACCCGATGCGCTCTGGGAAAAGCCGCAGCTCGACCGGCTCTATGCGCGTCTCGAAGACGAGTACGAGCTGAAGGAGCGTCTCGACACGCTCGAGCGCAAGCTCACGGTGGTCGCGGAGACCGCCGATGCGCTGACCGACATCATCGACACCCAGCGCTCGCTGCGACTCGAGATCGCGGTGGTGGTGCTGATCGTGATCGAGGTCGCAATCGGGTGTTTCCAGATCTATACCGGGGTTCATTGAGCTGAAAGCCGCAAGTTCAGCCCTCATCCTGAGGAGCCCGCAATAGGCGGGCGTCTCGAAGGATGATGAGGTCCGCGCTTCGCCAATTCATGGAGCTCAGCAAAGTCGCCGCGCATGAAAGCTTCCTTCTTGGCGCGACTCCATTTCTTGAGTTTGCGTTCGCATTCGATCGCGTCGGTCACCCTGTCGAACCATTGCGAGAAGACGAGGGTCACGGGTCTGCGCGACCTTGTGTAGCCGGCGAACGTGCCGGCGTTGTGCTGCGCAATCCGGAGCTCAAGCTCGGTTCGCGTCGTCCCGATGTAGTAGCTGCCATCGGCACATTTGAGAATGTAGAGGTATGCGCCTTCTGTCATCGTGCCCGCCCCATCCTTCGAGACGCGCGCAAGGGCGCGCTCCTCAGGATGAGGCTAACCGGCATGCGTGTTTTGGTGCAAGTGCCGAAAAGACTCTTGGCTATCGGACGACTGTCCATCGATTAAAACCTGTTGGTGCCACATACTCGACCTCATCCTGAGGAGCCCGCCAAGCGGGCGTCTCGAAGGATGGCCACAACCTCCCATGCTTTCTCAAGGGAGGCAGCCCCGCTGCAGCACCGCGGCGCAGTGCCGTGCGATCGTCAGTTCCTCGTTGGTCGGGATGACGAGCACATCCACGGCGCTGTCGTCGGCATTGATGCGCTCGCGCGCGGCATCATTCGCCGCGGCATCGATACGCACACCGAGCCAGGCGAGCCGCTCGCCAATGGCGCTGCGGATTTGCTTGGCGTGCTCGCCGATGCCGCCGGTGAAAACGAGGCACTCCAGTCCTTCAAGCGTGTTCGCCATCACCGTCACCTCCTGTGCCGCACGGAAGGCGAAGAGATCGACCGCCTCGCGCGCCGAAGCCTCGCCGCTCGCCAGCAGCGTCCGCATATCCGCGGAGATGCCGGAAACGCCGAGCAGGCCGGACTCGTGATAGAGCAGGTGCTGCAAATCCTCGACTGTCATCGTGTCGTGCTGCAACAGGTAGAGCAGCACGCCGGGATCGATGGTGCCGCAGCGCGTGCCCATGGCCAGGCCGTCGAGCGGCGTCAGCCCCATCGTGGTGTCGACGCTGCGGCCGTCGCGCAAGGCGCAGAGGCTCGCGCCATTGCCGAGATGGGCGATGACGGTGCGTCTGGCTGCAAGCTCGGGCGCGATCACGGCGAGTCGCCCCGCGACATATTCGAATGAGAGGCCGTGAAAGCCGTAGCGCCGGAGGCCCTGTGCCTCGTAGCGTCTCGGAATGGCGAAGCGGCTCGCTGGCGGCGTCAGGCCGTGATGGAAGGCGGTGTCGAAGCAGGCGATCTGCGTCAGTGCAGGACGGAACGCCCTGACGGCGCGGACCGGCGCCAGGCAACGGGGCTGATGCAGCGGCGCTAACGGTGTGAGTGCTTCCAGCTTCGCATAGACGTCGTCCGTCAGCGAGATCGGGCCGGAATAATCCGGACCGCCATGGACGATCCGGTGACCCACGGCGCGCAGGCGGCCTTGGCCAAAACGGTCCTCGATGAAGCCGAGCACATCGGCGAACAGATGGCCACCATCCGCGTCCGAGGTCTCCCTCTGCGTCTCGAACAGCGTCTCGCCCGATGGGCTCTTTGCCACCAGCCTGGGCTTGGCCTCGTGCTCGTCGAGCAGGCCCTTGCAGAGCATGGCGGGTTCGCTGCCCGAGATCTCGAACAGGCCGAACTTGATGCTCGACGAGCCTGCGTTGAGGACGAGGACCGCGTTGGAGGCCGCCATGATGTCAGCCCGACTTGCCCGGCCAGACCCAATCGCGGATCTCCGGCATGTCCTCGCCGTGCTCGCGCACGTAACGCGAATGCTCGATCAACTTGTCGCGGAACTGTTGCTTCACCTGCGCAGCCTTGGTCGCAAGTCCCGGCACACGCTCGATCGCCTCGATCGCGAGGTGGTAGCGGTCGAGCCCGTTGAGCACGACCATGTCGAACGGCGTCGTCGTGGTGCCTTCCTCGGCAAAACCGCGCACATGTAGGCCGTCATGGTTGGTGCGGTTATAGGTCAGCCGGTGGATCAGATAAGGATAGCCGTGATAGGCGAAGATGACAGGCTTGTCGTGCGTGAACAGGCTGTCGAAGTCGCGATCGGACAGCCCATGCGGATGCTGCTCTTTCGGTTGCAGCGTCATCAGGTCGACGACGTTGACGACACGGATCTTGATGTCCGGCAGCGCCTTGCGCAGGAGGTCGACGGCCGCGAGCGTCTCCAAGGTCGGCACGTCACCGGCGCAGGCCATCACCACATCGGGCTCGCCAACCGCGTACTCGTTGCCGGCCCACGTCCAGATGCCAATGCCGGCGTCGCAATGGTTAGCGGCATCCTGCATCGAGAGCCATTGCGGCGCCGGCTGCTTGCCGGCGACAATCACGTTGATGCGATTGTAAGTGCGCAGGCAGTGGTCGGCGATCCACAGCAGGGTGTTGGCGTCCGGCGGGAAATAGATGCGGACGATGTCGGCCTTCTTGTTGGCGACGAGGTCGACGAAGCCGGGATCCTGATGGCTGAAGCCGTTATGGTCCTGCCGCCAGACATGCGAGGTCAGAAGATAATTGAGCGAGGCGATCGGACGCCGCCACGGCAGATGCCGCGTCACCTTCAGCCATTTGGCGTGCTGGTTGAACATGGAATCCACGATATGGATGAAGGCCTCATAGCAGGAGAAGAAGCCGTGGCGTCCGGTGAGCAGGTAGCCCTCGAGCCAGCCTTGGCAGAGATGCTCGCTCAGCACCTCCATCACGCGGCCGTCCTGCGCGAGATGCACGTCGTAGGATTCGACCGGCTCCATCCAGACCCGTTCGGTGGCGTCGAACACGGCATCGAGACGGTTTGATGCGGTCTCGTCCGGACCCATGAGGCGGAAGTTGCGCTCTTGCGCGTTGAGGCGGATGACGTCGCGCAAAAACTTGCCAAGCTCACGCGTCGCTTCTCCCGTGACGCCGCCGGGCTGCGGCACGTCGACGCCAAAACTGCGGAAGTCCGGCAGCTTCAGCTCCTTCTTCAGCAGCCCGCCATTGGCGTGCGGATTGGCGCCCATGCGCCTGTTACCTTCGGGCGCCAGCGACTGAAGCTCGGGAATGAGCGCGCCGCTGGCGTCGAACAGCTTTTCCGGCTGGTAGCTGCGCATCCAGTCATCGAGAATCTTCAAATGCGCAGGGTTCTCGCGACAGCTAGCAACGGGCACCTGATGCGCACGCCAAAATCCTTCGACCTTCTTGCCGTCGACCTCCTTCGGGCCTGTCCAGCCCTTCGGGCTGCGCAGCACGATCGTCGGCCAGCGCGGCCGTTCGACGCTTGTGCGCCCGTTGCGCGCGTGCTGCTGGATAGAACGGATGCTGGCGAGCGCGACGTCGAGCGCATCCGCCATGGCCCGGTGCATCAGCTTGGGATCATCGCCCTCGACGAACAGCGGCTCGTGGCCGAATCCGCGGAAGAGATCGCGGATCTCGCTGTCGGGCATCCGGCCGAGCACGGTCGGGTTCGCGATCTTGTAGCCGTTGAGATGCAGGATCGGCAGCACCGCGCCGTCATGGGCGGGATTCAGGAACTTGTTGGAGTGCCAGGACGCGGCAAGCGGGCCGGTCTCGGCTTCGCCGTCGCCGACGACGCAGGCGACGATGAGGTCGGGGTTGTCGAATGCCGCGCCATAGGCGTGCACCAGCGCATAGCCGAGCTCGCCACCTTCGTGGATCGAGCCCGGCGTTTCCGGCGCGGCGTGGCTCGGAATGCCGCCGGGGAAGGAGAACTGCCTGAAAAGTTTTCGCAATCCGTCCGCATCGCGCGGGATGTCTGGATAGATCTCGCTGTAGCTGCCTTCCAGATAGGTGTTGGCGACCATGCCCGGGCCGCCATGACCGGGACCGCAGACATAGATCATGTCGAGGTCCTGCGCGCGGATGACGCGGTTGAGGTGGGCGTAGATGAAGTTCAGCCCCGGCGTCGTGCCCCAATGGCCGAGCAGGCGCGGCTTGATGTGCTCGGGCCGCAACGGCTCGCGAAGCAGCGGATTGTCGAGCAGATAAATCTGCCCGACCGAGAGGTAGTTCGCGGCGCGCCAGTAGCGATCGAGGAGATCGAGGTCGCTGCTCGCCGCGGCCGATTGTCGTTGATTTGTCATGTTCCTGCCGACTTTCACCCGGGACCGTCACCAACCGAGTTCCGGCAAGATCGATCCTTCAGCCGCATCAAGCGGGATCGAGGTCACGCGTTGTTGCGTGAGGCCAATAGTCAGCGCGCGAGGTTTGGGCAGCTCTACTGTGCATGGGGTTGTTTTCGCGTTTTTCATTTGTGTTCTTGATTTGTTCCTGTGGCGTGCTATCTTGGCTTCATGAGTCCAGCTTCTTCTTCTGCTCTCAAGCACCCGCCGGTCACGGCGCCCTCCGAGCCGGCGGGTGCGCCTTCTGATTTCCCCGAGCTTGGCGTCGCCATCGACCGCGTGCGGAGGCGAGGGCGGGGCGCACACTCCAACGCCAGCGGCCGCTACGAGGCCGAGGCACGCGTCGCCTTCGACGACGGCTGGCAGAGCCTGGAAGAGCTGCCGCCGTTCAAGACCACCGTCGGTGTCGACACCTCGCGCAAGGTGATTACCCGCAACGATTCCCCCGACATCGGCTTCGATCGGTCGATCAATCCCTACCGCGGCTGCGAGCATGGCTGCGTCTATTGCTTCGCGCGGCCGACGCATGCCTATCTCGGCCTGTCGCCGGGCCTCGACTTCGAGTCAAAGCTGTTCGTGAAGCCCGAGGCGCCGGCGCTGCTCGAGAAGGAGCTCGCGGCCGCCGGCTACGAGCCGCGGATGATCGCGATCGGCACCAACACCGATCCCTATCAGCCGATCGAGCGCGAGCGCAAAATCATGCGCGGCATTCTCGAGGTGCTGGAGCGCGCCGGCCATCCCGTCGGCATCGTCACCAAGTCGGCGCTGGTCACACGCGACATCGACATTCTCGCCCGCATGGCCAAGCGCAACCTCGCCAAGGTCGCGATATCGGTGACGTCACTGGACCCAAAACTCGCGCGCACCATGGAGCCGCGCGCCTCGACGCCGCCGAAGCGGCTTGAGGCGCTGAAGCAGCTCTCGGACGCCGGCATTCCGACCACGGTGATGGTCGCGCCCGTGATCCCCGCGCTGAACGATTCCGAGATCGAGCGCATTCTCGATGCCGCGGCGCACGCCGGCGTCAAGGAAGCCTCCTACGTGCTGCTGCGGCTGCCGCTCGAGGTCCGCGATCTCTTCCGCGAATGGCTGATGGCGAACTATCCGGACCGCTATCGCCACGTCTTCACGCTGATCCGCGACATGCGCGGCGGCCGCGACTACGACGCCAAATGGGGCGAGCGGATGAAGGGCACCGGCCCGATGGCCTGGACCATCGGCCGTCGCTTCGAGATCGCCTGCGACCGGCTCGGGCTGAACAAGCGCCGCGCGAAACTGACCACGGATCATTTTGCCCGGCCAAAGCAGAACGGCGAGCAGCTCAGCCTGTTCTGAGGCGCGGAGCAACAACCTGTCTGAATAACGGGAATTGTTGGGGTTCCCTGTTGCGCAGGCCGGATCGCTTGCGCACGATCCCGGCCATGATTCGGGACAAGTCCACCAAGACACCAGCCAAAGAGGCGTCAAAGAACGACGCTGCCAGGAATGCCGCGCCAGCGAAAGCGAGCTTCCGTCGTGAGCGCGCGCTGATCAAGCGCGGCATCTGGCCGGTGGCTGGCTGCGACGAGGCCGGTCGCGGGCCGCTCGCCGGCCCCGTGGTGGCGGCTGCGGTGATTCTCGACCCCGACCGCATTCCGCGCGGCATCGACGATTCCAAGCGGCTGACGGCGGAGGAGCGCGAGAAGCTTTTCGACAAGATCTGTGCCACCGCCCAGGTCTCGGTCGCGGTCGCCTCGCGCTTCCGCATCGACCGCGACAACATCCTGCGCGCCTCGCTCTGGGCGTTGAAGCGCGCGGTGATTGCGCTGCCGGAGACGCCGAAGCACGTCTTCGTCGACGGCCGCGACCGGCTCGATACCGCATGCGACTGCGAGGCGGTGATCGGCGGCGACGGCATCGTGCTGTCGATTGCGGCCGCCTCGATCGTCGCCAAGGTGACGCGCGACCGGCTGATGTGCGCGCTGGCGCAGGACTGCCCGGGCTACGGTTTCGAGCAGCACAAGGGCTACGCCGTCCCCGAGCATCTCGACGCGCTCGACCGTCTCGGCCCCACCGCGCACCACCGCAGCTTCTTCGCCCCGGTCGCCGCCGCCCGCGCCAAGCACATGCCCTGGACCGTCGAGCCGGTGCGGGATCTGTTTGCGGTCACCGAGGTCGAGGTGCAGGTTGAGACCACAGTTGAAATCGATGCTTCGGCAGGCCTCTAGCGTAGACTGTCGTTGCCACGACGCGCAGCGCCCTTTATCAAAACAGGCGTGAGCGAATAGGGCCGGCTGGACGGGTTGGCTGCATCTTGCGGGCGTTGCATGCGGTTTACCTCCCTGGTCATCGAGCTCATTCGCGCCCGGCCGCGGCTGATCGTCTGGATCGCCGTGCTGTTGCAGGCCGCGATGTGGCTGCTGGTGGCGCTCTTGTTCTATCGCACTCCGCCCGGCAGCCTCGCGACCCTGCTGGCCTTCGGCCGCGAGTACCAGGTCGGCACTGATCTCGGCCCGCCGCTGTCGGTCTGGCTCGCCGATATCGCCTATCGCGCCGTCGGCGGACATATGTTCGGCGTTTACGTCCTGGCCGAGCTCTGCGAGATCGCGACCTTCATCACGCTCTATCATCTGGCGCGCGCCGTGGTCGGCACGCAGCAGGCGGTGCTCGCTGTGCTCCTGACCATGACGGTGCTGGCTTTCTCCTCGTCCGCGCTCGACTTCGGTTCCCTGGTTCTCGCGCGGCCGATCTGGGCGCTGTTGCTGCTGCATTCCTGGCAGATCATCGGCCAGCGCCGCGGCAATGCCTGGTTCGCCTGGTCGATCGAGGCCGGCCTGCTCCTGCTGACCACGCCGGCCGCGATCTTCCTGCTCGCATTGCTCGTCGTCTTCGCGCTCTCGACCGCCGCAGGCCGCCGGACATTGCGCGCGCTCGATCCGCTGTTCGCGCTCGTCGTCGTCGCCGTGCTGGCGCTGCCCTATGCGGTCTGGCTGATGCGCGCCGAGACCCTTGTGCTGCCGGCCCTGCCGCAAATTGCCGACCTCGGCGCCCGCGCGATCCACGCCGCCTGGCTGCTCGGCGGGCTCGTGCTCGGCGCAGCGGCGGTCCCTGTGCTGACCTTCCTCAACTCACCCCTGTTCGCCGGCAAGACCGAGGAGGCGCCGATCATCTACCGGCCACCCGTCGAGCCGCTCGCGCGCAACTTCGTCCATTTCTTCGCGCTGGCGCCCGCGCTCGGTGCGGTCCTGATCTCCGGCCTGTTCGGGCTCGATGCCGTCGTCGGCGGTGCCGGCGTGGTGCTGGTCATGTCGGGCCTCGCCATGGTAGTCGTGGCCGGCGATCTCATTGCGATGCGCCGCGCCCGGATGCTGCGCACGGTGTGGATAGCGGCCATCGTGGCGCCCGCGGCCGGCGTCGTGCTGGCCGTGCTGTTCCTGCCCTGGAGCGGCACCGGTGAGATCGCGACATCGATGCCGGCGCGCGCGATCTCGGACTTCTTCGACGACAGCTTTGCCCGCCGCACCAACCATCGCCTGCGCGCGGTCGCAGGTGAAACCGAGCTTGCGAGCTTGATTGCGATGCACTCCGGCCGGCCGCATCTGTTCATCGAAGGCGCGCCCGTGCGTACGCCCTGGATGTCACAGGCAAAATTCAGCGAGACCGGCGGCGTCGTGGTCTGGCGCGCCTCAGATACTGCCGGCACTCCGCCGCCCGAAATCCTCGCGCGCTTTCCCGGCATCGTGCCGGAAGTGCCACGCGCCTTCGAATGGCTGGTGACCGGCCGCCAGCAGTTGCTGCGGATCGGCTGGGCCATCGTGCGGCCGAAGGGGACGTAAGGCTCTCGCAATGACGGAGAGGGAGTGTCCCGTCCCTCACGCGCCCGCCAGCAACTTCGCGATCGCGCGCAGATCCTGCCAGGCAAGCCGCTTGTAGGACGGCGAGCGCAAGAGGTAGGCCGGGTGAAAGGTCGGCAGCGCGCGGATGGTGCGGCTACCCGTGTCGTAGTCGAACCAGCGGCCGCGCGTCCGCATGATGCCCTCGCGGGTCGAGAGCAGCGTCTGCGTCGAGGGATTGCCGAGTGTCACCAGCACATCTGGGTTCACCAGCTCGATATGACGCTGGATGAAGGGCAGGCAGATCTGCGTCTCCTGCGGCGTCGGCGTACGGTTGCCGGGTGGCCGCCAGGGAATGACGTTGGTGATGTAGGCCGTGGTGCGGTTGAGCCCGATCGCGCCGATCATGAGGTCGAGCAGCTTGCCGCTGCGTCCCACAAACGGAAGTCCCTCGATATCCTCGTCGCGGCCCGGCGCCTCGCCGACGAACATGATGCGCGCCTGCGGATTGCCGTCGGCGAACACCAGCCGCGTCGCAGTGTGCTTGAGCGCGCAGCCCTCGAAGTTTTGCATGAGCTCTCGCAGCGCCTCGAGTGTTGGCGCAGTGCGCGCGGCCTCGCGGGCCGAGGCGATAGCGACGTCGGGCGCCGGTGCGGCCTCGCCGCGCATCACCGCAGGCGCGGCGACAGGCCGCGGTGCTTCGACCGGTGCCGCGCGCAGGGCCGGAGGCGGGGCGTCCAATTCCGCCAGGCGGTCGACCGGTTCCTCGGCGAGCGCACAATCGACACCGGCCTCCAGATAGAAGGCGAGAAGCTCTCGGACGGTGGGTGCGGGCTCGGGGATCATTTGGAAAGTCAGACTATTAGTTCATCTTAAGGCGCCTTGCATCCCAACGGAACGCATTTCCGTGGTTGTCCTACCCGGAAAAATCGGAAACAAGGGAGCGCAAATGACGAGGAACCGTCTCAAGGGCTGAGATCAGATGAGCACCGAAGAACTTCCCCCGCGGGAATCCATGGAATTCGACGTCGTCATCGTCGGCGCCGGCCCCTCGGGCCTGGCTGCGGCGATCCGGCTGAAGCAGATCAATGCCGATCTCAACGTCGTGGTGGTGGAGAAGGGCTCCGAGGTCGGTGCGCACATTCTCTCCGGCGCCGTGATCGATCCGGCCGGGCTCGACAAGCTGATGCCGGACTGGCGCGAGGATTCCGACTGCCCGCTGAAGACCCAGGTGAAGGACGACCGCTTCTACTGGATGACGGCCGGAGGCGCGATCAAGCTGCCGAACTTCATGATGCCGCCGCTGATGGACAACCATCACTGCTATATCGGCTCGCTCGGCAATGTCTGCCGCTGGCTGGCGCGCAAGGCCGAGGCGCTCGGCGTCGAGATCTACCCGGGCTTTGCCGCCGCCGAAGTGCTCTATGACGAACAGGGCGCGGTGAGGGGCATCGCCACTGGCGACATGGGCATCGGCCGCGACGGCAAGCCGAAAGACTCCTTCACCCGCGGCATGGAGTTGCTCGGCAAGTACACGCTGTTCGCCGAAGGCGCGCGCGGCAGCCTGACCAAGCAGCTGATCGCAAAATTCGCGCTCGATTCCAACAGCGAGCCGGCGAAGTTCGGCATCGGCCTCAAGGAAGTCTGGCAGATCGATCCCGCCAAGCACCAGAAGGGCATGATCCAGCATTCGTTCGGCTGGCCACTCGACCTCAAGACCGGCGGCGGGTCGTTCCTCTATCACTACGACGATAATCTCGTCGCGGTCGGCTTCGTCGTGCATCTGAACTACGACGATCCGTATCTATCGCCGTTCGACGAGTTCCAGCGCTTCAAGACTCATCCGTCGATCCGCGGCACCTTCGAAGGTGCCAAGCGCCTTGCCTATGGTGCGCGTGCCATCACCGAAGGCGGCTACCAGTCGGTGCCAAAGCTGACTTTCCCCGGCGGCGCGCTGGTCGGCTGTGCGGCCGGCTTCGTCAACGTGCCGCGCATCAAGGGCGTGCACAATGCGATGGGCACCGGCATGCTTGCCGCTGAGCATGTTGCAGCTGCGCTCGCGGCCGATCGCGCCAACGACGAGATCGTCGACTACGAGAACGCGTGGCGGTCCTCGTCGGTCGGAAAGGATCTGTTCCTGGTCCGCAACGTCAAGCCACTGTGGTCGAAGTTCGGCACCGTGCTTGGCGTCGCGCTCGGCGGCTTCGACATGTGGTTCAACACGCTGTTCGGCACCTCGCTGTTCGGCACGCAGTCCCATGCCAAGCCCGATCGCGCGACGCTCGATCCGGCCAAGCAACACGCGCCGAAGAACTATCCGAAGCCGGACGGCAAGATCTCCTTCGACAAGCTGTCCTCGGTGTTCCTGTCCAACACCAATCACGAGGAGGATCAGCCGGTCCACCTCCTGGTGGCCGACATGAACCTGCAGAAGACTTCCGAGCACGACGTGTTCGCCGGTCCGTCGAATCGCTATTGCCCGGCCGGCGTCTATGAGTGGATCGAGGAAGGTTCGGGCCCGCGCTTCCAGATCAACGCCCAGAACTGCGTCCACTGCAAAACCTGCGACGTGAAGGACCCCAACGGCAACATCACCTGGGTTCCTCCGGAGGGAGGCGGCGGTCCGAACTACGAGGCGATGTAACGGTGCGCCAGGCGACCAAATAGGTCCGAAGGGTGATGTAACGCACGTTCGCGTGAGAACGGGAGCACCACGGGTGCCCCCGGCCACGATAAGGCCATAGTGACAGCGTCTTGGGGCGCTCTTGACCGTCACTTGGCCGATTTGGGGCGTGCGGAAGGGATCGCCCGGCCCGAATCCTTGCGGTGAAGCGCCAAAAGCGGCATTGTCCGGCCCAGACGGTTCCGGGTCCCGTGTCGCCGGCGGCGTTCGCGTGCGAGACGGCCATTTGCTTCAAACCCAGGCACTACAAACTCAAGGCGAGCCCTGATGTTTTCAAATCGTTTCAACCGCTGGACTGCTGCTGCCATCGCCCTTGCCGGCTCTGCGATCGTGGCGGTCCCAGGCGGGGTGCTGGCGCAGACGCCGGATCATCCGGCCGACACGGCGGCGCAGTTTCCGACCCGAAACGATCTGAAGTCGCTCACCACCGCCGGCAGCTATCTCGCCGCCCGTCACGCCAGCGTCGAGCGCGACGCGACCTCGGCCGCCGCCTTCTACCGCTCCGCGCTGCGGACCGACCCCAAAAACAACGAGCTGCTGGACCGCGCTTTCATTTCCTCGCTCGGCGATGGCGACATCGAGGAAGCGGTGAAGCTCGCCGAGCGCATCCTGGCCATCGACAAGACCAATCGCGTCGCGCGCCTCGTGGTCGGCGTGCATGATTTGAAGCTGAAGAAGTATCCGAGCGCGCAGAGCAACATCAACCAGTCGGTTCGCGGGCCGATCACCGATCTCGTCGCAACGCTGTTGTCCGGCTGGGCCGCCTATGGTGCGGGCGATGCCAAGGGCGCGGTCGCGACCATCGATAAGCTGGCGGGCCCGGAATGGTATCCGCTGTTCAAGGACCTGCACGCCGGCATGATTCTCGAGAACGCCGGCAAGGAGAAGGACGCAGGCGCCCGCTTCGAGCGCGCCTACAAACTCGACGATTCCATGCTGCGCGTCAGCGAGGCCTATGCGCGCTGGCTGTCGCGCAACAAGGACGCGGCCTCGGCGACCGCGATCTATGAAGCATTCGACAAGAAGCTCGCCCGCCATCCGCTGATCGTGGAAGGCCTGCGCGAGACCAAGGCCGGCAAGAAGATGCCGTCGCTGGTCGATTCCGCGCAGGCTGGTGCTGCCGAGGCGCTCTACGGCATCGGCGCCACGTTGACTCGTCGCGGCGGCGAAGATCTCGCGCTGGTCTATCTCCAGCTCGCACTCTATCTCCAGCCCAGTCATCCGCTGGCCCTGCTCTCGCTCGCCGACCTCTATGAATCGGTGAAGCGGCCGCAGATGGCGATCAAGATCTATGAGCGGGTCCCGTCGAGCTCGCCCTTGAGGCGTAACGCGCAGATCCAGCTCGCCATCGATCTGGATTCGGCCGACCGCACCGACGAGGCGATCAAGATCCTCAAGGGTGTGACCGCCGAGGACTCCAAGGATATTGAGGCCGTTATGGCGCTCGGCAATATCGAGCGCGGCCGCAAGAAGTTCGGCGACTGCGGCGCGACCTATTCGCGCGGCATCGACGCGCTGCCGGCCGGCAACGACAAGGCCAACAGCGTCTGGTACTACTATCGCGGCATTTGCGAGGAACGCACCAAGGAGTGGGGCAAGGCCGAAGCCGACATGAAGAAGGCGCTCGAGCTGCAGCCCGATCAGCCGCATGTCCTCAACTATCTCGGCTATTCCTGGATCGACCAGGGCGTGAACCTCGACGAAGGCATGAAGATGATCAAGCGTGCCGTCGAGCAGCGGCCCGACGACGGCTACATCGTCGATTCCCTCGGCTGGGCCTATTACCGCATCGGCAACTACGAAGAGGCGGTGAAGAACCTCGAGCGCGCGATCGACCTCAAGCCCGAGGATCCCACCATCAACGACCATCTCGGCGACGCCTATTGGCGCGTCGGCCGCACGCTGGAGGCAAAATTCCAGTGGGCGCATGCTCGCGATCTCAAGCCCGAGCCGGACGATCTGCCGAAGATCGAGGCCAAGATCGCCAATGGCATGACGGATGAGAATTCGAACTCTTCGGCCGCGCAGGCGGACAAGAAGAAAGACGACGGCAAGGGCGGTTGAGGCTGCGCATGATCCGGAAAAGTGTGCAGCGGTTTTCCGACCAGATCATGCGCAAAGCAAAATAAGCAACTGGGGGCGTATCGCCGATGCCGGCGTTGGTTGAAGAAGGGCGCGCGAAGGTCAATCTGAGCCTTCGTGTGGTGGGCCGTCGTGCTGACGGCTATCATGACCTCGAGAGCGTGGTTGCGTTTGCCGATTGTGCCGACCGGCTCACGCTGGAGCCGGGTGGCGGGCTCAGGCTTGCGACCACGGGGCCGCTTGCCGCGGCCTGCGGCGAGACATCAGACAATCTCGTGTTCAAGGCCGCAAAACTGTTGGCCGACGCAGTGCCGAACTTGAAGCTCGGCGCCTTCGCGCTCGACAAGGTCTTGCCGGTTGCAGCCGGGATCGGCGGCGGTTCGGCCGATGCGGCGGCGGCGCTGCGCCTGCTCGCGCGCCTCAACAATTTGCCGCTCGATGATGCCCGCCTGCAAGAGGTCGCACTTGCGACCGGCGCCGACGTGCCGGTGTGCCTGTTCTCGCGCGCCTGCGACATGACCGGCGTCGGTGAGCAGTTGCTGCCGCTGGCGTTGCCGAGCATGCCCTGCGTGATGGTCAATCCGCGCGTGCCGGTTGCGACAAAGGACGTGTTCCAGGAGTTGGGCCTGCGCAACGGCGAACTGCTGGTCGGCGCGACCTCCGTTCTCGACGCCACGGCTTGGCCCGACGAGGGCGCCTCCATCGCCGACTGGGTCGATGTTCTCGAGACCGTCCCCAACGATCTCGAAGCGCCTGCGCTGCGCATCGAGCCGGTGATCGGCGACGTGCTGGAGGCGCTGCGCGACTCCGCCGGCGTCAAGCTTGCGCGAATGTCCGGTTCGGGCGCGACCTGCTTTGCGATCTATGGCGCGCCGGCTGAGGCGCATGCCGCCGCCGAGAAGATCCGCAGGGATCACCCCGGCTGGTGGGTGCATGCGGGGACGTTGAGCTAAGGCGAAAGTGTCGTAGGGGGGGGCAAAGCGCAGCGTGCCCACCACTTCTATCGTACGATCTGGATGCATGGTGGGCACGCTTCGCTTTGCCCCACCCTACGATAGCTCGCCGAGCCCAAGAAATTGCCGGATCTCACCCAGCACCTCCTCCGGCTTGTCATGCTGCAGCCAGTGCCCGGCGCCGGCGATGATCTCGATGCGCGCCTGCTGGAAATAGCGCTCCAGGCCTGCGGCCCTGGCGCCGGCGAGAAAGCTTTCGCCGGCATTCAGCAACAGCGTGGGGCAGGCGATGCGCGACCACAGCGCGACGTGGTCGTCCGGCCAGAGCCGGTGCGGCGCGGAGGCGCGCTGGTACGGGTCGAACTTCCAGCTATAGGTGCCATCCTCGTTCTGCCGTGCGCCATGTGTTGCCAGGTGAAGCGCGAGGTCGCGGGACAGCCGCTTGTTGTGAAGCACCATCTGCGCGGCCGCGTCCTCAAGGGTCGCATAGCGGCGCGGGGTGCGGTGGTGCAGCCTGTCGAGCTGTCCGACCCATTTGCCGATGCGCTCATGCGTCGGCGGCTTGGGTGAATCGGGCAGCATCGTCACGCCGTCGAGAACGACGAGCTTGGTGACTTGCTCGGGGAATGAGCCTGAAAAGATCAGGCTCACCATGCCGCCCATCGAATGGCCGATGAGGGTCACTTGAGGCGCTGCGGTGTGACGGACAAGCTGGGCGAGATCGTAGACATACTCGGTCAGCGCGTAGCTGCCCCCCTTGGTCCAGTCGGAATCGCCGTGGCCACGCAGGTCGGGCGCGATCACATGAAAATGCGGTTGCAGCGAGCGTGCGATGGCGTCCCAGCTGCGGCAATGATCGCGGCCGCCATGGACCAGGATGAGTGGCGGTGCGTCCTCGTTGCCCCAGTCCGCATAATGCAGCCGCAGGCCGTGGGACTCGTAGGTGCGACTTTGCGGGGCGAGCATCGCGGGCTACCCGTTCACCGGACGCCGCGCCAGCGCGAGCGACAGGCCGAGGCCGGCAATGAAGACGCCGGAGCCTTGGGTGAGGCGGCGCATCAGACGCGGCCGTCCGATCAGCTGTGTACGCGTCGCGGACGCCATCAGCACCACGACGACATCGGCGAGCGTGTTCAGTGTCACCGAGATGGCGCCGAGCGCGACGAATTGCAGTGGGGGGCTCGCTCCTGCGGGATCGAGGAATTGCGGAATGAAGGCGAGGAAGAACGCCGCGGTCTTCGGATTCAACGCCTCGACCAGCACGCCGTCGCGGAACGCGCGCTTGTCGCCGACAGGCTCGCTCGCGAGCGACAGAGCCCGGCCGGCGCTGCGAAACGTCTTGATGCCGAGCCAGACCAGATACAGCGCGCCGATGAATTTCACGATGGCAAAAAGCTCGGCGCTGGCCAGGATGATCGCGGAGATGCCGAGGCCGCCGGCGACCACGTGAACCAGGCCGCCCAGCGCCGTGCCGGCGGTCGAGGCAAAGCCGCTCGCGCGCCCTTCCGACAGGGTTCGTGCTGCGACGTAGAAGATGCCGGGGCCAGGAATGGCGGCAATGACGAGGGCGGCGGCGAGGAACAGCCAGAAATTCGTTTCAATCATTCCATTTTCGTAGCGCAGCGTGCCGCGATTGCAAGGCCTGTCGTTAGACCATGCGGCGGAAGATCGCGCTGGCATTCACGCCGCCGAAGCCAAAGCCGTTGGAGATGGCGTTGAGCATCGGCATCGGCCGCGCGCGGCCTGCAACAATGTCGATACCATCGGCGTTTGCGTCGGGGGTTTCGAAATTGAGTGTCGGTGGCGCGATCTGGTCACGCAAGGCAAGCACGGTGAAAATCGCCTCCAGGCCGCCGGCGGCACCGAGCAGATGGCCGGTGGCCGATTTGGTCGCGCTCACCGCGATGGCGTTGTTGCGGCCGAACAGCGCAGCGATCGCGCCGAGCTCGCCTTCGTCGCCGGCCGGCGTCGAGGTCGCATGTGCGTTGAGATGCTGCAGATCGGCGGGCGCAAGGTTCGCCTGCCGCAGTGCGATCTCCATGGCACGGCGGGCGCCATCGCCGTCGGGTGGGCCCGACGTCATGTGATAGGCATCCGCGGTGGTGCCATATCCGAGAATTTCGGCGACCGGCGTGGCGCCGCGCGCGAGCGCATGTTCCAGTTCCTCGATCACCAGAATGCCGGCGCCTTCGCCCATGACAAAACCGTCGCGGTCGCGATCGAACGGGCGCGAGGCGCGCGCGGGCTCGTCGTTGAAGGAGCTCGACAGCGCGCGTGCTGCTGCAAAGCCGCCGAGGCTGACGATATCGATGCAGGCCTCGGCGCCGCCGCAGATCGCGACATCGGCCTCGCCTGCGCGGATCATCCGCGCGGCATCGCCGATCGCCTGTACGCCGGCGGCACACGCCGTGACCGGCGTGCCCAGCGCGCCCTTGTAGCCGTATCTGATCGAGACGTGACCGGCGGCGAGATTGGCGAGAAACGAGGGGATCGTAAATGGTGACAGACGGCGCGGGCCGCGCTGCTCGGTGATGCGCACCGCCTCCGCCATCGCAGGGAAGCCGCCGACGCCGGAAGCGATGATGGTCGCGGTCCGCTCCAGTGACGCTGCATCCTGCGGCGCCCATTTGGCCTGCGCGACCGCCTCTGCAGTGGCGAGCAGCGCAAACAGGATGAAGCGGTCCATCTTGCGCTGATCTTTTGGCGCGGCGGCCTGCGCCGGATCGAAACCGCCATCGGCATCGTCGGCCTTGTCGGGCACGAGACCGGCAATGCGCGCGGGCAGCGCCTGCGACCATTGGGGCAGCGGGCGCAACCCGCTTTGACCGGCGAGCAGCCGACGCCAGGACAATTCGACACCACAGCCGAGCGGCGACACCGCGCCCATTCCCGTCACGACGATACGACGCATGTCAGTCTCCAGCCGGCGCGACGGCCGGGTTCATGGCTTTGAGCGTAGTGAGCCGCCGCCGCATCAGGCGGCTCGCGCTGGGGCCTGCGATCACCACCGCATTGGCGGGCGTGATTGGCTGCATGCCGGCGGCATCGACCACGACCGGATCGAGCGGACGACGATCGTCCCGATTGGCCAGCAGGATGGATTCCCCTTTCGGCGCGAGATGCTTGTTGCCCCAGGCGAGCAGTGTGGCGATCACGGGGAAGAAATCCCGCGCCTTGTCCGTCAGCAGATATTCGTAACGTGGCGGCCGCTCGTGATAGCGGCGGCGGACGAACATGCCGGTCTTGGTGAGATGGGCGAGACGCCGCGACAGGATGTTCGGCGCGATGCCGAGATTGCGCTCGAACTCGTCAAACCGCGTCGAGCCCTGAAACGCATCCCGCAAGATCAGGATGCTCCACCACTCGCCAACCGTCTCCACGGCGCGGCCGACCGGGCATTCCAGGATCGAGGGGGACTTTGGCTGCATCACGGGAAGGTAGGTGAGTAGCTTGCAAAATGCAAGTCACTGCGGGCAGTGGCAGATCTGGCGGACGGAGCCGAGGAGACTGCGAAGCTGTAGCTGTTGAGCTATCGCTGCGATTTGAAGTGCGCGTTGGCGAGCGATGGCCGTGCGCCATACTCCGTCATTGCGAGCGCAGCGAAGCAATCCAGAGTCTGTCCGCGGAGGCAGACTGGATTGCTTCGCTGCGCTCGCAATGACGAAATTGAAAGAGAGGCGGACCGTCGCGCTTAATGCGACCGTGCCAGACAGAACGCCACCACCTGCTCCAGCGCGCTCTTCATCGGCGAGGACGGGAACAGCGCCAGCGCATCGACCGCCATGGCGCCGTAATGCTGGGCGCGGACGAGCGTGTCCTCGAGCGCGCGGTGCTTGTTCATCAACCCGATCGCGTGGTCGAGATCGCTGTCGCCGATCTCGCCGCGCTCGAGCGCCTTGATCCAGAAGGCGCGCTCAGTGTCGTTGCCGCGGCGGAAGGCCAGCACGACGGGTAGTGTGATCTTGCCCTCGCGAAAGTCGTCGCCGGTGTTCTTGCCGAGTTTTGCACTCTTGCCGCCATAGTCGAGCACGTCGTCGACGAGCTGGAAGGCGATGCCGAGATTCATGCCGACCGAACGGCAGGCGGTCTGCTCGGCCTTCGGGCGGTTGGCGATCACAGGGCCGACCTCGCAGGCGGCTGCGAACAGCTCGGCGGTCTTGCCGCGGATCACGGCGAGATATTCGTCCTCGGTGGTCGCGGTGTTCTTGGCGGCGGCGAGCTGCATGACCTCGCCCTCGGCGATGGTGGCGGCAGCCGCTGACAGGATGTCGAGCGCGCGCAGCGAGCCGACCTCGACCATCATGCGGAAGGCCTGGCCGAGCAGGAAGTCGCCGACCAGCACGCTGGCCTCATTACCCCAGAGCATGCGCGCGGAGAGCTTGCCGCGACGCATCTCGCTCTCGTCGACGACGTCGTCGTGGAGGAGCGTCGCGGTGTGCATGAACTCGACAGAGGCAGCCAGCTTGATGTGGCCGTCGCCGGCGTAGCCGGCCAGATTGGCCATGGCGAGCGTCAGCATCGGCCGCAGGCGCTTGCCGCCGGAGGAGATCAGATGGTTAGCGACCTCCGGGATCATCGTCACGTCCGAGCCGGTCCGTGACAGGATCGTGGCGTTGACGCGCTCCATATCAGAGGCGACAAGGGCAACCAGCTCTTCGATCGACGCGCCGGGAGTTTCGAAAGGTACGATGACGGCCACGCCGGTCTCCAATATTTGCCCCGGAGGGGCTATTCTGATGGAAAGACAATAGAAACTGGACGGGGATGCGGCAAGGCCTGTGGAACCATTGACATTCGCCGCTCACCCCTTTCAGGCAGGAGGCTCGTTTGCGTGAACTGGTTCGGACCAACGATATCGTGCTGGTGTCGGCGATCGGCGCGCTGCTCGACGGCGCCAACATCCATCATCTGGTGCTGGACCAGAACATGAGCATCATCGAGGGCTCGCTCGGCGTCCTGCCTCGGCGGATACTGGTCCATGAGGACGACGCTATCGAGGCCCGGCAACTGCTGACCGAGGCGGGGCTCAGCCACGAACTGCGCGGCGATGATTGACGTCGTCACAGATCTCACCGAGGACGCCTTTCTCGGCGGGCAGCTGCTGTTGAGGCAGAAGCGATCCGGCCATCGCGCCGGACACGATGCCATATTGCTCGCAGCTGCGACCGAGGCCCGCGCTGGCGATCGTGTGGTCGATCTCGGCGCCGGCGTCGGGACGGCCGGGCTGGCACTGGCGCGGCGCGTGGCCGGGGTCGATCTTTGCCTCGTCGAGATCGATCCGGAACTGGCCGGGCTCGCGCGCGCCAATGCGGCCGCGAATGCGATTGCCGCGGAGGTGATTGTGCTCGACGTCACGGCCGATGCGCAGGCTTTTGCGGCACATGGGCTCATGCCCGACAGCGCCGACTGCGTGTTGATGAACCCGCCCTTCAACGATTCCACCCGGCACCGCGGCTCGCCGGACCAGGCGCGCCACACCGCGCATGTCGCGACCGGGGAGACGCTAAATGCGTGGGTGCATGCAGCGCGGCGCATCCTTCGATCGAACGGCGTGCTGACCCTGATCTGGCGTGCGGACGGAATCGCGGACGTTCTGGCAGCGCTGTCACGCGGCTTCGGCAGCGTGTCGATCCTGCCGGTTCATGGCGAAGCGGGAAGGCCTGCAATCCGTGTGCTGGTCCGCGCGGTCAAAAGCGGCCGGGCCCCGCTGCGATTACTGCCGGGCCTCATGCTTAACAATGAGTCACGCGTGCCTAAAAAAGAGGTGAGGAATATTCTGGAGGGGAGAGCGGTCTTGCCGCTGGCGGAGCCGTGACGGCTTACTGGGGAAGCGATTCCGACTGCTGGTCCTGCGGGGCCGTAAAGCGAATCGCCGTGAAAAGAGCACCGATCAGCATCAACAGCAGATAGATCTTCATGACGTTTCCTCCGCTGCTTCATTGCAGCTTGCCAACGGGCAAACTGCAAAACACGTTCCAGGCAACTTCAATGACAGTCGCGTGATAAGAAATGATTAACCAGAGGTAACGGCATGGCCGAACAATTGAACGATCGCGAAAATTCCGGCCTGGCCGATAAGCTCATGCAATATCTGCCGGCGCGCTTCCGCCCGGGCACGGCGGTGGTGCCGGTGGTGCGGCTGTCCGGAGTCATCGGCGCGGTGACGCCGCTGCGTCCGGGCATGACGCTGGCGGGCCTCGCGCGGGTGCTGGAGCGGGCGTTTTCGGTCCGCAACGCCAAGGCGGTGGCGCTGGTGATCAACTCGCCCGGCGGCTCGCCGGTGCAGTCACGCCAGATCTACCTGCGCATCAAGCAGCTTGCTGCGGAGAAGAAGCTGAAGGTTTTGGTGTTCGTCGAGGACGTCGCGGCTTCCGGCGGCTACATGATAGCTTGCGCCGGCGACGAGATTTTTTGCGATCCATCCTCGATCCTCGGCTCGATCGGCGTGGTCGGCGGCAGTTTTGGTTTCCAGGAGGCGATCAGGCGGCTCGGCATTGAGCGGCGCCTTTACACGGCCGGCGCGCACAAGGCGATGCTCGATCCGTTCCTGCCCGAAAATCCCGACGACGTCGCCAAGCTGAAGGCGCTCCAGCGCGAGATCCACCAGATCTTCATCGCGCTGGTGAGGGAAAGCCGTGGCGCGCGGCTCAAGGGCGCCGACGACACCCTGTTCACCGGCGAATACTGGGCCGGCGAGAGCTCGATCGCGCTGGGACTGGCCGACGGCATCGGCGATCTCCGCTCAACTCTTCGTGCCCGCTACGGCGAGAAGGTTCTCACCCCTGTGATCGCGCAGCCGAGCGGCTTGCTGTCGGGCCTGTTGGGGCGGAAATCGCCCGGCGCGGGCCAGCTTTCAGCCATGGAATCAATGGCCGGGCTGCCGGACGAGCTGATCTCTGCGATTGAGACCCGCGCGATCTGGGCGAAATTCGGGTTCTAGGCCGAGCTCTGCCGCGCCATTTGGTCCGGGCTGAGCCAATTGCGGCGCAGCCCGGTCTGCGCAAGAATGTGCGTGGGGGCTGAGCATTGTGAACAAGGAACGACCGATGCCGCCGTTCGTCGCTTTCGCGGGCGTCCTGGGCGGGCTTGCCGTGGTCCGCTGGGCCTACAAGACCGCTGTCCGGATCAACCAGGAGCTGGAGGAGATGCGCCTGTCGCGCGTCGCCGAGGCCGCCCATATGGGGAATATCCAGACGCTGAAGCGTGACCCCGTGACCGGAGCCTACCGGCCGGGTTAGCCGCCGTCATTTTCATACGCCGTCACTCCGGGGCGCCCGAAGGGCGAACCCTGCGCATCGCCCCGGAATGACAGCAGTTTCCGCCCCCTTTACCTTGATTCCCACCCCCGCCGTCGATACGGTCCCGCGCGATTCAAAACCCCCGCGAGAGCCTGATCTGACGATGGACGCCTCATTGCCCGCCCATATGCGCCCGGAACGCTCGTTCCAGGGCTTTATCCTCGCGCTTCAGCGGTTCTGGGCCGAGCAGGGCTGCGTCATCCTGCAGCCCTACGACATGGAGATGGGCGCGGGCACCTTCCATCCGGCGACCACTTTGCGCGCGCTCGGCCCAAAGCCCTGGAACGCGGCCTATGTGCAGCCCTCGCGCCGGCCCAAGGACGGCCGCTATGGCGAGAATCCGAACCGGATGCAGCACTACTACCAGTTCCAGGTGATCATGAAGCCGTCGCCGCCGAACCTTCAGGAGCTGTACCTGAAGTCGCTCGCAGCGATCGGCATCGATTCCGCCGTGCACGACATCCGCTTCGTCGAGGACGATTGGGAGAGCCCGACGCTGGGCGCCTGGGGCCTCGGTTGGGAGTGCTGGTGCGACGGCATGGAGGTCAGCCAATTCACCTATTTCCAGCAGGTTGCGGGTTTTGAATGCGCGCCGGTCGCGGGCGAGCTCACCTACGGGCTCGAGCGCCTCGCGATGTATGTGCAGGGCGTCGACCGCGTCTACGACCTCAACTTCAACGGCCGCGAAGGCGATGCCAAGGTCACCTATGGCGACGTCTTCCTGCAGGCCGAGCGGGAATATTCGAAGCACAATTTCGAAGTCGCCGACACCGCGATGCTGTTCGAGCAGTTCAAGATGGCGGAAGCGGCCTGCCGGAAATATCTCGACGCAGGCTGGCAAAAAAACTCTGAGTCCGGCAAGCGCGAGGCGCACCTGATGGCGCTGCCGGCCTATGACCAGTGCATCAAGGCGAGCCATGTCTTCAACCTGCTCGACGCGCGTGGCGTGATCTCCGTCACCGAGCGGCAGAGCTACATTCTTCGCGTGCGCGAGCTGGCCAAGGCCTGCGGCGAGGCCTGGATCCACACTGAAGCGGGCGGAGCGGCCTGATGCCCGATCTTTTGCTTGAACTGTTCTCGGAAGAAATCCCCGCGCGCATGCAGGCCAAGGCGGCCGACGATCTGCGCCGCCTCGTCACCGACAAGCTCGTCGCCGAAGGCCTCGTCTACGAGGGCGCAAAGGCGTTCGCGACGCCGCGCCGCCTCGCGCTCACCGTGCACGGCATCCCCGCGCGTCAGCCCGATCTGAAGACCGAACGCCGCGGACCGAAAGTCGGTGGGGCCGATGCGGCCGTGCAGGGCTTTCTGAAAGCGACGGGTTTGAAGTCGCTGGACGAGGCCAAGATCCAGCGCGACCCCAAGGGCGATTTTTACATCGCGCTGATCGAGAAGGCCGGGCGCGACGCGATCGACGTGCTCGCGGAAATCCTGCCCGTCATCATCCGCACCTTCCCCTGGCCGAAATCGATGCGCTGGGGCGCGCGCTCGGGCAAGCCCGGCTCGCTGAGTTGGGTGCGTCCGCTGCATTCAATCATCGCGACCTTTGGGCCCGAGACGGAAGAGCCGGATGTCGTGAAATTCTCGGTCGACGGCATCGAGACCGGCCAGACCACCTACGGCCATCGCTTCATGGCGCCGGCGGCGATCAATGTGCGCCGGTTCGAGGACTACGAAGCGAAGCTGAAGGCTGCAAAAGTCATTCTCGATCCGCAGGCGCGCAAGGACATCATCTTTGCCGACGCCAAGGAGCTGACTTTCGCGCAGGGCTTCGAGCTGGTCGAGGACCAGGTGCTGCTGGACGAGGTCTCGGGCCTCGTCGAATGGCCGGTCGTGATGATGGGATCGTTCGAGGCAGAGTATCTCGCGATCCCGGACGAGGTGATCCGCGCCACCATCCGCAACAACCAGAAGTGTTTTGTGGTCAAGGATCCCAAGACCGGGAAGCTGACCAACAAGTTCGTCCTCACCGCCAATATCGAGGCGACCGACGGCGGCAAGACCATCGTCGCCGGCAACGAGCGCGTGATCCGTCCGCGTCTGTCGGATGCGAAGTTCTTTTATGAGACCGACCTGAAGACGAAGCTCGAGGACCGGCTGCCGAAGTTCGAGCAGATCGTGTTTCACGAGAAGCTCGGCACGCAGGCGGATCGCATCAAGCGGATCGAGCGGTTGGCCGCCGAGATCGCGCGCTTGATCGGCGCCGATGTTGCCAAGGCGACGCGTGCTGCACATCTGGCGAAGGCGGATTTGCTGACCGAGGTCGTCGGCGAATTCCCTGAGGTGCAGGGCTTGATGGGCAAGTATTATGCGCTGGCCCAGGGCGAAGATGCTTCCGTCGCGGCCGCGTGCGAGGAACATTACAAGCCGCAAGGGCCCGGGGATCGCGTGCCGACCGATCCGGTCAGCGTCGCGGTGGCGCTTGCCGACAAGATCGACACGCTTGTTGGCTTCTGGGCGATCGACGAGAAGCCGACGGGATCGAAGGATCCGTATGCGCTGCGTCGCGCGGCGCTGGGCGTGATCAGGCTGATTGCCGAGAACGCGCTTCGGCTGTCGCTGATGAAGGTGGCTGCGTCCGCACTCGCCGGCTTGTCGGTGAACCCTACGGATGCGCAGAAGCTCCCGAGCGATCTCCTCGCCTTCTTCGCCGACCGCCTGAAAGTCCAGCTTCGCGAGCAGGGTGCGCGTCACGATCTCGTCGATGCCGTGTTCGCGCTCGGCGGTCAGGACGATCTCCTGATGATCGTCCGGCGCGTCGAGGCGCTCGGCAAATTCCTCGAGAGCGACGACGGCAAGAATCTGCTCGCCGGCATCAAGCGCGCCAGCAACATCCTTGGCATCGAGGAGAAGAAGGACAAGCGCACGTTCGACGGCGCGCCGGAAGCTGCGCTCTACAGCCTTGCCGAAGAGAAGGCGCTGGCCAGGGCGATCGGCGAAGTGAAGGCGGAGGCCAGTGCTGCTGTCGCCAAGGAAGACTTTGCCGCCGCGATGAGTGCGATGGCAAAGCTGCGTCCGCCGGTCGATGCGTTCTTCGACAAGGTCCGCGTCAATGACGACGATGCCAAGGTGCGCGAGAACCGCCTGAAGCTGCTGAACGAGATCCGTAGCGCCACGCGCGCGGTGGCGGATTTCTCGAGGATCCAGGATTAGGCTCTCGTGCCCCGGACGCAGCGCAGCGCTTCTTGGCGGTGCGCTGCAGAGCCGGGGCCCATGCCTGCCGTCTGCTCGTAGCTTCTTGGTCCCAGGTCGCGCTTCGCTTGCCCGGGATACGAGAGAAAAAGCCCCACCCGGCGGGGGGAAGACCGGGCGGGGCCTGATGTCCGCCTACGCGATGCGCGTCAGCCTGATTGATGTGACGCGCCGGACATCGAGTTGAACTGCGCTAGTCCAGCACCTCGACGATGCGCCGCGAGCGCGGCTCGACCAGCACGGTCTCGCCGTTCACGACGGTGTAGCGATACGTCGTCGCGCCGAAACGTTGCGGTACGTCATAATAGGTAACGCCGGTGTCAGGTAAGGTGGCACCGACCACCACGCGATCGGGAATGCTGAAGGCCGGCACACGTTGTTCGACGACATAATCGCGGAAGGCCGGCCGCTGTTCGACCGGGATGGTCGGGCCGCTGTCGACCACGGCGGGCGCGCGGCCAACGGTGACACTGGATTGCGCGGACGCCGCGATCGGCGAGCCGAGCGCGACGCCAAGCGCTGCGAGGGCGAGAATCCTGTTCCGCATGGGCAACTCCTTCGAATTGATTTCAGCCGGCGCCAGTGGCGCGACTGGTTGCCAATGCTGCGGCGCGCGTGATGTTCCGGAAAAGGCCTGCCGCATACGCGGCAATTTCAGGCAGTTTTCGCGAAGCGGGGAACCCGTTGCGGCCTCGCGCGTCTCTTCCCGCGGAACCCGATCCGGTATGATCCGCCCGCGATTCGCCTCACGCCACAGGAACACTCTTCATGCATCTCACCATCGCCCACATCTCGCCGATCCTGTCGCTGATCGCGGGTGTGCTCATTTTGATCATGCCGCGCCTTCTCAACCTGATCGTCGCGATCTTTCTCATCATCAACGGTGCGATTGGGCTCGGATTGTTGAAGTGGCTCCATCTCTAGGCCTTCATTTTCCGGAACTCTTCGACTTGCGCGGGCCTGCCCAAAGTGGTGTAAGGCGCGCGATTTCCCATTCCTCTCGCAGGTTGTGTGCAAGCTATGGCCAAAGCCGCCTCGAAGCCTAAGAAACTCCCAGCGAAATCAAAGCCTTCCACCAAGGTGAAGACCGTTCCAGCGGCCCGAAAGGCGCTGCCGAAGACGGCCCCGAAGCCGGTCGCCAAGGCCCAGGCAAAGGCCGCAGCCAAGCCGGCGGCGAAGCCCGCTGCGAAGGCTGTGACCAAGCCGGCCGCGCCGAAGGCTGCCGCCAAGGCGGCGCCGGCTGCGGTCAAGGCCGGCAAGTGGGTCTACACGTTCGGCGACGGCAAGGCCGAGGGCCGCTCGGAGATGCGCGATCTGCTCGGCGGCAAGGGCGCCAACCTCGCCGAGATGGCCAATCTCGGTCTGCCGGTGCCTCCGGGCTTCACCATCCCGGCCTCGGTCTGCACCTATTTCTACGCCCACGGCAAATCCTATCCGAAGGAGCTGCAGTCGCAGGTTGAGAAGGCGCTGGACCATGTCGGCAAGCTGACCGGCAAGGTGTTCGGTGACATCAAGAACCCGCTGCTTGTCTCCGTACGCTCCGGCGCACGTGCCTCGATGCCGGGCATGATGGACACCGTGCTCAATCTCGGCCTCAACGACGAGACTGTGGAAGCGCTGTCGGAGCTCTCGGGCGATCGTCGTTTTGCCTATGACAGCTATCGCCGCTTCATCACCATGTATTCCGACGTGGTGCTCGGCTTCGAGCATCATCACTTCGAGGAGATCCTCGACACCTTCAAGGACGGCCAGGGCTATACACTCGACACCGACCTCACCGCAGATGACTGGGTCGATCTGGTCGGCAAGTACAAGGACGCGGTCGCGCGCGAAACCGGCAAGGATTTCCCGCAGGATCCGCATGACCAGCTCTGGGGCGCGCTCGGCGCGGTATTTTCATCCTGGATGAATGCGCGCGCGGTGACTTACCGCAAGCTGCACGACATTCCGGAATCCTGGGGCACCGCGGTCAACGTGCAGGCCATGGTGTTCGGCAACATGGGCGAGACCTCGGCGACCGGCGTTGCGTTCACCCGCAACCCCTCGACCGGCGAGAGCAAGCTCTACGGCGAGTTCCTGATCAACGCGCAGGGCGAGGACGTGGTGGCGGGCATCCGCACGCCGCAGGACATCACCGAAGAGGCACGTAAGGAATCAGGCTCCGACAAGGCGTCGATGGAAGCGGCGATGCCGGAGGCCTTCAAGGAGCTGACGCGGATCTATACGCTGCTCGAAAAGCACTACCGCGACATGCAGGACATGGAGTTCACGGTCGAGCAGGGCAAGCTGTGGATGCTGCAGACCCGCGGCGGCAAGCGCACCGCGAAGGCGGCGCTGCGCATCGCGGTCGAGCTCGCCAATGAAGGCCTGATCACCAAGAAGGAAGCTGTGATGCGGATCGATCCCGCCTCGCTCGACCAGCTCCTGCATCCGACCATCGATCCCAACGCCAAGCGCGACGTGATTGCGACCGGCCTGCCGGCGTCGCCCGGTGCGGCCTCCGGCGAGATAGTGTTCTCGTCGGATGAAGCGGCCAAGCTCCAGGGCGACGGACGCAAGGTCGTTCTGGTCCGTATCGAGACCAGCCCCGAGGACATCCACGGCATGCACGCCGCCGAAGGCATCTTGACCACCCGTGGCGGCATGACCTCGCACGCCGCCGTGGTCGCGCGCGGCATGGGCAAGCCCTGCGTCTCCGGCTGCGGCACCATCCGCGTCGATTACGGCCGCGGCACCATGAGCATCGGTTCGCGCACCTTTAAGGCCGGCGACGTCATCACAATCGACGGCTCGCTCGGCCAGGTGCTGGCCGGCCGCATGCCGATGATCGAGCCGGAGCTCTCCGGCGAGTTCGGCACGCTGATGAAATGGGCCGACCAGGTCCGCAAGATCGGCGTCCGCGTCAATGGCGATACGCCGGAGGACGCCCGCACTGCGATCAAGTTCGGCGCCGAAGGCATCGGCCTCTGCCGCACCGAGCACATGTTCTTCGAGGAGACGCGCATCCGCACGGTGCGCGAGATGATTCTCTCCGAGGACGAGCAGTCGCGCCGTGCCGCACTTGCAAAACTGTTGCCGATGCAGCGCGCAGACTTCGTCGAGCTGTTCGAGATCATGAACGGCCTGCCCGTCACGATCCGGCTTTTGGATCCTCCCCTCCATGAATTCTTGCCGCACACCCATGCCGAGGTCGAGGAAGTGGCGCGTGCCATGAACACCGACCCGCGGCGTCTGGCCGATCGCGCGCGCGAGCTGTCGGAGTTCAATCCGATGCTCGGCTTCCGCGGCTGCCGTATCGCGATCGCCTACCCCGAGATCGCCGAGATGCAGGCCCGCGCGATCTTCGAAGCGGCGGTCGAAGCCGAGAAGCGTACCGGCAAGGCCGTCGGCCTCGAGGTGATGGTGCCGCTGATCGCCACCAAGATGGAGCTCGATCTCGTCAAGGCCCGCATCGACTCCACCGCGAAAGCCGTGATGCGCGACACCAACACCAAGCTCACCTACCAGGTCGGCACCATGATCGAGCTTCCGCGCGCCTGCCTGCTTGCCGGCGAGATCGCGGAGAGTGCCGAGTTCTTCTCGTTCGGCACCAACGACCTGACGCAGACGACCTACGGCATCAGCCGTGACGACGCGGCGAGCTTCCTCGGTCCCTACGTGAGCAAGGGCATCCTCGCGGTCGACCCCTTCGTCGCCCTCGACCAGGAAGGCGTCGGTGAGCTCGTCAAGATCGGCGTCGCGCGCGGCCGCAAGACGCGTCCGAAGCTCAAGGTCGGTATTTGCGGCGAGCACGGCGGCGATCCCGCCTCCGTCGCCTTCTGCCACAATATCGGCCTCGACTACGTCTCCTGCTCGCCCTACCGCGTGCCGATCGCGCGGCTTGCCGCCGCGCAGGCTGCGCTTGGCAAGGCGGTTGCGAGCCAGGCGTAAGTCGAAGACTGAATATGAGATGCGAAAGAGGCGGGGCCAAACCCCGCCTCTTTCATTTAAGGCCATACTCCATCCACTCGTCATTGCGAGCATAGCAAGCAATTCACATCACACACTCGCTGTCATCGCCCGCGAAGAAGGCGGGCGATCCAGTACACCGAGGCAATCGTGATTGAGCGGAGAGGCCGCGGCGTACTGGATGCCCGCCTTCGCGGGCATGACAGCGGTGGTCTGGAAAGGCTCCTGGCAACAACGGGACCGCGCGTCCCGTAATGATACGCACACGCAAGAGTTCCTTCACCATTCGCGTTGACCGGATGTTTACCGCTTCAAGTGGGCCCGCATTTACCACGCACGCAATCGCCCCGCGAAAACGCCTGACATTGCTTGAGTGTGTCGGTCGCGCAACGTCGATTAACGCCCCGGCAACCTAAATTAGATACTCACGATAAAGATCGAATTGCACGGATGTACTGCGGCTCGATCTTTCTAGTGTAAGCGTAGCGTGAGCGTATCGATGTCAGTGTTGCGTAACCATCCGAAGGGTGCGCGGTTCGCATCCTTCGGAATCGGTCTCTGCATCTTCGCATTGATGCCGAGAGAGACCGGCTATCAAGACATTGCATCTCTGCTGGCGCGTCAGCCCGGCGTCGCCGAGCGCTGGCAGAAGCAGGTGTTCTCTGCAGCCTCATCGATTCAGCTCGCCACTTACAGTTTCTCGCGCCCGATCGGAACGTCGGTTCCACAGAGCGCAATGGTTCGCCTCGCGAGCCTCGATGGTCGCGACGTCACCGGCACCATCACGCGCAATCCGGTGCTGCAGGCGCCGCCGCGTTACCAGGCCTCCGATTTCCCCAAGGTCGATCGCGCCCTGAAGGGTGATCGCCTCGCCACCGTGACACCTGCTGCGACTCCGGAGGCGGTCGTACCGTCCGCCGTACCTGCTGAGCAAGATCCCGCGACCTCCAACAGCTCGGTGATTGGCGCCAAGACGGTTCAGTTGCCGGCCGCGTTGCCGCAAGCGATGTCGCCGGAGTCCGCTGCCGCGCTCGATCCCGAGCTCCAGGAGGCGATGCGCGCGCCGCCCTTGCCGCAATATGCCAATCCACCGAAGGCCGGCGACAACGCGCTGTCCTTTGCGGCGCAGCCGCTCGCCGCGTTGAAGCAGGCGACGGTCGCTACCCCGCCGCGCGATCCCTTCAGCGTGAAGACCTCGAATCTGTTTTTCGGCAGCTCCTCGCTCGGCGGCAATGTCGAGAGCATCGAGAGCTGGCAGCCCGGCGCCGAGCCGCTGATCGTGATGCCCGACCCCGATATGAAGCTGGCCTCGCTATCGCCGCCGAACGAGGACGTCGCAAACGCGATCGAGAGCGGCGAGAGCGTCGCGCCGAAGGGCGAAGTCAACGCGGACAACCAGCGCGCCAAGTCGCCGGCGGAGCGGCTCGCGCTTGACGAGAAGTCACGCGCGAAATCGGAAAAGTGTCTCGCCGAAGCCGTCTATTTCGAATCCCGCGGCGAAGCCGTGCGCGGCCAGATCGCGGTCGCTCAAGTGGTTATGAACCGCGTGTTCTCCGGCAAATATCCGGACACTGTGTGCGGCGTGGTCTACCAGAACAAGTACCGGCACTTCGCCTGCCAGTTCACATTTGCCTGCGATAACAATCCCGACGTGATCCGCGAGCCCGAGATGTGGGAGCGCGCCAGGAAGATTTCCAAGGCGATGCTCGACGGCCAGATCTGGCTGCCCGAAGTCGGCAAGTCGACGCATTACCACGCCTATTGGGTGCGTCCGTCCTGGGTCGCCGAGATGAAGAAGATGTACAAGTTTGGCGTGCACACCTTCTATCGGCCGCGCAATTGGGGCGACGGCAGCGAGGAGCCGAGCTGGGGTACCCCGGCACAGACCGCGGCACTCTCGGCCGAGCTCGCCCAGGAAGCCAAGAGCTCCGCCGAGATGGGTGTGAGCGAGCGAAGGTAGCCTTTCTTACCTCGCCCCGCTTGCGGGGAGAGGTCGGATCGCTCCTGCGATCCGGGTGAGGGGGTGCAGGTCTCTCGACGGTCGCGCATGTGGAGAGAGGCCCCTCACCCCAACCCTCTCCCCGTAAGAACGGGGAGAGGGAGTAGACCGCCTCACGTCTCGATATCCAGTGCGCAGTCGAAATTCGGCGCTGAATGCGTCAGCGCGCCAGATGACGCGTAGTCGACGCCGGTCGCCGCGATCGCGGGAATCGAGTCCGGCGTGACGCCGCCGGATGCCTCCAGCTTCAGGCCACCGTCCGTCATCCGCACCGCCTCGCGCAGCGTCGCAAGATCCATGTTGTCGAGCAGCACGGCGTCGGCAAGACCGGCGTTGAGCACCTCGCGCAATTGCGCCAGCGTATCGACCTCGATCTCGATCTTGACGAGATGGCCGGCATGCGCGCGGGCGCGCTCCAGCACAGGACGGATGCCGCCGGCGACCGCAATGTGATTGTCCTTGATCAGGATCGCATCGTCGAGCCCGAAGCGGTGGTTGAAGCCGCCGCCGCAGCGCACCGCATACTTCTCCAGCGCCCGCAATCCCGGCGTAGTCTTTCGCGTGCAGCAGATGCGCATTTTGGTACCTTCGGTGCGCGCGACGTAGTCGGCCGTGAGCGTCGCTATGCCCGACAGCCGGCCGACGAAATTTAGCGCGGTCCGCTCTGCGGTGAGAATGGCGCGGGCCGGGCCGGAGATCGTCAGCACCTGCTGGCCGCGAGCGACGCGCGCGGCGTCGCGGACATGCGCGCGCACCTCGAGGTCGGGCGAGAGCTTTTGCAGCGTCGCCAGCGCGAGCGGCAGACCGGCGATGACGCCGGATTGCCGCGCGACGAGGATTGCCTGCGCCTTGGTCGCCTCCGGGATCGTCGCGAGCGAGGTGACGTCGCCGGCGCGGCCAAGGTCCTCGTCGAGCGCGCGATGCACGGCCGCGTCGATGGCGAGCGGAGAGAGAAACGCGTCGGGATAGAGCAGGGAGGTTGGGGCGATCATGACTAACTCCGTCAGGCGATCATGGATTGCGCGATGCGCGGCGTTGAATGCTCGGTGAGGCCGTCCGCGATCTCGCGCACCGCGGTGAGCGTGGTCATCGTTCTCTGGGCCAGCGCGGGCACTTCTGCAGGATGGTCGGAGCGGAAATGCGCGCCGCGGCTCTCGCGACGGCTCCAGGCTGCGGCGGCTACGAGCAGGGCCGCTGTCGCCATGTTGCGGACAGCGATGCTCGTGGCCGTTTGCTCGAGCGCAGCAAAACTGCGCACGGCGTCCGCAAGTCCGTTGCGCTCGCGGATCACACCGACATGCGTGCTCATCGTCGTGCGCAACTGCTTCACTCGAGCCTCATCCGGCGCACCGCCGCGCGGCGTCACCAGCGCCTCGGGGAGGCTGGCGGGTGAAGGGATTGCGTGACCGGTGATGTCGTCGGCAATGCGTGCGGCATAGACCACGGCCTCGAGCAACGAATTCGAGGCAAGCCGGTTGGCGCCATGCGCACCGGTGGACGACACCTCGCCGCCGGCCCACAGCCCGTCGATCGAGCTGCGGCCGCGTGCGTCGACTGCAATGCCGCCCATGTGATAGTGCACGGCCGGCGCGATCGGGATGGCTTGCGTCGCCGGATCGATCCCGGCGGCGATGCAGCTCGCATGCACGGTCGGGAATTTGTCGGCGAAGCGCTCGCCCAGTGCTTCTCGCGCATCGAGGAAGGCGCCGCGACCGCCTGCGATCTCGGCGAACACACCGCGGGCCACGATGTCGCGTGGGGCGAGCTCAGCGAGCGGATGGAGTGCCGCCATAAAGCGCTCGCCCTGGCCGTTGATCAGCGTCGCGCCTTCACCGCGCAGCGCCTCGGTCGCAAGCGGCGCGGGATCGCGGCCGATCATGATGGCGGTCGGGTGGAACTGCACGAACTCAGGATCGGCGATGTCAGCGCCGGCACGCGCGGCAATCGCAAGGCCCGATCCGTGGGCCTCGGCCGGATTGGTGGTGACGGCATAGAGATGGCCGATGCCGCCGGTCGCCAGCACGATCGTGCGCGAGGCGATCATCGTGGGCCTCGCTGCGAAATTGCCGGCCTCGCGCAACTGAAGACCGGTGACGGCGCCGTCCTCGGTGAGCAGTCCTTCGGCGACAAAGCCTTCGATCAGGCGGATCGACGGCGTGCGGCGCACGGCCTCGCTCAGCGCCGCGATGATCGCCGCGCCGGCCGCGTCGCCGCGGACGTGGACGATTCGCCGCGCCGAATGCGCAGCTTCGCGTCCCACGGCGAGCCGGCCTTCGAGATCGCGATCGAACGGCACGCCGTAGGCGAGCAGATCATGGATCCGCGGCGCGGCTTCGCGCGCGATGCTGAGCGCGACCGCTTCATCGACGAGGCCGCCGCCGACCGCGATCGTATCCGCCGCATGCGCTTCGGGGCTGTCGCCTTCCGCCACGGCAGCTGCGATGCCGCCTTGCGCCCATGCCGATGATGCACCTTGTCCAAGCGGCGCGGCCGAGATTAACGTCACCGGCCGCGGCGCGAGCTTGAGCGCGCAGAACAGACCGGCGAGACCGCCGCCGACGATGACCACGTCGTCGGTGGAGCGGGTGAGGTTGTGGATATTGTTTGTCATGTCACGCCTTCAATTCTTCAGATTGATCATCCGCTCGACCGACCGCCGGGCGCGTACGGCCAGCGCCGGATCGATCGTGACTTCCTCGCCGAGCGTCAGCAGGCTCTCCAGGATGTTGGACAGCGTGATGCGCTTCATGTGCGGGCAGAGATTGCAGGGGCGCAGCATTTCCACATCGGGCAGCTCGGCGCGGATATTGTCGGCCATCGAGCATTCCGTGATCATCACCAGCCGCTTCGGGCGCCTTGCGCGCACCCAATTGATCATGTGTGCGGTCGAGCCGGTAAAGTCGGCCTCTGCCAGCACGTCCGGCGGGCATTCGGGATGGGCGATGATCTGCACGGACGGATCGGCGTCGCGGAGGGCGCGCAGCTCGTCGCCGGTGAAGCGTTCATGCACTTCACACGCGCCCTTCCAGGCGATGATCTTCACGTCGGTCTTCGAGGCGACATAGGTCGCGAGATAACGGTCGGGCAGGAAGATCACGCTTGGCGCGTTGAGGCTCTCCACCACCTGTACGGCGTTCGACGAGGTGCAGCAGATATCGACCTCGGCCTTCACCTCGGCGGAGGTGTTGACATAGGCGACGACGGGCACGCCGGGAAATCTCTCGCGGAGCAGCCGCACGTCGGCGCCGGTGATGCTGGCGGCGAGCGAACAGCCGGCGCGGGAGTCCGGGATCAGCACCGTCTTGTCCGGATTGAGCAGCTTTGATGTCTCCGCCATGAAGTGCACGCCGCATTGGACGATGACATCGGCCTTCACCTTGGTGGCCTCGACGGCGAGCTGAAGCGAATCGCCGCCGATGTCGGCGACGCCATGAAAGATCTCCGGCGTCTGGTAGTTGTGGGCGAGGATCACCGCGTTGCGCGCCCGCTTCAGTTCATTGATCGCGTGAATCGTCGGCGCCATCAACGGCCATTCGATCGGTGGGATCACATGCTTGACGCGTTCGTAGATCGGCGCGGTGGCGCGTTCGATCTCGCTCGTCCATTCCAGAGAGGGCCGCGGCAGCGTGGGGCCAGTTCGTGCCGGCGCGAGCCGGGCGGAGATGGCTTGGCCTTGCGGCCGATTGGCGAAATCGTCGGGGCCGTAAATTCCAGTGATCGGCATCGAAGCCTCCCGTGCATGTCAATTATACTCATTAGGAGTATATATAGAGCCTGAGAAATCCGGCCGAGAGGGCCGGTGAGTTTCGCCAAAGTTTACATATACTCAATCTGAGTAGATCTTAGATAGCACGCTCATCTGGGAACCGCTAGGTCTCGCCGCACACATTCTCGTTAAGTCCAGTCTCGTTGCGCCCGGCAAGGTCGCGATGAAACGCAATGCTCCCGAACCAGCCCCTCGTGGAACGCAATCATTTTTGGCTTGGGGTTTTCATGCATTTGCATTAAACGCCAGACCCGCGGCTGCCGATTTGCAGATCCGCCAATGGCCGAGGAGGAAGACCATGTCGACACAAGCCCGCGAGCTCGGTTCGACCTCGCGCTCCTCCAACTGGCGTACCCCGGCCGTCATCATCCTGTGCGGCTGTGCGATCGGCATGCTCGGCTTCGGACCGCGCTCGGCGCTGGGCTTCTTCGTGCAGCCGATGAGCCATGAATTCGCCTGGGGCCGCGACGTGTTCGGCCTCGCCATAGCCTTCCAGAATTTGCTGTGGGGATTGGGCCAGCCGCTCGCAGGCGCAATTGGCGATCGCTTCGGCCTATTCCGGGTGATGTGCGTCGGCGCTCTGCTCTATGCCGGCGGCCTTCTGCTGATGCGTTATTCCTCGACGCCGATGTCGCTCAACATCGGCGCGGGCGTGATGGTCGGCTTCGGTCTCGCCGGCTGCTCGTTCAACCTGGTGCTGTCGGCCTTCACAAAGCTGCTGCCGGCCGAGAAGCGCGGCCTTGCGCTCGGCGCCGGCACTGCGGCGGGCTCGCTCGGCCAGTTCCTGTTCGCGCCCATTGGTGTCGCGTTGATCGACAATTTCGGCTGGCAGCAGGCGCTCACCGTGTTCGGCTTCCTGATGCTGCTGATCATCCCGCTGGCGCTGGCGATCTCGACGCCGCCGGTCGCAGCTACGGCCAATGCGGCGCCTGCGGATGAGCAAACCATTACCAAGGCGCTCGTGGAGGCCTTCGGCCATCGCTCTTACGTGCTGCTGGTGCTCGGCTTCTTCACCTGCGGCTTCCAGCTCGCCTTCATCACCGTGCATCTGCCGGCATTCCTGGTCGACCGCGGCATCTCGACGCAAACCGGCGGCTGGGTGATCGCGGCGATCGGCCTGTTCAACATCATGGGCTCGCTCAGCGTCGGCTATCTCCAGAATTCACTGCCGAAGCGCTACATCCTCTCGGCGATCTATTTCACCCGTGCACTCGCGACGCTCGCCTTCATCTCGTTCCCGATCACGCCGTTCTCGGCGATCGCGTTCGGCGCGGTCTCCGGCCTGACCTGGCTGTCGACGGTGCCGCCGACCTCGGCGCTGGTGGCGCTGATGTTCGGCACGCGCTGGCTCGCCACGCTCTATGGCTTTGCGTTTGTCAGCCATCAGGTCGGCGGCTTCCTCGGCGTCTGGCTCGGTGGCATCGTGTTCGAGCGGTTCGGTTCCTACACGCCGATCTGGTGGCTCTCGATCCTGTTCGGCGTACTCTCGGCACTGATCAATCTTCCGATCGTGGAGAAGCCGGTCGCACGAGCGGTTGCACAGCCCGCCTGATCGGCTAAACATCCCGGTCAAACAAGTCAGGGAGTTTGCTGTGGCCACTTTCAAGGCGATCCGGATCGACAAGGCCGACAAGGGCACCACTGCCGCACTTACCCAGTTCGACGAAGCCGAGCTGATGGACGGCGACGTCACCGTCCGCGTGGAATGGTCGACGCTGAACTACAAGGACGGCCTCGCGCTGACGGGCAAGGCGCCGGTTGTGCGCCGCTTCCCGATGATCGCCGGCATAGACTTTGCCGGCACCGTCGAAGCCTCATCGCATCCGCAATGGAAGGCGGGCGACAAGGTCGTCTGCACCGGCTGGGGCATGGGCGAGACTCATCTCGGCGCCTACGCCGAGAAGGCGCGGGTGAAGGGCGACTGGCTGGTCGCTCTGCCGCAGGGCCTCTCTGCCCGCGACGCCATGGCGATCGGCACCGCAGGCTTCACCGCGATGCTCTCCGTGCTCGCGCTGGAGAAGCACGGCGTCTCGCCCAAGAGCGGTCCGGTGGTGGTCACCGGCGCGGCCGGCGGTGTCGGCTCGGTCGCGATCGCCGTGCTGTCCTGGCTCGGCTACCACGTCATCGCCTCGACCGGCCGTGCCTCGGAGGCCGATTACCTGAAAAGCCTCGGCGCCGCCGAGGTGATCGACCGCAATGAATTGTCGGCACCGCCAAAGCCCCTGGCCAAGGAGCGCTGGGCGGGTGGCGTCGATAGCGTCGGTTCGACCACGCTCGCGAATCTTCTGTCGATGACCAGGTACGGCGGCGCCATCGCCGCCTGCGGACTTGCCGCCGGCATGGACCTGCCGTCTTCTGTCGCACCCTTCATTTTGCGCGGAGTGTGCCTTCTCGGCATCGATTCCGTGATGTGCCCGATCGACCCTCGAAAAGCCGCCTGGCAGCGCCTCGCCTCCGATCTGGATCGGTCGAAACTGTCTGAAATCACTACGGAAATTCCGTTTGCCGAAGTTCCGGAATGGGGCGCGAAAATCCTCGCCGGCCAGGTCCGCGGTCGCATCGTGGTAAAAATTGTCTAACGACGTTCAGACTTTACCAACCAAGCTGCTTCAATGTCGCCATGGTTAGTATGGTAAGCAGCGGGTAAAGAGATAAGGCATCGCCCGCTGCGGGGGTTAGTTCGGAGTTGAGCATGCTTGCGCGTATTGTGTTGGGGGCTGTCACGGCAGTCGTGACGTTTGCGCCGGCCATCGCCTTGGCCGGGAGTATGAATGCAGATGAGGCGCGCCGCTTCGTCGCCGGCAAGGTGTTCGCCTTCACCTGTTTCGACGGCACCCGCGGTGCAGGCCGTATCCTCGACGATCTCGGCGCCGCCGGCGCGGTGCAGTTTTCGGGCTCTGGCCCGGTCAAGCATCTCCGCCTGCCCGGCAACACGCTCCAGATCCGCGGCCAGAACGTTTGCGCCTCGATCAAGGGCATTCCGTTCGAGCCTTGCTTCAACCTCGAAAAGACCGACGACCGCAGCTTCCGCGGCTCGGTCTCGGGCATGGGCTTTGCCTATTGCGACTTCCACCACCAGGGCGGCAACCAGATGCTGATGGCGCGCGCCGTCGCGCGGCCGCGCTCGCTGCGTGCACCGGAGCAGACCGGTTCGGTCAACACATCGAGCACCGAGGTCGCTGCGCGCGTCGAGACTCCGCGGGTCGAGAGCAGCCGGATCGAGCCGGTGAAGTCCGAGCCCAAGTCGGATTCGAAGAACGAAGGTCCGCTGGAACTGCGGCGCTCGACCGAGTGACCTCTAGCGCGAAACTGCGAGCGCAATTCACCCGCCTTTGACGAATGCATCGGATACGAAGCCGCCGCGCCGTAGTCATACGGCCCGCGGTTTTTATGCCTTGGTAGCGACTGGCGCCCCAGCCTGCGTGACGGCCGGGGCGCGGCCCTAACCAAGGGTTCAAAAAAATGTCGCTGTATTTCTTCCGCATCAGCACCGGACGTTATTCCGGCGCCGCCGATCAGCCGTACGAGTTCGAGGATTCCACCGCCGCCTGGACCGAGATGACCGAGGTCTGTGCCAATCTGCTCGGCAGCATCTCGCGAAATCTGAAGCCGAATGCAAAGTGGAGCATGGAGCTGCTCGACGAGAACAAGGAGCCGGTGTTCCGTATCAGCCTGGTCGGCGAGGCCTTGTGCCGCGCCGACACGCGCGCAAATGCGGGCGGACGTTAACGAACGCGGCCTCTGCGATTCCGCGAAATGGCAATTGCTTGCACGTGAAAGCTGTGCAGATTCGGTAACTTGAGCAGTATTTCCGTACTTCTACCCACGCGGCGAGCGCCCGCGCTTAACGTTAATGAGCAACCTGCCGGTTAGCCTTCCTGACTGTTTACACGCTTCGCTGCGGCAATGCGCACCCCGGGGATATTGCAATGATGTTCATTCAGAACCTGCGAATTGGCACCAAGCTCGCCGTCACCTCGGTGCTGACCATCGGCCTTGTGGCGCTGATGATCGTCCTCCAGATGAGCGGAGGTGCCGAGGTCCGGAAGCTCGGCAATGAAGCATCCGGACAGCAGACGATCGCGCAAAATGCCGCCGAGGCGAAGGCCTCGGTGCGCGGGATGCAGATTGGAATTCGCGACATCCTGACGTCGAGCTCGCCGGCCGAGATGCAGAAGGCCGTCACCTATTTCAACGATCGCCAGACGTCCGCCCTCAAATTCGCAGGCGAGATGGCCAAGCTCTCGCGCTCGCCCGAAAATCGCAACCGGATTGATCGCCTGACGATGCTGGTCGGCCGGTTCGGCCAAGGACAGCAGCAGATCGAATCGATCCGCAACCAGCAGCTCGCGATCGACGGGAAGAAGGACGGCGAAGCGGCGGCGCAATTCGCCAAGCTGACCGCCGACGTCGACCGCGTCCGTAGGGAAACGCTGGCGCCGATCAACGAAGAGATCTCCGTGCTGGCCGACCAGATCACCAATTTTGCCAAGCAGAGGGCCACCGAAACTCGCGCGGAAGCAGAAGCGGAAGCCGCGTCCGTCGCGCGGACGTCGTTCATCACGGGCGTGCTGGTCGCGCTGCTCCTGATCGCTGCGTGCATCTTCTCGGTCTTCAGCATCGCGCGTCCCATGCGGGCACTGACGGTTGCGATGGAAAAGCTCGCCGACGGCGACTTCTCTGTCGTGCTGCCGGGACTTGGCCGCAAGGACGAGGTCGGCGAGGTCGCCGGCGCCGTCGAGAAATTCAAGATCGTGTCCGAGCAGAAGGCGCGCGCGGAAGCGGAAGCCAAGATGCGGCAGGATCAGATCGCGACCGAGCAGCGCAAGCTGGAGATGCGCAGGCTCGCTGACAGCTTCGAAGGCGCCGTCGGCGAAATTGTCGGCACTGTATCGTCGGCTTCGACCGAGCTCGAAGCGTCCGCCACGACGCTGACCTCGACCGCGGAGCGCACGCAACAGCTCACCACCGTCGTTGCGGCGGCCTCGGAGGAAGCCTCCACTAATGTGCAGTCGGTCGCGTCGGCGACCGAGGAACTATCGTCCTCGATCACCGAGATCAGCCGTCAGGTGCAGGAATCCGCGCGCGTGGCGAGCGAGGCCGTAGGTCAGGCCCGCAACACGACCGAGCGCGTCGGCGAGTTGTCCAAGGCGGCCGCGCGGATCGGCGACGTGGTCGAGTTGATCAACACGATTGCGGGCCAGACCAATCTCCTGGCGCTCAACGCCACGATCGAGGCGGCGCGCGCCGGTGAAGCCGGACGCGGCTTTGCCGTGGTCGCCTCCGAGGTCAAGGCACTGGCCGAGCAGACGGCGAAAGCGACCGGCGAGATCGGGCAGCAGATCGCCGGCATCCAGGCCGCGACCGAGCAATCGGTTAGTGCCATCAAGGACATCAGCGACACCATCGAAAGACTGTCCGAGATTTCCTCGACCATTGCCGCGGCCGTCGAGGAGCAGGGCGCAGCCACGCAGGAGATTTCCCGCAACGTGGCGCAGGCGGCTCAGGGTACCCAGCAGGTGTCGTCCAATATCACCGAAGTACAGCGTGGGGCGAGCGAGACGGGCTCGGCGTCGTCACAGGTGCTATCGGCTGCGCAGATGCTGTCCGGCGACAGCACCCGTCTCAAGGTCGAGGTCAGCAAGTTCCTGGGCACCGTTCGCGCAGCCTGACGGCGCCATCTCAACAGACTCAAGCTAGCAACCGCCGCGCGCAATTGCGTGGCGTTTGCTCGCGCGCATGTTGCGGCGCTGCGACGAATGAGATGCAGGGTTAACCTTCCGGAAAAGCGACGCAGGCATGATACCCGCAATATTCCGGGCGTTGAGTCGCCCTTCTCTATTACGTCATAGCGCTTTGGAGCACATTCATGAGCGGCCTTTCCATCCGCCTGACCCATAAGGTGATGGCGATCGGACTCTTCGGCCTCGTCGGTCTCGTCGCCTTCGGTGCGATCTATGAAATCGGCAGCCTCTCCCAGGACGCCTCCCGCGAAATTGCCAACCGCGCCCGCGCGATCGCCGACCTCAACAAGCAGCTCTCGATCGAGATGCTGGAGGCTCGCCGCAACGAGAAGAATTTTCAGCAGCGCCGCAACGAGAGCTATGCCAAGTCACATGCCGAGCTGATCGGCCCGATCAACCGCGATTTCGACGAGGTCGAACGGCTGATGTCGGCAGGCGGTATGGGCGCTCTGTCCGAGAAGACGAAGCAGGCCCAGGAGGGCTTCAAGCGCTACACTGCGGATTTCAACGCGCTGGTCGCTGCCGAAACCAGGCTCGGGTTGAACGAGACGCTCGGCCTGTCCGGTTCGCTACGCGCCGCGGTGCATGACATCGAGGCGAAGCTGAAGGAGATCGACGATCCCAGGACGACGAGCTGGATGCTGATGATGCGCCGGCACGAGAAGGACTTCATGTTGCGGCGCGACCCAAAATACATTGCCGAGGTGAAGAAGGCCGCCGTTGAATTCTCCAAGGCGATTGAGGTCGTCGCAGTCCCGACGACGGTGATGAACGACGTCACGGCCAAGCTCCAGAAATACCTGTCCGAGTTCGCGGCCTGGGCCGAGACCGCGCAGCAGAGTGCGGCCCTGGATGCCAGCATGATGCAGACGTTCCGCGAGCTCGAGCCCGGGATGCGGGAGGTGCGAGCCACGGTCGAGCGCCTCGACAAGCAGGCCGACGTCGCCGAAGCGGCGACCCGCGACGCAGTGCGCATGTGGATGATGATCGCGTTCCTCGTCACCGTTGCGGTGCTGACCGTGGTCGGCTTCCTGCTCGGACGCTCGATCTCGAAGACATTGTCCGGCATGGTCGACGCGATGACGCGGCTTGCGCGCGGCGAACTCTCGGTTGCCGTACCCGGCGTCGGACGCCAGGACGAGATCGGCGAGATGGCCGGTGCGGTCGAGGTGTTCCGAACCAACATGACGGAAGCCGAGCGGCTGCGCGCCGAGCAGGCGGAAGCCGACACGCGACGGCGAGCGCAGCGCAAGGCGGACATGAAGCGGCTCGCCGATGATTTCGAAGGCGCAGTCGGCGAGATCATCGAGACCGTCTCATCGGCGGCAACCGAGCTCGAAGCCTCTTCCAATACGCTGACGCGCGCGGCAGAGCGCTCCAACGGGCTTGCCACCTCGGTAGCATCGGCCTCGGAGGAAGCGTCCGCGAATGTGCAGTCGGTGTCGTCAGCGAGCGAGGAGATGACGTCGTCGATCTCCGAGATCAGCCGTCAGGTGCAGGAATCGGCGCGCGTCGCCGACGTCGCTGTCGAGCAGGCGCAGCGCACCAATGCGCGGGTCGGCGAGTTGACCAAGGCCGCGGGGCGCATTGGTGACGTGGTCGATCTGATCAACACTATTGCCGGCCAGACCAATCTGCTGGCTCTCAACGCCACGATCGAGGCGGCGCGCGCCGGTGAGGCGGGCCGGGGGTTTGCCGTGGTGGCGAGCGAGGTGAAGGCGCTGGCCGAGCAGACCGCGAAAGCAACCGGCGAAATCGGCCAGCACATCGGCGCGATCCAGACCGCGACGGAGGACTCCGTCAGCGCGATCAAGGAGATCGGCGACACCATCGCGCGGATGTCGGAAATCTCCTCGACCATTGCCGCCGCTGTCGAGGAGCAGGGCGCCGCCACGCAGGAGATCTCTCGCAACATCCAGCATGCCGCGCAGGGTACCTCGGACGTATCGGCCAATATCGGCGAAGTCCAGCGCGGCGCGGGCGAGACCGGGGCTGCGTCGGCCCAGGTCCATTCGGCGGCGCAATCGCTGTCGCAGGAGAGCAGCCGGCTGAAGAGCGAGGTCGCGCGCTTCCTGGATTCGGTGCGGGCGGCCTGACGGCGCAGGTCGTCACATCCCAATGCTGTATTGCACCGGTGCGGGGGTGTGGCGTGACGGGGTATCGGTGCGGCCGCAACAAATGATTGCAGTCGGGCTAAGTGTCGGAAATCGGCAAATCAGTGGTTCCCCTAGGTTCTTGTTAACGCCTGTTTGCAACTATGAGCGCAATCCTACCGGATAAGAACCAGCCAGCATCGTTGGAATGACCACCGCCCCGTCCGCCGCGACGGTCGCGGCGCGGGCGACTTGTGCGTTTACGTATCATCGGGATTGTCGTGATGTCGAAGTTGTCGATCGTCTTCAAGCTTCTGACCGTGTTGTCGGTCCTCGTGCTCTCGCTCGCCGGCGTCGGCGTCGTGGCGATCGGCACCATGCAGAACATCAATTCCCACACCGTCGAGATCGCGCAAAGCTGGCTGCCGAGCGTCCGTGCGCTGGGCTCGATCCGCGCTGATGTCAATGAGCTGCGCGTCGCGCTCCGTCTGCACCTGATGCAGGACACCGCCGAGGGCAAGGAAGCGGCCGAAAAGCGCCTCGCCTCGCTGCGCGAACGCATCGAGCAGACCCGCAAGACCTACGAGGCGCTCATCACGACCGCCGAGGAGCGCTCCATCTACGGACAATGGACGACGGCTTGGGGCGAGTATCTGAACGGTGTGCAGGACGTGATGGCGCTATCGCGCAAGAGCCCCGGCAAGTTCCCGGCCGACGCCAACGAGCTGCTGCAGACCAAGGTCGCGAAGATGGCCCAGGCCGCCGATCCGTTGTTGACGAAGGACATCGAGCTCAACAACCGCGGCGCCGAATTGGAGACCAAGCAGGCGGCCGACAGCTACGCCACGATCTTCCGCGTGCTGGTCGGCATCATCATCGCTTCGGTCGTGGTCGCGATCGGCGCGGCCTATTATCTCGTCCGCGACGTCTCGCGCGGCATTGCCTCTATCATCAAACCGATGCAGTCGCTCGGCGAGGGCGACCTCTCGGCAGAGGTGCCGCACCGTGGCGACAAGACCGAGATCGGTTCGATGGCGGATGCGCTCCAGATCTTCAAGGAAGCGCTGATCGCCAAGAGGGCCGCCGACGAGGCGGCCGCGCGCGATGCCGAGGCCAAGATCGAACGCGGCCGCCGCGTCGATGCCATCACCCGCAAGTTCGAGGCCATGATCGGCGAAGTCGTCGGTACCGTCTCTTCGGCCTCGACCGAGCTCGAGGCGTCCGCAACGACGTTGACCAATACCGCGCAGCGCGGTCAGGAGCTCGCGACGGCGGTCGCCGCGGCGTCCGAGGAAGCATCGACCAACGTGCAGTCGGTTGCGTCAGCCTCGGAAGAGCTGTCGTCCTCCGTCACCGAGATCAGCCGTCGCGTGCAGGATTCGGCGCGCATGGCCGCGGAAGCGGTCGACCAGGCGGCGCGCACCAATGCGCGCGTCAACGAGCTGTCGCAGGCGGCTTCCCGCATCGGTGACGTCGTCGAGCTGATCAACACCATCGCGGGCCAGACCAATCTGCTGGCGCTGAACGCCACCATCGAAGCGGCGCGCGCAGGCGAAGCCGGCCGCGGCTTCGCCGTCGTCGCCTCCGAGGTCAAGGCGCTGGCGGAGCAGACCGCGAAGGCGACCGGCGAGATCGGGGCGCAGGTCGCAGGCATCCAGGCGGCGACGCAGGAATCGGTCAGCGCGATCCAGGAGATCGGCGGTACCATCGAGCGGTTGTCGGAAGTATCCTCCGCGATCGCCGCCGCGGTCGAGGAGCAGGGCGCGGCCACGCAGGAGATCTCGCGTAACGTGCAGCAGGCCTCGCTCGGCACACAGGAAGTCTCGATGAACATCACCGACGTGCAGCGCGGCGCGATCGAGACCGGCTCGGCCTCGACGCAGGTGCTGTCGGCGGCGAGATCGCTCGCGACCGACAGTACGCGCCTCAAGGTCGAGGTCGCGCAGTTCCTTGAATCGGTCCGCGCGGCCTGATCCTCAACTGCCTGTTTGTTGAACCGGCGGAGCCTGCCGCCGGAACAGGATGCGCTGGTACAGCCAGCCGATCGCGACCAGCACGATGCCGAGGCACATGAACGACAGCGCGCGGTAGACGCCGGTCAGCGTCGACATGTCGATCACGAAGGCCTTCAGGATCGTCAGCGCGATGACGGCGGCCGACGCCAGCCGCGCCCGCTCGGAGTTCACTGTTAGGCCGATGCCGAGCAGCACGACGCCGAAGGCGAGCCAGCCGATCGAATAGCTGTATTGCTCCGCCCCCGTGGTCTCGCCGCTGGTGAGCAACGGGCCGTGATAGAAGCGGCGGATCTCCAGCGTCAGGTACGACAGCGCAAACACAAGGGCGGCACCCGCGATGGTGTTCGCATAGACTTTGCCGCGCGCACCGGCGACCGCATAGGCGAGCAGCAGCATCAGCACCGCCGGCAGCGCGTAGCAAAGCAGCAGCAGGTTGAACACGGCGCCGCCGACATCGATGCGCCACAGCAGCGGGTTCTCCAGGAACAGCAAGCCGAACACGCTGATGAAGCCGGCGATTGCAGTGAGCACGACCGCGCCGACGTTGTGCACGATGCTGTGGCTGCGCAGCCGCAATCGCTCCAGCCCGATCGCCATGGCCAATGACACGCAGACCTGGAGGCCTGCTTCGAGCAGTGACGGCGCTGCGATCATGTCGCCGCTGGTTGCGAGATGGCGAACCTCCATGAAGGCGAGCAGCGCGGTGAACAGGATCGCGGCCGCCTCCACCATGCGCAGCGGCGCGTCGTCACCGCGTCGTCGCAGGAAGATGCTCGCAGCCCAGAACGAGGCGGCCGGCAGGCCATAGCCCCACAGCAGCCAGTTGAAGATCGGCGTGGTGCCGACGGCATCGCCGACGATGCGGGGGTCGTAAAGGATGCGCGCGGTGACGATGCTGGCGAAGATGGCGGCGAGCCAGCGCAGGAACGGGATCGGTCGCGGCATCGCAATCCAGGCGGTGCCGAGCGACATCAGCGCCAGCGCGATGGTGAGCCAGCCCTTCTCCAGCGCGAAGGTCAGCGCCAGCGCCAGTGCGCCGAGCGTGCCGGTCGCAAACAGCGCAGTGGAGATCGCAACGCCCGGCCGGGTCTCGCGGCGCGTGAGCGTTTCGGTCGCCGCCGCGAAGGCAGCAGCGAGCAGCACCGCGAGGATCGCAAACGGGATCGAGCGGTCGAGATGGGCGATGCGGGCATAGAGCGCGACCAGGATCGCGATCGGCGTGGCGACACCCGCCGCCGACCACACTACGGGAATGATCGCTGAGCTCGAGCGCCCCTGCGCGAAGAAGCCCGCGATGCCGAAGCCGGCGGCGAAGATCGCGGCCATCACGAGGTGCAGCGTCACTGCGCTGTCGGTGGCGGTCGGCGTGATGCCGGGCATGGGGCCGCCCGGCAGCACCAACATGTCGGGATTGGCGCGCACGGCCCATTCGGCGAACACGATGAACACGGTCGCAGCGGCTGCACCCAGCGCGCCGACGGCAGCCTCTGCCCGCCAGGCGACGAAGAGCGTCGCCGCAACGAGCAACGTGAAGGCGATCAGCGCGAGATCGGCATGCGCGCTCGACAGCACGATCAGCATCGCGCCGAACAGATAGGCGCCGAGAGCGCTCGACGAGACCGGCTCGATCTGCCCGTCCTCGATGGTAGGGCCGAATATGAAGCCGCAGACGACGAGCAGCGCGGCGAGCACGAAGCCGGCGATCACATGGAAGGCATGCGGCGCGACCTGCAAATCGCTCACTTCCAGTCCCGGGAAGATCCAGAGTACCGCGAAGACGATGGTGGTGACCGCGAGCCAGCGCCACAGCCGGATACGGGCGAGACCAAAGCTCGCGGCGGTGACGATGGCCAGATAGATGTAGAGCGCCCAATAGTCCGGCTTGCCGCTGGAGACGAGCACCGGCGTCGCGAAGGCGCCGACCACGCCGAGGCCCGCGAGCGCCGGCCCGTGCAGCAGTGCTGCCGCGAGCGTGCCGAGCGCGACGAGGCCGAGCAGCACGAAGGCCGTGGCGGGCACCAGGAAGTCATAGAGCGCGTAGGCCGCATACACCGTTGCGAACGCGACCGCGGTTCCGGCCGCGGTGAGGATCGCGGGGATGTTGGCGATCGGCAACGCCGCGATCGTCGAGATGCTCTCCCTGCGCCGCGTCCATTCGCCGGCGCCCAGCAAAGCGAGCGCGAACAGGCCGCCGAGGAACACACGCACGCCGGGGCCGACCAGGCCGGCCTCGATCGAATAGCGCACCATGAAGAAGCCGCCGAGTGCGAGCGCAAGTCCGCCGATCCACACCACCCAGCGGGTGCCGAGCCGTTCTTCGAAGCCCGGTTCTGCGGCGGGCACGGGGGGCGCGATATTGTCGGTGCTCGCCTCGAACGGTGGCGGCGTAACTTGTTCGGTGACCGGCGGCGGCGCCAGCTCGGTTTCGGGCGCGAGCGGCGGTGGCTCCGCGGCAATTGTCGCGGGCGCTTCGGGCGCCGGCGTGGGCATCAGCGGTGGCGGCTGCACCTGCCGTTGCGCGTACAGCATTGCCTCGAGCGAGTTCATCCGCCGGCGCAGTTCAGTCGCCTGGCTGGTGGCCTTGATCGCGATCAGGAAGGCGACGATCGCAATGAGAATCGCAAGGTCGTCGAACGGGGCGTCGAACATTAAGGCCTCCAGGCAATCGGCGGGCGGGGGCCGATCGCAAATCTTGGATCTAGCGCCGGGAGCGCACGCGCAAGCCGGGCGCCGGCCGCTCCTGGAGCACGTCGCGGCGGAAGCGATAGAGCGCCGCCGGTCTCCCGCCGGTCTGTGTCGACATCACGCCGGTCGGTTCGACCAGGGCTTCGGTTTCAACCAGACGGCGGAAATTCTGCTTGTGCAGGTGCCGGCCGGAGATCGCCTCCACCGTATACTGCAACTCAGTGAGTGTGAACTCGGCGGGCAAAAGTTCAAATACCACAGGACGATACTTCAACTTCGCGCGCAGCCGCGCAATTCCCGTGGCGAGGATTCTGCGGTGGTCGAACCGCATGGAGGTGCCGAGCGGGGGCAGCGTCCTGCGCGCCAATGCCGCCGGCCGGCCGTCGCGCCGCGCCTCCTCGACCAAGCCTGCCTCGTACAGGAGTTCATAGCGATCGAGCACGCGCTCCTCGTCCCAAGAAGCACCCTCGAGGCCGAAATAGAAGCGTACGCGATCTTTTCGCGGCAGCGCGCGTGTGGTTTCCGGCGTTTCTTCCTCGGCCCATGCGGTCAGCGCCGGGATGATGTCGCGGGCAATGATCGCAGGCGGCGCCTCGCGCCAGTCTTCCCAGGGGAAGAAACGATACCAGGGCTCGAAGCTCGCCGCGTTCGCAGTGCCTTCGGCGGCGCGCGTCAGCGCGAGATAGCCGATCGACACCATATGCGCGCCGGTGTCGCCGGCTTCCGCATGGCGGCCGCGATCGCCAAAGGTGTAGAGCTGCTCGACATAGCCCAGCCGCAAGCCCGCCTGTTCCTCGACCCAGGCGCGCAGGCCGATCTCGAAGGTGCGATGGCTCGGCGCATCGAACGGACCGAACGGCAGTCCGGTCAAGCCGTCGCCGCCGCGCGCGGTCAGCACCAGCGGCTCATGCTCCTCGATCGCGACGATCGCAGCGGTCAGGCCGATCTCGATCGGCGTCAGCAGCTTATCGCTCATTCGGTGACGATCGCTGATGTCATTCGAGCTCGATCACGAAGGGGTGGCCCTCGACCATCATGGCGCCCGGGCCCATCTCGTCGAGCGCGCGCAACATGCGGCCGTTGCGCCCCAGTGCGCGGTCGGCCAAGCTGACGATGCGCCGGTTCGGCGAGGCGATCGGGGAGGCCGCGCGGATTTTCTTGGCGATCTCGATCTCGTCGCGATTCGGATTGAGCGCGCACGCCGTGGCGAACGCGCTTGCGGTGGAGCGGCTGATGCCGGCATAGCAATGCACCACCAGCGGTGCGCTGCGGTCCCAGCCGCGAACGAAATTCAGCACCTGCTCGACATGCGTCTCCGAGGGCGCGACGAAACCGTCCATCTCCTCGGTGATGTCGTCCATCGACACCTTGAGATGGTTGGCAGGGAGCACCGACACCGGCCGCGCCACCTGCTCGACATTGGCCATCACCGTCAGCACATGGCTGGCCCCGGTGCGGCGGACGGTTTCGGGAAGTGCGGCGAGGGAACAGACGTGGATCATGGGGGGACCTTTTTCTTGATTATAGCCGCGACCGTAGAGTGGGCAAAGCCTCACCGTCGTCCCGGACAAACGCAGCGAAGCGGAGTGCAGATCCGGGACCCATAACCACAAGATCGGGTTTTGCGAAGACTCGTGGTTGTCAGTTTCGCACCGCAACTTCTCCCTTGGGTTATGGGTCCCGGCCTTCGCCGGGACGACGACGGAATTAGTAGCGCCATCGACCCATGACAGCACCTACGCAAACACGGCGCCAAACCGCTCCAGAAACTGCTTCTCGGCCCGCGCCGCCGTCCAAGGCGTCAGGTAGTCGCGTCGGACGTTGTCGGAGAGGCCCGGATCCCTCCCGAACAGGCGCTTCGCCTCGCTCTCGCTGAAGCCGGCGAGCTCGGTCGCCTCCAGATAGGCCGCGCCGCGATCGGCGGCCTTGATCGCCAGCGTGATCTCGTCCGCGAGAACGGGCGGCAGGCCGAAGCGGATGTGGATGGCACCGAGCAGGCGCTTCTCCACGGCCTTGTAATGGCCGTCGAGCACCGCCTTGAACGGCGAGATCATGTCGCCGATCACGTACTCGGGCGCGTCGTGCAGCAGCGCGGCGAGGCGCATGCGCTGATCGACGCCCGGCATCTCGTGCCGCAGCACGGTTTCCACCAGCAGCGTGTGCTGCGCCACCGAGAAGATATGTGCGCCAATGGTCTGCCCGTTCCAGCGGGCGACGCGCGCGAGCCCATGCGCGATGTCGCCGATCTCGACATCGAGCGGAGAGGGATCGAGCAGATCGAGCCGCCGGCCCGACAGCATGCGCTGCCAGGCGCGGGAAGCCACGTCGCGTGAAGTCTTCCCGGCCGTCATTTGGCCTTGAGGCGCGGCTTGCGCTGCATCTTGCTGCAGGTCGCGTGGCAGTGGCAGTCGACGAGATGGTCGTTGACCATGCCGGTCGCCTCCATGAAGGCATAGACGATGGTCGGCCCGACGAACTTGAAGCCGCGCGAGGACAACTCCTTGGAGACCTGCACCGACAAAGGTGTCGAGGCCGGCACGCTTGCCGTGGTCTTGAAATTGTTGACCTTGGGCCGGCCGTCCATGAAATTCCACAACAGCTTCGAAAAGCCGGGACCCTTCTCCATGATGTCGAGATAGGATTTTGCGCTGAGGATCGCGCCGTCGATCTTGGCGCGGTTGCGCACGATGCCGACGTCGTTCATCAACGCGTGCACCTTCTTGTCGTTGTAGCGCGCGATCTTCTCCGGCTTGAAATCGTCGAACGCTTTGCGGAAATTGTCGCGCTTGCGCAAAATCGTGATCCAGGAGAGGCCGGCCTGAAAGCCGTCGAGGATCAGCTTTTCATAGAGCGCGCGGTCGTCATACTCGGGCACGCCCCATTCGATGTCGTGATAGGCGACATAGAGCGGATCTTCGCCGGGCCATGGGCAGCGGGTCTTTCCGTCGGGATGCAGGCGGGGAGCACGGCTCATGCGGTGGGCTGCTTTGCGGGAATGCGGACGACATCAGGTTCTGCCAGCTTCAACGCGAGGCCGCCAGCGGTCAGCGGCTGCCCGGCATCGAGCGCGTCCGCAACGCGGTCGATGCGCACCAGCGCAATGCCCTTGCCTTGCGCCGACGAGCCCATGGTGCCGACGGACTTGTCGCCGGCCATGACACTGACACCAGCCTCGGGCGAGGAGCCCTCGAGCAGTACCTTCACGCTGCGGGTGCGCGCGGTGCCGCGATGCTGCATGCGCGAGACGACCTCCTGGCCGACATAGCAGCCCTTGTCGAAATCGACACCGGCGAGGCGGTCCATATTGGTCTCGTGCGGGAACGCATCGCTGTACATGAAATCGAGCCCGCCGCGCGGCACGCCGAGTGCGATGCGATGCGCCTCGTAGTCGGCGGCATCGACCAGCTCGGCGCCGATCAGGTCTGAGAGTTTCTGCTTGAGATCCTCGGGGATCAGGATGCGAGTGCCGAGATGCTCGTTGCGTGGATCGGCAAAGGCGAGATCAGGCTGAGCCGCCAGCTGGCCGTCCCAGGCCGCGAGCACGCCGAGATCGTCGGAGAGGTTGTCCACCGTCACCTTGGCGCGCAGCTTGTAGAATTTCAGCTTGGTGGCGAGGCCGTCGGCCAGCGGTTTCGGGCAGTCGATCAGGAACCCGCCGCCATGGCCGGCGGGGACTTCCGTGATCAGGAAGTCCACGATGATCTTGCCCTGCGGCGTCAGCAGCGCGCCGAATCGCCCCAGGCCCGGCTTGAGCTTGTCGATATCGGTCGTGATGAGGCCGTTGAGGAAGTTGCGCGCATCCTCGCCCGCGACCTTGATCACGCCCCGGTCCGGAAGAAACGCTGATTTCATGCGAAAATCTCTTGCGACATGGTGCTCCGGAACGTAAGCCCGCAAGGCATAAACGACAAGACCTCGAGCCCTGCGCTTGGGGATGAGAGAGGTCTCCAGCCATGACCCAGCGTTTCGATGTGATCCTCAAGGGCGGCACCGTCGTCAACCAGAACGGCGAGGCTGTTCGCGATATCGGCATCGCAGGCGGTCGCATCGCCGAGCTTGGCCCGCTGTCGCAAGGCTCCGCCGCCGAGGTGATCGACTGCAAGGGCCTGCACATCCTGCCCGGCGTGATGGACACGCAGGTGCATTTCCGCGAGCCCGGGCTGGAGCAGAAGGAAGACCTCGAGACCGGCTCGCGCAGCGCCGTGATGGGCGGCGTCACCGCCGTGTTCGAGATGCCGAACACCTCGCCGCTCACTGTGACGGAGGCGACTTTCAGCGACAAGGTGAAGCGCGCCCATCACCGCATGCATTGCGATTTCGCCTTCTTCATCGGCGGCACCCGCGAGAACGTGCAGGATCTGCCTGTGCTCGAGCGCGCGCCCGGCTGTGCCGGCGTGAAAGTGTTCATCGGCTCCTCGACCGGCGCGCTGCTGGTGGAGGACGACGAGAGCCTGCGCCGCATCTTTCAGGTGATCCGCCGCCGCGCGGCGTTCCATGCCGAGGACGAGTATCGCCTCAACGATCGCAAGGCGCTCCGCATCGAGGGCGATCCGCGTTCGCATCCGGTCTGGCGCGACGAGACCGCGGCGCTGATGGCGACGCAGCGCCTCGTCAAGCTCGCGCACGAGACCGGCAAACGCATCCACGTGCTGCACATCTCGACCAAGGAAGAGATCGAATATTTGCGCGACCACAAGGATGTCGCCTCCTGCGAGGCGACGCCGCATCATCTCACGCTGGTTGCACCCGAATGCTACGAGCGGCTCGGCACGCTGGCGCAGATGAACCCGCCGGTGCGCGGCGCCGATCACCGCGCCGGCATCTGGCGCGGCATCGAGCAGGGCATCATCGACGTGCTCGGCTCCGACCACGCCCCGCATACGCTGGAAGAGAAGCAGAAGACCTATCCGGCGTCGCCCTCCGGCATGACCGGCGTGCAGACGCTGGTGCCGCTGATGCTCGACCATGTCAACGCCGGCCGGCTGTCGCTCGCAAGGTTCGTCGATCTCACCAGCGCCGGTCCCGCGCGCCTCTACAACATGGCCTGCAAGGGCCGCATCGCCGCCGGTTACGATGCCGACTTCACGATTGTCGATCTAAAGCGCAACGAGACCATCACCAACAAATGGGTGGCATCCAAGGCCGGCTGGACACCCTATGATGGCGTCCGCGTCACGGGTTGGCCCGTCGGCACCTTCATCCGCGGCCGCCGCGTGATGTGGCAGGGCGAGCTGGTGACGGCCTCGCAGGGCGAGCCGGTGCGATTCCTGGAGACGCTGAAGCAGTAGGGGCTTCTCGCTCCGCTGTCATGCCACGGCTTGACCGGGGCATCCAGTACGCCGTGGCGAGAGTTGGCTGATACGACTGCAGCCTCTGGAATACTGGATTGCCCGCTTTCGCGGGCAATGACAGTGTGCCTCGAAGCGCAAGCTCAAATTGGGAGAGCACACAATGTCCCAGCCAAACGCCCTCATCACCACCGAGCAGCTCGCCGTCATTCTCTGCGATCCGAACCTCCGCCTCTACGACTGCACGACCTACAACGAGCCTGTCCCACCCGGCAGCGACGTGCCGTATCGCGCCGTTCCCGGCGACAAGACGTTCGCGGCCGGCCACATCCCGGGCGCTGATTTCCTCGATCTGCAGGGGGAGTTTTCCGACATCTCCGCGGAGCAATTCTTCATGATGCTGGGCGTGGCCCAGCTCGAAGCCGCCTTCGGTCGGCACGGCGCGGATGCAAGCAAGACCATCGTGCTCTACAGCATCGGCACCGTGATGTGGTCGACGCGGTTCTGGTGGATGCTGCGCTCGCTCGGCGTCGACGCACAGGTGCTCGACGGCGGCTTCGACAAATGGAAGCAAGAGGGGCGGCCTGTCGTGACAGGCGCACCGAAGGGCTATCCGGCGACGATCTTCAAGGCCGCGCCGCGCGCCGGATTCTTCGTCGACAAGACGACCGTGAAGGCGCGTATCGGCGATCCCTCGGCCGTCACCGTCAACGCACTCGGGCCGCAGTTTCATAAAGGTCTTGAGCCGAGCCGCTACGGCCGGCCCGGCCGCGTGCCGGGCAGCGTCAACGTGTCGGCTGCAACGCTCGTGAATGCTGACAAGACCCTGACGACGCTCGCCGATGCCGAGGCGAAATTCGCCGCCCAGGGCGTCACGCGCGACAAGAACGTGATCCTGTATTGCGGCGGCGGCATCTCGGCGACGATCGACCTGTTTCTGCTGACGCAGCTCGGCTACGACAAGCTGACGCTCTACGATGCCTCAATGGGCGAGTGGGCAAGGGATGCGGCGCTGCCGATCGAGACGGATTAGGCGGCGAATCTTGCCCTCCAGGGTAAGAAAATTGGGAACCTTCTCTGCCGGCCTGCATCCAATGTCTGGAACTAACGGAAACGAGCAGGTGACCGCCATGCAACGCACTGCAGCCGGCCTATCCGCCGGCGCTACATCATCGGAAGCCGAGCTGATCGACCGCGCGCGGGGCCGTGACGAGGCCGCGCTCCGCGAGATCATGCAGGCCAACAACCGCAGGCTTTACCGGCTCGCGCGCGGCATCCTGCGCAACGACAGCGAAGCCGAGGATGTGGTGCAGGAAACCTATGTCCGCGCCTTCACCCATCTCGACGGCTTCAGGGGCGAGTCCGGACTGTCGACCTGGCTGTCCCGCATCGCCATCAACGAGGCGCTTGGACGGGCGCGCAGCGCCAGGCCGCACGTCGAGCTCGGTTCGGTGCCCGAAGCCGCGCTCGAGGCGCAGATCATCAAATTTCCCGTTTCTCCCGCAGGCGATCCGGAAAGGACCATGGCCCAACGTGAAATCCAGCGCGTCGTCGAACGCGCCATCGACGAGTTGCCGGACGTCTTCCGCATGGTGTTCGTCGCACGCGTCATGGAGGGCATGAACATCGAGGAGACCGCCGATCTGCTCGGCGTCAAACCCGAGACGGTGAAGACGCGATTGCACCGCGCCCGAACCATGCTGCGCGAAAATGTCGAGAAGGAGATCGGCCCGGTGATGATGGACGCGTTCCCGTTTGCCGGCTGGCGCTGCGAGCGCCTGACCGTGTCAGTGCTGAAGCGACTCGGGATCGGCGGCTGAAAATTGTTCGGGAACGTTTGCGCGAAACTCCCATCCAATTCCTGTGAAGCAACGCCGGAAAAACGTCCGGCAGCACAGGAGTGTCAAACCATGTTCGTTCGTTGGAGCGCGGCGATCGCCGCAGCCATTCTGTTGTCCAGCCCCGTGCTGCTGCAAGGCGCGAGCGCTGCCGACAAGCTCACCGATCCGCAGATCGCTCACATCGCCTACACCGCCGGCGTGATCGACATCAACGCTGCCAAGCAGGCGGAGAAAAAAGCCAGGAACAAGGACGTCAAGGCGTTTGCCGAGGACATGCTGCGCGACCACGAGGCGGTCAACAAGCAGGCGCTCGCGCTGGTCAAGAAGCTGAACGTCACGCCGGAGGATAACGACACTAGCAAGGCGCTGTCGAAGCAGGCGAGCGACAAGCTGGCCGAGCTCGACAAGCTCGACGGCGCTGCGTTCGACAAGGCCTATGTCGCGAACGAGGTCGCCTATCACAAGACGGTCAATGGTGCGCTGGAGACCCAGCTCATTCCGTCCGCGAGCAATGCCGAGCTGAAGAGCCTGTTGCAGACCGGCCTGAAGATCTTTCAGGGCCATCAGCAGCATGCCGAGCACGTCGCGGCCGAGCTGAAATAGGGAGCTTGCGTTGATGTCGGGACGGCTGTCTTCGATCGCTGTGGCGCTTGTCTTCGCGGCGATGGTCGTTCCGGCGCGCGCCGCGACGATAGAGATCACGATGGAGAATCTCGTGATCTCACCGGCTAAGGTGTCGGCGAAGGTTGGCGACACCATCGCATGGATCAACAAGGACGTCTTCGCCCACACCGCCACCGCGAAAAACGGTGATTTCGACGTCACGCTGCCGCCGGGGAAGTCGGCGACGTCAGTTCTGAAGAAGGCAGGAACCGTCGATTATTACTGTCGCTACCATCCCAACATGAGAGCGACGCTCAAGATCGAGCCGTAAGGGAGGGCGCGCTCGTGTGGCAGGGCGTTGCTGGCGGTCTTTACTGCCTTGCGAGGCAGACCGAAAATTCGCCGTTGCGGATGCGGGCAGGAAAACCCTCGACGAATTTCGCCACCGCGTCCTCGCCATAGGTGCCGACGAGCTCGGCAAGCGCCGCAAACAGGCTCGCCTGCGCCAGGCAATCGCCGTCGACGCCATCATGGCGCGCTTCGGCCCAGGCCTCGTTGAGATAGCTCAGTGCGGCTTGTTTCTGCTCGTGATCGGGCAGCGGCGCGCGGGCGGGGGCGTAGGAAATCGGCTGGCTCATGAATCTCAATCAGGGCTGGGGCGCGATCCACGGCGATGCGCTGGTGCAAGTGGTGTAGCACGCGCATTAACGACCGCTAGGCCACATCTTTAGGAACGGTTAACGGCTGTGAACAAAGTCGATGACACGGTTCCCGCGAACTCAGTTCGCGTAACGCGCCGTGAGATTCCGCGAGATATTCGAGCCTTCCTCGATATAGCGGCGGATCGCCACCGTCGCCGCCGGCGTGCAGCTCCGGTAAGTCTGCTGAAAGCCGTTATAGCCGCGGTTGAAGCCGGCGATCATGCGGGTGCGGCGCTCGCCGGCGGGGGTTTCGGCATCGATCAGCGCCTGCATCTCGCTGCGCCATTTGTTGCCCTCGTTGGTGCCGCAGATGCCGCGCAGATAATGTAGGCCACCAAGGATCTCGGCCAGCCGTTGCAAATCGGCGTCGAACGGCGCCGCCACGTCCTGGGCCCGGGCGGGCGCGGAAGCGCAGGCGAGAATCAGGACAAAAATGGCCAGAAATCGCGTCGACATCGGCGGGCTGTATGCCCCCTCAGGGCTGATGACGCAAGGCGGGGCGCTCAGGGACCGATCAGCCGGTGGGCGGACTGGATGATCTCCTCCAGCCCTCCGGTCAGCTTGATGTCGCCAAGGCTCCCCAAAGCGTCCGGGGCAATCCAGCGGTAATCGTCGAGCTCGTCGTTCAGGGCAGGTTCCCTGGCCACCCAGCGGGCGGCAAATGACATGATCAAATAATGGCCGGCACGGGGTGCGGCCGGCAGCACCTCGCGCCAGCCGGCAAGGCTGACGATCTCGATCTCCAGCCCGGTTTCCTCGTCGACCTCGCGGCTCAGCGCCTGGTGCAGCGATTCGCCGAATTCGACCCGGCCGCCGGGCAGCGAATAGAACCCCTTGGCGGGCGAGCGGGCGCGGCGGGTCAGTAGCACCTTGCCGTCGCGGAAGATGGCCGCACTGACCGCGATCTGGGGGTGGGTGGGCTGGGCGACCGAGGCCATTTCTTCAGCTACCTGTCTTCAGCTACTTGTCTTCAGGTACTTGTCTTCAGGTACTTGGCTCAATTCGCCATGATAGTGTCGACGTCGGCTTCCGCGCCGCCATTGATGATGCCGCCGCAGGCCGCGATCAGCGGCTTGACCCAGAGGGTGGCCTGCTCGGCGAGCCGGACGCGGATCGTGTCCTTCTCGACCTCGCGCATGGCCGAGCCGACCGCTGATAGAATCGAGGTCATGGTGTCGGTGATGTGGTCGAACTGGGCGCGCACGGATGGCTCGGCCTTCTCATAGGCTTCGATCGCAAGATCACGCGCCTTGAAGTTCGAGGCGGTGAAATGCTCGGCATAGGACAGCGGCGTCCAGGTCAAAAAATCTTCCGCGCATTCCGGCATGTCCGGGACCATCTCGAGCAGCATCACGGCTTCATTGAAATGGTTGAGATAGTCTGTGGCAAGCCCGGTCCGCGGGTTGATGTTGGCCACGCGCAGCCGGTCGGCCCAGGCCGCGGCTTCAGGGCCCGTCTGTGCGCGCGTCGCGGGTTGGGAGGCCGTTGAGCTCATCGGCCGCAGTGTTAACGTTCGGGGTTAAAAGGACCTGAACGGACCCTATATGGACGCCCTAAGATGTGTGGACGCTTCGTCATAACTTCGGCCCCCGCGGCTTTGCGGCAGCTGTTCGGCTATATTGAGCAGCCGAATTTCCCGCCCCGGTACAATGTCGCACCGACGCAACCGGTACCGGTCGTCCTGATCGAGAATGGCGCGCGCCATTTCCGCCTGATGCGCTGGGGCCTGCTGCCGGGCTGGGTCAGGGATCCCAAGGGGTTTACGCTCTTGATCAACGCCCGCTCCGAGACGGCGCTGGAGAAGCCCGCGTTCAAACGCGCGATTCGCCGGCGGCGTGGGCTGATCCCGGCTGACGGCTATTATGAATGGAAGTCCATCGACGGCCGCAAGCAGCCATTCTTCATCTATCACGCCGACGGTGCGCCGCTCGGTCTTGCCGCGGTGTTCGAGACCTGGGTCGGGCCGAACGGCGAGGAGCTCGATACGGTGGCGATCGTCACGGCGGCGGCTGGCGAGGATCTGGCCGCGCTGCATGACCGCGTGCCTGTCACCATCAGTCCGCGCGATTTCGAACGCTGGCTCGATTGCAGCAGTGACGAGGTCGATGCGATCCTGCCGCTGATGACGGCCCCGCGCCGCGGCGAATTCGCCTGGCACCCGGTCTCCACCCGCGTCAACCGTGTCGCCAATGACGACGAACAGCTGCTCTTGCCGATCAGCGCGGAAGAGATGGAAGCCGAGGCCGCGAAGCCGAAGAAGATCGCGCGGAAGGTTGCTGCTGCGTCCTCCGACGAGGGGCAGGGGTCGTTGTTTTAGGCGGTCCCCCTCTACACAATCTCCCGCGCCCGTAACGCCGCGATCTCCGCCGCATCGAACCCCAATTCGCCCAGCACCGAATCCGTATCCGCACCCAATTCCGGCGCCATCCGGTCCAGTCTGCCGCCGCCGTGCGCGAGCTTGAAGCCGCTGCCGGCAAAGCGCAGGCGGCCATAGGGCGTGTCGAGCTCCTGGATTGCGCCGCGCGCCTTGATCTGCGGATGGTCGATGACCTCCTCGATCTTCCAGATGCTGGCGCAGGGCGCGCCGGCGTCCTCCAGGATCGTCTCCCATTCGCGCGCAGGCTTTGCGGCAAGCGCCTCCTCGATGATGGCACGCAGCGCGGGCTCGTTCTCGTTGCGCGAAAACCAGTCGGCGAAACGCGGATCGGACAGCGTGTCCTCGCGGCCGAGTGCAGATATGAGCGCGCGGTATTGTTTTTCGTTGTTGACGGCGAGCAGGATGTAACCGTCGCCCGCCTTGAACAGATTGGCGGTGGTCTTGCGGCTCACCGCCTGGTTGCCCGAGAGCTGCTGGCGATGGCCGGCGACCGACCAGTCCGCGATCTGCCCGGAGAGAAACGCCATCGTCGCCTCCAGCATGGAGACGTCGATGAGCTGTCCCTTGCCGGTGCGGTCGCGCTGGTAGAGCGCGCTCGATACGCCAAAGGCGGCCGTTGCGCCCGAGAGAACGTCGCACACCGCAAAGCCGGCGCGAGTCGGCCCTGTTTCCGGATGCCCCGTGATCGCCATGATGCCCGAGAGCGCCTGCATCTTGCCGTCATAGCCGGGCCGCAGGCGATCCGGGCCGGTCTGGCCAAAACCTGACACCGCGCAATAGATCAGCTTCGGATTGATCGCCGAGAGCGCCTCGTAGCCGATGCCGAGCTTGTCCATCACGCCGGGGCGGAAGTTTTCCATGACGACGTCGACGGTCGCGGCGAGCTTCTTCACGATCGCGACGGCGTCGGGCTTTTGCAGATCCAGCGTCAGGCTGCGCTTGTTGCCGTTGATGGCCTGGAAGGCCGGCGCCAGCCCGCGCCCGGCCCATTCGCGTGAGAGCGGCGTGCGGCGCATGTCCTCCCCCTCGCGCCGCTCGACCTTGATGACGTCGGCGCCCAGTAGCGCGAGCTGGTAGCTCGCATAGGGGCCGGCCAGCACTTGCGTGAAGTCCAGGATCTTCACGCCCTCGAACGGTCGCGTCACGTCTCTCTCCCCTCGTTGTTCTATTTTTATCGGAGGACGTCAGGCGGCGCGATTGCCGCGCGCGATCTCCTTCTGCTTGTCGAATTCGGCGCGGTGGCGTGCCAGCTCTTCGGCGCTCATTTGCGCGACGTTGTTGTAGTCGAGCTTCCAGGAGGCGTCCTCACTCCAGCGCAGCGGCGATTGCATCGTGGTCTGCGGCCCGCTCGCGGTCTCCAGTACTTTGAGCGCCAGCTCCAGGGTCTGCGCCTGCGAGCTCACGTCGTGGGGCTTGCCGGCGGAATTGCCGAGCGGGAAGTCCGAGAACAAAAAGCGCGGCACGGCGGCGTGCTCGATGATGTCCTTCGCGCAGCCCATGATCACGGTCGGAATGCCGCCTGCCTCGAGATGCCGCGCCACCAGCGCGGTGGTCTGGTGGCAGACCGGGCAGTTCGGCACCAGCACGGCGGCGTCGACCTTGTCGGCAATGCAGCGCGCCAAAATCTCCGGCGCATCGGTGTCCAGCGTGACGCGATGGCTGCGATTGGTCGGCGCGCCGAAGAAGCGCCGACTCACCTCGCCGATGCGGCCGGCGGCACTGGCCTTCAAAAGCTGCGGCAGCGGAAACCAGGTGCCGTTGTCGGTCGCCGTGGTGTGCTTGCGGTCGTAGCCGATATGCGAGATGCGCAAATCGTGCTGCTTTGAGATGTCGCCGTCATAGACCTGGTAAAACTTCGCGCTGCCATTATACGCCGCGCCCGGCCCCTGATCGCCTTTGGCCGGATCGTAGGGCGCCGCGGTCGTGATGATGGTGACGCGCGATTGCGCGAGCGGCTTCTTCAGCTTCTGGAACGGCGCCTCGGTATAGTGCGCCCAGCGATACGGCGTGACGTAGCCGATCGCGTTGTAATAGTCGCGCGTCCGCTGCATATATGGAACGGGGGAATCATAGTCGGGCGCAAAGCCGAATTCGTCGTCGCGCGGGGCAGACATGGGCGCTTCTCCTGGTTCTTGTTGAGGCCAGACTAGAGATAGTCCGCGGTTTGCTCAACAGGCGCCACGGCTGTGCAGGCCAGAATTGCCGCCCCGGCAGGGCTACCTGAAAATATGCAGCGCGGCGTATTGCAGCAGCATGATCGCCTTGGCGTCGATGATCCGCCCATTGGCGATCATCGCCAGTGCCTCGTCGATGCCAAGCTCCAGCACCTCGATGTCCTCGCCCTCGTGCTCGAGGCCGCCGCCATCGCTGACGCGCATTTCCGGTTCATATTCGGCGACGAAGAAATGCAATTTTTCGGTCACCGCGCCCGGGCTCATGAAGGCCTCGAACACCTTGTGGACGTCGTGCAGGCGATAGCCGGTTTCCTCCTCGGCTTCGGCGCGGATGCGCACCTCAGGCAAGGCGTCGTCCAGCACGCCGGCGGCGGCCTCGATCAGGAGATCGTCGTAGCCGCGGATAAACGCCGGCAGGCGGAACTGGCGCACCAGGATCACGCTGCGCCGCGCGCGATTGTAGGGCAGCACGGCGGCGGCATTGTCGCGCTCATAGGTTTCCCGGTGCTGCGTCTGCCACTCGCCATTGGCGCGCCGGTAGTCGAACGTGGTGTTCTTCAGGGGCGTCCAGCCGTCCGAGAGCACGCGGACGTCCTTGATACGGACGCGGTCGGAAATGGTCATTGCTGTCTCTCAGTTTTCTTCACCTCGCCCCGCCTGCGGGGAGAGGTCGGATTGCCTCGGCGATGCGAAGCATCGTCCGGAGCAATCCGGGTGAGGGGGTACAGGTCCGTCGACGATCTCACGTGTGGAGAGAGGCCCCTCACCCCACCCCTCTCCCCGTAAGAACGGGGCGAGGGGGCGCAGTTGTTCTCGCGGCCGCATCTCGGTTGAGCCTTATGAAGTAGACGCGCGGCCGTCGAGCCACTTCTGGAACATCACCGAGGTCGATTCCTCGAAGCCGAGCGATTGATAGAACGCATTCGCCTGCGCATTCTCGCGCCGGACCAGGAGCTGGAGCTTGGCAATCCCGGCCTGCCGCAGCCAGTCCTCAGCCGCCGCCATGATGACGCGGCCATGACCGCGCTTGCGGCCATCGGGGTCGACCGCGACGTAATAGACCCAGCCGCGATGGCCATCATGGCCGACCATGACGGTCGCAACGATCGCGCCGCCATCGCGGCCGATCAGGATCGTCGAGTTGTCGCGCCGCCGCGCCAGCGCGATATCGGCATGCGGATCGTTCCACGGCCGCGTCAGGCCGCAGCGCTGCCACAGCGCGACCACCGGCTCGACATCGGCATCCTGGATGGCGTCGATCGTAAGGGCGGACACGCTCACAGCACTTTCCCCGGGTTCATGATGCCGTGCGGATCGAGCATCGCCTTGATTGCGCGCATCAGCTCGATCGCGGTCTTGTCCTTCACCTCTGGCAGCTCGTCGCGCTTGAGCACGCCGATGCCGTGCTCGGCCGAGATCGAGCCGCCCATCCGCAGCACGATCTCGAACACAACAGCGTTCATCTCGTGCCAGCACGCCAGGTAGTCCGCGGTGTTGGCGCCGATCGGCTGGCTGACATTGTAGTGCAGATTGCCGTCGCCGAGATGGCCGAACGGCACCGGCCGCGCGCCGGGGATCAGCTTCACCACGGCGGCGTTGGCCTCCTCGATGAAGGCGGGCACGGCGGCGACGGGAACGGAGATGTCGTGCTTGATCGAGCCGCCCTCGGGCTTCTGCGCCGACGACATCTCCTCGCGCAACTTCCAGAAGTTGCTGCGCTGGCTGAGATTGGCCGCGATCACGGCATCGTCGACGATTTCCTCCTCCATGGCGCGGGCGAGGATTGTCTCCAGCGGCGTGCGGGCGTCGTCGCCGGGAGAGGACAATTCCATCAGCACGTACCAGGGATGCTTCTCCGCAAGCGGATCGCGCACGTCGATGCCGTGGCGGACCGAGAAATCCACCGCCATCTCCGAGAGCAGCTCGAAGCTCGTCAAAGCATTGGCGGCCTCGCTCTGCGAGATTGTCAGCAGCTTCAGCGCCGCCGCCGGCGATTTCAGCCCGACATAGGCCGTCTCGACCGCCCGCGGCTTGGGAAACAGTTTTAATGTCGCCGCCGTGATGATGCCGAGCGTGCCTTCCGCGCCGATGAAGAGGTTGTGCAGATTGTAGCCGGTGTTGTCCTTCTTCAGCTTCGACAGCACGTTGAGCACGCGTCCATCGGCGAGCACCACTTCCAGCCCCAGCGCCATCTCGCGCGCCACGCCATAGGCTAGTGCGGCGGTGCCGCCGGCATTGGTCGAGAGATTGCCGCCGATGGTGCAGCTTCCTTCCGCGCCCAGCGACAGCGGAAACAGCCGGTCCACGTCGGATGCCCTCTGCTGCGCGATTTGCAGCACCACGCCGGCCTCGCAGGTCATGGTGTTGGAGGCGGTGTCGACTTCGCGGATCTTGTCGAGCCGGCGCAGCGACACCACGACCTCGCCATTGTGCGGCGTCTGTCCCCCGACGAGTCCGGTGTTGCCGCCCTGCGGCACCAGCGCGATTTTATGCTCGGAGGCGAGCTTGCAGATTTCGGACACTTCCGCCGTCGAGCCTGGCCGCAGCACCAGCGGCGAACGACCGTGGAACAGGTTGCGCTCCTCGGTGACGTAGGCCTCGATGTCGGCCGCATCGGTGATCGCGTGGCGCTCGCCGACGATCTTGCGGAATTGTTCGATCAGCTCGGGCGCAAGCGGAGGAGTGGCCGATTTATCGATGTTCATTGTTTCGTCTCTTGCTTCGCTCTTATCTCGCCACGGCAGCCCGGCGCAGCCGGTCGTTGATCGCCTCGCCCAGATCGTCTTCGGGGATCGTCATCACGGCAATCGCCCGCGGCCTCTTCGCATCGAGGGCGCGAAGATAGCCGAACAGATTGGCGGCGGCTTCATCGAGATCGCCGGCGGGCGACAAATTCATGACTGCTGACGCGGCGTCAACGCCGGGCAGGCGCGCCGGCCCGAACGCCAGCAGCGCTTCGCCCGGTGCCACCTCGCGCGCATCGAGCCGCACGGCCGCGCGCGGCGCGTAATGCGAGGCCATCATGCCCGGTGCCAGCGGCTGGCTGTCGTCGCTCCCGGCCTCCACCGGCGGCCGCGCCAGGGCTGCGCCCAGGACGGCCTCGATCCGGTCGCGTGACAACCCGCCGGGGCGCAGTAGCATCGGCGCCTCGAAGCAGCCGACAATGGTCGATTCCACGCCCACCGCAACCGGCCCACCGTCGACGATCAGGTCGATCCGTCCCGCAAGGTCACTCTCGACATGGGCGGCCAGCGTCGGCGAGACATGGCCGGAGATATTTGCCGACGGCGCCACCACGGCCCCGCCAAAGGCGCGTAAAATGGCTTCGGCCACCGGGTGGGCGGGAATGCGGATCGCGACGGTGTCGAGGCCCGCAGTGGCGAGATCGGCGACCGGACAACCATCCGTCTTCGGCACCACCAGCGTCAGCGGCCCCGGCCAGAACGCCTCGGCGAGCTTCAGGGCGCGCGCATCGAACCTCCCGATGCGCCGTGCAGCCGCGAGGTCCGCGACGTGGGCGATCAGCGGATTGAAGGCCGGCCGCCCCTTGGCGGCGTAGAGATGGGCGATCGCGGTCGCGTTCGCCGCGTCCGCGCCGAGCCCGTAGACCGTCTCGGTCGGAAACGCGACCAGGCCGCCGGCGGCCAAAATCCGGGCGGCGGCTTGCGCGCCGGCTTGGCCGGCCGGTAAAATCGACGTTTCAAGACGCATTTTCACAGGGACAAAATTCCTCAGCTCGGCCGCTTGCGGTGCGTGAAACCCGACGCTATAAGCCGCCTTCTTGTCGGAGTGTGGCTCAGCCCGGTAGAGCACTGCGTTCGGGACGCAGGGGTCGCAGGTTCGAATCCTGCCACTCCGACCATTCTTCCAAAAATCGACGTTTTCCAGAGGCTTGGCGGACCGGCCGCCAGCGCCTCGGGAGCGTCTTTTTGCAACGATTTTCGAGGCGGGTCCACGGCCGATTTGGCCCTTGCAGGGGCGCTCGAGCGCGCGGCATGGCTTGGAAACGAGATTTGCCTGAAGATCACCCTCACGTGGTGCGATTTCGGCAGGATTCCGCCGCGCCGCGCGCGAACCAATCCGCTTCAGGACATTCGCTGCGCTCTACCAGGTGTTCATCCAACGCAAACGGCGCGGTCAAGATAGACCGCGCCGCTGTGACCTTGCGGTATCAGGGCATCAGTACTCGTAGGGAGCGTAAGCCGGTGCGCCCCAGCCGGGCTCATCATATCCGTAACCGGGCCCCCGATAGCCGTAGGTGTTGGTCTGATGCCAGCCGCCGACGCGACGGCATTGGCCGACGCCAGCCATCAACTGGCCGCCGTTCATGGCCGGGCCGGCGGCGCCGACAGCGTCTCCGCTCGGCGGAGTGCACCAGCCCGGACCGCGTCCCGCGGCGAGGCTGGGGCTTGCGGTCGCGAGCGGCAAAACGGTGGCCACCAGTGCGGCCGCACTCAGAAGTTTCATACGTGTCATGGTTGTCTCCATGTCTCGGTTGGATAGGCATCAATCCCTGCTGCCTCCAGGCGTTCCCAGCGGAGCGGTCGCGATTTCGCGAGCAACAATGGTTTCGTCGGGTTTCGCGGAACGCCGTGATCCCTTGACGCGAGCGCGTGCCGCGAATGACGTCCGGCCAGTGTGGGTGCGCGACGAGTCCTGGAGACCTGTCGTTCGCCATCGGCGTCATGTCCCATTCCGAGGCAAGGTCGGCGATCTCGCGCGGCCAAATGCGCGCCGTCGCGGACGCGGAAGATTGTGGCCTCCGATCGCTCCAGTGGCGCGAGCGCCAAAGCCTTGCAGCCTCACCGGCTCCTCGGGGGCGGACATCATGTGAACTCTCCTTCACAACGCGAAGTGGTACGCGATGGTGAAGGCCATCGTCGCGCACAGGACCAGCGTGGAAACCGCGCCGGCCACACCGCGCGCAAGATGGGCTCGTGTCAGGTGCCTGGTCATGATTTTGCTCCATGCTCTTCATGGAAATGGCGGGGGCTGCGCCTTGGTTCCTTGATCCATGGCGACGGGCGCGCGGCCGATCACGGATCCGTCGCGCCGACCGGGGTCTTACTTCCGCAGCAATTCCCGCAAGGCCGCCGTCGCCTCGGCGCAGCGGATGTCGTCGATCTCCCGCGACAGGCTGAGTGCGCTCGATCTCAGCTCTTCGACCTTCCAGCTCTCGGGATGCTGGCTTTCAAGCTGATTCAGGCGCTTGTTCAAATCGTCCAATCTGGACTGAAGCTGCCCGATGCTGGCGGCTCCATTCACGTTCCAAACGCGTTGTGCTCGCATCGTCGTTCCCCTGACTTGTCTCACGGCGTTGTGAGCAGGGTTCGTGGCCGCAATGGGCGTTCATTTTGTCCAGTCTTAGATTGCCGGGAACCGTTGCAGATTGGCAACGAAAGTTCCTGGAATGCTTGGATGGCCGCCGCACTTTCCGTTGTCGTTCCGGGACCTCACATTGCCCGGCGGGCAAAACACCGCAAAACCTGTCAACCTGCTTCCGGAAAGATATTCCGCTTTACCGAAATTCGGAATTGCGGCATACATCGAAACAGCCCGGCCCACGAAGAGGGGCGGTTCGCGAGTCGTTCGAAGCGCGGGCCGGGTTGCGGTGGACGCGGCAGCGTCGTGTACGAGAGGTCAAGGGCAGGGCGGATTGCTCTCCGTGAACCCGAGGCTTCGTGCGGACGAGCGGCGCTGTGTGCGTACGGCAAAACCGTGTGGTCCTGGCCGTCGTTGCTACGGTCAAGCCTTGGCGGATGCGGCATTGGCGTCAACCGGCGCGGTGTCGGCGACTTTCGCGAGGCGAGGGAGGCCAGAAGGAATTCGGCTCCCGGGAGAGCACGGCATAAGCCGTCAACCCACTGCGCAGGGAAGGCCGTGTGTTCGGCTTCACCTGTATGCCGCTGTGCAGTTCTTTTTGCGCTACATGCGCACAGCGGACCGTGGGTGCGAGGTCAGCACCCGGCCTTCCCTGCGCCCTCTTTCATGAGGGTGTAACGGAGAGAGCATAGCTCGGGCGGAATATGCCGCGAGGATGCGAGCGTGTGTCTGCGATTGAGATGCGAGTTGGAAACCGCGATGCCGCACCTTGCTCCGTCATTGCGAGCGCAGCGAAGCAATCCAGACTGTCACCGCGGAAAGACTCTGGATTGCTTCGCTGCGCTCGCAATGACGAATGGAGAGAGCGGCGAGCTCAAATTTCTCACCGTCACCCTGAGGTGGACGGGAGAAACAGTGCCTGACCCTACACTTCCCGTCGGCTCAAGAACGCCAGCCGCTCGAACAGATGCACGTCCTGCTCGTTCTTCAGCAGCGCGCCGTGCAGCGGCGGAATCAGCTTGCGCGGATCGCGCTCGCGCAGCTGCTCGACACTCATGTCCTCGTTGAGCAGCAGCTTGAGCCAGTCGAGCAGCTCCGACGTCGACGGCTTCTTCTTCAGGCCGGGCACCTCGCGGACCTCGAAGAAGATGCGCAGTGCTTCCTCGACCAGGCGCTTCTTGATGCCGGGGAAGTGGACGTCGACGATGCGGCCCATCGTGTCGGCGTCGGGGAACTTGATGTAGTGGAAGAAGCAGCGGCGCAGGAAGGCGTCCGGCAGCTCCTTCTCGTTGTTGGAGGTGATCATCATGATCGGGCGCTGCTTCGCCTTGATCGTCTCGCCGGTCTCGTAGACATGGAATTCCATGCGGTCGAGCTCGAGCAGCAGATCGTTGGGAAATTCGATGTCGGCCTTGTCGATCTCGTCGATCAGCAGCACCGGGCGCTGCTCGGCCGCGAAGGCGTCCCACAGCTTGCCGCGCTTGATGTAGTTCTTGATGTCCGAAACACGCGCGTCGCCGAGCTGGCTGTCGCGCAGGCGCGACACCGCGTCGTATTCGTAGAGGCCCTGCTGCGCCTTGGTGGTGGACTTGATGTGCCAGGTCAGAAGCGGCGCGTTCAGCGCCTTCGCCACTTCCTCGGCCAGCACCGTCTTGCCGGTGCCGGGCTCGCCCTTGATCAGCAGCGGGCGCTCCAGCACGATCGAGGCATTGACGGCGACCTTGAGATCATTGGTCGCAACATAGTCCTTGGTGCCGGTAAATTTCATCGCGCGTCCTTGTTGGTCGTCGGCCCCGGCATTGCCGTGGTCCAACAAAAGGAACGGCCGCTCATGGCGGCCGTTCCTGGTTCGGTCAGGCTTTCAGACCCGTTTTATCAGCGAAAGGATGACGAGCACAATCACCGCACCGACCGTGGCGTCAATGATGGCGCCCAGCGTGCCGGTCGCCAGCGCGATGCCGAGCTGCGGCAGCACCCAGCCCGCCACCAGCGCGCCGATGATGCCGACGACGATGTTGCCGATCAGCCCAAATCCCGCTCCGTGGACAATCTTGCCGGCAAGCCAGCCGGCGATCGCGCCAATGATGAGCGCTGCGAGAATACCCATTGCAAACGTCCCCAAAACAACCCTGAGAGGCGGTCAATTCTAGAGCAAAAAGCCCATCGGTCCAGCGTGCAGCGCCGGTCTCCGCCCCTTGACGTCGGCCACCCGACGGGCAATCTGTCACCCATGTTCCTGCAATTCTTTACGTCTCTGCGCGATGCGCAGGTCCCCGTGACGCTGCGCGAATACCTCACGTTGATGGAGGCGCTCGACGCTGATCTGTCGGACTATTCGGTCGAGAATTTCTATTATCTGTCGCGCACCTCGCTGGTGAAGGACGAGCGCAACCTCGACAAGTTCGACCGTGTCTTCGGCACGGTGTTCAAGGGGCTGGAAAGCCTGCTCGACGCCATGGAGAAGGCGGAGATCCCCCAGGAGTGGCTGAAGAAGCTCGCCGAGAAATACCTCAGTGAGGACGAGAAGAAGCAGATCGAGGCCATGGGCTGGGACAAGCTCATGGAGACCTTGAAGAAGCGGCTCGAGGAGCAGAAGGGCCGGCACCAGGGCGGCTCGAAATGGATCGGCACCGCCGGCACTTCGCCGTTCGGCGCGCATGGTTACAATCCTGAAGGCGTTCGTATCGGCCAGGAGAAGAACCGCAACAACCGTGCCGTGAAGGTGTGGGACAAGCGCGAGTTCAAAGACCTCGACGGTAATGTCGAGCTCGGCATTCGCAACATCAAGGTGGCGCTGCGCCGCCTGCGCAAGTTCGCGCGCACCGGTGCGCCGGATGAGCTCGATCTCGACACCACCATCCGCGAGACCGCCAATCACGGCTATCTCGACGTCCACATGCGCCCTGAAAGGCGCAATGCGGTGAAGCTGCTGGTGTTCTTCGACATCGGCGGCTCCATGGATTCGCATATCGAGCAGGTCGAGGAGCTGTTCTCGGCGGCGAAGAGCGAGTTCAAGCACATGGAGTATTTCTACTTCCACAACTGCCTCTATGAAGGCGTGTGGAAGCAGAACAAGCGCCGCTTCACCGATCGCACGCCGACCTGGGATGTGCTGCATAAATATCCACACGACTACAAGGTCGTGTTCGTCGGCGACGCCTCGATGTCGCCTTACGAGATCATGGTGCCCGGTGGCTCGGTCGAGCACGTCAACGAGGAGCCCGGCTCGGTCTGGCTCGATCGCATCATCCGTACCTATCCGCATTCGGTGTGGCTCAACCCGGTTGCGCAGAAGCACTGGGACTATTCGGAATCGACCACCATCATCAAACGCATCTTCGCCAACCGCATGTTCCCGATCACGATCGAGGGACTTGAGGGAGCGATGAAGGAATTGACGCACTAGCTGCACGCGCGGCCGACAAGAGGGAGAGCTACATGCCCCAAAACATCACCCGCGGCATCCAGGCGCTGATCGACGAGGCCAATAGCGAAATCGAGACGCTCACCGCCAGGGACGCCATCGAGATATCCAAGAACGGCGACGTCGTCATTGTCGACATCCGCGACCCCCGCGAGATCGAGCGCGACGGCCGTATCCCCGGCGCGTTCTCCTGTACGCGCGGCATGCTCGAATTCTGGATCGATCCGCAGAGCCCGTATGCGAAGCCGATCTTCCAGGAAGACAAGAAATTCGTGTTCCACTGCGCCGGCGGCCTGCGCTCCGCGCTCGCGGCCAAGACCGCAAAGGACATGGGCCTCAAGCCCGTCGCCCACATCGCCGGCGGCTACGCGGCCTGGCGCGATGCAGGCGGCCCGACCGAGCAGTGGGAGCCGAAGAAGAAGGGGTGAGGGGTGCTCTGCTGCTGCTCCGATCTCTGCTGTCATTCCCCGCGCAGGCGGGGAATCCAGTACGCCGCGGCTTCTCCGCTCAATCGCAACCGTCTCTGGAATACTGGATCGTCCGGTCAAGCCGGACGATGACAGCGGAGTTTGATGCGCATTGCTTCAACTTCGGAATGGCAAGGAAGACCTAGCATGACCCCCACCGACCCCCTCGTCTCCACCGAATGGCTCGCCGCCCACATCAACGATGCCAACGTCAAAGTGCTCGACGCCAGCTTCAAGCTGCCGGGCGTGCTGCCGCTGCCGAAGGATGACTATCTCGCCGCGCATCTGCCGGGCGCGGTGTTCTTCGACGTCGATGCGGTGTCTGACCATTCCAACCCCCTGCCGCACATGTATCCGAGCGCCGAGCAGTTCGGCCGCGATGTCGGCAATCTCGGCATCTCCAATGCCGATACCGTCGTGCTCTACGATGCCGGCGGCTGGGTCGCTGCGCCGCGCGCGTGGTGGATGTTTTTGGCGTTCGGCCACAGCAATGTGCGCATCCTCAATGGCGGCCTGAAGAAGTGGCGCGCCGAGGGGCGTCCGGTCGAGAGCGGCGAGGTGAAGCCGAAGCCTGCAAGCTTCAAGGCGAGCTACGATCCGAAGCGCGTGCGCAGCATGCAGCAGCTGATCGCCAATGTCGAAAGCCGCGCCGAGCAGGTGATCGACGCCCGCGCCGCCGATCGCTTCGAAGGCCGCGCGCCCGAGCCGCGCGCGGGCATCCGCTCCGGTCACATCCCCGGTGCGCGCAACGTGCCTTACAATCAGCTGTTCGATGCCGCGGCCGGCACGATGAAGCCGCTCGAGGAGCTTCGCGCCGCCTTCACCGGCGCCGGTGTCAAGCTCGATGCGCCGATCGTGACGAGCTGCGGCTCCGGCGTGTCGGCCGGCGTGCTGACGCTCGCGCTCTATCGCCTCGGGATTACCGACACCGCACTCTATGACGGCTCGTGGTCGGAATGGGGCCAGGAGAAAGGCCCGCCGATCGCGACAGGGCCGGCCTAAGGTCAGCGCGTGCGCGTGGCGGTCGTGGCGAGCGTCTGCTGCTGCTGCTGGCCGAACGGATCGAGTGATCGTTGTAACTGCTGAGGCGGCGGACGCCGTACGATGCGGTGACGCTTCTTCGGCTTGTGCGCGCGCGGCTTGCTCGCTTGCGTCGCGCTGCCGGCTTTGGACTTCGTCGGCGCGAGGTCGTTCAGCGCAGCCACCCTGGCTGCTGCAATGTCGCTCACGCGCGATGCCAGCGCCGGTGTCGCGGTTCGCGGCACGTCGGTGGCGCCCATCGCCGGGGCCGGCGTCGTGGTGGTGATGGAAGCACTCGTGTCGGCCAGGGTGAGTGTGTCGGCGGGCGCAGGAGCCGCAGCCTGGATCCTGGCTTGCTCGGGGGCTGGCACGTCGGTGACGGGCGCAGCCGGCTCTGCGGGCGACGCGACGGCGATCTGAGGCTCAGGCTGAGGCTCAGGTTGGACCTTGGCCTCGAGCGTCACTGCGGCCATCTGCTCGGGCCCGGTCTCGACCGCGGGCAGCCCAATGCTCGGGACCTGGTCCTGCATTGCGGGCGCCGCCTCGTTGGCATCAGGTGCGACGGGCTCCACGCGGAGCGCCGCGAGCACCGGCTCGGAGGCTTGCGCGAACACCTGCTCCTGCGGGCCGCTCCGCCAGGACGGGTTGCTGACATACTGCTCGTGGCTCGCCCGCAGCAGTGAGGCGGCTCCCAGGCCGAACACCAGGATGGAGGCAGACAGCAGGATCGCGGCAAGCAGGAAGCGAAAGCCGGGAAGCATTGACGGGTTACGAATTTCCGCCCGGCGGCTGGCCAGGGCCCATGAGCCATCTGAACGCGGTGACGATACTGATTGCCGCGTTCGCCACGCTGGATCCGAGCTCAAATCGGTGACGAATCAGGCTAATTCGACCATATCGCAACGTCTCCGCGCCGTTCCGTAAAAATCGGGGCTGATAACTCCGGCAATCTACGGCGCGATGCGATTTCCATCCCCGTGATGCAACGGAGCAACTGTGTGCAATTGCATCACAAATCGCGAAATCAGGCACAAATCAGCCTGCTATGTCTTGAATGTGCCGCTATCTTCGGTCATCTGGCCGTTAACGGCTCGGACGGGGCCCGGGGGCTATACAAGAGCGATGATGATCAAACATTTTCTGACGATATGCGCTGCCGCAACAGTCGCTGCGGCGGGAACCTCGCTCGCACAGGCCCAGAGCTATCCGGTTCAGCAGGCGCCGAGCTACGGCGCTCCGGCCGAATATCGGCCCGGCGACCGCACCCCGAATTTCGACGCGCTGGAGGATGACGACGACGCGATGCCGCAGGCCTCGCTGCCGCCGCCGGGTCCGGCTGACGATCCGCGCTACGGCCGCCCTGCCGGCGCTCCCCCGGTCTATTCGGCTGCCCCGCCGCAGGGTCCGGTGATGTCGCCCGATGATCCGCGTTACGGCCGTCCGGCTGGCGCTCCGCCCGTCTATTCCGCCGCGCCGCCGCAGGGCCCGGTGATGTCACCCGATGATCCCCGCTACGGCCGCCCTGCCGGCCCGCCCGCGGTGATCTATGCCGACCGTCCGGGCCAAGCGCCCGCCAGTGATGACATGCGTCCGCCGGAAGCCGTTGGTGGCCCGGCCGCGACCGGAGCGGTGTCGCCGCAGCCCGGTGCCGGTGGCCGGCCGATGTCGGTGGCGTCACTGCCGCCCGAGGAGCAGCCTGACGCAGCACCGGCGCAGCTGGCGGCGAACCTGCGCCGCCAGGAAGTCGTGTTCCAGACCAAGGAGCCGGCTGGCACCATCGTGGTCGATACTCCGAACACCTACCTCTATTACGTCCTCGGCAATGGCCGTGCGATCCGCTACGGCGTCCGCGTCGGCCGCGACGGCTTCACCTGGACCGGCGTGCAGAAGATCACCCGCAAGGCCGAGTGGCCGGATTGGCATCCGCCGGTGGAAATGATCGAGCGCCAGCCCTATCTGCCGCGCTTCATGGCCGGCGGCGAAGGCAATCCTCTCGGTGCCCGCGCCATGTATCTTGGCTCGACCGTCTATCGCATCCACGGCACCAACCAGCCTTCGACGATCGGCAAGTTCGTCTCCTCCGGCTGTATCGGCATGCTGAATGAGGACGTCTCGGATCTGTTCGACCGCGCCAAGGTCGGGACCCGCGTGGTGGTGATGCAGGGTAGTCCGCCGCCGGGCACCGCGACTGCGTCGGCCGCGCCTGCGCCCGGTCCCGCTCCGATGGCCGCCCAGGCAGGTCCGGTCCCCGGCACGCAGCCGACGGTGGTGCCGCCGCTGCCCGCACCGGTCACCGTGCGCTAAGCGCTAAGCGACAATTGAGATCGAGAAGGGCGTGCCATCGGCACGCCCTTCGTCGTTCGAGATCTGCGTCGCTTCAGGCGAGCTTGCGCGGCAGCTCATTACCCTCAGTGAAGGCGTCGATCGCCTCGACCATCTGGCCGTAATGGATACGCAGGCCGTCCTCGGTCGCGTAGCCGAGATGCGGCGTCAGCACGAGATTGTCGAGCTTGCGGAAGGGATGGTCGACCGGCAGCGGCTCGACCGAGAACACGTCGATGCCGGCGCCCGCGATCTTCCGTTGCTGCAAGGCTTCGAGCAGTGCCTGCTCGTCCACGATCGGCCCGCGCGCAGTGTTGACGAGGAAGGCGGTCGGCTTCATCCGCGCGAGGTCCGCGCGGCTGACGAGGCCGCGTGAGCGGTCGCTCAGCACCACATGGATGGTGACGATATCGGCCTTGGCGAACAGCTCCTCCTTGGTGGCGTAGCCGACGCCAACCGCCGTGCACTTCTCCGGCGTGAGGTTGGGGCTCCAGGCGATCACGTTCATGCCGAATGTCTTGGCGATGCCGGCCATCTTGGTGCCGAGCTTGCCGAGGCCGACGATGCCGAGCGTGAGGCCCTCGATCTCGACGCCGGCAAAAGTCTGCCAGGGCTCGCCCGCATGCATGCGCGCATTCTCGCGGCCGATGCCGCGGGTCAGTTCCAGGATCAGGCCCATGGTGAGCGGCGCGGTCGGATCGCGGGAATATTGCGTGCCGCCGATGGCGACGCCGCGCGCCTTCGCGGCCTCGATGTCGATCGCGGCATTGCGCATTCCGGAGGTAAGCAGCAGCTTCAGCCTCGGCAACTTGTCGAACAGGCTCCTAGGGAACGCGGTGCGCTCACGCATCGCGCAGACGATCTCGAAATCGGCCAGCGCGCTGGCTGCGGCCTGCTCCGAGGCAAAGGGATGGCCGAACACGGTGACATCGACGCGGTCGGATAGTTTCGCCCAGTCGGCGACGTCGAGGGCGAGGTTGAAATAGTCGTCGAGAATTGCACAGCGCAGCCGCGTCATCAGCGTTCATCCATGGCGAGAGGTGGCGCGTCAGTCGGAGGGGCGCCACCGTCGGAACCGGGCCATGGTTGCGCGCAATCATGCTTGCGTGCAAGCAGTCTGGGTCTTCAAAAATCCGTAGGCAAAATCCGAGAGAGAGCGGCGGCTCAGACCTTGCGGGGCTTCAGCCGGATCGGCGCATCCATGCCGTGCTTGGCGCGCCAGGCAGGGCCGGGGCCGCGCATGTAGTGCAGTTCGGGCCTGTAGGGGTTGAAGGCCGTGGCGAAGAAGCGCTTCCAGAAGCCCTTGATCTCCGAGACGAGCGCAGAGGTGCGGCCGGCTTGTGCCGGAACAGGAAGGGAATGGGTCTCGATCAGAGCCATGATGGGCCTCGCTGTGCTCCCCGTTCATTCTGAGCGGGTGGCGCTGTTGCCGCGCGAAACCGAGCTTTGGCCTGCTTTATTAAAAAATGGTTTCAATTGTCCGGATCGGGCTCCGGATGGTATCTGCCCAGTATTCATCCGTGGTGAACGGAGGGAAAACATTGCCCTTTGGGGGCGGGATCGCTACATCGGCAGCAAGCAAATATCCTCAAATTGAAGGTTTCACGGGACCGATGGCGCGCCAATTTGTCTACTTCATGGACGGCCTGACCAAGAGCTACCCGACCCGCAAGGTGCTCGACAATATCCGCCTGAGCTTTTACCCGGACGCCAAGATCGGCGTTCTCGGCGTCAACGGCTCCGGTAAGTCGACCCTGCTCAAGATCATGGCGGGCCTGGACAAGGAGTACACCGGCGAGGCCTGGGTCGCCGAGGGCGCGCGCGTCGGCTATCTCGAGCAGGAGCCGCACCTCGATCCGAAGCTTTCCGTGCGCGAGAACGTCATGCTGGGCGTCGCCAAGCAGAAGGCCATCCTCGATCGCTACAATGAGCTGGCGATGAATTATTCCGAGGAGACCGCAGACGAGATGACCAAGCTGCAGGACGAGATCGAGGCCCAGGGCCTCTGGGATCTCGACAGCAAGGTCGACCAGGCGATGGACGCGCTGCGCTGCCCGCCCGACGATGCCGATGTGACGAAGCTCTCCGGCGGTGAGCGCCGCCGCGTCGCGCTGTGCAAGCTGTTGCTTGACCAGCCCGAGCTGTTGTTGCTGGACGAACCGACCAACCATCTCGACGCCGAGTCGGTGTCGTGGCTCGAAGGCCATCTGCGCAGCTATCCCGGCGCGATCCTGATCGTCACCCACGATCGCTACTTCCTCGACAACGTCACGAGCTGGATCCTCGAGCTCGATCGCGGCAAGGGCATTCCCTACGAGGGCAACTATTCGTCCTGGCTGGTGCAGAAGCAGAAGCGGCTCGAGCAGGAAGGCCGCGAGGACGCCGCGCACCAGAAGACGATTGCACGCGAGCAGGAGTGGGTGGCCTCTTCGCCGAAGGCACGTCAGGCCAAGTCGAAGGCGCGCTACCAGCGCTATGAGGATCTGCTCAAGCAGGCGAGCGAGAAGCAGACCCAGACCGCGCAGATCATCATTCCCGTCGCCGAGCGGCTCGGCGCCAATGTCGTGGATTTCGAGGCCCTCAGCAAAGGCTATGGCGATCGCCTGCTGATCGACGATCTCACCTTCAAGCTGCCGCCCGGCGGCATCGTCGGCGTGATCGGGGCGAACGGCGCCGGCAAGACCACGTTGTTCAAGATGATCACCGAGCAGGAGCAGCCGGACAAGGGCACCATCACGGTCGGCGAGACCGTGCATCTCGGTTATGTCGACCAGTCGCGCGACGCGCTCGATGGCAGCAAGAACGTGTGGGAAGAGATCTCCGGCGGCAACGAGCTGATCCTGCTCGGCAAGAAGGAAGTGAACTCGCGCGGCTATTGCTCCTCGTTCAACTTCAAGGGCGCCGACCAGCAGAAGAAGGTCGGTGCGCTCTCCGGCGGTGAGCGCAACCGCGTCCATCTCGCCAAGATGCTGAAGTCCGGCGCCAACGTGCTGCTGCTCGACGAACCGACCAACGACCTCGACGTCGACACGCTGCGCGCGCTCGAAGAGGCGCTGGAGGATTTCGCCGGCTGCGCCGTCATCATCAGCCATGATCGCTGGTTCCTCGACCGCATCGCCACCCACATCCTGGCCTTCGAAGGCGACAGCCATGTCGAGTGGTTCGAAGGCAACTTCCAGGATTACGAAAAGGACAAGATGCGCCGGCTCGGCCAGGACAGCGTCATTCCGCACCGCGTGAAGTACAAGAAGCTGACGCGGTGACTGCGTGATGATGCGGCGGACGCTCATCGCTGCGGTGATCGTGATCACCTGTGGCTGGTCGTCCGCCCACGCCGCCGACGCAGCCTTCACGCAATTCATCGCCTCGCTCTGGCCGGAAGCGCAAGAGGCCGGCGTCTCGCGCGCGACGTTCGATCAACAGACGCGCGGGCTCGAGCCGGATTACAAGCTGCCTGATCTGATCCTGCCCGGGCGGCCCGCGACCGGCGCGCCGTCGCAGGCCGAGTTCGTGCAGGTGCCGGCGGACTATGTCAGGGAAGGCTCGATTGCGAATCTCGCGGGCGAGGGGCAGCGGTTGCTGCAGAGATACAATGCCGCGCTGACGAAGATCGAGAAGAATTCCGGCGTGCCGGCCACCGTCATGCTCGCGATCTGGGGCCGCGAGACCGACTACGGCCGCTATACGCTGCCCTACGATCTCGTTCGCGTGCTGGCGACGCAGGCCTATGTCGGCCGGCGCAAGGACACCTATCGCAACGAGTTCATCCTCTCGCTGAAGATCCTCGGCGAGGGCGTGGTGACGCGCAAGGACATGCGCTCGTCCTGGGCCGGCGCCACCGGGCTCACGCAGTTCCTGCCGTCCGAATATTACAAGCACGGCGTCGATTTCGACGGCGACAGCCGCATCGACATCTGGCACTCGGTGCCGGATGCGCTGGCCTCTGCTGCGCAGCAGCTCGTCAACAAGGGCTGGCAGGGCGGTGTGCGCTGGGCCTATGAGGTGAAGGCGCCGGCGAAGGTCGACTGCACCACCGGCGTGCCCGAGGTGACGAAGCCGATCGGCCAGTGGTTGCGTGAAGGCTTTGTGCCGGTGCGCGGCGAGCGGCTCAGCGCGGCGGAGCAGGCGCAGCCGGCATCACTGCTCCAGCCGGAGGGCATCTATGGTCCGGCGTTCCTGACCACGAAGAACTACTTCGTCATCAAGGAATATAATTTCTCCGATCTCTATGTGCTGTTCGTCGGTCATCTGAGCGACCGCATGACGAGCCCGCTCCCGTTCGCGACGCCGTGGTCCGCGTCGAAGCAATTGCGCACCAAGGACGTCGAGACGATGCAGCGCGGGCTGACGCGCGCCGGGCTCTACAAGGACAAGATCGACGGCAAGGCCGGCATGCAGACGCGCGCAGCTCTCGGCGTCTATCAGAAGTCGGCCGGGCTCAAGGTCGATTGCTGGCCGAGCGAAGAGGTGCTGCGTTCGATCCAGGCGGCGCGCTAACAAAGCCGCCAAAAAAGAAAAAGCCCGGCCGATGGTCGCGGCCGGGCTTCGATCGCGGCGCTCATGAGCGCCTTGCGATCAGATCAGTAGCAGACGCGAACCGGACGAACGGTCCAGCCATAGCCGTCCCAATAGCGCTGGCGCTGCCAGTAGCAGGGCGGGGGCGGCGGGCCGGGCTCGGCCACGTACACCGGTCCGCCGTAAGCGGGACGGCTCGACGCGATGGCGCCGCCGATGATCGCGCCGCCGAGCAGGCCGGCCGCGATGCCGACACCGACGCCGTCATGGGCCTGCGCGGACGGAGTGGCGGTCACCAGCGAACCGGCGACCGTCGCAACCGTGAGGGCGGCAACAATAGTCTTCTTCATGCTCTTGGCTCTCCTGGGAGATGGACGCACCTCGTTAGGAGCGTCCGGGTTTGAAAGGTTCACGCACACGCTGATGGAATTGGCCTTGCAGCTAGGAAGCGCGCAAATGGTCAATCCACGGTAAACGCACACAGAGCTGTGACGAGAAAAAGCGGTCTTTTTCGGGCCCGGAGATGAACGGCGCATCCGTAGTGAACCGGCTCAACCCGGTCGACTGAATCGAACCGGTCTAACGCGCCTCAGCCACAGACTCGGACGCGGCGGATGCGCCAGGCGTAGCCGTCCCAGAAGCGCTGCTTCTGCCAGACACAGCCATCGCCGTAATAGTCGTCGGCGACGTAGCCGGGACCCGGTGCGTAATAACGGGGCGGATAGTAGCCGGGGCCGTAGCCCGGACCATACGCGTAGCCGGGACCGGGTCCGTAATAATACGGAGAGGCTAGCGCGCCACCGACGATCGCGCCGCCGATGATCCCGGCGGCGACACCGGCAGCGACACCACGCTGTGCATGGGCCGGCATACCTGCAGCCAAAACCAAGGTGGCGGCGGCAGCGACCGCCATAAGCGACTTCTTCATTTGGGCGACCTTTCACAGCGAATGCGGAACTCTTGCGGCCAAAGTTCCATACTTCGTTTGAACGATCAATGAACGGCGCATCGGCCGGGTGCGACCAATTGGTAGAAATGGCCGATTTCATGCCTGGGAGGCGAACATGAACATCCTGACCAATGCCCTGATCGCCGTCGCGGCCGTCGGCGTGGTCGGCTATGCCCTGATGAGCCATTTACAGAGCCGCGCCCCACGCCCGCGCGCCCGGGCAGGCGGCGACGGCGGAAGCGATACTTATTCGGATACCACGAATGAGGGCGTCTCGCTCGGAAGCTGGTTCTCCAGCGACAGTTCCGGAAGCTCAACCGACAGCGGAGGCTGCTCCACGAGCGATAGCGGCGGGGGTGGAGATTGCGGAGGCGGGAGCGATGGTGGGGGAGGCGGGAGCAGCGATTAGGCCCGATCAGACATCATCTTGATCCAGCGCAACTCTCTATTTTAGAGCCGTTCTAGGCCTGTTTCCGGGCCAGTTTGGAATAGCTTGAAATACCGGTTTTTCCTTTTGCATCCGGACGGCTCCTTAAATATCGATGATGGCGCATCACCGAAGGGCCTACCGCTTCCATGATCGTTTGTTCCTGTAACGTGCTGAGCGATGACGACATCCGCGCCGCCGTCGCCGAGTCCGACGATGCCGTGCGTCATGCCAAGCAGATCTATGGATGCCTCGGCTGCAGCGCCGAATGCGGCCGCTGCGCCCGCACCATCAAGACCATTATCGACGAAGCGCTCGGCCCCTGTGCCAAGTCGTGCTGCTCCGGCTGTCCGCACAGCCACACCGTGGCCGCCAATGACGAGGCGGCCCAGCCTGCCCAGTTCGCCCTCGCGGCCTGCTGAAAACTTCCGCAAATTTGGCTGAGCTTTCCCCGGCTGCGTCTCCGTAGCCGGTTGCCCTCGTTCGTAAACTCATTTAGAAGCGTTCTAAACTCGGTTTAGGGCCGATTTGGACTGCAAGAGCTGGAGTGAACCATGCAGGGCGACGCAAAAGTTATCGACTATCTCAACAAGGCGCTGCGTCACGAACTGACTGCGATCAACCAGTACTGGCTGCACTACCGCTTTCTCGACAATTGGGGTCTCCGCGACATGGCCAAGGTCTGGCGCAAGGAGTCCATCGAGGAGATGGAGCACGCCGACAAGCTCACTGAGCGGATTTTGTTCTTCGACGGCTTCCCGAACATGCAGGTGCTCGATCCCCTGCGCATCGGTCAGAACGTCAAGGAGATCATCGAGTGCGATCTCGCCGCCGAGATGAGCGCGCGGGCGCTCTACCAGGAGGCGGCGACCTACTGCCACAGCGTCAAAGACTACGTCACGCGCGACCTGTTCGAGAAGCTGATGAGCGACGAGGAGCATCACATCGACTTCCTCGAAACCCAGCTCGACCTGATCGGCCGCATCGGCCTCGAGCTCTACACCCAGAAGCACGTCGGCGGGCTCGAGGGCGAGGGACACTAAGCTCCGGCGGCAGCCGCGCACTCCAGCGTCGTCCCGGCGAAGGCCGCGACGACGCTGTGATCTAGAGCTGCGTCTTGTAGCGCTCTTCCACGATCTCCTGGCTCTCCGGCTCGCCGAGGCTGGTCTGGTCGTGGATGACCTGGCTGATGCTCGGCATCACCGAGCGCTGCACCTTCTCCGGCGCCCAGAGCTTTGAGCGCATCAGCGCCTTGCCGCAGTGGAAATAAACTTCGTTGACAGCAACGCTCAGCACCGCGCGCGGCGGCTTGCCGAACTCGACCATCGAAGCGAGCAAATCCGGGTCGGCCGACAGCGCGCCGCGCCCGCCGACGCGCAGCGTCTCGTCGATGCCCGGCACGAAGAACAGCAGATGCACGAAGCCCGAGCCCTCGACGACGTTGCGGAAACTGTCGATGCGGTTGTTGCCGGCACGGTCGGGCATCAGTAGTTGATTGGGGCCGGCGACGTGGACGAATCCGATGCTGCCGCCGCGCGGCGAGGCGTCGACGCTGCCGTCGGTGCCTGATGTCGCGAGCACGCAGAACGGCGACATCTCGATGAACTTCTTCGCATGCGCGTCGATCGCGGGACGCGCCTTTGCGATCACGCGCGGGGTCGGCTTCGCATAGATGGTGGCGAGGTCTTCGGCGCAAAGGTCGGTCAACGGCATGCCTCCAGATCGGTTCGGCGTCAAACTACCCGATCGGGCCATGTCCGCCAACGATATCTATCTTAAGACGTTAAACTGCGTCGGCGGGCACGAAGCAATTGATGATGATGGTGCCGCGGTGGTGGACGTACCACACCACGGCCTGGCCGACCGGATTGCCGCGATCGCGGATGATGGCGCGCTCGGGCACCTCCATCCATTGTCCCTCGATCGGCACCCAATACGTGCCTTTGCGCACGTCGTAGTCGGTGCGATGGCCATCGGAGATGTCGCAGCAAGGTACGCCGTTCGGCGCGATTACACTCTTGAACCAGGCGCGGATGTCGGGCGAAACGTTGTCGTACTGGCCGTTGTCGAACGCGAACGCGGCGCTCGTCATCGCGGCGAGCCAAACGCACAGCGCAAGCCTGTGCATGCGATCCTCCTCATCGCGTGTCGATTCGTATCGTTGACGCGATTAAGCCCGAGCCGTCGGCTCATTGCATGCTCAAATAATATGCGGCGCCGAGGCGCCGCATATGATGCGTTGCGATATCGGGGCAGCTCTGGCGATGCCTACATCGTGCGCTGCGGCGCGGTTTGCAGCAGTTGCCGAACCTGCTCGCTGTAGAATTTTGCGTTGCCGGTGGTGCCGTGGCCGCGCGTCTCGGTGGTTGCGGGGATGAGATACAGCTTGCCGTTCTTGACCCGCTTCATCGCAGCGTCCGTCACGCCGGTCTCTGGCGGGTTGCGCTCGTCGTCGGCGGAATTGACCAGCAACAGCGAGGCCTCGATTCCCTCCAGCTTTTCGGCGGCATTGTAGTCGTGCGAGGACTCCCACTGGTAGACGAAGTCGTTGGCATCCGCCGTGATCGGCGTCGCCAGCCGTTCGTCGACGATCTTGTCCGCCTTCGCCGCGGTCGGCGCCTGTTGCTGATAGGCGAGTGTGCCGCCGATGCTGGCGATGCCGTAGGCCGTGATGGCGTACTTCATCATGCGCGGCTGGCTGGCGTAATTGCCGCCATTGTAATCGGGATCGTTGCGGATGGTGTCGAGCATGATCCGCCGCATCATCCAGTTGCGCGACGCCATTTCGCTCGGCTGCGAGGCCATCGGCACCAGCGCGTCCATGTCCTTGGGATATGCCTCGCCCCACAGCCAGGTCTGCATTCCGCCCATGGAATTGCCGATCACGAGCCGCAGATGCTTGACGCCGAGGCCTTCGGTTACGAGGCGATGCTGCGCCTCGACCATGTCGTCGTAATTGTATTTCGGGAAGCTCGTCTTCATGCCGTCGGACGGCTTTGACGATTTGCCGTGGCCGATCGCGTCGGGAATGATGATGTAATATTTGGACGCATCGAGCGGCTGTCCGGCGCCGAACATCTCGCCGGCGAAGGCGGGTGTCAGCATGCTCGCGCCCGAGCCGCCGGTGCCGTGCAGCACCAGCACCGGTTGTCCGGTCGGTTCACCGACAGTGGTGTAATGCAGCTTCAGCTCCGGCATGACTTCGCCGGTGTGGAACTTGAAATCCCTGGCGACCCAATCGCCTTGTTTCGGCGCCGGATAGTCGGCGGCGAATACCGATGTTGAGATGGACAGCACAACGGCCGACAGCGCCGCGCAAGAAACTTTCATGTTTGTCTCCCCATGTGCGGCTCATGGCTCGTGGCCGCGTTGCGCGCGATCTTATCAGCAGGCCGCCTGGGATCGAGAGCGGACCGCTGCTCACCCCCTGAAAAACATTTCCTCGATGTTGCGGCGCGCAAGTGGAATATTCGGACCCCTGTGACATGCGGCTGCATGCGATGTAGAATTTCGGCTTCTCCATCCGTCCTTGGATCAAATCGGGCTTCTACGGGAGAGACTGCATGTGCCGCAACATCAAGACGCTGTTCAATTTCGAGCCGCCCGCGACCGAGGACGAGATTCATGCCAGCGCGCTCCAGTTCGTGCGAAAGCTCTCCGGCTTCAACAAGCCGTCGCAGGCCAATGAGGCGGCATTCGACCGCGCGGTCGCCGAGGTCTCGGAGGCTGCGCGAAAACTGCTGACTTCGCTGCACACCCATGCACCGACGCGCGACCGCGAGGTCGAGGCGACGAAAGCGAAGGAACGTTCGCGGCTGCGCTTCGGTTAGCGGTTCCGCCGGGCACGACCGTGATCTGGCTCACGGAAGCGATGCCCATCACGCGCGATGATGTTCGCCGGGGTTTTGACAACCCGGAGCACGATCATGAGCCGCCGCCTTCTTCCACTGAAAGCAGGTGCCATCGTTTTCACGCTGTTGTGGACCGCGTGGATGATGTGGTGGAGCGGCTCGTTCTCGAGCGCGAATGTGGTGATCCTGGCCGTTTGCGGCGCAGCGGTGGGTTATCTCTGGTACCGCGCCATGCGCTGGCAATTCGAGCGCATGGGCATGCTGCCGCGGCGTGAGGATCAGGCGAAGTAGGCGCCTGCTGGTCCTAGTGGCCGTGCTTCTTCTTTTTCTTCTTTTTCTTGTGCGCGTCGCCTTCGGCATCGTCGCTCTCGGCGTCGTCGTCGGAGGATGCATCTTCAGCCTCGTGCACGGCGGCCTCTAACGCGGCGCGCTCCGCGGCCTCCTGCTCGCGCTGGCGGCGACGCTCGTCCCAGGCGTCGAACAACTGCTCGAGCCACGGCAGCACCTGCTCGATCGACGGCAATTGGCCGGGCGGACCGGCCTCGCCGCGCGGGCCTTGAGGGCCGGCGGGGCCTTGCGGACCCACGGCGCCCTGCGGTCCGGCTGTGCCACGCGCACCGGCTTCGCCCGGCTTGCCCGGCAGACCGGCCTTGCCCTGCGCTCCGGCCTTTCCGGCCGGTCCCGGCTTGCCCTGCGGTCCCGGCTTGCCGCGTGCGCCGTCGGGGCCCCGCTTGCCCGGATGACCCTGCGGCCCCGGCCGTCCCGGCTCGCCCTGCCGTCCGCGCGGACCCTGAGATCCCTGCCGTCGCTGATCGTCTGCCACGCCGCTGCTCCTTCTGCGCACGCAAGTTACTTAGCGGCGTTTGACGACAGCAGCAATTCCGCCCGCGCATGATGCCGGGCTTGATTAACATCAATCGGCCCGACGGGGCACGGCCCCACGCGTCAATCGTGATACGCCGGCACCTCGATGCCGGAGGCCGCGTACAGCCTGATCTTATTGCGCAGCGTGCGCACCGACAGGCCGAGCACGCGCGAGGCGCGCGTGCGGTTGCCGTCGCAGCGCGCGAGCGTCTGAAGCACGAGCTCACGCTCGACCTCGCCGACGGTCGCGCCGATCAAAAGTGGAACGATCTCGTTGGGTGCAAGGAATTGCGCGCCTTGCTCGGGCGCCGCGACGTGAACAGTGGTCATCAACATACTCCCCGATCAACGCCCGCTTCCATCGTTGGAAGCGGATCGAGAACAACGACCCCCAAGCCGTAGATCTACGGTGGCCGGGTTTGGTTAATGAAAGGTTAATCGCGCGCCATCGCACGAATTGACCTTGGGAATGCCGCCGCGCCGCCGCGATTGGCACGAGATGCATAGCGATGCGGACCGATCTCGCCTCTCACACTGTGCGATATCCGCCGTCCACCATCACGATTGTTCCCGTGACGTAGGACGACAGGTCCGAGGCGAGGAAGATCGCGGGGCCGACGATGTCCTCGGGCTTGCCGGCGCGCGCCAGCGGAGTGTGATCGACGAAGGCCTGCACCAGCGCGGGATTGGTGGCGCGTACATTGGCGTTGAGATTGGTCTCGATGAAGCCCGGCCCGATCGCGTTGACGCGCACGCCCTCCTTGCCGAGCTCGACCGCGAGCGCCTTGGTGAAGCCGAGCACGCCATGCTTCGAGGTCGTGTACGCCGCCGAGCTTGGCGTGCGCAGATGCACGAAAGACTGGATCGAGCCGATATTGACAATGCGGCCCTTGCTCGCGCGCAACGGCGCGAGAAAGGCCTGCGTTGTGTTGAAGACGCCGTTGAGGTTGAGCGAGATGATGTCGTTCCAGTCCTTCGCCACGGTCTCCGTCTCCGCGGTGAAGGGGTTGCGGCGGGTGATGCCGGCATTGTTGACGAGGATCGAGACCTGCCCGACCTTGTCGGCGACGGTCTTTGCCAGCGCAAAGCAATCGTCGCGCCTGGTGACGTCGAGCGCAAAGCTCTCGGCCTTGCCGCCGGCCTTGCGGATCTCTTGGGCCGCCTCCGCGACCGTTTCGGCATTGACGTCGAGCAGCACGACCTGCGCACCCTCGCGCGCATAGCCGGCGGCGATCGCCCGGCCGATGCCGGAACCCGCGCCCGTGACGACAGCGATGTGGTTTGCAAGCAATGCCATGACATTTTCCTCCCGGATTCGTTTCTAAGTTTCATGAAAGGCTAACTCGAAATTAAGGGGTCGGAAACGGCCGCCTTGGCATACTGATTTCCATTGCTAAACGTTGCGCGCATGATGGAACGACTTGAATCCTGGAAATTGGCGCTCGAGCGCCTGCGGTCGGCGGAATTCGCCGACTGGGCCGAGGTAGGGCGGCTGGTGGCCGAGATCGTGCGGATGAGCAGCGATGCCACGCTGCGGCAGGCCGCCGAGCAGGCGCTGCCCGTGCTGCGCCAGGCCGCGGACAATGACGATCGTGGTGTCACGCTGGCGGCCCGGCGCCGCCTAGGCGTGATCCTCGACGTCGTCCATGATCTGACCGCGCCGCGCTTCGGCCGCCGCAACGCGGCGCCGAAGAAACTGTCCAGCGAGGATCGCGCGCGCAAGATGCTGGGCCTGCCGCTCGCGGTGCAGCTCACCTGCGACGACATCAACCAGGCCTATCGCCGCGCCGCCAAGGGCATACATCCCGACCAGGGCGGCAGCGCGCAGGCCTTCATCGACCTTTCCACCGCGCGCGACGTTTTGATTCATCCCGGCGCGCACAAGGACGCGTGAGGGCGCCTCAGCTCTTGTTGACGCAGCTCGGATAGGGCGCGGCTTCGCCCGGCGTGATCGGGCAGAGGTCGATCGGGCCCAGATCGCGCAGGCGGGCTTCCCAGCGGTCGTCGTTGACCGGCGGCTCGTCGCTTTCGGGGCCGCGCTCGGCCCATTGGACGGTGTAATAGTCGGTCGCGCCCTTGAGCGTGATCAGCAGCGCGGTTTCGCTGTGCCGCGTCGGGCCGCTGTCGATGCGGCCGCATCCGATCACGGCAACAAAGCCCTCGAAGCGGCCGAACGTGGTGGCGCCCAGCGGCCTGGCGGCAAAGCTGTCGGGACAGGCCGTCTTGAACCCGCCTGCGATGGTGCCTGCGAAGATCTGCGGCGATGCGCCTGGCGTCAGCGTCATGCCCTTCTCGCCGGTGACGGTGATCATCTGCGTCCAGCGCTCGGGCGTCTCGCCCTTGAGCACGGCTTCGCGGATGTAGTGGCCGCCTTTGGTGTCCTCGAACACGGCAGCGAAAGTCGACGGCATCGCGAAGCTGACGAGCTGGCCGAAGATCGGCGAGATCACGCGAAGGGATTGCGGAGCCTGCGCCTGCGCCGTTGCGGCGAGCAGGAGCGATGCGGTGAGAGCGGCTGGCAACATCGTCCGTGCGCGCATCGGCCTGCTCCAAAAATCCGGGTTAAAAAAAACGACCGGGCAAGGATGCTGGCATCGCATCCTTGCCCGGCCCTTGTCGTCCGCCGATCGAATTCTTACCAGCTGCAGTGACCGGCCTTCAACGCGTGATCCTTCAGGGCGAGCGGACTGGCGGATCGGCTCAGAGCGTGCAGCGGCGCTCGGCGCGCAGCTTGATCTGGAGCTCGGAGGCGGCCGTGAAGGTCGGGACCGGCTTGCTGACGACCTTGTAGGTCGAGGCGCCCCACTGGAACGGCTTGTAGCGGAGGTCTTCGTTCCAGACCTGGCAGATGCCGGTGTTGTCCCAGCGGATCACGTAATAGCCGACCGCCGCGGAGGCCGGCACGGCAAACACGGAGGTGGCGATGCCGGCAACGGCACAGAGGGCGAGAACGCGACGCATGCAAAATCTCCTGATGGGGAAGTGTGACCTGAAAATTCGTGCGGTAAAAGCAGGTCCTTTGCAAGCCGAGGAGCGGCCGTTCACGGATATGTCAGATGGAGTCGTGCACTTGGTTCGGCCGAGTGCCCGGCAAGACACACGCGCTTAGCATGGCTCACTTCGCCAGCGAGGCCACCGCCTCGATCTCGATCAGCATCTTTGGATCGGGCAGGGCCTGCACCACGCAGGTGGTGCGTGCAGGAAAAGGCGGCGGGCCGAACGCGCCGGCATAGAGCGCATTCATCGCGGCAACGTCTGAGGCGCGGGTCAAGAGTACGTTGACCTTGGCGAGGTCGCGCATCGTGACGCCGGCCTCGTTCAGCACGCGCTTGATGTTGACGACGACATTGGCGAACTGCGCCTCGAAGCCGTCGGGCAGCGCACCGTTGGCGTCGAAGCCGGGAATGCCGGAGACGAACAGCAGGTCGCCGACGCGGGTCGCGAACGAGAGCGGCGGCGCCTTGACGTGCGGCGGGGGCGCGAAATGCTGGATCGGCATGGGGACCTCGGATGTAACATTGATGGCGTTCGCGAGGAGCGTAGCGGCATGCGGGGCCTGCTCCAACAGGAAACGCGAAAACAACCCCATGCACAGTAGAAATGATTGGCGGAATTGGAATTCGGGAAGGAAGAAATATCGCTTGACCCGTCGGGCAAAACACCGGCAGGATGGCATGGTGGCGATCATGCCCGAGAGGCCGGAATCCATCCACCCGTCATTGCGAGCGCAGCGAAGCAATCCAGACTGCCTCCGCGGAAAGATTCTGGATTGCTTCGCTCTGCTCGCAATGACGGAGGATGCGGACCTTCCGCGAGTCCAGTCGCCACCGCACTTGCAGAAGCTCCCGCCATCATGTTGCCGCCGCGATCGATCGGATAGATTGCAGCATCTGATTCGCATTCCCCTTGAAAAATAGCCCCCGGAGACGCCCCATGAAGATTGCTTCCACCTTGCGTGCCGCGCTCGTCGCCATTGCCGCGCTGGCCGGCCTCTCGACCGCGGCGCAGGCCGATGGCGGCACCGTGGTGCTGACGATCTACAAGGCGGGCTGGTTCATCGGCGGTTCTGGCGGGAGCGGCGTGCTGAACTTCCGCGGCCGCTCCTATTCGCTCTCGACCGGCGGGCTCGATTACGGGCTCGTGTTCGGCGGCTCCAAGACCGTGCTGCGCGGCCGCGTCTCCAACATCAACCGTCCCTCCGATGTCGCCGGCGTCTACGGCGCCGCCGGTGCCGGCCTCGCCGTCGGCCGCGGCGCCCGCGCCATCGTGCTGACCAACCAGAAGGGCGCGGTGCTGGAGCTGTCGGGCTACCAGACCGGCCTGATGGCGAACGCGGATCTGAGCGGGCTTGCGATTACGATGCGGTAGAAGACGGTGCCGTAGGACTCGGTGCCGTAGGGTGGGCAAAGGCGCGCAAGCGCCGTGCCCACCATCGGTGTCAGTGGTACGCGAAAAAAGTTGGTGGGCACGCTTCGCTTTGCCCACCCTACAGGACCTGCGGATTACGCGCTCACCATCGCATGAACCCGTTCGCAATGCGCGACGAGGTTGTTCTGCGCATCGACGAACGCCTTCAGCGGCGTCGGGATCGGAAAGTAGTAGATGTTCGCGATGAAACCGTAGATGCCGGCATCGCAGCTGGTCGGCCGCTCGCCATCCACGAAGCCGTTCGCGGGCACGATCTCGGCCAGCACCTGCAAGTCAGCCAGCCCTCGCGCATAAGCCTGTTCGGGCGTGTAGCGGCCGATGCCCTGGTAGTGATAGCGCTGCGCATTGTAGGCCTTCGCCTTCGCGAACCCGGCGGCATCGATCTGCGGATGCTGCGCGATGAAGCCGTCGCGAAATGCGGGAAAATAACGCTCGTCCTTCCAGCGCGAATAGGACATCACCCAGTAGAGGTCATCCAGCATGCGCGTGACGAAATGATGGGTGCGGCGCTGCGCAGGCGACAGCGCGGCATCGATGGTCAGATAATACTTCGCGATCGCATGCGCGATGATCGTCTCGCTGTCGCCGATGGTCTCGCCGTCATCGACGACATAAGGCAGCTGCCCGCGCGGTGCGGTGGAGGCATCGAACACGTGCTCGTGCACGAACGGCACGCCGGCGAGCTTCAGGAAGGCATAGACCTTGAGCCCATAGCCGTTGTTGTCGGCGACGCCGAACAGTTGCGGGTAGGAATAGAGGGTCAACATGGTGGCTCCGTTTATTCGCGGGCCGGTTCGTCCGCCCGTGTGCCGGTGATGTTCGCCTGTGCGCGCTTGCTGGCGCGGATCATCAAGAACGATCCTGATGTGCCCGGCAGCCGCCAGCGACCGTCGATCTCGGTCGCCTCTCCGTTCATGATGCCGTCGTACTGGACAATGTCGAAGCCGTAACCCGGCGGCTCGTAGCGCTTGACAAAGGACACGACGCTGCCGGCGCGATGGCCCGTGACCGAGGCGCTGTGGGTGCGTAAGGGGCAGCGCGGATTCGAGCAGGGTTCGGTGACGTGGCCTTCGATCGCGCCGCCGGCCTCGACCAGCGTCGCCGTGAACGTGACCATTCCCGTGCCGGGTTGGATGTAAGTGCCGTCCCAGACACCGGAGAGATCGTCGCTCACAGCAGTGGCTTCCTCGACATGATGAGCGCCGGTTGAGGCCCGGCTGTTCCGTCCCACGTTCTTCCGCTCCAAGTCGTATCGCCGCCATCACGCCCTTGCAATAGTCCGCACGCGACGTCGATCGATCGGAGGATGCCAACCGTTCGGCGGGCGGAATTTGGAGAGGCAATCGCTGTAGCACTGTGGCCGGAAGCTGGTACATTGATGCTGATTTCCTCACCCCGTCGCGAGAGCTGCGCATGCTCGACAGTTTCGTATGGCCCGAGCCTGACGGGGCTCCCGACGAGATACTGTTCCGCAACGTCCGCGAACACGGCTGTCATCTGATGGGCATCGCCGCCGAGGCGCAGGCCCCGGCTTATGTTTTCTCGATCGGTCTCTACCTCAATTACGCGCACGCCGAACTGGTCTTGTTCGGGCTCGACCCAACAGACGCTTGCGCTGTTATCAACGCCGTTCGCGACCGCGCTGCTGCGGGACAGCGCTACGTCGCCGGCGACGTCTGCGACGACCTTCCGCTCGATCGGAAGGTCTGCTTCGTCGAGGTGCCGCTCGAGGTCTACGATGCCTATCTGGGCACGGCGATCTGGTTCTATGCAAAGCTGCCGCGGCCGTTTCCCTGCCTCCAGATCGTGTGGCCGGATCAGGACGGGCGGTTTCCATGGGAGGCTGGATGCGATGCGCGGCTGAAGGATCATCAGCCGCTGTTGCGGCCGCTTTCGTGAGAGGCTGATCCAGCGTGGTCGCAAAGGGTGCCGTAGGGTGGGCAAAGGCGCGCAAGCGCCGTGCCCACCATCGGTGTCAGTGGTACGCGAGAAAGTTGGTGGGCACGCTTCCGCTTTGCCCACCCTACGAGACTTGCAATAATCCGCGCGCGACGTCGATTAATCGGAGGATGCCCGGCATCAACGGTTTGGCGGAGGCCAGGCAACCTCTCGGGATCGAAAAAAGTGCTGTTCCGCCTGTCGGATCACCGGCCGCGCGTTCGTCCTTCGAGCGACGGCGCGCGTGCGCGTCCGGTTTCGCAGAAGGATATCCGCACATGACGTCCATCACGCCGTTTCTTTGGTTCGACAACAACGTTCCGGAGGCCGTCGCCTTCTACAAATCGGTGTTCCCCAACGCCAAAGTCGAGGCCGTGAGCGACTTCATGGCGGTGTTCGAGCTGGAAGGGCAGCGCTTCAACGCGCTCAACGGCGGGCCGCAGCACCGCTTCAACGAGGCGGTGTCGTTCTTCATCAGCGTGGAGACGCAAGGCGAGGTGGACTATTTCTGGAGCCGCCTCACCGCCGACGGCGGTGCGGAATCCAAATGCGGCTGGCTCAAGGATAAATTTGGGCTCTCCTGGCAGGTGGTTCCGACAGCGCTTGGCCGCTATCTCGGCGACCCCGACCGGACCAAGGCCAACCGCGTCATGCAGGCCATGATGGGGATGAAGAAGATCGTGGTTGCCGATCTGGACAAGGCGTATGCAGGGTGAGGGCTGACGGTGCGGTAGGGTGGGCAAAGGCGCGCTCTTCGCGCGCCGTGCCCACCGCTCTGCCGGATTGGTGGAGAGATGGTGGGCACGGCGCAAGGGCGCCTTTGCCCACCCTACGAAGCCGGCGATCCGCTTCGCCAACTCGCCTTTGAATCGCTATACTGCCGACCATCGGCTGAATGGTGATCTCATGGGAAGCGAATTGGCGGGCAAGGTTGCCGCCGTGACCGGGGCCGCGTCGGGCATCGGGTTGGCGAGCACTGAAGCAATGCTGGCCGCGGGCGCGCGGGTGGTGATGGTCGATCGCGACGAGGCCGCGCTGAAGGCGGTTGGCAACAAGCATGGCGACGCCGTGATCCCGCTGGTTGTCGACCTGCTGGATCCCAGGGATTGCGCAACGCTGCTGCCGCGCGTTCTGGAGACGGCAGGGCAGCTCGACATCCTGCATGCGAATGCGGGCACCTATGTCGGTGGCGATCTGGTCGATGCCGACACGATGGCGATCGACCGGATGCTGAACCTGAATGTCAACGTCGTGATGAAGAATGTGCACGACGTGCTGCCGCACATGATCGCGCGCCGGACCGGCGACATCATCGTCACGAGTTCCCTTGCCGCGCATTTTCCGACGCCATGGGAGCCGGTTTATGCGTCGTCCAAATGGGCGATCAACTGCTTTGTCCAGACGGTGCGGCGCCAGGTCTTCAAGCACGGCATTCGCGTCGGCTCGATCTCGCCCGGCCCGGTCGTCACCTCACTGCTCGCGGACTGGCCGCCCGAGAAGCTGCATGAAGCGAGGGACTCCGGCAGCCTGCTGGAGGCCAGCGAAGTGGCTGACGTGGTGATGTTCATGCTGACCCGGCCGCGCGGCATGACCATTCGCGACGTGGTCATGCTGCCAACCAATTTCGATCTTTAGGGGGCGTGCTTCGACGCCGCTGTGAAAACCGTCAGCTGCGCCTCGAACGCGCGGCGGAAGGCCGGGCGTGCTTCGCCGCGGGCGACATAGGACGAAAGGGTCGGATAGTCGCCGAGGATGTGCGAGGCATTCAGCCTGCGTAGCACGGTCACCATCAGGAGATCGCCGGCGCTGAACACGCCGTCGAGCCAGTCGCCGTCGCCGAGTCGGACCGACAATTCGCCGAGCCGGACACGGACGCGATGGTTGAGGACAGTCAGGCGCTCGTCATACCAGCTCTTGTCACGTTCAAACAGCATCGCCATTCCAAGCTCGACGATCGGCGGCTCCAGGGTGTTGAGCGCGGCAAACATCCACGCGATGGCGCGCGCCCTGGCGTTCGTCCCGGCCGGCAGCAGCCCGTCATGATGCTCGGCGATATGGAGCACGATCGCGCCGGTCTCGAACAGGGCGAGATCGCCGTCCTCGAAGGTCGGGATTTGCCCGAACGGATGCAGCGCAAGATGCGCCGGCTGCTTCATGGCCTCGAACGACACCAGACGAACGTTGTAGGGCTGGCCGACCTCCTCGAGTGCCCAGCGCACCCGCATGTCGCGCGCGTGTCCCCTGCCGCGGTCGGGTGAGTTTGCGAAGGCGGTGATGGTGGGGGGCAATTGAGGTCTCCGTGTTGATCAGGTCGGTGTGCAGAGGACGAACGACTGGTGCGGATTCCGACAGTCTCGTAGGGTGGGCAAAGGCGCGCCGTTCGCGAGCCGTGCCCACCGTTCTAGCGGATTGGTGGAGAGATGGTGGGCACGGCGCAGGGGCGCCTTTGCCCACCCTACGGCACTGCGTCTGGGGCGCTATTGATTAGCCACCCTCCGCAGCGATCCACTCCGCCAGCTCCCGCCACGGCTCCAGCGTCCAATGCCCGGACGCAGCGCCGGACGGCGACGGCAACACAAATATCTCCGGCAGGCTCTCGTCGCGCGGCTGCCGCCCGAGCGCAATCCCGCTCGACGGCCTGCCATAAAACAAGCTCGCCGCCTTCTTGCTCGTGAACGCAATCGTCCGCGGCCGATACTTGTCGATCTTGGTCCTGAACCCCGGCACGTCGATTGCTTCAGCCGCGATCTGATGATCCATCCCAGCGCCCGACTTGGAAAGGTCGGTGAAGCCGATCCCGAGTTCGGTCAGCGCGGCGAACTCGCCCGGCTGATAGCGCCGCGGCGTGATCCCGGCCTCATGGATCGCGCGCCAGAAGCGGTTGCCGGGATGGGCGTAATAGTGCCCGAGCTCGGCCGAACGCGTGCTGGCGGCGGTGCCGACGAAGACGAGGCGCAGGTTGGGACAGAGCTGGTCGGGAAGGCGGGTGCGGATGGAGCTTGGCAAATCAATCGTCCGCAGTGACATAGTCAGCGAGACCATCGGCGATATTCGGCGCGACCGTCAATCCCGAATGTCGCTTCACTTGCCCATACTTGCTACTCTTCACATTTTCCGGAAATGCTTCCAACGACCTTTCTGTCGACAAGCATCTCGCCCGCCCGGCCAAGCTTCTGCACCTCCTCAAGAGTCAATCCACCTTTGATTTCAAAAGAGATATCCCTGATAGTGACGATCAAGCGATCGCAGTCTTGTCTGTACAGAGACATCTGGTCGCCTCTTGTGTGTTGCTGTAGCGAATTGACTGGGCCGTCCGCCGATGCGCCAATTTGCGCCGCGTCAGGTGTGATAAACTGCGTGCGGACGGACACGCCGTGTGTCGAAGAATATGCGGCGACCTCTCCCAACTGAAAGTCTTCGTTAAACGAAATCCGTTTGGGCGGCTGAGGCAACGGTGATGGAAGAGTCAGAACTACAGGCGGCGATTTTTGACTCTCCCTGAAGAGACCAAGAAAATCGTTGATCGAATTGGTGAACGAGCCGACTCCCGCAACCACCGTCGCAAATATTGTTATCGCGGCGACTAAGGGGCGGTTCTTGAGCCTTCGTGTCCATTGTTCGACCAATGAGCCTTCACCATCGTTTCCCATTGTCTCGCTCCAAATCTCAAGGTGCTTGAAACAAAAGTCCTGTTGGAAAGTATAATCTACCTTAGATAGAATATGTCGCGTTGAGTCGTTGGTGTCCAGCGGATAAAAAGAAGCCGGGCAATAGCCCGGCTTCTTATGGACGTGTGTGTCTTGAAAGGGATGACTCAGAGCACCCGATTGCTCTCCTTCACCTTCTCCGCATCCAGATACACGCTTGAGCCCATCTCCTTGAACTTCGCGCTCATCTGCTTCATGCCGTCCTCGGCGGTGCCGCTCAGCGACATGCCGATCGAGTTCGGATCGTTCAGCGTCGCCGCGTAATCCCGCACGTCCTGGGTGATCTTCATCGAGCAGAATTTTGGGCCGCACATCGAGCAGAAATGGGCGAGCTTGTGGGCTTCCTTCGGCAGGGTCTCGTCGTGGAAGTTCTTGGCGGTATCAGGATCGAGGCCGAGGTTGAACTGGTCGCTCCAGCGGAAATCGAATCTCGCGCGGGAGAGGGCGTCGTCGCGCAGCTGTGCGGCCGGGTGGCCCTTGGCGAGATCGGAGGCGTGGGCGGCGATCTTGTAGGTGATGACGCCGACCTTGACGTCGTTGCGATCGGGCAGGCCGAGATGCTCCTTCGGCGTGACGTAGCAGAGCATGGCGCAGCCGAACCAGCCGATCATGGCCGCACCTATCCCTGAGGTGATGTGGTCATAGCCCGGCGCGATGTCGGTGGTCAGCGGTCCAAGCGTGTAGAACGGCGCTTCGCCACATTCCTTGAGCTGCTTGTCCATGTTGATCTTGATCTTGTGCATCGGCACGTGGCCGGGGCCTTCGATCATGACCTGGCAGCCCTTGTCCCACGCGATCTTTGTCAATTCGCCGAGCGTCTCGAGTTCGGCAAACTGCGCGCGGTCGTTCGCGTCGGCGATCGAGCCCGGACGCAGGCCGTCGCCGAGCGAGAACGAGACGTCATACTTGCGCATGAGGTCGCAGATCTCGTCGAAATGGGTGTAGAGGAAGCTTTCCTTGTGATGCGCCAGGCACCACTTCGCCATGATCGAGCCGCCGCGCGAGACGATGCCGGTGACGCGGTTGGCGGTGAGGTGGATGTATTGCAGGCGCACGCCGGCGTGGATGGTGAAATAGTCGACGCCCTGCTCGCACTGCTCGATCAGCGTGTCCTTGTAGAGCTCCCAGGTCAGCTGCACCGGATCGCCGTTGCACTTCTCCAGCGCCTGATAAATCGGAACGGTGCCGATCGGCACCGGCGAATTGCGCAGAATCCACTCACGGGTGGTGTGGATGTTGCGCCCCGTCGAGAGGTCCATCACGGTGTCGGCGCCCCAGCGGATCGCCCACACCATCTTCTCGACCTCTTCCTCGACGGAAGACGTCACCGCGGAGTTGCCGATATTGGCGTTGATCTTGGTCAGGAAGTTGCGGCCGATGATCATCGGCTCGAGTTCTGAATGGTTGATGTTGGAGGGGATGATGGCGCGGCCGCGTGCGATCTCGCTGCGCACGAACTCCGGCGTGATGAAGGCGGGCACGGAGGCGCCAAAGCTCTCGCCGTCGGCGAGCGCAGCCTCCGCGCGTTCCAGCTGCTCTTTGCGGCCGAGATTTTCGCGGGCGGCGACGTAGATCATCTCCTTGGTGATGATGCCGGCGCGGGCGAATTCGAGCTGGGTGATCTTGTGGCCGTCGAGACCGCGCAGCGGCTGGTGATAGGCGGCGAAGGCGCGCGCGGCCTTGTCGGTGGAGACGCTGCCATTGTCCTCCGGCTTGATCTGCCGTCCCGCATATTCCTCGACGCCGCCGCGCTCCAGCACCCATTGCTTGCGGTTGCGCGCGAGGCCGGCGTTGACGTCGATGGTGACGCTTGGGTCGGTGTAGGGGCCCGAGGTGTCGTACACCGGCAGGTTCGGCTCGCCGGCACCTTCGGACAGGATGATCTCGCGCAACGGCACGCGCAGGTCGGGCGCGGCATCGGGCGAGGCGAAGATCTTTCGCGACGAGGGCAGCGGGCCGGTGGTGACGGCGGGAACGGTCTTGTCGGGATTGGAGCGTATGTTCATGGGGGCCTCCGGTTTAATTCGTGTTCGGGTGCGGCGGGACGACGCCGGTAAGTTCTTGCTCCGTCATTGCGAGCGCAGCGAAGCAATCCAGAAATGCTTCCGTGGAAGCAGTCTGGATTGCTTCGTCGCAAGGGCTCCTCGCAATGACGGGTGGTGAGAGTGGGGCCATCACGCAGCCTCCTTCGACTGGCCGAGCCACTGCCGCACGCGGGCGTCCGGGTCGGCATTTTGGGTGACGTCGCTGACGACGGCGATGGAATCCGCGCCTGCGGCAAAGATCTCCGCGGCGTGCTCGAACTTGATGCCGCCGATCGCGACCAGCGGGATGTGGCCTAAGCGCTTCTTCCATTCCGTGATCTTCGGAATGCCCTGCGGTGCGAAGCGCATCGATTTGAGCGTGGTGAAGAAGATCGGGCCGAGCGCGACGTAATCGGGTTTTGCCGCGAGCGCGGCTTCAAGCTCCGCCTCGTCATGCGTGGAGACGCCGAGCGACAGGCCGGCCTCGCGGATCGCCTTGAGGTCGGCGTCGGCGAGATCCTCCTGGCCGAGATGCAGATACTTTGCGCCGGCGACGATCGCGGCGCGCCAATAGTCGTTCACGACAAGCCTGGCCTGCGTGCCGTTGGTGATCGCCAGCGCATCGGTGACGATCTGGAGCGCGTCGGCGTCGTTGAGCTCTTTCGCGCGCAGCTGAATGGTGCCGACGCCGAGCCTGGTCAGGCGCTCGACCCATTTGAGGCTGTCGACGACGGGATAGAATCGATCAGGATACGGCATGCCAGAACGGGGTCCCAACGACAGGGGTGGAGGGGGAGGCGAAGTCGCGGGCGTTCATCAGCCCGGCTTCAAATGCGGTGCGGCCGGCATCACAGCCGAGGCGGAAGGCGTTGGCCATGGCGACGGGATCGGCGGCCTTTGCGATCGCCGTGTTGAGCAGCACGGCGTCGTAGCCGAGCTCGAGCGCCTCGGCCGCGTGCGAGGGCGCGCCGATGCCGGCATCGACCACCAGCGTGATATCGGGCAGCCGCTCGCGCATCAGCTTGAGTGCGTCGCGGTTGGTGATGCCTTTCGCGCTGCCGATCGGGGCAGCCCACGGCATCACCACCTTGCAGCCGGCATCGACCAGGCGGTTGGCGACCGAGAGATCCTCGGTGCAATAGGGGAACACCTCAAAGCCGTCCTTGATCAGGATGGTGGCGGCTTCGACCAGGCCGACGACGTCGGGCTGCAGCGTGTCGTTGTCGGCGATGACCTCGAGCTTGATCCAGCTGGTGCCGAACAATTCGCGCGCGAGCTTTGCGGTGGTCACGGCCTCGCGCACACTGCGGCAGCCGGCAGTGTTCGGCAGCACGGTGACGTCGAGCTCGCGGATCAGCTTCCAGAACGCGTCGCCGGTCTTGCCGCCGGCGGATTCGCGCCGCAGCGACACCGTGACGATGCTCGAGCCGGAGGCGCGGATCGCGTCCTGCATGATGGCGGGCGAAGGATAGAGCGCGCTGCCGATGAGGAGACGGGAGGGGAAGGTTTTGCCGTAGAAGGTCACCATGTCCGAGGTGTCTCCTCAATTGATGCTGTCATCCCCGCGAAAGCGGGGATCCAGTACTCCGCGGCGGCGGGGCTGGAAACGAGGCGGCGCGGCGTACTGGATCGCCCGGTCAAGCCGGGCGATGACGGCGGGATGTGTGGCGCGCGCCGAGGCGATAAATGGAGTGACATCACTTCACCCTCCCTGCCGCGGCGTGATGATCTCGATCTCGTCGCCCGCGTTCAGCGCCGTCTCGGCCCAGCGGCTTTTCGGCACGACATCGTAGTTGAGCGCGATGGCGAAATGCGTGCCCTCGTAGTCGAGCTCGCTGAGCAACGCGTCCACGCTTGCCGCATTGATCTCGCGCTGCTCGCCGTTAACGATCACGCGCATTGCATCACCTCATTGTCGATCTGGCCGCGCTCGACATAGCTGAGCGTCAGCTCGGCGAGGGCCGGCGCGAGCAGGAAGCCGTGGCGGTAGAGTCCGTTGACGCTGATCTTGCCGCCGCGCACGCCGATGCGCGGCAGATTGTCGGGATACGCGGGGCGCAGGCCCGAGCCGAATTCGACGATGCGGGCCTCGCCAAAGGCCGGATGCACGGCATAGGCCGCGCCCAGCAGCTCCAGCGCCGAGCGGACGCTGACGCCGGTGTCTTTGACGCCGGTGTCTTGGGCCTCGATCGAGGTCGCACCCAGCATGAACAGATTGTCCTCGCGCGGGATCACGTAAAGCGGCCAGCGCGGATGGATCAGCCGCACCGGGCGCGAAAGCCTGACCTCACTGGTCTCGATCAAAATCATCTCGCCCTTGACGCCGCGCAGCTCGCCTTGTTCCTCGCGCGCGGTCAGGCCGCGGCAGTCGATCACGATGCCATCGAGGCCTTGCAGATCTTGGGCGGTGATATCGCTTCCGAACTTGATGGTGCCGCCGGCGGCAACGATGCGCGCGTGCAGCTTCGGCAGCACGCGGCGCGGCTCGACATGGCCTTCGGTCGGGAAGAACAGCGCATCGCGAAAGCGGCCCTCCAGCGACGGCTCGAGCTCGGCTAAGGCCGCTGCATCGAGCCGGCGGTGGCCTTCGGTCATCCGCGCAAAGCGCTCAAAGTCGTTGCGCTCGCGCGGATGCGCCACGACGAGCGAGCCGTTGAAGGGCGTATCCGGCAATTCGCGCCGCCAGATGTCGAGCGAACGCTGGCCTAAGCGGCTGATGATGGGCTCGGCGACCTCGGCCTCGCAATAAGGCGCGAGCATGCCGCCGGCCCAATGGCTGGTGGCATCCGTCATTCCTGCGTCACTGCGCTCGTGTAGCGTGACGGCATGGCCGGCTTGCGCGAACAACAGCGCCTGCCAGGCCCCAGCTATGCCTGCTCCGATGATGGATACCGGAGAATCCGGTCGCTTGGTCGTCTGCAACATCCCTGTCCCTTCGCCGGCATGACCCGGATCAGGTTCAAAGGGTCACCGCGGTCCTGGGCAGGCTTGCTGATTTGCAGGCTTTGCCCATTTAGCGGTATCTCAGCTCCTCCTCGGAGCACCCCTCGGAACGGCGCTAATGTAGGCCAGTGACGGCTGGTGTCAACGCGTTTGGCCTGGAACAGGGGATTACTTGAGTGCCTGCGCCCGCGCGTTGCGGACGTGCTGCACCATTTGTTGGCGCTGCTGCTTTGCAACGTAGTAATAGCCGCCCGCGAAATAACGCACGGCCCGGTCGTGGTCGCCGTTGGCGGCGTGATAGGCGCCGGCGAGGTATTTTACGGCATAGGTGAGGTTGGTGTTGGGGTCGCGCAGGCCGGCGGCATCGCCGGTGTAGCCGAGGCCGCGGGCGGTCGCGAGCTTGATCTGCATCAGCCCGATGGTGCCGCCATGGCCGACCAGGCCGGGCTGATAGCGGCTCTCGCGCATGATGACGCGATGCACCAGCGCCTCCGGCACGCCGTTGGTGCGCGCATGCATGGCGACCATCTCGGCATATTCGGCCTGGCCGGCGAAAGCGGCCTGCGGTGACACCAGCCCGGCCGCGATGAGCGCGGCAACGTGTAAAATTTTCATCAGATATCCCCGCGGTTCCTGGGCGACCTGCACTGGAACCGTTAGGACCCTTGAACGCGGCGATGATGTGGCGAAACGCCGCCGATCACGATTTTTGCGACGCAGAGCCGCTGTTACGACGCAATGCTGCCGTAAGGGTTCACCTCGGGTGGAAGACCGCAGCTCGTGACAACGAGCCTGTCTATTCGCGCGCAGACGCGAAAGCGAGTATCAAAACGCTGCAAATCGGGAGAGGTGCCATGACAAAAGCAAACGTGGTGAAGGCACACATCGGCGACATCCCCAGGCGAAATCCCTGTGCGCAATGCGGCACGCCGATTCCCCAACCTGATTGGATCGAACCGGGCGAGGGACGCATCTCATATCTCTGGAATTGCAGCGCCTGCGGCTATCGCTTCGAGGCGATCGCGATCTTTGACGAGATGGAAGTCGAGCACCCGCCGCTCGCAGCCTGAAGCTACGCCGCCAGCCGCGGCTGTTGCCACACCGGCAACTGCATCCGCACGATCAGTCCGTGCGGCGGGCGGTCGTGCAGCGACAGCTCGCCGCCATGGGCGAGCGCGATCGCGCGCGCGATCGACAGGCCGAGGCCGAAGCCGGTGGAATCGTCCATGGTGCGCGCGTCGTCGCCGCGCACGAACGGCTCCAGCATCTCCTGCTTGCGCGCATCGGAAATGCCGGGGCCGTCATCCTCGACGTCGATGATGAGCTTTGTGCCTGACACATCGAGACGGATCGTCACCTCGGCGCCGAAGCGCACAGCGTTCTCGACCAGGTTCGTGACGCCGCGATGCAGATCGTCGGGACGCGCCGCGGCGGTCGCAGATAGCGGGCCTTCGTAGTGCACGACATGGCCCATGTCGCCGAACTGGTCGGCGATCAGCTGCAATGTGCTCGCGATGTCGACCAGCGTGATCGCCTCGATCTTGCGGTCGTTGCGCAGCAGCGACAGCACGCTCTCCAGCATCGAGCGCATCTGGTCGAGATCGATCAGCATGCGCTTGCGGTTGCCCTCGTCCTCGATGAACTCGGCGCGTAGGCGCAGCCGCGTGATCGGGGTGCGCAGATCGTGGCTGATTGCAGCCAGCATCCGGGTGCGATCCGACATCAGCCGCCCGATCCGCTCATGCATGCGGTTGAGCGCGCGGGCGACCAGGCGGATCTCCTCCGGGCCACGTTCGGGCAGCGGCTCGGAGGTGCCGTCGAGGCTGAAATCCTCGGCCGCCTTGGCAAAGGACGACAACGGCGTCGCCAGCGCGCGCGCCGCCCACAGGCCGAGCACGCTGATGGAGATGAAGGCGGTCAGCAGCGTCACCAGCCACGGCGCGCCCCAGAACCACGGACGCGGGCCGCCGTCGACATGGCCGGCGATCATGGTGCCGTCAGGCAATTGCACGCCGATGCGGTGGGCGCCGCCCTCGGGCGCGAGCTGCACCACCTTGTAGCCGCGGCCGAGATGGCGGCGGAGCCCGTGCAGGTGCTGACTTTCGCTGTCCTCGATCACCGTCGCGGTGCCTGGTGCTGATGTCTCGATGTTGAGCTTCGGGAAGGCGCGCGTGAGATCGGCGATCAGGCGCGGCCGGTCGTCCGGCTTGGCCGAGCCAAGCAGCAGCGCGGCATCCGCCAGTTGGGGTGCGCCGTCCGGCGGCGTGTCCGGGCGGTCGGGCCGGCTGATCAGGAACGCGGTGGTGACGACGAGATGCAGCGCTACGGTCGAGGCCAGCACCAGTGCTGCGATCTGCCCGCCGATGCCCTTGAGGTGGAAGAACCCGAACGGCCTCATCGTCTTAACGCCCCGTCAGTTGCTCAGGGGCGTCGTAACCGCTTCCGTTCTGGGCGTAAACAGGTAACCGCCGGAGCGCACCGTCTTGATGATGGTGGGATCGGCCGGATTGGGCTCGATCTTGCGGCGGATGCGGCTGACCAGCACGTCGATCGAGCGCTCGAACGAGCCGGTGTTGCGGCCCTGCGTGAGGTCGAGCAGGCTGTCGCGCGAGAGCACACGGCCGGGACGCTCGCAGAACGTCCTGAGCAGGTCGAACTCGGCGCTGGTCACCGCGACGCGCGCGCCTTCCGGATTGCGCAGCTCGCGCAGCCGCAGGTCGATGCGCCAGCCTTCGAAGGCGAGCGTGGAGGCGCCCTCGATCGAGCTCGCGGCCTGCGCGGAGGCCTGGCGCCGCAGCACCGCGTTGATGCGGGCGAGCAGCTCGCGCGGGTTGAACGGCTTCGGCAGATAATCGTCCGCGCCCATCTCGAGGCCGACGATGCGGTCGACGTCCTCGCCGCGCGCGGTCAGCATGATGATCGGCGTCTGTGCTTCCGCGCGCACCTTGCGGCACAGGCTGAGACCGTCCTCGCCCGGCAGCATGACGTCGAGAATGATGAGATCAACGCGGTGGTCGGCCATGGCGCGCGACATCTCGCGGCCGTCGCTCACAGCGGTAACGTTGCAGGAGTTGTTGCGGAGATATTTCGCAATCAACGTCCGGGTTTCGCGGTCGTCCTCGACGACCAGGATGTTGGGAGAAGAAATGGCCATGAGCCTTGTTTGTCCAAGATTCGGGCCAAAAGGCGAAGATTTTTGTTTCAGATTGTTTCCAAATGTATGTCCGCAACACCCCGCAACGACCGGGTCGTCATACGGCAAGGTCTCGTTAAGCCCGTTAACCATACCGTGGCGCAGTTGGATACGAAACCCGCAAAAACCACGGTGCCATCATGACCTCGATTTCGGCGGCCTCCGCCGGTCATTACCAGTCGCCGCTGCAGAAGCTGCAGCAGGAATTGCAATCGGAAGTGTCGGACGGCACGATCTCGTCGTCGGACCAGTCCGCGCTCACGACCGCCCTGCAGGACATCGACACGGCGCTTCAGCAGAGCCGCTCCAGCGATCAGTCCAGCGGCACCAAGCCGTCCAACGACGGCCTGAAATCGAAGGTCGACGATCTCATCTCCAGCGAGGTCTCGAACGGGACGCTGACGTCGGGCCAGGCCGACGAGCTGAAGGGCGTGTTTCAGTCCGCCTTCGCAAAAGGCCATGGCGGTCCCGGCGGCGCGGGCGGGCCGCCTCCCGGTCCGCCGCCATCGGATGACGGCGCTTCGGATTCCGCGTCGTCGACGGACTCGATGAGCAGCAGCTCGACCGAGTCCAGCACGGCCAAGGTCCTCGAGCAGTTCCTCCAGGCCCTGCAGCAGTCGCAGTCCTCGAGCTCGTCCTACGGTGCCAATGGCACGACGAGCTCGTCGAGCAGTTCGGATTTTTCGGCGCTGCTGATCGATTACCAGAGCTGACCTGAGCGACGCAGGTCGGCGCGTTCCTCGCCGCGATCGAGCTACATCCCAGGGCGCAAGATCGTCGGCGGGGAACCGCACAAACGTTCTGCGTGACGCAGGAACCTTCCTCGCAACGCAGCGCGACTGCGCAACGAAATTGCCGCAGCACAGGAACTGCCGCTGATCGTGTTTGTTCTCTCCGCACAAGTTTCTGCTGAAGGAGAGGACAACCATGTTGATGAAATCAATCGCCGCCGGCCTTGCCGGCACGGCACTGCTTGCGACCGTTGCGGTTGCACAAAACCCGACGGCCACCACCGACAAGTCGCCAAACGCATCTACCGCGACCACCACAACCACGAGCGCGTCGGGTGATTGGCGCGCATCGAAGATGGCCGGCCTGAGGATCTACAACGACGCCAACGAGAACATCGGCTCGATCAACGACCTCCTGATGGACAAGAGCGGTGCGATCAAGACCGCCGTGATCGGCGTCGGCGGCTTCCTCGGCATGGGCGAGCATCTGGTCGCCGTTCCGTACGAGAAGCTGAAATTCACCAATGAGGCGGTGGCCTATTCCGGCGGCGGTACGGCTCCAGGCGCGCCCGGCATGAGCCCAGGCGGACCCGGCACCATGAGCAAGTCGACCACCACCACGGGCGCTGCGACCGGCACCGACAAGACTGCGACGGCGTCGTCTGGCTCGAAGTGGTATCCGGACCACGCCGTGTTCAATGCCAGCAAGGACGATCTGAAGAAGATGCCCGAGTTCAAGTACTCGGAGTAATGCGCTTCTGACCTCCTAAACGAAGCGCGCCCGGTTTTCACCGGGCGCGCTGTCGAGTTCACTTCACCAGCGGGCAGCCGCCCTTGTCGAGCGGGCGGAAAGCTTCGTCGCCGGGCACGGTGGCGATCAGCTTGTAGAGATCCCACTCGCCCTTGGACTCTTCCGGCTTCTTCACCTCGAACAGATACATGTCGTGGACCATGCGGCCGTCGATGCGGATTTTGCCGTTCTTGGCGAAGAAGTCGTTGATCGGCGTCTTGCGCATCTGCTCCATCACCTTCGGCGCCTCATCGGTCTTGATGGCCTCGATCGCCTTCAGATAGTGCATGGTCGCCGAATAGAGCCCGGCCTGAATCATGGTCGGCATATGGCCGACCTTCTCGTTGAAGCGCTTGGAGAAGGCACGGGTTTCGTCGTTCGTGTCCCAGTAGAACGCATCGGTGATGATCAGGCCTTGTGTCGCCTTGATGCCGAGCGAGTGAACGTCGGTGATCTCCATGAGCAGCGCGATCATCTTCTGCCCGCCTTGCGTCAGGCCGAACTCGGCCGCCTGCTTCAGCGCGTTGGTGGTGTCGCCGCCGGCGTTCGCCAGCGCAACCACCTTGGCCTTCGAGGCCTGGGCCTGCAGCAGGAAGGACGAGAAGTCCGACGAGTTGAGCGGATGCCGGACCTCGCCGAGCACCTTGCCGCCGCTCTCCTTGACGACATTGGCGGCGTCGCGCTGCAGCGCCATGCCGAAGGCGTAGTCTGCCGTGATGAAGAACCAGGTGTCCTCGCCGCGCTTGACCATCGCCTTGCCGGCGACGTTCGACAGCGCGTAGGTGTCGTAGGTCCAGTGCACCGTGTTGGGCGAGCAAGCGGTGCCGGTGATGTCCGATGAGCCGCCGCCGGAATTGATGTTGATCTTGTTCTTCTCGCGCGTCAGCGCCGAGATCGGCAGTGCGACCGAAGAGGTCGGCACGTCGAGGACTGCGTCCACCTTCTCGTTGTCGTACCAGTTGCGGGCGATATTGACGCCGACGTCGGGCTTGTTCTGATGGTCGGCGGAAACGATCTGGATCGGAACGCCAGCGACCTTGCCGCCGTAATCGGCGACGGCCATCTCGACGGCGGCCAGCGACCCCTTGCCGGTCGCGTCGGCATAAAGGCTCGACATGTCCGTGAGCACGCCGAGCTTGACGACGTTGTCGGAAATCTGCGCCTGCGCTGCGCCGCAGGTCGCGGCGATAGCGAAGCTGGCCGCGACGGCGGCGATGAGTTTTTGCATGTCGTTTTCTCCCTCAGCATTGTTGTTTGGGGCTTTGTTGCGGGGACTGTTCTAGCGAGAAACGGTCGCGGTCGCAAAGCCGAGGAGGGGCGAAGAGGGGTGAGAAATAAGTAGGGCGCCCCGTCATTCCGGGGCGCGCGATGGCGCGAGCCCGGAATCCATTCATCCACCGTCGCTGCGGCGCGATGGATTCCGGGTTCGCGCTGCGCGCGCCCCGGAATGACGAGACATCTTTCTACCGGAGGTGTGGCGCCACCGTACCTCCCCGACGGCCCCGCTCAGGCGCTGCTGCCCTTGAGCCGTTCGTTGCGCCGGCGCAGGCCTTCCAGGGTGGCGAGGAGGATGACCGAGACTGTCGTCAGGATCACCGCCGCTGCCGTGATGGTCGGGCTGATGTTCTCGCGGATGCCGCTGAACATCTCCCGCGGCAGGGTGCGCTGCTCTGGCCCTGCCATGAACAGCACGATCACCACCTCGTCGAAGCTGGTCGCGAAGGCGAACAGCGCGCCCGACGCCACGCCGGGCAGGATCAGCGGCAGGATCACGCGGCGGAACGCCTCAAGCGGCGAGGCGCCGAGCGAGGCGGCGGCGCGCGCGAGGTTGGTGTCAAAGCTTTGCAGCGTCGCGCCGACCGTGATCACCACGAAGGGCGTCGCCAGCGCGGTGTGAGCCAGGATCAAGCCGAGATAGCTGCCGGTCAGTCCGATCGGCGCGAAAAAGAAATAGAGACCGACCGCGGTGATGACACCGGGCACGACGACCGGCGACAGCACGAAAGCCAGCGCCAGCGGCTTGAACCGGCTTTTCCACTGCGCGAGCCCCAATGCGGCCAGCGTGCCGAGAACCATGGACAGAAGCGTCGAAGCGACGCCGATGATCATGCTGTTCTTCAGCGAATTCATCCAGCGCGGCGAGTTGATGAAGTCGTCGTACCAGCGCAAGGAGAGGCCGGGCAGCGGATAGGTGAGGTACGAGCCCGAGCTGACGGACAGCGGCATGATTGCGAGAATCGGTGCGATCAGGAAGATGAACACCAGCGTCGAGATGACGATGGTCGCGGTCCACGCGATGCGCTGGCTGGGCGTGCGGAGGGAAGCATTGTCGCTCAATTCTTCATCCCTCCCGTGACCTGCTGGCCCTGCACCAGCTTGCCGTAGACGAGAGCGAGCAGAATCGTAGCCAGCAGCAGCACCGCCCCCAGCGCCGACGCAAGGCCCCAATTGGCGGTCTCGGTCGTGTAGAGCGCGATGAAGTAGCTGATCATCTGATCGGCGGCGCCGCCGACCAGGGCCGGCGTGATGTAGTAGCCGAGCGCGAGGATGAAGACGAGCAGGCTTCCCGCGCCGATGCCGGGCAGGGTTTGCGGCAGGTAGATCCGCAGGAAGGCGGTGAGAGGCGGCGCGCCAAGCGAGGCGGCGGCACGCATGTAGGCCGGCGAGATCGCCTTCATGCTGCTGTACAGCGGCAGGATCATGAACGGCAGCAGCACGTGGGTCATGGCCATGCAGACACCGAAGCGGTTGTAGATCAGGCGTAACGGCTCGTCGATGATGCCAAGCCAGTGCAGGCTGTCGTTCACGACGCCTTTGCTCTGCAGCAGCACGATCCAGGCGCAGGTGCGCACCAGAAGCGATGTCCAGAACGGCAGCAGCACGAAGATCATCAAGAGGTTCGACCGGCCGGGCGGCAGCGTCGCCAGCAGGTACGCGACCGGGAAGCCGAGGAGCAGGCAGAGTACGGTGACACCGAGACTGATGAGGAAGGTGCGTCCGAAGACATCGCGGTAGATGGCCTGATCCGGCGGGGCCGCGACGATCGCGCCGTCCACGTTCCGCGTCAGGTCGAGTGCCGCCAAAAGATAGAAGCCCGTGACCGGGCCACCGGCATCCTTGATCGTCGTCCAGGTGGTGCGCTCACGCCAGGCCGGGTTGATCTTGCCCAGCGTCTCCCTGGCCGTGCCGGGCTCCGGCACCGCCTTCAGATTGCGTGCGGTGCTGGTCAGGATCGTGCGAAAGCCGTTCAGGGCGTAATTGAGCCGCTTGGCTGCGATGGCAATGGTGCCGGAGGCGCGCGCCGCCAGGATGTCGCTGGCCAGCGCCGCGTAGGCCTTTTCATCCGGCAGGTCCTTGCCGTCCCAGCTGGCGAGAGCCGCGACGGTTTGGGGCAGAGCCTGACGTACCTCGCGGTCATCGATCGCGCGCCACAGCATGCCGGCGATCGGGCCCGCGAAGGTGAAGAGCAGGAAGACGAGAAGCGGCAGCACCAGCGCCAATGCCTTGACCTGGCGTGTCCGCTCTGCGCGCCGCAATCGGCGCTTGAGTGGCACCTCGGTCAACGCATTGGCGCCGGTCAAGGAAGTTGCCGTCATGTGGAGAGCCTCTTCGATCGGTCTGAGCGCGCGCCTCGTCCTTCGAGACGACCGCTTCGCGGTCTCCTCAGGATGAGGCTCATCAACACCAGTTCCTGCGAAATGGCCGCCGCACACTCCGTCCTCATCCTGAGGAGCCCGCCTAAAGCGGGCGTCTCGAAGGATGGCCGCAACGAAGATGCTCTGAATGCGCGCCGCACGCCGTTTCGCCGGCGCGTTATTTCGCGGCCCATTTGTTGAAGCGCTCGGTCAGGCGGTCGATGTTCTCGAGCCAGAAGGCGACGTTGATCTCGACAGCGTTCTTGATGTTGTCGGGCGCGGTCGGCAGATCCTTCAGGACGGCCGGCTGGATCAGCGCGGCGGCGTCCTTGTTCGAGGTGCCGTAGGCAATATTCTCCGACAATTTGGACTGGTTCTCGGCCTTGCCGGCGAAGTCCAGGAACTTGTAGGCGGCGTCCTTGTTCGGGCTGCCCTTCAGGATGACCCAGCTGTCGAGGGTGAAGAGCGCGCCATCCCACACCATGCCGAAGTTCTTCTTCTCGTTCTTGTTCGCGGTGTCGATGCGGCCGTTGTAGACCGAGGTCATCGCCACCTCGCCGGAGGCGAGCAATTGCGGCGGCTGGGCGCCGGCCTTCCACCAGACGAGGTCGCCCTTGATGGTGTCCAGTTTCTTGAATGCGCGATCGACGCCTTCGTCGGTCGCCAGCACCTTGTAGACGTCCTTCGGTGCGACGCCGTCGGCCATGAGGGCGATCTCGAGCGTGGTCTTCGGGCCCTGACGCAGGGCGCGCTTGCCCGGAATCTTCTTGGTGTCGAAGAAGTCGGCCCAGCCCTTGGGCGCATCCTTCAGCTTGTCCTTGTCGTAGCCGAGCACGAAATCGTAGAGGATGGCGCCGACGCCGCAGGGATTGACCGACGGTGGTATGTAAGCGGCCTCGCCGCCGATCTTGGAATAGTCCAGCTTCTCGAACAGCCCTTCCTCGCAGCCGACCGCGAGCTCGTCGCTCTCGACCTGGACGAGGTCCCAGGTGGCGGCGCCGCCCTGGACCTTGGCGCGCAACACGCCGACGCCGCCGTCCCAGGACTCATCGTTCATGGCAACACCGGCCGCCTTCTTGAACGGCTCGAAATAGACCTTCTTCTGGGCATCCTGATACGCGCCGCCCCACGACACGACGGTGAGGTCACGCGCCTGCGCGACTGTGGCCAGCGCGGCGCTGGCGCTGAACGCCGCGGCGAAACCTAGAGCAATCTTGCCAATCTTGCGCTTCAGCATGGTCCTTGTTCCTTCTTCATCTGCGTTGCGTTGAGGTTGATCGATGCAGGTGCCACTCGCATCGGGATCAGACGGGATCGAGGGCGAGGCAGTCCTCGGGACGGAAGGTGATGAACACGTTTTCGCCAGGTCTTAGGCTGCTATGCCGCAGGCTATCATGCGCCCCCGGCTGAAGCTTGACCATGAACTCGGCGTTCCCTGAGACATCGAGCACGGCCAGCGCGTGGTCGCCGAGATAGATGGTGTTCTGCACCTTGGCCGGCAGCCGGTTCGGTCCGTCGCTGGAGGCGCCATCAGGGATAATGGCGATCCGCTCCGGCCGCACCGACAACGAGGTCGAAGCACCTGCGCCTGCTACGTTGACCGCACGGGCCATGACGGAGCCGCCGGCCGCCAGCGCGACGCGGCAATAGTCCTTCTCGATCGTCTCCACGGTGCCGGCCAGCACGTTGCTCTCGCCGACGAAGTTGGCGACGAAGCTGTTGACCGGATGCTCATACAGCGCGTCGGGCCTGTCGATCTGCTGCACGATGCCGTCGTTGAACACGGCGATGCGGTCCGACATGGTGAGCGCTTCGCTCTGGTCGTGGGTGACGTAGACGACGGTGATGCCCATCGTCTCGTGCAGTTGCTTGATTTCGAGCTGCATCTGCTCGCGCAGGCGCTTGTCCAGCGCGCCCAGGGGCTCGTCCATCAGCACGAGCTGCGGGTTGAAGACCAGCGCGCGGGCCAGCGCCACGCGCTGCTGCTGGCCGCCGGACAGTTGCCCGGGCCGCCGCTGCGCCAGCGTTTCCATCTTGATCATGCGCAGCGCCGCTTTGACGCGCGCTTGCGTTTCCGCCTTATTGATCTTGCGTACGGACAGTGGAAAGGCGACGTTCTCCTCGATCGTCAGGTGCGGAAACAGAGCATAGTTCTGGAACACCATGCCGATGTCGCGCTGGTGCGGCGGCATGTTCTTGATCGGCCGGTCCGCCAGGTAGATCTCGCCCTGGGTCGGAACCTCGAAGCCGGCCAGCATCATCAGCGTGGTCGTCTTGCCCGAGCCCGAGGGGCCGAGCAGGGTGATGAACTCGCCCTTCCTGATGTCGAGATCGAGGTTCTTCACCACGAGATGCTCGCCATCATAGGTCTTCTGAATGCCGGAAAAGCGCACCAGTGCCGGCGCAGGCGTGACCAGGCCGGCTTCCATGTTGTCCTCGCGTGTCCCCTACGATGCTATCGAGAAACAGCTTAGCACCCTCCGACGAGAATGCCAGCGGCGCGCGGCAGGGCAGTCGCATGGGAGTGATTCCCCTGTGGCTATCCTTCGAGACGCCCGCCGTTGGCGGGCCCTCAGGATGAGGACCGAGTGTGCGGCTGTAGTTTTGACGAGCACCGATGTTGCTTAAGCCTCATCCTGAGGAGACCGCGAAGCGGTCGTCTCGAAGGACGAGGCGCCACTCAGGTTGTGCAAAATGCCATACGCGATCGCCCTGCGGGGGCAGGTGCGCGAAGGCGCGCTACATCCCCGACAGCCTGGTCACATACACATTCAGTGTCCCGCCGGCTTCCGCGACCACGCGCAGCGTCCTGGAATCGAAGGCGATATCGGCCAGCGTGAGGCTGCTGATATTGGCCTCGACCTTGACGCCGTCCTCGCTCTTCTGGAAGTCGGCAATAACGCCTGCGATCTTCTCGCGCGCGTTGGCGGCGATCGGCTTCAGGTCGAGTGTCGCTTTTTGCACCAGCGCCTGCTGCATTTGAGGCACCACCGCGCGGGCCGCCGCGCCGAGCAGGCCGAACGCCGCCTCGGACTCCACCGCGAGCTGGATGTCGGCGAGCCGCAGCGTCTGCTGCGCCTGGTCGAGCATCGGCCGGCCCCAGATGTGCACGGTCGCCTCGGCGTCGAGCCCGAGCCAGCTCTTCTTCTCCTTGGCGCGCACCAGCAGCGAGATCAGGAGCCGCTCGCCGGAGGGGACGACGTTGACGCTCTTCACCGTGACCTCGACCGGACCGGAGCCGTCCTCTGGATAGGTGTGGCCGACCATCTGGGCTGCGATCAGCTTGTTGATCTCGGTGAAGGGCACGTCGATGGGAACGCCGATGTTCACGCCGGTGCCGGTCGGCGGCACGATCGAGATCTTGTCGGGGAACGGGCAGTCCGGCTTGGTCTGCGTCGACGTCACGCGCGTCTCGGCCTCGAGGCCGAGCAGCAGCGTCACGTTCTGCGCGTCGACGCGCGGCTGCGCTGCAATCGCGCGGGTCGGCTTCATCTCGAGCCAGAGCGGCGGCAGCGCGGCCGAGGAACCGCTACCTTGCAGCGGGATCGAGCGGCAGGCCTTGGCCCATTGCACCTTGGCGTTCTCGCGCAGGCTGGGATCGTTGCGGATGCGCTCCGAGACGACGTTGAGCTGATCGCCGACCGTCTTGTCGATCAGCGGCTTCACCTGCGCGGGCACGTTGACCTTGGCGCCGGCGACGTTGAGGTTGGTGTCGCCGAGATTGACCTGTGCGCCCAAATTCGGCTCGAGGTGCCAGGCGGCCGCGAGCTTCGGGCGCGAGGTGACGACCACATTGCCCTTGATCTCGGCGCTGGCGTTCAAATTCTTGATGTTGACCGCGCCGATGCGTTTTGCCGCGTCACCGCCGAGCACGCTGCCCAGTGCATCGCCGAGCGCGCCGGTCGCCTTCGCCGACAGCGACCCCGTCACGTTCAGCTTGCCGCTGATCGGCGTCGACAGCGTCAGCACGTCCTTGTCGCCGGTCGCCGACATCGGCCCGCGGACGGCGGCCCAGCCGATATCGGCGTCCTGCAGGATCTGCGAGATCGGATTTTCGGCCTTGCCGGCGAAGTTGCGCGGTGATGCCTTCTCGGCCTGGTCCCGGATCGCCGACAGCGCGATCGCCACGGGCGCCACCACGATCGAGCTCTTGGACACTGGCGGCAGCGGCGGCAGTTGCGCGACCGGCGGCGCCGAATTGGTCGCGCGCGGCGACAGCAAGTCCATCGCCTTCAGGCTGATGAAAAACGACGCAGCTAGCACCACAACGGCGATCAGGACAGTCTTCAAGTTCAAGGTTAGTCGCATCGATCCCCCAAGCCGCCCCGACGGGGATTTTACAGGGCAGGCGAGCAGGGCGCTAGAGCGCACCGATGGGGTGGAATTGCGGCAAATCGGTTAACGGCTGTTTCCGTCGATCCAGGCCCTCAGTGCACAGCTAACTGCGCCTGGGACGGCGGACCGCTCTCACCTTGCCGGCGGCGCCGCCGCCGCAGAACAGGCGATCGCCGCCGTCGGATTCCAATCCTGAAACCATCGTCCCGGCCGGCAGGTCGAGCTGCTCGAGCACCTTGCCCGTTTCAGGGTCGATCCGCCTGATGTCGCTGTCCTCACCTTCCCAGGTGCCATGCCAGAGCTCGCCGTCGACCCAGGTGACCCCGGTCACGAAGCGCTTGCTCTCGATGGTGCGAAGCACCGTGCCGGTGTCCGGATCGATCTGATGGATCTTGCGCTCGCGATATTGACCGACCCAGAGCGAGCCTTCGGCCCAGGCCAACCCGGAATCGCCACCACCGCCGGGCGCGGGGATCGTGGTGAGCACCTTGCCTGTCGCAGCGTCGATCTTCTGGATGCGGTCCTCCGCGATCTGGAACAGGTGGCGGCCGTCGAACGCCGTGCCCGCATGTGCGGCGACATCGAGCGAGCGCGCGATCTTGCCGTTGGCCGGATCGAGGCCATTCAATTTGTCGCCCGATGCGAACCAGACATGGGTGCCGTCATACGTGACGCCATGCACGGCCTCGACGCCCGGAAACGGCCCGTACTCCTTGACGATCTCTGCGGCGGAACGTTTCATCTGCTCGATCCCTGTGATGCGACCAACCTAAGCCTTTAATAGCGGTCCCGGGAGTAACAAGCCTGTCGGGAATCCGGGGACGGGCGGGGTCATCCAGCGGCGCGCCCTGCCGTGTCCGAACGACTGCACCTTGTTCGATCGCGCCAGCTCTTCGAGTGCGCGCTGCACCGTGCGCGCGCTCATGCCAAGCGCAAGCGCGAGCGCCGAGCTCGACCACGGCTCGCCGTCGGCGAGAATGGCGAGGACCGCGGCGTGCTTCTCCTCGACGGGCCGGGCCAGCACGATGACGTCGCGCGTCCTGCGCGGCGCCAGCTCAAAACCCTGCCGGGTCGCGCTGATCCCGGCCAGCGGCTTGAGCTGGGTGCGCAGCCGCCCGATCTCGACGCGCAGTCGCGCGCGGTGCGATTCGTCGACGTGCCTGGCCTGGAACGCGCCTGATATCAATGCCTCGCGCGAGACATCCGCAGGCCATGCCTGCGCCAGCAGGCGGGCGAGCGCGAACAGCACGGGCCGCGTTCCGAGCGACACGGCCGTGCCTTGCCTGCGCACGACATGATGGAAGGTGTCGACGACCAGCGCTGCCGAGGTCGCCAGTCTCTCGACCTCGCCGAGCAGCAGCGGGTGTTCGCTGCCGCGCGCGATCAGGCGCGCCGCTGGCGTGCTCAGGATCAGGCTCGCTGCGTCGACCTCGGCGACGAGCGCCGGGATTTTGGCCAGCCGCGCTGCCTTGCCGGCGCGGTCGAGGGCTGCGCGCGCCTCTCTTGTTTTCAACCGCCTGATGGCGATGCCGGCAACCACGAGCTCGCGAACGACGAGAGAGGCGGGCGGAAGCGGGGAGACGCCGATCTCGGCCAGCGTGCGCTCGGCCTCGTCGACCCGTCCGAGCAGGAGAAGACGGCGGGCCTCGATATGGCCGGCATGGGCGGCATTGGCGAGATCGCCATGGCTTGCGAGCGTCGCCCGCGCGCTTGCGAGCGACGGCGCCGGCCAGCTCAGGTCGCGCGAGACGAGCGCGATCTCGGCCTCGGCCACCACGCATCTGGCGCGCGCGACCGCCTCCCTCGGCCCGAACGCGCGCGCAGCGCTGCGCAGCAGCATCTTGGCTTTCGCGAGATCGCCGAGCTGGGCCATCGCGATGCCGCGCAGCGCCAGCGAGGGCGCATCGTTGCGCAGCGCGACGCGATTCAGGGCGCCGAGCGGATCGCCGGCTTCGAGCGCGCGGGCGGCGGCCGTGATCAGCGATTCCATGAAAATCCCGCCACACTTGTTACTCCCACCACGCAACCGTCCGGTGCCAGAAATCGTTGACGGCCGACAATGTGCGGTGAGCAAGAAGTTTGGAGAGCCATGATGACATCAGCAGAAAAAGCAGGAACCAACGGACAGCCCGCCATGCAAACACCGCCAGTGGTGTCGCCGCAGGACTGGGAGGCAGCCCGTCAGCAACTGCTCGTGAAGGAAAAGGCGCATACCCGCGCCCGCGACGCACTCGCCGCCGAACGCCGGCGCATGCCGTGGATGGAAGTCGACAAAGCCTACGCATTCGAGACGCCTTCGGGCAAGGCCAGTCTGCTCGATCTGTTCCAGGGCCGAAAGCAGCTCATTCTCTACCGGGCCTTCTTCGAGCCGGGCGTGTTCGGCTGGCCCGACCATGCCTGCCGCGGCTGCTCCATGGTGGCCGACCAGGTCGCCCATGTCGCGCATTTGAACGCCCGCGACACCACGCTGGTGTTCGCCTCGCGCGCCCCGCAGCCGGATATCGCGCGGCTGAAGGCGCGGATGGGCTGGAACATCCCGTGGGTCACCATCACCGACAGTTTTGATGCCGATTTCGGTGTCGGCGAATGGCACGGGACCAACGTGTTCTACCGCGACGGCGGGCGGATCTTCCGTACCTATCTGATCAAGAGCCGCGGCGACGAGCAGATGGGCGGCACCTGGAACTACCTCGACATCACCCCGCTCGGCCGCCAGGAGGTCTGGGAGGATTCGCCGGCCGGCTATCCGCAGACGCCGACCTACAAATGGTGGAACTGGCACGACAGCTACGAGGACGGTAGCGCGCCCGACAAGAAGTGGGTCGAGGTGTCCGATGCCGGAGAAAAGGCGCTTCGCGAGAAGGGCGCGCAGTGACCGAGGCCCATCCCGCCGGCGCGGCTGCCGACGCCGGCCGTGCTGGCGGAGAGGTGGTGGCCGCATCCCACCTCGCCAGATGGCTGGGTCTTGCGGCTACCCCGACCTTCGCGGTCATGGCCCTGCTGACGGCGGTTCTCGGCGGTGGTCCGGCGGACATGCTCTGCGCCGCCGGGCACGGCCCGATGCTCGGCGGGATGGTGCCGATGTATCTGCTGATGAGCGCGTTTCACGCGGCGGCGTGGCTGAGACTGATCTCGGGGCGGCGGGGCGCCGTCGGGTAAGTGCCGGACGCCGTCTGATCGCGAGGTCGGCGGCGGGAGCGGCTGTCATATCCGGTCGATGTCCATCGGGATCGTCTAGCGCAGCCTCATCCCAAAGACGTCCTCGAACAGGCCGAGCATGGCAGCCCAGGAGCGCCGGTCGGCGGCCTCGTGATAGGCATGGTTCGGAAGCGCCATGTCTATGAGCTCGGGATTGGTGAAGCCGTGTGCGGCGCCGCCATGGACATGGACCTGCCAGTCCACGGATGTCCTGCTCATGATGTCTTCGAAGCTCGCGAGCTGCGTCGGCGACACCAGTGCGTCGGCCGCGCCGTGACAGACCAGCACCGAGCCCCTGATGTTGGCCGCGTCTTCGGGCCGTTCGCTGGCGAGCCCGCCGTGAAAGCTCACGACGGCTGCAAGATCGGCGCCGGTCCGCGCCAGCTCGAGGGCCGTCGTGCCGCCGAAGCAATATCCGATGGCTGCGAGCTTTCCTGCATCGACCGTCGTCTGCTGCATCAGCGCCAGACGCGCGGCGTCTGCGCGTTCGCGCCAGCGCGTGGTGTCGGCACGCAACGCATTCATGAGTACGATCGCCTGCGGCACGTCGGGCGCCGTTTTGCCGCCGCCATAGAGATCGGCCACGAGCACGACGAAGCCGAGCCTCGCCAATTGTTCCGCCTGCGCAGTCGCATGCGTGCCGATGCCGCGCGCGTCGGGGAACAGGATTATGCCGGGGCGCTTCGCGGCAGGTGAACCATCAGCGACCAAGACGCCGCGAAGCTCGGCAACACTGTCACGGTATTCGAGAGTGCTCTTGTTCATCCCATTATTCCTCGTCGACCCAACAAATCACGCTGACCGTGGCGAGGCAATTGTCGGTTGCGGCCGCGGCGGACCCGCCGATCGGATCTTTAGCGTGAGTCCGACGCCGACTGCAGATAGGAAACCACCTTGGCCGCTTCGTCAGGCGAGACGCCGCCATAGGGCTGCATCTTGTTGCCCGGGACGACCTCGTCCGGCTTGACCATGAAACGGACGAGTTTGTCCTGGTCCCAGACGAAGCCGGCTTCCTTCATCGACGGAGAGTAGTTGTAGTTCGGCAGCGAACCGGCCTTGCGTCCGATGATCTTGTTGAGGTTGGGACCGAGGCGATTGTCGCCTTCCTTCACCGAATGGCAGGTGCGGCAGGAATTGTTGAAAGCCTGTTGGGCTGCATCATCGCTCGCCGGCTGTTGCGCGAGCGAGGAGGACGCGGAGAGGAGCAGCGTCAATGCTCCCACGGCGGCGATCGGGGGCAGCCATGTGTCGCGCGATGTCTGCAGGCGTGATTGCATCTGCGCCTCCACTTGGGGTGACCAGGCGTGCTCGTTGCAAACGAAAACGGCCCCGGTCAGTTCCGGGGCCGTTTGCGTCACAATGTCCTGTCGCTTACCGCGTGGCGCTACCGAAGCTCCGCTCTCCGCTCGGTCATCGGCAGCACGATCACCTTGGTGCCGACGTTGACGCGGGCGTAGAGGTCGGAGACGTCGTCGTTGGTCAGGCGGATGCAGCCGGAGGAGACGTGCTTGCCGATCGTGTCGGGGGCGTTGGTGCCGTGGATGCGGTAGACGGTGCCGCCGAGATACATGGCGCGGGCGCCGAGCGGGTTGCCGGGGCCGCCGGCCATGTGGCGCGGCAGATAGGGCTGGCGCTGAATCATTTCCGGCGGCGGCGTCCAGTCCGGCCACTCGGCTTTCTTGGTCACCGACTGCGTGCCGGACCAGGTGAAACCATCGCGGCCCACGCCGATGCCGTAGCGGATCGCCTGGCCGTTGCCGAGCACGTAATAAAGATAGGTGTTGGGCGTATCGATGATGATGGTGCCCGGGGCTTCACGTGTTGCGTAGCTGACGGTCTGGCGGCGGAAGCGGGCCGGCGTCTCGACCGCGTCCTGATCCTCGGACGGTGCGGTCTGATAGGTCGGCGCCTGATAGGGCTGGTACGGCTGAAGCGGCTGCGGCGCAGTCATCGTCGGCAGCGGCTGGAAGAACGGGAAGAGCTGCACGGGCGCGGCTTTGGCGGGGCCGGCAAATGCGATTGCGGTCACAGCCACTGCACTGACGGCAACGGCGCGCGAAAACGTCTTGAACGTGTCCAGATTGAACATTGGTCGCCCCTGTCTGCGTGGTGTTTCTTGGTCACCCCGGCACCGTTTCGGTGCTCCGTTGCGTCAATCACTAACGACAAGAAGTTTCGGGACGTTTGCACGGAAAACCGAAAACGGTTTCGTCGCGGCAAGGATTGTTTCATGACAGTTTCGTGGCCCGGCCGGGCTGTTAACGAACAAAACAGCGCGCCGACACTTATGTGACGTCACACGCCTGAAATATCCGTGGTTGATGGTCCTAAGCCGAGAATCATCAAACTCTCGGGATTTCCCCATGCGGGTATTAATCGCGACTGACGCCTGGCATCCGCAGGTCAACGGTGTGGTCCGGACGCTGACCTCGCTGGCGGCCGCCGCCAAGGCCCTCGACGTCGAGATCGACTTCCTGACGCCGGACGGCTTCCGGTCGTGGCCGCTGCCGACCTATCCGGGCCTGCGCATCGCGCTACCGACGGGCAAGGAGATCGCGCGGCGAATCGAGAAGGCCGCGCCCGAAGCGCTGCATATCGCAACCGAAGGCCCGATCGGCTGGGCGGCGCGCGCCTATTGCCGCCGCAACGGTCTCGCCTTCACCACGTCCTACACGACGCGTTTTCCGGAATACGTCTCGGTGCGGACCGGCATCCCGGACGCCGTCGGCTATGCCGTGCTGCGCCACTTCCACGATGCCGCCGCCATGACCATGGTGGCGACGCCGTCGCTGCGGCAGGAGCTGTCGGGGCGCGGCTTCAAGCGGCTCGGCTTCTGGGGGCGCGGCGTCAACACCGAGCTGTTTCATCCGGACGCTCCGGCCAGGCTCGACCTGCCGGGCCGGATCTTCATGACCATGGGCCGCGTTGCGGTGGAGAAGAATCTCGAGGCGTTCCTCGCGCTCGATCTGCCCGGCACCAAGGTCGTCGTCGGCGACGGCCCGCAGAAGGCGGCGCTCGAGAAGAAATATCCTGATGTCGTCTTCCTCGGTGAGAAGAAGGGCGCGGATCTGACCGCGCATCTCGCCGCCGCCGACGTCTTCGTGTTCCCGAGTCTCACCGACACGTTCGGCGTGGTGCAGCTCGAAGCGCTCGCCTGCGGCACGCCGGTTGCGGCGTTTCCGGTGACGGGACCGAAGGACGTCATCGCCGATCATCCGATCGGCGCGATCGACAACGATCTGCGCGCCGCCTGCTTGCGCGCACTCACCATGTCGCGCGAGACCTGCCGCAACTTCGCGCTGGAGCGTTCCTGGGAGAACAGCGCGCGCCAGTTCGTCGGCAATCTCACCTCACTCCAGCCCAGCCGCATCCTGCGCGCCTCGCCTCGCATGGCGCGGCGGCCGGTGCGCGGCTGATCCATATTTTGACCCACAGCGAGAACCTCATCGATGGCTAAGATCATGAACCTTGACGGCACCCAGCAGCTCGACCTCACCCGCGGCACGGTCGAGCAGGCCTATGATCGCTGGGCGCCGGTCTACGATCTCGTGTTCGGCGGCGTGTTCGCCAAGGGCCGTCAGGCCGCGATCGCAGCCACCAACAAGATCGGCGGCCGCGTGCTCGAGGTCGGCGTCGGCACCGGCATTTCGCTGCCGCTTTATGCCCCGAACTTGCGCATCTTCGGCACCGACATTTCGGAAGCGATGCTCGACAAGGCACGCCAGCGCGTCACCGAGGGCAACCTGAAGAACGTCGAAGGCCTCGCGGTGATGGACGCCGAGAAGCTCGAATTCCCCGACAATTCCTTCGACGTCGTGATGGCGCAGTATGTCGTCACCGCAGTGCCGAATCCGGAAGTCGCGCTCGATGAATTCGCCCGCGTGCTGCGTCCGGGCGGCGAGCTGATCATCCTCACCCGCGTCAGCGCCGATACCGGCATGCGCCGATTCATCGAGCAGAAGCTCCAGCCGGTGGTGCGTCCGCTCGGCTTCCGCACCGCCGAGTTCGCCTGGTCGCGTTATGCCAAGTGGCTTGCCGGCGCCAAGGGCATCGAGCTTGCCGAGCGCCGCCTGATTCCGCCGCTCGGTCATTTCTCGCTGGTGCGCTTCCGCAAGGTCGACGTCGCCAAGGCAGCCTGAGCAAGGCTGCGTCAGGGCGGCGGCGCGATCCGCCGCTCACGCGTTCGCGTGCGTCATCGCGTCGCTGCATCGTCACATGACAAAATCATGATGTCACACGGCCTACATCGAATCCCTTTAAATCCTGAACCCGAAAGCATTTTGGGGGAGAGCATGATCAAGAATTATATCGAGCAGCTGCGGATCCAGCGCTGGGACGACCATCGCTACTATCACCACAGCCGCATCAATCAGAGCCTGCACTTCGTCAGCGCGCTGAGCTTTCTCTTTGCCTATCTCTGGCTGTTCGTCGATCCCATGATCTCGGCGCTGGTCGGCTGGCTGGTCTCGATGACCTCGCGCCAGGCCGGTCACTTCTTCTTCGAGCCGCATGATTACGACCACATCAACCAGGCGACGCATGAGTACAAGGAAGACATTAAGGTCGGCTACAACCTTCAGCGCAAGGTGGTGCTGATGGCGATCTGGGCGGCATCCCCGCTAGTGCTGTTCGTCGACCCCACGCTGTTCGGCCTGTTTACCCCCTGGGCGAGCGCGACCGATTTCATGCGGCAGGTCGCCAAGATCTGGCTCGTGATCGGCGGCGGCGGTCTCCTGTTCCGCACCGTGCACCTGTTCTTCATCCGCGACGTCGAGACCGGCCTGGTCTGGATGACCAAGATCCTGACCGACCCCTTCCACGATTTGATGCTCTATCGCAGCGCCCCGCTCGCCTTGATGCGCGGCGAACTGATGGACCCCGGCCTGCACCTCAACCCCGAGCACACGCTGGGCCTCATCTCCGAGCCCACGCTCGAAGAGCAGCACGCCTGAACGCGCTGCGCACACTGACCACCACTCCGATGTCTGATGGTTACGTCATGCCCGGGCTCGTCCCGGGCATCCACGTCTTGGAAGTTTCGTGCAGAAGGGCGTGGATGGCCGGGACAAGCCCGGCCATGACGGCGTTGGAGGAACTAGCCTCAGCGCCCGAAGCGCTTGGCCAGCATCTCTTTCAGGATCTGCCGCTTGATGTTCTTGTTGGTGAGCGCGCCATCGTGCCACCAGAAGCCGTCGGCCTTCATCTTCCCGGCGGCGCGGACGAAGCGGTCGGCGACCTCAGTGAAGTCGGCATCGGTGTAGTTCAGGCTGAAGATCAGCCGGCCGGTACCGACCCAGCTCAGCGACAGGCCTTCGGCGCGAAGGTAATATTGCAGCATCCAGTTGTAGCGGGACGGGGTGGTGTATTTCACCGTCCAGATCGACGAGAAGTTTGCGAACTGCACCGGCAGCTTGGCGTCGGTCATCATCTGGTTGAGTTTTTGCGCGCGGCCGTTCCAGGTCGCGTCCAGCCCGTCATAGATGGCGCGGAAGTTCGGGCTGGCGAGCCGGCTCAGAAACTCGTCCATCGCCGTCATGACATAGGGATGCGAGTTGAAGGTGCCGCGGGCGAAGCAGATGTCGGCGGGACGGTCGTCGCGGAAGCGGCGCATCAGCTCGCGTCTGCCGCAGACCACGCCGACCGGAAGGCCGCCGGCGAGGCTCTTGCCGTAGGTCACCATGTCGGCCTTGACGCCAAAATATTCCTGGGCGCCGCCGGCGGCAAGACGGAAGCCGACGAAGACCTCGTCGAAGATCAGCACGATGCCGCGCTCGGTGCAGACCTCGCGCAGCTGCTTCAGCCATTCGGTGTAGGCCGCGCGGTCGAAATTGCCGCCGCGGGAACTGTCGACCAGCGAGGAATCGCCGGGCGCGTTGCCGTTTGGATGCAGCCCCTGCAGCGGATTGACCAGCACGCAGGCGATGTCCTTGCGCGTGCGCAGCACATGCAGCGTCTTCTCCGACATTTCGGCGAGGGTGTAGGTCTCGTGCGCATTGATCGGATTGCCGACGCCGGGCTGCACGTCGCCCCACCAGCCGTGATAGGCGCCGGCGAAGCGAACCAGATGCGTGCGCCTGGTATGGTAGCGCGCGAGCCGCACCGCCTGCATCACCGCTTCGGTGCCGGACATGTGGAACGAGACTTCGTCGAGGCCCGAGATCCGGCAGAGCCGCTGCACGTTCTCGAGGATGACGGGATGATAGGGGCCGAGCACCGGGCCGAGCGCGTGCGCCCGCTTCTCGGAGCCCTCGATGCATTCCTTGTAGAAGTCGTTGCCGAAGATGTTGACGCCATAGGACCCGGTGAGGTCGTAGGAGGTGTTGCCGTCGACATCCGTGACGGTAACGCCGCTCGACGATTCCATGAAGGTCGAGGTGCCGAGATGCTCGCGGACGAGACGCGAGAACTGGAACGGCACGCGGTAGGTTTCAGTGAAATGCAGGTCGGAGATCGTCTCGGCCGCTTCCTTCGTCATCGCGCGGCCCTTGGGGTAGCGATCGGCGTAGAGAGCTGCGAGGCGGAAGAAGGCCTCCTTGCGCTGCATCACCACATTGTCAGGCGCGCCGTCGCAGCCGAAATACTTGTCACCCTCGAACTCGTAGAACGGCAGCAGCTTTGCCACCCGGCGCGACATCTTGGAGTGCCCGGCGAGCGAGCGGTGCTTGGCGCGGGACAGTTCGATCCGCGCCTTCAGCTTCGGGAAGGCGGCGGCAGCGGACGCTGCGGCGGCCACGGAAAATGAGAGAATCGGGAGTGTCGTTTCCATGACAACAAGCGCTAATACTGCGAGCTGACAGATTCATGACAGTCAAAGCCCTCATCGCCTCTTTCACCCAGCAGGAAGACCTCAACTTCCTGTTGACCAACCGCATCCCCCGCGCAGGCTTGACCCGCTTCATGGGGTGGTTCTCCAAGATCGAGAACCCGCTGGTGCGGGACGGCTCCATCGCGCTGTGGAAGCTGTTCTCCGACCTCGATCTGTCGGAGGCGAAGAAAGACCGTTTCAGCAGTCTGCACGACTGCTTCACCCGTGAGCTCAAGCCGGGCCTACGGCCGTTTGATCCGGATCCGTCGGTGGTCGCCAGTCCCTCGGACGGCATTGTCGGCGCCCATGGCCGTATCGCCGACACCGAGCTGTTCCAGGTCAAGGGCGCGCCCTATTCGCTGCTCGACCTGCTTGGCGATCCCGCGCTGGTCGAGCAGCACCGCAACGGAAGCTTCGTGACGCTGCGGCTGACCTCGAGCATGTATCACCGCTTCCACGCACCGTTCGATGCGCATATCGAGCGCGTCACGCTGATCCATGGCGACGTCTGGAACGTCAACCCGATCGCGCTGAAGCGGGTCGAGCGGCTGTTTTGCAAGAACGAGCGCGCGGTGATCCGCACGCATTTGTCGACCGGCGAGGCCGTGACGCTGGTGCCGGTCGCCGCGATCCTGGTCGCCAGCATCCGCTTGCATTTCCTCGACATGGTGCTGAATGCGCAGACACGCGGTCCCGTCAACTTCCCCTGCGACGTCAGTGTGACCAAGGGCGAGGAGCTCGGCTGGTTCGAGCACGGGTCGACCATCATCATCCTGGCGCCCGGTGATTTTTCGTTCTGCGACGGTATCACTGAGGGGACGCGCATCCGCGCCGGTCAAGCGCTGCTAAGGAAAAACTAGCCTTCAATCCGCCGTCTCGGCCGCCTATATCGTCCGCTGGGACAATTCGATCGACACGGATCTTGTGATGGCGCGGGCGCCGGTGATGGCGGCGGGTGGTATTGTGCTGCGGCGTGGCGACACGCCGCTGATTGCGGTTGTGCGCCAACGCAAGCGCAATGAATGGGTTTTGCCCAAGGGCAAGCTCGACGATGGCGAGACGCCGAAGCAAGCCGCGCATCGCGAGGTGTTGGAGGAGACCGGCCACGACGTGGTCGTGCAAGAGTTTCTGGGCACGATCGCCTACCAGTCCGGCGGCCCCATCAAGATCGTGCATTTCTGGCGGATGGAGGCCGGGGCCGGTCCCGTCCGCAAGCTCATGAACGACATCAAGGCCGTCGACTGGCTGACGCTGGACGACGCGCTCGCGCGCCTGTCGCGCGAATACGAGCGCGCCTTCCTCACCCAGGTTGGCCCGATCGCGATCGCCGCGGCCGGCCTCGCATCGTCACCCGCGCCGGAGCCGACGCTCGCGGCCGACGATATCGACGGGGCCTTGCAGACCCTGACGCCCGCCGAGGCTGCCTCCGTCGATGAGCTGCGTCAGGGCCTGCTGCAAAAGGTGCGGGCCTGGCTGCGCGGCGAGGCGTGAGCGCTTCTCTTCAGCTCGCCCGGCGTTGACGGTGCACCCTCGCCCCTTGTGGGAGAGGGTGGCTTTGCGAAGCAAAGCCGGGTGAGGGGTCTCTCTCCGCGTGCGTCTCTGCCAGTCGTGTGCGCGGATAGAACCCCTCATCCGGCGCTGCGCGCCACCTTCTCCCACAAGGGGAGAAGGAAGAAAGGTCACCGCTTCCTCTTTTCCTTCGGTGCCTGCGCAGGCTTGCGCGGCGCTGCGGGGCGTTGCGCGGCGGGCAGGTGCTGCTGCAGGCCGGGCTGGCGCGGTGCCGCGCCTTGTTGCGGCTGCATGCCGGGCTGCAATCCGGTGCGCGGCGTTTGCGGCTGTGGCGTCGTGCCCGGCCGGGGCGCGATCGCGCCGGGCGCTCGCGGAGATTGTCCGCTGCGCTGTGGCTGCGTCTGCGGCGCGCCGCCGGGCTGCGTGCCTTGTCCGGGACGCGGCTGGGTCGCGCCGCCTTGTCCCGGACGCTGCGGCTGTTGCGTGCCCGGACGGTTGTTCTGACCGGGCTGGCCGTTCGGCCGCTGCGGCTGCTGGTTCGGCGCCGTGTTCGGACGCAATTGCTGTTGCTGCGGCGGCTGCGCCGGTCGCGGAATGCGGCTGATCGCGGCCGGATTGGCGCGGCGGAAGTCGCGCTGCTCGGTGACGATCTGGCGGCCGGTGGTCTGCGCCGCGTGCACCTGGCTGACGAAGCCGCGGTCGCGCGCGATCTGCTGCGGTGGGATCGTGATCGGCACCGCGGCAAAGCGCATGCCGCCCCGGCCGGCCGCACCCGGCCGGATCGCAAAGCCGCTCGCGGCTTGCGTCAGCGCGCCGAGCCGCGTGCCGCTGGTGCGGTCGTTGACATCGATATGGCCGACCCGGCCGTCGGCGTCGGGATAGAGTTTGATGTTGACGTTATTCGCAGTGTTCGCGGTCGCGTTCTCAGGCACGTCGACCACGCCGGTGGTGCCGCGAATGCCGAGCGTTGCAGTCGGCGTTGCGATCTTCATGTCGCCGGTCTTCGCCACCGCCGCCGCGACGAAGGCGACCGTGCCCTTGCCGATGTCGTAGATCGCCGAGTTCTGCTTGCCGCCGTCCTCATAGACGTAATTGTCGATGGTGATCTTTGAGCCGGCGGAGAGATTGAACGTGGTTGCGTCGTTGAAGGTGATGCCGAGCGAGGAGTTCGAGGACGTCTGCACGACGTCGTTGAGATAAATGTCGTCGCGCACCTTCAGCGGATAGGAGTTCTTGTCGCGGATCACGGTCGCGATCCCCGTCACCGTCGCGACGTTGCCGATCGGCTCCACAGTGGCGGGCTGCGCATCGCCGGCCGGCGCAGGCGAGGCCGATGGCGTGGGGGAGGGGGCAGGCGCCGGTTGTGCCTGCGGCTGCGCTTGTGCCTGGGCTTGCGCGAGCTCGATTGCGTCGGATGCGCACGCCCTGTCGGCGCCGGCCAGCGGCAGCGCCAGCAGCGGCAAAGCAAGCACGACGCGGCGCCAAGCCACCATCAAAGTCACGAATGAGGTCCCGGTGAGAACAAGAGGCGAGATCGGCCGATATCAGCCGGAACTGGCTGAATGGCGGATGAACGTCTGTTGCACGGGACGGGCGAACGTTCAAACGCCACGTCCCGGTGTCAGGGACGTGGCGCCATCTTGGGAACAAGAACGTTTGCCGGCGGCGAGGCCGTCGGCGTCAGCCCACCCGCTTCCAGGTCTGGCCGCCGCAGAACATGCCGCCGAAGGCGCAGCCCTGCACACGCATCGCGTTGGGACCCTTCATCGCGATCGTCGAGTCGTAGTTGCGGCCGGAGTCGGGATCGTGGATGCGGCCGCTCCACTTGGCGCCGTCGGGCTTCATGTTGATCAGGATCCGCTCATTGCTCTTCTCGGCATAGCCGCAGAGGTTGGTGCCGCACTGCTCGACGCGGACGTTGCCCTTGTTCTCTTCGGTCGCCCACACGCCGAGCGGCGTGTTCGCGGCCTGCACGGGCGCGACGGGAGCCGGAGCAGGTGCCGGAGCCGGCGCATAAGCGGGAGCAGCGGCGACCGGAGCAGGAGCGGCACCCGGCGCAGGCTGCGTGGTCGTGTCGACAGATGGCGCGGTGGCAACGGTCGTGGCGGGGGCAGCGGCAGCGGGTGCGACTGGCGCGGTGGCCTGCATCGGCGCGGGCGCCACGGGCTGCTGCTGCACCGGAGCCGGCGCGGGCTGCGCGGTCGTCGTCGACGGCGTGGTGTCGTCATCGTCCTTGGAGCCGCCAAAGCCGTTGAGGTTGATGTCATTCAGCTTGATCGGCTTGTTCGACAGGCCCGGCGCCACGATGGTGACGCAATCGAGCGAGGCGCAGTTGCGCGGCGTCTCGATGCGGATGCGCTGGCCTTCGATCTGGAACGAGAGCGAATTGCCGGCATGTGCGACGGCAGTTGATGCGAGGAAGACGGCGGTGGCGGCGATGGTGAGCTTGTTCATGACAACCTCCGAAATGGCGTGGTCCCGATATGGACTGAAGTCTGTCGTGGACCGGATGTGGTTCGACCCTATGCCCAATGCCTCCGCCCATCTGTGATGGACCTCACAACGGCTGCCTGGGTGAGACAGCGCAACGCTGCTGATCTGCAGCGCGATTTCAAGACTGGTGGCATCACCGGATCGAACCGTTCGAATTTCTGAGCAACGCAAAACGCCCGGCGGCCAGACAATCTGGCTTCAGCCGGGCAGGCCCGTGATGCGGTCGGTGGACGCTGCTAGATCATGCCGAGCACGATGGCGCCGACAAAGGCCATGGCAAGGTACGCGGTGACAACGCTCAGTCTCCCGACGAACGTCATGACGTTGCTCCTGAGATCCCGCTTGGGCTCGCTCCCTCTGCGCGCCGCCTCGCGCGCAATCATTATGGTTAACAAAAACTCACCGCCGAAAAAAGTCAGCCTCGTTGTCGTTCGCCTGCGGCCGCGGACGCGTCATGGTAAAGGAAAGCTGAAATCGACACGTTGAAGAGTCTTTAAGTAAATTCACCGAACGTGCGCGCATGACGCGCGGAGTTCGTTTGTATCTCGTCGGCTCCATCGTCCTTGTTTCGCTCGCGGGTTGCGGACGCGGCTTGTTCCAGGCCGAACGCGAACCGTGGCGGGCCGAGGCAGAAGCGGCGTGCCTGAAATCGGGCGCCGTGAAAGAGAGCGCCGACATCGTCCGGATCGAGCCGATCTCCGGCCCCGGCATGTGCGGCGCCGAGTTTCCGCTGAAGGTCGCCGCCATCGGCGAGGGGGCGAGCAGCTACGGTTTCGCCGATGAGGAGCTGCGCCCGCCCGGCAATGTCGGCAACCAGCCGCGCTGGCCGGTGACGCAGCCGCAATCGAATTATCCGGCGGCTGGCTATCCGCAGCGGTCGAACTATCCCGAGAACGCGGTGCGCCAGCCCTCCGGCTATGGCGCGTCCTCCGGCCCGGTGTCGCTCAGCGCGCCCGGCGTGGCGCCGCAGGAAGACGAGATCGACCTGCCGCCCGAGGGCACCGACGCCGCGGGTGCCGCGCGCTACATGAATGCGCCGAGCTATCCGGCGCGGCAGCCCGGTCCGGCGCCTTATTCGCAGGCCCCCGCACAGCAGCCGCTGCCGCGTCTCGGTCCGGCGCAGGGCAATCCCGTCACCGCGGTCGGTCCGGTCGCGGTGAAGCCGCCGGCGACGCTGGCCTGTCCGATCGTCTCCGAGCTCGACCGCTGGTTTGCCGACAGCGTGCAGCCTTCGGCGATGCGCTGGTTCGGCGCCCGCGTGGTCGAGATCAAGCAGATCTCCGCCTATTCCTGCCGCGGCATGAACGGTAACCCGAGCGCCCATATCTCCGAGCACGCCTTCGGCAATGCGCTCGACGTCGCCGCCTTCGTGCTCGCCGATGGCCGCCGCATCAGCGTGAAGGACGGCTGGCGCGGCATGCCGGAAGAGCAGGGATTCTTGCGCGACGTACAATCCGGCGCGTGCGCGCATTTCACCACCGTGCTCGCGCCGGGCTCGAACGTCTATCACTACGATCACATCCACGTCGACCTGATGCGCCGCGCCAGCCGCCGCCTGATCTGCCAGCCGGCCGCAGTCTCCGGCGAAGAGGTCGCCGCGCGGGCGCAGCGGCGCAATCCGTATGCGAGCAATCGCGATCCCTCCGTGACCGGCGCGCTCGGTGCGCGCAAGAGCAAGCACGAGAAGATCAACGAGGAAGACGAGTTCTCGGACGATTAGACGGACACATTCCAGAATGCCCGCCGACATCGTCGGCTATCTCACGCATCCGCAGGTGCAATCGATCCCGCCGGGGCGTAGCCCTGCACCGCGAGCGACCACACTTCGGGTCAGAACACGTCGACTGTCGGGAAGCGCGGCTCCGCGGTGATACAGTCCCAGAGGTAGATCGCCAGGCCGACGTCGCCGGTCCAAAGCGAATAGCGTCCGCGGTCAACGACGGTCTTGGCGCCGCGATATTGCACAATGGCCGTCATGGCGAATTGGCGTGCACGGTCGAGCCAGACCGGATCGTTCGTGCGGCGGTAAAGCTTGAGGAATGCGTAGCCGTTCCCGCCGGTGCCGTGGCACAGGTTCGAACCCTTGGTCAGCGGTCCGGCGGTCCAGGCCAACCGGCCGGCATCCAGCAGAAGTACGTCAAAGTCCGGCGTCGCGAACGGCGCGTCGGCAAATGTCGTCACCATGCCGGGGGCGCCGTGGCAGTGCTGACACAAAGTCGGTGGCGTCTCGCGCTTGCTTCTCGCGCCCCAATTGGTTCCGAGCTCGGACGACCAAGCATTCGCGGCCAAGGTCTGCGGCACAACATCGGCCAATTGCGCCTGCTGTGCCGGCGTCAACCAGTCCCATCCACGCAGCAACGGGATGATGTTGCCGGCGAAGCCATGCACAGGCCCGAGCCAGCGGTCCTTGGCGCCGTACAGATCCTGGGTCCAGAGCCGCCCTTGCGGCGTTTCCTCCAGATCATCCAACAGCCGGGCCGCTTGCGTTTCGAACAGGCCACGCCATCGCGGCTCCCGTGTCATCTCGGCCATGTGGATCGCAGCCAGCATGGATCCGGGCATGCCCCACATCAGTTCACGGATCGGGAGTTCGGTATTGGCTTCGGCGCGCGCATGGACGAGATCGGCCAAGCCTGGCGTGGGATCAAGGCGCATGGCGAGAAGTGCGGCTCCCATGTCGCCAAATAGCAGCGAGCCGTGCTTGGCATAGCCGGCCGGCGAAACCCTCTCAAACCCTGCGGTTGTCCGTTCGAGGAGTTTTGGCAGGACCGCACGAAAGTCCTTTGCGGCAGGGCTGGCGCCGACACGATGCAAATAATCGAGCGCCCAGATGACCCCGGCCGCGCCAAAGTAGAAGCTGGGGTTGCCGTCTCCCACCCCGTCGTCGCCGGGGTGACCGGGCCAAAACGTCTCGGGATCGAAATCAGCGATGGCATCGGCAACGATATCTGCAATCGCGGTGCGGACGGCCAGCTCGCTCCAGGCATCTTGCACAAGTGCGCGGTGGCGACCGGCGGTGATCATGACCTGCGTTTTCCGACATCCGTCGACGGCGCCAACCCCATGCATAGCTGCACCTCGGCCGGGACGTTGTAGGTCCGCATGATGTGGCGGCTGTCGCGCAGGCCGGTCGCTTCACGTTGCACCACGAACATCCAGAGCGCCTGGCCGGCGGCCATCACCAGCTTGCGCCGGGCCGGCTGCAGCGAGGCCGGTATCTCCGGGCGCGCGTGCGTGGCATCGAATGCGCGCAATTCCGCGAGGGCCTGTTCGAGCGTGCGGCCCATTCGTCCAAGCGCTGAGGCCTGTTCCTGGACGATCTCATAATGGAGGATATCGACCGGCGGGCGAAGATCACGGGACATGGCGTTCAATATAATGCAGCGCGAACCGCATGCGCAACGCGTGGCCTGCCGCCGCTACTTCGCCTTGTACGCGGCCAGGAACATCCGCGTCGCGCTGTCGATCACTTCCATCATGCGCTGTTCCGACGGCGGCGGCGCGGCCTGGAAGACGAAAGGCAGAAAGAGTGAGGCCTTGCACAGTTCCATGAACTGCGAGGCGGCAAGGTCGCAATCATCGATCGCGAGATCGCCGGGGGCGACATGGGCTTTGAGATATTCGGATAGCCGGCCGATGGTCTTGTCCAGCACCCGGAAATAATAGCGTCGGCCGACGTCGGGCATGCGTTCGGCAATCGCCATCACGGTGCGGATCGCCGATCCGCCGCCGGGCCGGCAGAGCAGATGAAGATAGGCCGCGCCGAAATCCCTCAGCGTGGTCTCGGCGTCGCGCGCGGGGTCGAAATTGAACACGACCTGGCCGTGCTGGAGCGCTTCCTCCTCGAGGATCGCTTCGAACAGCGCACTCTTGTCGGCGAAGTAGACGTAGAGCGTGCCCTTGGAGACCCCGGCCGCGCGCGCGATCTCGCCCATGCTGGCCCCGTCGAAGCCCAGATCCATGAACACCTTGCGGGCGCCGGCAAGGATCTGGCGCCGCTTGGAGCTGTCCTCGTCCGGGAGGGCGTGCAATTGTTCGCGGTTTGCTGCAACCATTGGTTTAGCGTCTCGAAAGGTTTTGGGTCGGTGCTCGGTCCATGAAATCCAAATAGAGGATTCGGCCAGTAGGGTCAGCTCGGGAACATTAAGTATATTGACCGAACCGTTCGGTCAATGATATTCGGGATGGGCGAGCGGGACAGCGGCCGTGCGACGGCTGCCCCGGGCCGCGTTTTTATTGGGGAGGCCTTTATGGCCACATCGAGAGACCAGGCTGCGCGCGTCCTTCGCCAGGAAGCGGTGGAGACGACGACAGCGGACGGTGAAGCTGCGACCGGGCCGTCCGCAGTGCTCGCCGAGCAGCTGCGCTCTCATGGGGCTGAAGAAACCAAGCGCCGCACCGGCGAGGCGCCGGAGAAGCCCGTGACCGACAAGCCGGCTCCGACCGCACCCGCCGCTGCCGCGCCGAAATCCGGCAAGCGCAAATTCGTCATGATGGGCATCGGCCTCGTGCTGGCGCTCGCGGCGGCAAGCTATGCCGGCTACTACACGCTGGTCGGCCGCTTCTTCGTTTCCACCGACGACGCTTATGTTCGCGCCAACAACACCATGCTGGGCGCGCGCGTGGCCGGCCATATCTCCTCGATCCTGGCCCGAGACAACACGCTGGTGCATGCCGGCGATACCGTGCTGCGCATCGACGACGGCGACTACAAGATCGCGGTCGACGCGGCTGCGACCCGGATCGCGACCCAGCAGGCCACCATCGACCGCATCGGCCGCCAGGTCGCGGCGCTCGACAGCCAGGTCGCGCAGGCCAAGGCGCAGCTCGTCTCTGCCGAGGCGGGCCTCAAGCGCGCCGATCTCGACTATGAGCGCCAGCAGGCGCTGAGCAACAAGGGCTTTGCCTCGCGCGCGACCTTCGAAACCTCGGAGGCCGGTCGCGACCAGGGCGCCGCCGCGGTCAAGGCCGCTCAGGCCGCCTACGACGTTGCGGTGAGCAATGTCGATGTCGCCAAGGCGCAGCAGGCCGAAGCCCAGGCGCAGCTCGCCGAGCTCAAGACCACGCTCGCCAAGGCCGAGCGCGATCTCGCCTTCACCGCGGTGCGCGCGCCGGTGGACGGCATCTTCTCCAACCGCCTCGTCAGCGCCGGCGACTTCGTTGCCGTCGGCCAGCGCCTCGGCAATGTCGTGCCGCTCGACGACGTCTATATCGACGCCAATTTCAAGGAAACCCAGCTCAAGCGCATCCGTCCCGGACAGCCGGTGACGATCAAGGTCGATGCCTACGGCATGCGCAAGTTCTCCGGCGTCGTCGACAGCATCGCGGCGGGCTCCGGCTCGGTGTTCACGCTGCTGCCGCCTGACAACGCCACAGGCAACTTCACCAAGATCGTGCAGCGCGTGCCGGTCCGCATCCGCGTGCCGAAGGCGGTTGCCAAGCAGAACCTGCTCCGCGCCGGCATGTCGGTCTACGCGACGGTCGACACCAACAAGGGTGCCGCCGACGCCGACAGCGAGATCGATCTCGACGATCCAACCATGGTCCATCCGCAGTAAGCGCGCGGCCCGGCGCTGCGAGGTCAGACCATGGCGAACGCCACCACTGCTTCACCTGCCATGATGGCGGCCGCCGATTCGGAGCGGATTGCGCCGAAGCGGATGATCGCCTTCATCATCATGGTGTTCGGGATGTTCATGTCGATCTTGGACATCCAGATCGTCTCGGCGTCCTTGAGCGAAATCCAGGCCGGCCTGTCGGCGAGCTCGAGCGAGGTCTCCTGGGTTCAGACCGCCTATCTGATCGCCGAAGTGATCGCGATCCCGCTGTCGGGATTCCTGTCGCGCGCTTTCGGCACTCGGCTGCTGTTTGCGATCTCGGCGGCCGGCTTCACGATTTCGAGCCTGCTCTGCGGCTTTGCCACGACCATCGAGGAGATGATCCTCTGGCGCACGCTGCAGGGCTTTCTCGGCGCCGGGATGATCCCGACGGTGTTCGCCTCGGCCTACACCGTGTTCCCGCGGTCGAAATTCCACATCGTCGGCCCCATCATCGGGCTTGTTGCGACCCTGGCTCCCACGATCGGACCGACGGTCGGCGGCTACATCACCGATCTGATGTCGTGGAACTGGCTGTTCTTCATCAACGTCGTCCCCGGCATCGGCATCACCCTCGGCGTGCTGGCGCTGGTCGATTTCGACGAGCCGCACTTCGAATTGCTCGACCGTTTCGACTGGTGGGGCCTGATCTTCATGGCCGGATTCCTCGGCACGCTGGAATACGTGCTGGAAGAGGGCCCGCAATATGAATGGCTGCAGGACACCTCGGTGGCGATCTGCGCCTGGATCGGCGCGGTCTCGGCGATCGCCTTCTTCGTGCGCGTCTTCACGGCGGCCGAGCCGATCGTCAATCTGCGTGCTTTCACCAACCGCAATTTCGCCGTCGGCTCCACGCTGCAATTCTGCATCGGCATCGGCCTCTACGGCCTGACCTACATCTATCCGCGCTATCTCGCCGAGGTGCGCGGCTACAGCGCGCTGATGATCGGCGAGACCATGTTCGTCTCGGGCATCACCATGTTCCTGGTCGCGCCGCTGGTCGGCCGGCTGATGGCGAGCCTCGACATGCGCTACATGATCGCGTTCGGCCTGATCGTGTTCGCGATCGGCTCCTACCAGATGACCTGGATCACGCGCGACTACGATTTCTACGAGCTCTTGATCCCGCAGATCCTGCGCGGCATCGGCATGATGTTCGCGATGGTGCCGACCAACAACATCGCGCTCGGCACGCTGCCGCCCGACAAGGTGAAGAATGCGAGCGGCCTGTTCAACTTGATGCGCAATCTCGGCGGTGCTGTCGGGCTTGCCGTCATCAACACCGTGCTCAACGATCGCGCCGACCTGCACATCACGCGTCTGCAGGAGCGCGTGACCTGGGGCAACGCAACCGCGACCGAAACCCTGACCATGCTCCAGCAGAAGTTTCAGGGGCTTGGGGACTCGACGCTGATGGCGATGAAGCAGCTCAGCCAGATCGTGCACCGCCAGGCCGTGGTGATGAGCTATGGCGATGCGTTTCTGATTCTGACCTTGTTCTATCTGAGCCTCAGCGTCCTGGTCACGCTGTTGAACAGGCCGGCCTCGCCGTTCGGTGCCGGCGGCGACTCGCATTAGCCGCGCCACGCCCTCGCTGTCATCGCCCGGCTTGACCGGGCGATCCAGTACTCCGAGAGAGCTGTGAGTGAGCCGACAAGCCGCGGCGTAATGGAAGCCCCGGTCAAGTCGGGGCATGACAGTGGAGATTGAGGCGGCAGCGGCTGCGCACCAAAATGCAACACTCGTGCGTGATCTCGCGCAGGGCCCGTTGCAAATTGCGAATCGTGCATCTATAAAGCGCACCTCATTCATTCGAACCGGGGAGAGATTTGCATGATTTCGTCGCATTCGCAGATCGCGTTTCCGCGCTCGATGATGATCTGGCTCGGTACGTTCTCGGCCTGCTAGAGGCCGCTTCCGCCAGCTTCGATTGGGCCAGGGTTTCGACCAGACGCCCCGATCGCTCCGCTTCCCAAGTCAAGTTCAGCTTTAAGTGACGCCGTCCCGGCCCTCGCGGCTGGCCTGCGTCCATCGATGGAGCCGGCCCGCGGCAATGCGGCCGGATGACGCCATGACCGCTTTGTCAAAAAAGCCCGCGGCTATCCGCGTGGTCCTGCCCTTCGTGTTCCGGCACTGGCTGAATCAGCCGGGGCGCACGCTTGCCATTGCCGTCGGTCTGTTAGGGGCGACCGTCGCCGACCTGTTCATGCCGGTGTTTTCAGGACAGCTGGTCGACGCGCTGACGCGTGGCCCGTCGGATCCTGCCGCCCGCCACGCCGCGCTGGTGGCGCTGGGCGGCATCGTGGTGCTGGGCGCGGTGTCGATGGTGTTGCGCCTGACCGGGCTGCAAGTGATCGTGCCGTTCACGCTGAAGATCATGTCCGACGTGGCGCAGGACGCATTTCTGCGCGTGCAGCGCTTCTCGACCGACTGGCACGCCAACTCCTTCGCGGGCTCGACCGTGCGCAAGATCACGCGCGGCATGTGGGCGCTCGATTTGCTGAACGACACGATCCTGCTGGCACTGCTACCGTCGCTGGCGGTGCTGATCGGATCGATGATCCTGCTCGGCGTGCACTGGGCCTCGCTCGGCGCGGTGATCGCGCTTGGTGCGGCCATCTATGTCACGATGACGGTGCTGTTCTCGACGCGTTACATCGCGCCGGCTGCGCGTGTATCCAATGCCTGGGACACCAAGGTCGGCGGCACGCTGGCGGATGCGCTGACATGCAATGCGGTGGTGAAATCGTTCGGCGCGGAGGCGCGCGAGGATGCGCGGCTTGGGCGCGTCGTCAAGCGCTGGCGTGCGCGGGTGCGGCGGACCTGGTTCCGCTACAACTACACCGCCATGGCGCAGCTCTCCCTGCTGCTATGCCTGCGGGGGTCGGTGATCGGCGGCGCGGTGCTGCTGTGGATGTACGGGCATGCCTCGCCCGGCGACGTCACCTATGTGCTGACGAGCTATTACGTCATCCACGCCTATCTGCGTGACGTCGGCATGCACATCAACAACCTCCAGCGCTCGGTCAACGACATGGAGGAGCTGGTGGCGATCCATGACGAGCCGATCGGCATCGCCGATGCCGCCGACGCGCGGCGGATCGCGATCGAAGGCGGCGAGATCGTGTTCGACGACGTCACGTTCCACTATGGCGGCCATCGCGCGCCGCTGTATGACGGGCTGTCGGTCAGGATCCGCGCCGGCGAGCGCGTCGGTCTCGTCGGCCGCTCCGGCTCCGGCAAGACGACGTTCGTCAAGCTGGTGCAGCGGCTCTACGACGTCACCGGCGGTCGCGTGCTGATCGACGGGCAGGACATCGCACTGGCCACGCAGCAATCGCTGCGCAGCCAGATCGCGATCGTGCAGCAGGATCCGATCCTGTTTCACCGCTCGCTCGCCGAGAACATCGCCTATGGCCGGCCCGGTGCCAGCCTCGAGGCGATCGAGCAGGCGGCGCGGCTGGCGAATGCGCACGACTTCATCCTGCGCCTGCCGAAGGGCTACGGCACGCTGGTCGGCGAGCGCGGCGTGAAACTGTCGGGCGGCGAGCGGCAGCGCGTGGCGCTGGCGCGCGCCTTCCTGGCCGATGCGCCGGTGCTGATCCTGGACGAGGCCACGTCGAGCCTCGATTCGGAATCGGAGGCGCTGATCCAGCAGGCGATGGAGCGGCTGATGAAAGGCCGCACCTCGATCGTGATCGCACACCGGCTGTCGACGGTTCGCAGCCTCGATCGCATCCTGGTGTTCGACCGCGGCGAGATCGTCGAGCAGGGCACGCATGCCATGCTCGCGGGCAAGCCTGGCGGAATCTATCGCAGCCTGTTCGAGCGCCAGGTGGTGGAGCTCGGGCACATCGCAGCAGCGGAATGACGCGCGGCGGCAGGGCCAAGGCCCCGCCGTCACGTCGTCGAGGATGGAATGAGATGAAGGACCTGACGCGCGGCTCGATCGTGAGCCACATCGTGAGCATGGCGCCGCCGATCGTGGTCGGCATGATCACGATCATGATCTGCCAGCTGGTCGACCTGTACTTCGTCTCCGGGCTCGGCGATGCGGCCGTGGCCGGCGTCGCCGCGGCTGGCAACGCCGGCTTCCTCGTCAACGCGCTGATGCAGATGCTCGGCGTCGGCACGGTTGCGCTGGTCGCGCATGCCGTGGGCCGCAAGGATCGCGACGACGCCAATCTCGTGTTCAACCAGGCGGTCTTCCTGTCCGTGCTGTTCTGGCTGTTGACGCTGCTCGCCGGCTTTGCGCTGGCGCGTCCCTATATGCGCGCGATTGCCGCCGACGACGCCACCATCAACGCCGGCACCACCTATTTTCTCTGGTTCATGCCGGCGCTGGCGCTGCAATTCGTCACGCAGGTGATGGCGGCCGCGCTGCGGGCCACCGGCATCGTGCGGCCGAGCATGCTGGTGCAGGTGCTTGCCGTCATCATCAATATCGCGCTGGCGCCGGTCCTGATCTCGGGCTGGGGCACCGGATACGCGCTCGGTGTCGCCGGAGCGGGCCTGGCAAGCACGATCGCGGTCTTCATCGGCGCGCTGATGCTGCTCTACTATTTTCGCAGGCTGGAGCGCTACGTCGCCTTCCATGCCGCGCAATGGCGTCCGCAGTTGCGGCAATGGAGAAGGATCCTCAATGTCGGCCTGCCTGCGGGCGGCGAGTTCGTGATGATCTTCATCTTCATGGCCGCAATCTATTACGTGCTACGCGATCTCGGTCCGGCGGCCCAGGCGGGCTTTGGCATCGGGACGCGCGTCGTCGGCTTGATCCAGATGCCGGCCCTTGCCGTCTCCCTCGCGGCAGGGCCCATTGTCGGCCAGAATTTCGGCGCGGGCAATTACGAGCGGGTGCGGGAGACCTTCGTCAAGGCGGCGCTGATCGCGACCGTCGTGATGATCACGCTTACGATCCTCGTACAGCTCAAGCCCGGACTGCTGCTCGCCGGCTTCTCGAATGATCCGGAGACGATGAGCGTCGCGCTGCTGTTTCTGAAGATGATCTCGCTGAATATGGTGGCGCAGGGCTTGATCTTTACCTGCTCCAGCATGTTCCAGGGCCTCGGCAACACCACGCCGGTGTTGTGGAGCTCGGCGACGCGCGTCCTCACCTATTCCCTGCCGGCGATCTTTCTGTCGACGCGGCCGGGCTTTCGGATCGAGTACGTCTGGTATCTGTCGAACGCGGCGACAACACTGCAGGCGGTCCAGAGCCTTTGGTTGTTGCGCCGCGAGTTCAGGAAGCGGCTGGTGCCTTCGAAGGAGAAAGCCGCAGAACTGGCGAGCCCTGAGCCCGTCGTGCCGCTTGCACGCGAGCCCGCGTAACGACAGCATGCTTCATCCCTGCAGCTCCGGCTTATTTGCCGAGCTGCCAGGCAGCTAAAGCGTGCTGATGCTGTTCCAGACGAGGGTGGCGCCCGACAGAAACAGCAGGCCGAGCACCACATCGCCGAAATGCTTGTCGCTCAGCGCGTGATAGACGCGCGCGCCGGCCCATGCGCCGATCAGCGTGCCCGGGAATGCGACCATCGCGAGCCAGACCACCTTGAACGCGACCAGGCCTGAAGCCGTTTGTAACACTAGCGCGGTCGCAAGCACCGTGAAATTGAAGAGCTGGAAGATGCCGCGCCGCTCGTGCTTGTTCCAGCCGCGGATGTTGGCCCACAGGATCGGCAGCGGCCCGGACAGTCCGGCGAGCCCGCCCAAAATGCCGCCGGCAAATCCGATCGCGCCGTCGGCGATGCGGCCGCCGAAGGCGATGGCGAATTGCTTCTTGTTCAGGTACAGCGCGCTCGAGAAGATCAGCAGCAGCACGCCGACGCTGAGCTTGAACACTTTTGGATCGGCGGAGGCGACCAGCATGGTCCCGAGCGGTACGCCGATCAATCCGCCGATCAGGAACGGCCACACCAGCGACAGGTCAAAGCTCTTCCACATCGAGGGCAGCGTCGAGGTCTGCGCGATCACCGAACAGATCAGCACCAGGGGCACCGCGAGCGAGGGCGGCAGCACGTAGAGCCAGATGCCGAGCGCCATCAGCGCCGTGCCGAAGCCGGCCAGTCCCGACACGAAGCCGCCGGCTAGCGCGCCGAACAGGAGCAGCGCGTAAGTGAGCGTTTCCACCAATGAATCCCTGTCGCTACCGGCGATCCCAAAGCCGTGGTCGCATGGCGCATAGCACAGATGCGGCGCGGGAGGTCAATTTCAGAACCCTACGTAAACGTGATTCCCTGGTTTGCTAGACGATCTGCCTGATGTCGGCGGGCTTCTGCAGCACGCCGACCAGGATGCGCAGCGCCTCGGACAATTCCGATCTGTTGCGCGCTGCGCCGAGTGAAACGCGCGCCGCATGCGGCGACGTGCCGCCGACGGTGAAGGCGTCGCCGGCAACGATCGCGAGCCCGTTGCGCAGCAGATGCGCGGCGACGTCCGGTCGCCCCTCCGGCAAGTGCAGCCACAAATGATGTGCGGCGGGCTTCGCCTGGAACTGAAAACCCTTCAACGCGCGCTGTGCCAATTGCTGGCGTCCGACGGCCTCGTTGCGGATCGCTGCGATGATGCGGTCGGCGACGCCGGTTTCGAGCCAATGCGTCGCCAGCGCGACCATCAGCGGTGCCGGCATCTGCACGGTCGCCTGGAGATGGCCGCGCATCTGACGCTGCGCGCCGCTGTCGGGCGTGAGCAGATAAGCGACGCGTAGCGCCGGCGCGATGCATTTTGACAGTGTGGTCGCGAGATATGTCCGCTCCGGAATGAGATTGGCGATCGGCGATGCCGAACGATCGAGGAGCCCGTAGGCGTCGTCCTCGATCAACATCGTATCGGCGTCGCGGATGATCTTGGCGATCGCGCTGCGCCGCTCGGCAGAGAGCGTCGCCGTGGTCGGATTGTGCAGCGTCGGAATGAGATAGACGGCCTTCGGCCTCTGCGTGCGGCAGGCCTTCGCCAGCGCATCGGGCAGCACGCCGCCGTCATCCATGGCGACGCCGACGAGCTTGACGCCGAGCTGTGCTGCTGCGGCCTTGATGCCGGGGAAGGTGAGGGCCTCAGTCAGGATGACGTCGCCCGGCCGCGCGAGATGGGCGAGCAGGTTGAACAGGATGGTCTGCGCGCCGGGAAAGATCATGAGCTTGTCGGCGTGCGCATGCGGAACGCGCGTACGCATCCAGCGCGCGGCGACCTCGCGCTCATGCGCGCTGCCGCCGGGCGGCTGGTAGTTCAGGAATGCGGTGAGCCCCGATTGCGCGCGAATGGCTTCGAGGCCAGCGATGATGCGCTCGTCGAGCTGCGCTTCGAGGGGGTGCGGCGGCACGTTCATCGAGAGGTCGATCGCCACCGGATGCGGCAGGTCGACCGCGCGGCGTGCGCTGGTCTCCGACACGAACGATCCCTGGCCGACGCGCGCCTCAATGATGCCGCGGCGCCGCGCCTCGGTGTAGGCGCGTGTCACCGTGGTCAGGTCGATCCCGAGCGCCTTTGCGAGCGCACGCTGCGTCGGCAGTTGCTGTCCGCGCACCAGCCGGCCGGCGGCGATGTCGGCCTCCATGGCGTCGACGATACGCTGATAGCGCGGCCCGCTCAGCTCCGAGATTGTAGGGGTCCAATCCATGCAATTTAGGCTCGTATCCTTTGAATGTATGGATGCAAGAGATTATTGTATGGATCAGCAAAATGGAAGAGGTGTCGTCATGGCGACCGGTTCAGTCTCTCTGGCAAAGGCGATGTGGCGCGGTTTTCGCGGCAAGTGCCCGAACTGCGGCGATGGGCATATGTTCGGCCGCTTCCTGAAAGTGGCGGACAGGTGCGACCATTGCGGCGAGGAGCTGCTTCACCAGCGCGCCGATGACTTTCCGGCCTATCTGGTGATGGTCGTGGTCGGTCATCTCGTGGTGCCGGCGATCCTCGCGGTCGAGACCGCTTATGCCCCACCGGTCTGGCTCCAACTCGCGGTGTGGCTACCGGTGACGCTGTTTGCTTCGCTCGCTTTGCTGCAGCCGACCAAGGGCGCCATCGTGGGCTTGCAATGGCAGATCGGCATGCACGGCTTTGAGGCGGGCAAGCTGCGGCGCGAAGCCGGTCAGCTCGCGACCGTGCTCGTCAAGGCGCCGCGCGCGGCTTGACGCCCGGCGGCGTTTACATCGGGCGGCTGCCCGTTACACTCCATCGTATCCAACAAGAACGATGGAAACGCCGATGACTGAACGCGCGAAGACTTTCCTGCTCTGTCATGGCGCGTGGTCCGGCGGGTGGGCCTGGACGAAGATGCATCCGCTGATGGCGCAGGCCGGCCATCGTCTGATCGCGCCGACCTACACCGGGCTCGGCGAGCGTTCGCATCTCGCCAATCCCGCGATCGATCTTGAGACGCATATCCAGGACATCCTCAACGTCATCACGTTCGAGGATCTCGGCGATATCGTGCTGCTTGGCCACAGCTATGGTGGCATGGTTGCAACGGGCGTTGCCGACCGCGCAAGAGAGCGCGTGAAGCAATTGATCTATCTGGACGCCTTCGTGCCGCGCGATGGCCAGTCGCTGTTCGATCTCAACGAGGCCGGGCGCGAACCGATGCGCAAGGCTGCTGCCGCCGGCGACGGCTACCGCATCCCGCCAAACCCGCCGCCGCCGGACACGCCGCAGACCGATCTCGACTGGCTCAACGCGCGCCGCGTCAACATGCCGCTTAAATGTTTCGAGACCAAGCTGAAGCTTCAACACGGCGAGCCAGCGATGCCGCGCAGCTATATCTACTGCAAGCGCATTCCGCCGGGCGATGTGTTCGGGCAATTCGCAAGACGCACGAAGAGCGAGGAGGGCTGGCGCTATTTCGAGCTCGATGCGAGTCATGCACCGAATGTCACATTGCCGGAGGCGCTGATGGGTGTGTTGCGGGAGATTGTGGCGTAGCTCTCGCCGTCATTCCGGGGCTCGCGAAGCGAGAGCCCGGAATCCATTCATCCACCGTCTCTGCCGCTTGATGGATTCCGGGTTCGTGCTGCGCACGCCCCGGAATGACGACCATTGAAAATTGGTGAGGGGTCCGATGCGCTAACATCGAACCCCTCGTCGCAAGATATCAGCCGGCCTGTAAGCCGGGTTCTGTAGGGCACCGTCCGCTTGCGCAAACGATACGTGACGGCCATTCCTCTGGGACCATGTTTGCACATGGCCTCGAGCAACCTACCCGGACGGCGGGCCTGACATCGCCCCGCGGCGTTATCGCTTGCGCGAACAGCCCGCTACGCCGTCCCTATTCGGTTTTGCTCCCGGTGGGGTTTACCATGCCGGCTCCGTTGCCGGACCCGCGGTGCGCTCTTACCGCACCTTTTCACCCTTACCCGCCTGCGCAGCTTGCGCTGCGTCGGCGGGCGGTTCGTTCTCTGTGGCACTTTCCCTAGGGTTGCCCCCGCCGGACGTTATCCGGCACCGTATGTCAAGGGAGCCCGGACTTTCCTCCCCGGCGGCCTTTCGGCACTTGCCGGAGCGGCCGTCCGGCCGACTGACGGGGTACGCATGGGCCATTTGTGACGGTTCCGTCAAGCGGAGATCGCCGCGCACGCCGCAGCGTAAATAATTTATCCTGAAGATGTCGTGGGGTGTACGCCCGGTTCGACTGGATGTCGGCATTCCAGCCGAGCAACAGGAGTTAGGCGATGCAGTATTTGCTGCTGATCTACCGAAACGAAGCTCAACAGAGCAAGATGGGCCCCGCTGACTACCAGAAACTGCTGGCGGAGTATTCCGCCTACACCCAGTCCATCGTTCAGAGCGGCAACTTCAAGGCTGGCGACGGGCTCCAGCCGACCTCGACTGCGACCACCGTTCGCGTTCGTGAGGGCAAGATCCTGGCGACCGATGGTCCCTTTGCCGAGACGCGCGAGCAGCTCGGCGGCTATTATCTGGTCGAGGCCAGGGATCTCGACGCCGCGATTGCAATGGCTGCGCGGATTCCCGGAGCCAGGGACGGGTCGATCGAGGTCAGGCCCGTCATGATCTACAAATGATCTCGTCCGCCGGCATCGAATAATTATCCCGAGGATGTCGTTTGAAGTTGGCCCCGTTCGACTGGATGTCGGCGATCAAGCCGAACAACAGGAGTAAGCCATGCAGTACCTGCTGCTGATCTACCGGAACGAACAGAAACTGATCAATATGGACGCGACCGAGCGTCAGAAAGTGTCGGCGGAGTACGGCGCCTACACCCAGTCCATCATCCAGAGCGGCCATTTCAAGGCCGGCGACGGGCTCCAGCCGAGCACGACGGCGACGACCGTGCGCGTGCGCGAGGGCAAGACCCTGACGACTGACGGTCCGTTCGCAGAGACCCGCGAGCAGCTCGGCGGCTACTATCTGGTCGAGGCCAAGGATCTCGACACCGCCATTGCGCTGGCCGCGCGGATTCCCGAAGCCAGGGAAGGATCGATCGAGGTCAGGCCGGTCATGATCTACAACAAGTGATCTCGTCCACCGACATCGACAGGATCTTCCGCGACGAGGCGGGGCGGGCGCTGGCTACCCTGATCCGCCTCGTCGGCGATTTCGATCTGGCTGAGGACGCGCTCCAGGACGCCTTTGCGGTTGCCCTTGAGCGCTGGGCCGCGGGCGAGGCCCCTGACAATCCGCGCGCCTGGCTGGTCAATGTCGGCCGCAACAAGGCGATCGACCGCGTCCGGCGGCAGGCCGTCTTTCGCGGCAAGCAGCAGGCACTCGTGCACGAGCTCGAACTCAACGCAGACACGCCAGCCGAACCGCCAGCGATGCTCGACGACGACATGCTGCGGCTGATCTTCACCTGCTGCCATCCGGCGTTCGCCGCCGAAGTTCAGGTGGCGCTGACGCTGCGCACCGTCTGCGGGCTTTCGATGGCCCAGGTCGCTCGTGCCTTCCTCATCAGCGAGGAGGCGATGGCGCAGCGCCTCGTTCGCGCCAAGCAGAAGATCAGGCTCGCCGGCATTCCCTACGAAGTGCCGGAGCACGCCGCGCTGACGCCGCGGCTCAATGGCGTGCTCGCCGTGATCTATCTCGTCTTCACCGAAGGCTATGTCGCGACCTCCGGCGCGGATCTGATGCGGCCTGACCTTGCGGTCGAGGCGATCAGGCTCGGCCGCTTGCTCGACCGGCTCATGCCGGACCGCGCCGGGATCAAGGGACTGCTGGCGCTGATGCTGCTCCACGATGCGCGCCGTGCCGGTCGCGAGACCGCGGCCGGAGATATCGTTCTCCTGGAAGAGCAGGACCGCTCGCTCTGGGATCGCGCGCAGATCGAGGAAGGCCTGCGTCTCGTCGATGACGCGCTGCGCGTGCCGGGCCGGCCGCAGCCTTACGCGGTGCAGGCGGCGATCGCCGCGCTGCATGCCCGCGCACCGAGCTTTGAGGAGACCGATTGGCCGCAGATCGCCGGCCTCTATGAGGTGCTGCTGCGCATCAGCCCGTCTCCGGTGATCGAGCTCAACCATGCTGCCGCGGTCTCGATGGTCGACGGTCCGGCGCGCGCGCTCGATCTCGTCGACGCGATCACCGCGCGCGGCGGGCTGGACGGCTATGAGATGTTGCCGGCGGTGCGTGCCGATCTGTTGCGGCGGCTCGGCCGCAACGACCAAGCGCGCGAGGCCTACGCGGCCGCGGCGGAGGCGACGCAGCTCGATCCGTTGCGGCGGCTGTATGCGCGGCGGGTGCGGGAGATGGATTGAGTTTCCGTCATGGCCGGGCTTGTCCCGGCCATCCACGTTCTTCGCGCGCGGAGACAAAGACGTGGATGCCCGGGACAAGCCCGGGCATGACGGAGCAAGGGGTCACGTTCTCGAAGACGTCTGCTATTTCGACGCGACTGTCGCCCCATCCGCCGGCAGGCTCGCCAGCAGCGCCTGCAACGTCGACAGGGTCGAATGATCGGCAACGCCATCCAGCCGCGCCGGGCGGAAGTGGCGCTGGAATGCTGTGATGACTTCCATCGTCGATGCGTCGTATTTGCCGGTCAGCGGCACGCCATAGCCGTAGCGCGCCAGCGCCTGCTGCAGGCTCAGCACCTCGTCGCTGATGGTGCCGAGCATCAGGGTTTCGCCGCGCACGATCGGCGCCGGCGTCACCCAGTGACCGACGCCGGAATTGGCCAGCGAATGCCAGGGAAATTTTTCGCCGGGATCCTTCTTGCGCGCGGGCGCGACGTCGGAATGGCCGAGCACCCGTTGCGGCGCGACCTTGCGGCGGAGCATGATTCCGCGGCACAGCGCGATCACGGCGGCGATCTGGCGCAGCGGATATTCCGGATAGCCCCAATCATGGCCGCGATTGATGATCTCGATCCCGATCGAGCACGAGTTGATGTCGTCCTCGCCCGCCCAGGACGAGACGCCGGCGTGCCAGGCGCGCCGCGCTTCGGGTACGCATTGCACAATGCGACCGTCTTCGAGCACGACGTAATGGGCCGACACCTCGGTGCCGGCCGTGCACAGCCGCGCCAGCGCGCCCTCGACGTCGGGCATGCCGGTGTAGTGCAGCACGATCATGTCGGGCTGCCGCCCCTTGGTGCGCTCGCCATGATTGGGCGAAGGGATGATGTCGGAAACGATCGACGAATCCGGCTCGAACGTCCGCATGTTCGCCGCGGCCTTGGGAACCGGAAGAACGCGCTGACGCTTCGAATCAGTTCCAGACGGCGTTGACGGACCGGACGACATAGACAGCTCAAGTCGGATAGGAGAGTGGGCCAAGCCCTTCTCTTTACTATTTCTTTACTGTCCGGTCCGCGCAATCGCGCGGTGCGGTTAACGGCTGCATTTCGGGTGGGTGTGTGGATAGGGCATCACCGCTCAGCCACCTTTTCGACTTGTAACCAGCCGATCAACGCTTTCTTAACGCTAAGGGCCGTTACTGAGGGGTGAAGAGCCGACCCGCGTCCGGAGGCGGCCAAAAGCGTTTTTGGCTCGAAATCCCATGGCTGCCCGACATAATCCGCTGGGAACACCGGGTCTGCCGCCTGGGACGACCGGGCTCGGCGCGCATGCCGGCAAGCATGCTGGAGAGGGTTTGGGTCGTGGAACCGCCGCGACGCGGAGTTATTCGAGGCGTGATGGGCTGCTTCGCCCCCGATTTCAGTTGGCCGTTCATTTGGCCGTTCGCCTGCGCACCCGGCAGGCGCGCCGCATGAGCGCCGCGCCGCACATTCCCGTGCTTGGCCGCGAGGCGATCGAGCATCTCGCGCCGCGCGAGGGCGGCATCTATGTCGATGCCACCTTCGGGGCCGGTGGCTACAGCCGCGCCATCCTGGATGTTGCGGGAACTCGCGTCATCGCGATCGACCGCGACCAAACGGCAATCGCCGGCGGCGCGGAGCTGGTTGAGCGCGCCGCGGGCCGGCTGACGCTGGTCGAGGACCGCTTCTCGAATCTCACCGAGGTGTGCGCGGCGCAGGACGTCGATGCGGTCGACGGCGTCGTGATGGATGTCGGGGTGTCCTCGATGCAGCTCGACCAGGCCGGTCGCGGCTTCTCGTTCCGCCTCGACGGTCCGCTCGACATGCGGATGGGGCAGGTCGGACCAACGGCGGCCGACGTCGTCGCGCGCGCCTCGGAAAGCGATCTCGCCGACATCATCTATCTCTTCGGCGAGGAGCGGCATTCGCGCCGTGTCGCCCGCGCCATCGTGGCTGATCGGCAGGAGACGCCGTTCACCACGACGCGCGCGCTCGCCGATCTCGTCGGCCGGGTGGTGCGCTCGAAGCCCGGTGACATTCACCCGGCAACGCGGACATTCCAGGCGCTGCGCATCTTCGTCAATGAAGAGCTCGAGGAGCTCCAGACCGCGCTCGCGGCGGCCGAGCGCGTGCTCAAGCCCGGCGGCCGTCTGGTCGTGGTCTCGTTCCATTCGCTGGAAGACCGCATCGTCAAGAATTTCCTTAGCCTGCGCTCCAAGACCGGCGGCGGCTCGCGCCATCTGCCGGAAGTGGCGCAAGGCGCGCCGAGCTTCCAGTTGCTGACGCGGCGGCCCGTGGTCGCCGGCGAGGCGGAAGTTGCGCATAATCCGCGCGCCCGCTCCGCCAAGCTGCGCGCCGCCGAGCGCACATCGGCGCCGGCGCATGACGACACCGAGCCATCGTCCTGGCCCAAACTCTCCGACGTGATGAGGGGCGGCTAGCACATGCGCTTCATCCACGTTCTCGTCATCGGCGCGCTGATCTTCGCGGCGGCCTATGTCTACCGGATCAAGATGGATTCCACCGCCCGCACCGAGAAGGTGCTGCGGCTGCACGCGGAGATCCGCGAGCAGCGCGACGCGATCGCGCAACTGCGCTCCGAATGGGCCAGGCTCGATGCTCCGCTGCGCCTGCAGGGCCTCTCCGAGCGGCATCTGCCGCTCAAGCCCGTCAACGGCACGCAATATGATGCGCTGAAGAACCTGCCGGACCGTCCAGCGCGGATGTTCAGGCCGGGCGAGCCTGATCCGATCGGAGCCATGCTCAATACCATCGAAGCTGCGAGCGATCCCGATACGGTGACGGGCTCCGTGCCTCACCCCGAGGACAAGCAATGAGCGCTGTTCCGGCCAAATCCACCGAGCGGCCAGCTGAGCCGTGGCGGCAGCGTCTGATCCGCAGCCTGCTCTACGGGCGCAATGTCGATCGCGCCGCGAAGGCGCGCGCGCGCGTCGGCCTCGCAATGCTCGCCTTTGCCCTGGTCTATGCCCTGATCGGCAGCCGGCTCGTGATGTTCGCGATCGGTGCCGACGCTCACAGTGCGCGTCGTGCCGCCTCGCAGGAAGTGGTTGCGACCGCGCGGCCCGACATCGTCGACCGCAACGGCGCGATCCTGGCGACCGACGTCAAGGCGGCCAGCCTGTTCGGCGAGCCGCGCCGCATCATCGACAAGGACGAGGCGATCGAGCTTCTGACCGCGACGGTGCCCGACCTAGATGAGGCCGAAGTGCGCGAGCGCCTGTCGTCGCGGAAAGGCTTCGTCTGGCTCAAGCGCGAGATCACGCCGAAGCAGCAGCAGGACATCCACAAGCTCGGCCTTCCCGGCATCGGCTTCCTGCGCGAGAACAAGCGCGTCTATCCGACCGGCAACGAGGTCGCCCACGTCATTGGTCTGGTCAACATCGACAACCAGGGCATCGCGGGCATGGAGAAGTGGCTCGACAATCAAGGGCTCGCCGATCTCCACCGCGCGGGCTTTGCCACCGACCGGCTGCAAAAGCCGATCGAGCTGTCGGTCGATTTGCGCGTCGAGCACGCGCTGCGCGACGAGCTTTCGAAGGCCAAGGAGAAGTTCCACGCCAAGGCGGCCTCCGGCATCATCTCCAACGTCAAGACCGGCGAGATCGTGGCAATGGTCTCGCTGCCGGACTTCGATCCCAACAATCCGAAGGAAGCCCACGATCCCGATCGCATCAATCGCCTGACCACCGGCGTCTACGAAATGGGCTCGACCTTCAAGGCCTTCACGCTGGCGATGGCGCTCGACTCCGGCAAGATCAACCTGAACTCGTCGTGGGACGCACGTGGAAACCTGCACTACGGCAAGTTCACCATCCATGACAGTCACAACCTGGGACGTTTCATCAATACGAAGGAAGTGTTCACCTACTCGTCCAATATCGGCGCCGCGCGGATCGCGCTCAACCAGGGTGTCGAGGCGCACAAGGCGTTTCTGGCCAAGATGGGACAATTGACGCGGCTGCGCACCGAGTTGCCGGAGAGCGCGGCTCCGCTGGTGCCGCGCCACTGGGGTGAGCTGAACACTGTCACCATCGCGTTCGGTCAGGGCCTGTCGGTAGCGCCGCTCCAAGCGGTGATGGGCATCAACGCCCTGATGAACGGCGGCTATTTGATTCCGCCGACATTCATGAAACGCAGCGAAGACGAAGCGCGGGCGATGGCCAAGCGCGTGATCAAGCAGGAGACCAGCGACAAGATGCGGTATCTGATGCGGCTCAATGCCGAAATCGGTACCGCCAGGTCCGCCGACGTGAAGGGCTATTACGTCGGCGGCAAGACCGGCACTTCCGAGAAGGTCATCAATGGCCGCTACGCCAAGAAGCGGGTGCTCAACTCCTTCACCGCGATCATGCCGTCCGACGATCCGAAATATCAGATTCTCGTCATGCTGGACGAGCCGCAGGCGTTGCCTGAAACGCATGGTTTCATCACCTCGGGCTTTAACGCGGTGCCCACGGGCGGCAAGGTGATCGAGCGGATCGCGCCGCTCCTGGGGGTCGAACCTCGGTTCGATTTGCCGCCGTCCGACCGCCTTATTCTTGCGGCATCCAGGGCAACCCAGTAATCAACGGGGTGGGCCACTGCCGCTGCTGAGTCGGGATTTTCCCGAAGATTCGGCTTTCCGGCACGGCATGTCGACTGGATGACCATGAAGCTGCGCGAACTCTTGGGTCAGGATGTCTTGGGCAACGATGCCGCGATCGAGCCCGCTGTCGCGGCGCTTGATGTGAGCGGCGTTGCGCTCGACAGCCGCGTGGTCAAGCCCGGCGATCTCTTCTTCGCGCTCGCCGGCAGCAAGACCGACGGCGCGCGCTTCATCGATGCTGCGATTGCGGCCGGCGCCGTGGCCGTGGTCGGCGATCATGCGCCTGATGGCTGCAAGGTGCCGTTCATCGCAACCGCCAATCCGCGCCGCGCGCTGGCGCTGGCCGCGGCAAAATTCTTCCCCACGCAGCCTGCGACCATCGCGGCGGTGACGGGAACCAGCGGCAAGACCTCGGTTGCCGCGTTCACGCGCCAGATCTGGGAGCGGCTGGGCCATGCCTCGGCCAGCATCGGCACCATCGGCCTCGTCTCGCCCAAACGCACGGTTTACGGTTCGCTGACGACGCCCGATCCGATCGCGTTGCATCGGCAGCTCGATCAGATCGCGCGCGAGGGCGTGACGCATCTCGCCTTCGAAGCATCGTCACACGGGCTCGATCAATATCGCCTCGACGGCGTGCGCGTCTCCGCCGCAGGCTTCACCAATCTCTCGCGCGACCACATGGATTATCATCCGACCGTGGCGCATTATCTCGCAGCAAAACTCCGGCTGTTTCGCGAGCTCGTGCCGCCCGGTGGCGCCGCGGTGATCTCGGCCGATCATGAATGCTCGGCGGAAGCGATCGACGCCGCGAGGACGCGCGGTCTGCGCGTGATGGCGGTGGGCCGCAACGGCGACGGGGCAGGTGAGGGCATTCGCCTCGTCAATGCCGAGGTCTCAGGCTTCTCGCAAGAGCTTTCGCTCGTACATCGCGACAGGGCCTATGCCGTCCGGCTGCCGCTGGTCGGCGAATTCCAGATCGAGAACGCGCTGGTCTCGGCCGGTCTGGCCATCGGCACAGGCAGCGATGTGGCCGGTGTCTTTGCGAGCCTCGAACATCTCGAAGGCGCCAAGGGCCGGCTCGAACGCGTCGGCGAACGCAACGGCGCGCCGATCTTCGTCGACTACGCGCACAAGCCCGATGCGCTGGCGAAGGCGTTGCAGGCGCTGCGTCCCTACGCCAGGCGCAGGCTGATCGTCGTGTTCGGCGCCGGCGGCGATCGCGACGCCGGCAAGCGTCCGATCATGGGCGAGATCGCGGCCGAGAATGCCGATCGCGTCATCATCACCGACGACAATCCGCGCAGCGAGAAACCGGAAGCCATTCGCGCCGCGATCCTCGCCACCGCAAAGGGCGCGCGCGAAATCGGCGACCGCGCGGCCGCGATCCGCGCTGCGATCGAGGAACTGGAAGATGGCGATGCACTGCTGGTCGCCGGCAAGGGCCACGAGACCGGGCAGATCGTCGGCGGCGAGGTCCTGCCGTTCAGCGATCACGAGGCGGTTGCCGCCGCACTAGCATCGAGGGTGGCATGAGCGCGCCATTATGGACGCTTGCCGAGGTGGCGCGTGCGCTTGGGGCGGCCGGCTCATTCCCGGACACGCCGATCGACTTCGTCACCCAGGACAGCCGCCTGGTGAAGCCGGGCAGCTTGTTCGTGGCGTTGAGCGGCACGCCGAGCGGCGGCTTCATCTCGGCCTTCGCCAGCGCGCGCGACGGCTGGGAGTTCGCGGACAAGGCGGAAGCGTCGGGCGCGGTCGCGATGATCGTACCGCATGAAATCGCGGGTGTTGGTATTCCGCAGATCGTCGTGAAGGACACGCTGATCGACGGCCTCTGGGGCCTCGCGCGCGCCGCGCGCGCGCGCTTCAACCGGCCGGTGATCGGGCTCACCGGCAGCGCCGGCAAGACCAGCACCAAGGAGTATCTCGCGGCCTATCCCAATGCCTATGCGAGCCCTTCGAGCTTCAACAATTTCTGGGGCGTGCCGCTGACGCTGTGCAACGCCCGGCCCGATGCCAGCCTCTGGGTCGTCGAGATGGGCATGAACCAGACCGGTGAGATCGCGCGACTCAGCGAATTGACGCGGCCGACCGTAGCGCTCGTCGTCAACGTCCAGCCGGTGCATCTGGAAAAGCTCGGCTCGCTCGACGCGATCCGCCGCGAGAAGTTGTCGATCGCGCTCGGCCTGCCGGAGCATGGCGTGCTGGTGCTGCCGGCCGGGATCAAGGCGCCCGACTGGAAGGGCAGGCTGGTGCGCTTCGGCGACAAGGCCGAGGTGCACGAGGTCGCACACGCCCCGCATGGCGAGAGCTGGCAGGTCGTGGCCGCGATCGGCAAGAAGGAGATCGCCTTCAGCCTCACGCCGGGTGCACCGCACCGCGTGCAGAATGCGCTCGCCGCGCTCGCCTCGGTTCATGCCGCGCATCTCGATGTGGCGACGCTCGCGATCAAGCTCGATCGCGTCGGCATCATGACCGGCCGCGGCGTCGAGCAGGCAGTCGGCGGTGTCACCGTGATCGACGACAGCTTTAACGGCAATCCGGCGAGCATTGCCGCCGCGCTGCAAAGCCTGCAGGCGCGCAACGTCACCGGCGGCCGCCGCATTGCGGTGCTCGGCGACATGCTGGAACTGGGCGACGACGCACCGAGCTACCACACCGCGCTGGCCACGCATCTCGACGGCATTGACGGCATCTATTGCGTCGGGCCGCTGATGCGGCACCTCTATGACGCACTTCCCGCCGGCAAGGGGCTCGGCTGGTACGACGATCCCGCAACGCTGAAGCCGGGCGAGGTCGCGGGCCTGCTGAAGGCAGGCGATGTCGTGGTTGTCAAGGGCAGCAAGAAGATGTTCTGGGTCAACAAGTTTGTGCCGGGCCTAGTGGCCGCCTTGCAGGCAAAGGCGTAAACTGCTTGGAAGGCGCTGTTCCCGAATCCCACCGTTTTGCGGCGCCGAGCCTGCAGGTTTCTTGCCGGCAGGTTTCTTAAAGGTCGCCCGACCGATAATGAAGACCGGCGAATGCGCGTGAGGCGAAATCTGCGTCTGAAAAAGCCTGCGTGCGAAAGGCGCCATAGGACCGTCTGAATGTTTTACTGGCTGATCGAGCTCTCCAACACATTTCCGGGCTTCGGTGCAGTGCGCACCGTTCTGAACGTCTTCCGCTACATCACCTTCCGCACCGGCGGCGCCGTGGTCACCGGCGCGCTGTTCGTGTTCCTGTTCGGGCCCTGGATCATCGATCATCTGCGCATCCGCCAGGGCAAGGGCCAGCCGATCCGCACCGACGGTCCGCAATCGCATCTGGCCAAGAAGGGCACGCCCACCATGGGCGGGCTGATGATCCTGTCCGGCCTCACGGTCGGCACGGTGCTGTGGGCCAACCCACTCAATCCCTATGTCTGGATCGTGCTGGCGGTGACGCTCGGCTTCGGCTTCGTCGGCTTCTATGACGACTACCTCAAGGTCACCAAGCAGACCACGAGCGGATTCGGCGGCAAGTTGCGCCTGCTGATCGAGGCGGTGATCGCGCTGGTCGCCTGCTATGCGCTGGTGCGGCTGAACCGCGATCCCGCCTCGACCGCGCTGACTATACCCTTCCTGAAAGACACGGTGCTGCATTTCGGCTGGTTCTTCGTCGTGTTCGGCGCCTTCGTCATCGTCGGTGCCGGCAATGCGGTGAACCTCACCGACGGTCTCGACGGCCTCGCCATCGTGCCCGTGATGATCGCGACCGCGAGCTTTGCGATGATCGCCTATCTCGCCGGCAACGCGGTGTTCGCCGATTATCTCCAGATCAAATATGTCGCGGGCACCGGCGAGCTCGCGGTGCTCTGCGGCGCGCTATTGGGCGCCGGCCTCGGCTTCCTCTGGTTCAACGCGCCGCCGGCCTCCATCTTCATGGGCGACACCGGCTCGCTCGCGCTCGGCGGCATGCTTGGGGCGATCGCGGTCGCGGTGAAGCACGAAATCGTGCTCGCGGTGATCGGCGGCCTGTTCGTGCTGGAGGCGGTCTCCGTCATCGTGCAGGTGGTGTCGTTCAAGCTCACGGGCAAGCGCATCTTCCGGATGGCGCCGATCCACCACCATTTCGAGCAGCTCGGCTGGACCGAGCCGCAGATCGTGATCCGCTTCTGGATCATCTCGGTGATGCTGGCGCTCGCCGGCCTCTCCACGCTGAAGCTGCGCTGACGGTACCACGATGATCCCGGTCACATCCTTCGCCGGCAAGACGGTCGCGGTGTTCGGCCTTGGCGGCTCGGGGCTTGCCTCCTGCCACGCGCTGAAGGCCGGTGGCGCCGAGGTGATCGCCGCCGACGATAGCGCCGAGAACGTCGCCAAGGCGGCGCAGGCCGGGTTCATCACCGCAGATTTGCGCAACGTTTCCTGGGGCAATTTCGCAGCGCTCGTGCTCGCGCCGGGCGTGCCGCTGACCCACCCAGTACCGCACTGGAGCGTGCTGAAGGCGCGCGAGGCGGGCGTCGAGGTGATCGGCGACATCGAGCTGTTCTGCCGCGAGCGCCGCCGCCACGCGCCGAACGCGCCGTTCGTTGCCATCACCGGCACCAACGGCAAGTCGACCACGACGGCGCTGATCGCGCATCTGACCAAGGTCGCCGGCTACGACACCCAGATGGGCGGCAATATCGGCACCGCGATCCTGTCGCTGGAGCCGCCGCGCATGGGTCGCGTCCACGTCATCGAGATGTCGTCCTACCAGATCGACCTCACGCCCTCGCTCGATCCCTCCGTCGGCATTTTGCTCAATGTCAGCGAGGACCATATCGATCGTCATGGCACTATCGCGCATTACGCCGCGGTGAAGGAGCGTCTCGTCGTCGGCGTGCAGGCAGGTGGCACGTCGATTATCGGCGTCGATGACGGCTATTGCCGCGACATCGCCGACCGGCTCGACCGCGCCGGCAAGAACGTGGTGCGCATCTCCATCAGGAATCCGCTGGCGAGCGGCATTCATGTCGAGCATGGCACCATCGTGCGCACCTCGGGCGGCGCGCGCAGCGAAATCGCAAAGCTCGGCGGCATCGGTTCGCTGCGCGGCCTGCACAATGCGCAGAACGCGGCTTGCGCGGCGGCTGCCGCGCTTGCGATGGGCATCAGCCTGGACGTGTTGCAGGACGGCCTGCGCAGCTTTCCGGGCCTGGCGCACCGCATGGAGCAGGTCGGCCGCCGCGGCAATGTGCTGTTCGTCAACGACTCCAAGGGCACCAACGCCGACGCCACCGCGCATGCGCTGTCGTCCTTTGCCGACATCTTCTGGATCGCGGGCGGCAAGCCGAAGGCGGGCGGCATCACCGGCCTCGCCGGCTTCTTCCCGCGCATCCGCAAGGCCTATCTGATCGGCGAGGCCGCGAAGGAGTTTTCCGGCACTCTCGGCTCGGTCGCGCACGAGATCAGCCAGACACTCGACGTTGCCGTCGAGCACGCCACGCGCGATGCGGAAGCGTCGGGCCTGTCCGACGCGGTCGTGCTGCTGTCGCCGGCCTGCGCCTCCTTCGACCAGTACCGCAATTTCGAAATCCGGGGCACCAGGTTCCGCGAGCTGGTGCAGGCGCTGCCGGGTGTGAAGCCGGTGGTGTAGGGCGCGCTTGCTGCACAATCTCTGCTGTCGTCACCCGCGAAGGCGGGTGACCCAGTATCCCAGAGGCGGTGCTTGGGCCGCGACGCCACGGCCTACTGGATACCCCGCCTTCGCGGGGTATGACGGGCATTTGTGGTGGCCGACGTATGCTATCTCGAAAGATAGCTATTCCCTTAACCCCCCGGTAACCAACCTCGGCGACCAATGGGCCGACCTCTGTCCGAAAGCGGCCGCCCATGCTCTCCCGTGAAGAACGCACCCCCTTTACCGAGTGGTGGTGGACCGTCGACAAGCCGCTGCTCGGCGCGATCCTGGTGCTGATGCTGACCGGCGTCATCCTGTCGCTGGCGGCGAGCCCGCCGGTCGCGACCCGCATCGGGCTCGATCCCTTCCACTTCTTCAGCCGCCACGTGATGTTCCTGGCGCCGTCCTTCATGGTGCTGGTCGGCGTCTCCTTCCTGTCGCCGCGCTCGATCCGGCGAAGCGCGCTGATCATCTTCACGATCAGCATTATCCTGATCGTGGTGACGCTCGCGATCGGCCCCGAGGTCAAGGGCTCGCGGCGCTGGATCACGCTGCTCGGCGTCAACATTCAGGCCTCCGAAATCGCAAAGCCGTCGTTCGTCGTCATCGCCGCCTGGCTGTTCGCGGAATCGACCAAGCGGCCGGAGATGCCGGCGACCTCGATGGCGCTGGTGCTGCTGCTGATGCTGGTGTCGCTGCTGGTGATGGAGCCCGACTTCGGCCAGACCATGCTGATCCTGATGGTGTGGGGCTCGCTGTTCTTCATCGCGGGCATGCGCATGATCTGGGTGTTCGGCCTTGCCGGCGCGGCCGCGGCCGGCCTGTTCAGCGCATACCTTTTTGTTCCCCACGTTGCCGGCCGCATCAAGCGCTTCATGAACCCGGCCTCCGGCGACACTTTCCAGGTCGATACTGCGATGGAGGCCTTCTACAACGGTGGCTGGTTTGGCCTCGGACCGGGCGAGGGCATCGCAAAACGCAGCCTGCCGGACAGCCATACCGACTTCGTGTTCGCGGTTGCCGCCGAAGAGTTTGGCATCATCCTGTGCCTGGCGATGCTGACGCTGTTCGCCTTCGTCGTCATTCGTACGCTGTCGCGCGCCTACGCCAATGAGGACATGTTCTCGCGCTTTGCGGCTTCCGGCCTTGCAATCCTGTTCGGCGTGCAGGCGGCGATCAACATGTCGGTCAACCTCCAGCTCATCCCTGCCAAGGGCATGACGCTGCCCTTCATCTCCTATGGCGGCTCCTCGATCATATCGCTGTCCTATGGCGTCGGCATGATGCTGGCGCTGACGCGGCTGCGCCCACGCACCGAGGTCGAGGCCAGCGGCCATGCCGAGGCGATGCGCAGCTACGCGTAGTTTTTCGTCTTTGCGAGCGCAGCGAAGCAATCCAGAATCCCTCCACGGGCACAGTCTGGATTGCTTCGCTTCGCTCGCAATGACGGCGGAGGCCTTGTAAAAGGGCATTCATGCACAATTCCCCCTTGATTCTTCTCGCCGCGGGCGGCACCGGCGGCCATCTGTTTCCGGCCGAAGCGCTCGGCGTCGAACTGATCCGGCGCGGCTTTCGCGTGCGCCTGGTTACGGATGAGCGCGCGCTGCGCTATAGTGGGCTGTTCAGCAAGGACATGATCGACGTCGTCGCGAGCGAGACGGCGCGCAGTCGCAATCCGCTCCAGCTGGCTTATGCCGGCATCACGCTCGCCACCGGCACGCTGTCCGCTTACCGCCTGATCAAGCGATTGAAGCCCGCTGCCGTCATCGGCTTCGGTGGCTATCCGACATTGCCGCCATTGATCGCGGCAAAATTCGCCGGCGTGCCCGGCATCATCCACGAGGCCAATGCGGTGCTCGGCCGCGCCAACCGTTTCTTGTCGAGCCGCGTCCGCGCCATCGCGACGTCGTTGCCGGGCGTGCTCGATCGCGATCCAGCGCTGGCAGCCAAGACCACGACGGTTGGCACGCCGATGCGGCCGACGGTTCTCGCCGCTGCGGCCGAGCCATATGTCGCACCGGAAGTGAATGGCTCGCTGCGCCTGCTCGTCGTCGGCGGCAGCCAGGGCGCCCGGATCATGGCTGACATCGTGCCGGGCGCGATCGAGCGGCTCGAGCCCGCGTTGTGGGGCCGGCTCGTCCTCACCCAGCAGGTCCGCGACGAGGACATGGCGCGCGTGCGCGCGGTCTACGACAAGCTCAAGATCAATGCCGAGCTCGCGCCGTTCTTCACGGATCTGCCGGCGCGGCTCGCCTCGAACGACCTGGTGGTGTCGCGCTCCGGCGCCGGCACGGTCGCCGAGCTCGCCGCGATCGGCCGACCCTCGATCCTGGTGCCGCTGCCGGGCGCGATCGACCAGGATCAGTTCGCCAATGCCGGCGTGCTGGCCAATGTCGACGGCGCCATTCGCATCCCGCAGACCGAGTTCACCTCGGATCGTCTCGCCGCCGAGATATCCGGTTTCGCGGCCGAGCCGGCGCGCCTTGCCGCCATGGCGGCCGCGGCGAAGGGGGCGGGCCGGCTCGACGCCACCGAGCGGCTGGCCGATCTGGTGGTCAAAGTCGCGGGAATCTGAGCCTAAACGGACCGATTTTCGTATTTTTGCCGTCATGGCCGGGCTTGTCCCGGCCATCCACGTCTTGCATGAAGTAGCTTGGGATTCGTGGACGCCCGGGACAAGCCCGGGCATGACGACGGAACCATGGGATAGAGCATGAGACTGCCGCGCGAGATCGGACCCATCCACTTCGTCGGGATCGGCGGGATCGGCATGAGCGGCATCGCCGAGGTGCTGGTCAATCTCGGCTATGCCGTGCAGGGCTCTGACGCCTCCGACAATTACAATCTCGACCGTTTGCGCAAGAAGGGCGCGAAAGTTTCGGTCGGCCATAAGGCCGAGAATGTCGACGGGGCCGAGGTCGTCGTGGTCTCCACCGCGATCAAGCGCGACAATCCGGAACTGATGGCGGCGCGTGAGCGGCGCATTCCCGTGGTGCGCCGCGCCGAGATGCTGGCCGAGCTGATGCGGCTGAAGAGCTGCGTCGCGATTGCCGGCACGCACGGCAAGACCACCACGACCACGATGGTCGCAACGCTGCTCGATGCCGGCGGGCTCGATCCGACCGTGATCAACGGCGGCATCATCAACGCCTATGGCTCCAACGCGCGTCTCGGCGCCGGCGACTGGATGGTGGTAGAGGCCGACGAGAGCGACGGCACGTTCCTGAAGCTGCCGACCGATGTTGCCATTGTCACCAATGTCGATCCTGAGCATCTCGATCACTTCAAGACCTTCGAGGCCGTGCAGGATGCCTTCCGGCATTTCGTCGAGAACCTGCCGTTCTACGGCTTTGCCGTGATGTGCATCGATCATCCCGTCGTGCAGACCCTCGTCGGCAAGATCGAGGACCGACGCATCATCACTTACGGCGCGAATCCGCAGGCCGATGTGCAGTTTGTCGATCTCACGCCGATGGGGGGCGGATCAAAATTCAAGGTCGCGTTCCGTGATCGCAAAACTGGGGCTGTGCACGAGATCGCCGATCTCATGCTGCCGATGCCGGGCCGTCACAATGCCTCCAACGCGACGGCCGCGATCGCGGTCGCGCGCGAGCTCGGCGTTTCAGATGACGCGATCCGCAAGGCGATTGCCGGATTCGGCGGCGTCAAGCGCCGCTTCACCAAGACCGGCGAGTGGAGCGGCATCACCGTGATCGACGATTATGGCCATCACCCGGTCGAGATCGCCGCGGTGCTGAAGGCGGCGCGGGAATCCACCAACGGCAAGATCATCGCCGTGGTGCAGCCGCATCGCTACACCCGCCTGCAATCGCTGTTCGAGGAATTTTGTACCTGCTTCAACGATGCCGATGCGGTCGTTGTCGCCGACGTCTATGCCGCCGGCGAGACGCCGATCGACGGCATCGACCGAGATCATTTCGTAGCTAGCCTGCGTGCGCATGGCCACCGCGAGGTGATCCCGTTGCCGGCAGCCTCCGAGCTTGCGGACATCGTCAAAGGCGTGGCGAAGTCGGGTGATCTCGTCGTCTGTCTCGGTGCCGGCAACATCACGCAATGGGCGTACGCACTTCCCGATCAACTGAAGGCGCTGGGATAGGGCGGTGATTTTGATCTCGCTATTCACTACAGAGCACACTGCGCTCCCTCCCCCCTTGTGGGGGAGGGCGGGGGAGAGGGGTAGCCACACACTCCGACGCTTGGGGCTACCCCTCTCCCTGATCCTCCCCCACAAGGGGGGAGGGAACGGAGAGAGCCTGCCCGACTCACTCGAGGAAGCTGCATGAGCTTCCCCGACATCACGCCCGATCTCAAAGCCGCGGTGCCGGATCTTCGCGGGCGGTTGCTGGCCAACCAGTCGCTAGCCGAGCTGACCTGGTTTCGCGTCGGCGGACCGGCGCAGGTGCTGTTCACGCCGGCGGACGAGGATGATCTCGGTTATTTCCTCGCGCATCTCGCCAAGGATATGCCGGTCTATGTCGTCGGTGTCGGCTCCAACCTCATCGTGCGCGATGGCGGCATTGCCGGCGTGGTGATCCGGCTGGCGCCGCGCGCTTTTGGTGAGGCCACTGCGAACGGTGACGTCGTCACCGCAGGTGCGGCTGCGCTCGACAAGCGCGTCGCGGAGGTCGCGGCTTCTGCCAATATCGGCGGGCTCGAATTCTATTCCGGCATTCCCGGCACGATCGGCGGCGCGCTGCGCATGAACGCGGGCGCCAATGGCGGCGAGACCAGGGACGTGCTGATCGAGGCGCGCGGCGTCGGGCGCGACGGCACGAAGCAAGTATTCTCCAACGCCGGCATGAAATTCGTCTACCGCAATAGCGGCGTCGACCCCTCCATCATCTTCACCTCCGCCCGCTTTCGCGGCGAGATCAGGGACACCGATGCGATCCGCGCGCGAATGGCGGAGGTGCAGAACCACCGCGAGACGGCGCAGCCGATCCGCGAAAAGACCGGCGGGTCGACCTTCAAGAATCCGCCCGGCCATTCCGCCTGGAAGCTGGTCGATGCCGCAGGCTGCCGCGGCCTGCGCGTCGGCGGCGCGCAGGTCTCCGAGATGCACTGCAATTTCCTGATCAACACGGGCGATGCCACCGCGCACGACATCGAGACGCTGGGCGAGACGGTGCGCGAACGCGTGAAGGCGAATTCCGGAATTGAGCTGCACTGGGAAATCAAGCGGATCGGGGTTTCCGCTTGAACGACGAGGCAAACAGGCGACAAGAGAACATGCGCACCACGATCCTCTTTGGCGGCTCCAATCGCGAGCGTCTGGTTTCCGTCGCTTCAGCCCAGGCGCTGCATCAGGCACTGCCCGAGGCCGATCTCTGGTGGTGGGACGTCGAGGACAAGGTGCACGTCGTGCAGACCAAGCAGCTGCTCGAACATTCCCGGCCCTTCGAGGACGAGTTCAAGCCTGGCACGCGCGGCATTCCGCTGGCGCAGGCGCTCGACAGGGCCAGGACTGAAGACCGCGTCCTCGTGCTCAGCCTCCATGGCGGCAGCGCCGAGAACGGCGAATTGCAGGTGATGTGCGAGGCGCGTGGCGTGCCGTTCACAGGCTCCGGCTCGGCCTCCTCGCATCTCGCCTTCGACAAGATCGCGGCCAAGCGCTTTGCCGCGCTCGGTGGCGTGACGCCGCCCGAGAATATCGCACTCGAGAAGATCGATGATGCCTTCGCCGAGTACGGAAGGCTGATTGCAAAGCCGGCGCGCGATGGCTCCAGCTATGGCCTCATCTTCGTCAACGCCAAGCAGGATCTCGTCGCCGTCCGCAATGCCGCGAAACACGAGGAATATGTGATCGAGCCGTACATCGCCGGCGTCGAGGCGACCTGCGGCGTGCTGGAGCGCACCGATGGCTCGATCATCTCGCTGCCGCCGATCGAGATCATTCCGGGCGAGGGCAGTTTCGACTACGCCGCAAAATATCTTTTGAAGTCGACCCAGGAAATCTGCCCGGGCCGCTTCACCCCCGAGGTCACCGCCGCGCTCAAGACCCAGGCGATGCTGGCGCATCGTGCGATGTCCTGCGCCGGCTATTCCCGCTCGGACTTCATCGTCTCGGAGAAGGGGCTGGTCTATCTCGAAACCAACACGCTGCCCGGGCTGACCAAGTCCTCGCTCTACCCCAAGGCGCTGAAAGCCGAGGGCATCGCGTTTGTCGACTTCCTCCGCGACCTGATCGAGCTGGCGGTGCGGCGGGTGCGGAAATAGTTAGGATTGGTTAACGGCTGAGAGGGCGAAAACGGCCGGTTTGGTGCCTAAAACCGGTAAAATGCCGGATATCGTGGCATAACTGCCTCACAGAGCTGGGCAAAAAGCATTCTCCGTTAACGAACTTTACCTTTTGTTTACCAGGAAGTCCGAAGGTTAACGCTGGCGGCGCATATGGCGTTTTGGCTGCCGGTGCGTGAGCTGTTTCGGATTGTCCCCGACCGGCGAACGCTTTGAAGGGGAGCGGTTTCTTCTGCCGAAGACCCTCACCCGGCCCGGCAGACCGAGACGTCACATTCGCCAGGACCCGCGCGGTGTCGTGGGCAAACTGTTGACGAGCTCGTGCAATGGATGGTGCAGGAAGCCTCACCCGGTCGTTTTTGAGATCGCTGAGGCCCCAAGCTGACCTGAAGGCGGCCGCTATCGGAGCGGTCGTGCTTCTGCGCGAGTGGGTCCAGGACAAGCGCCAGGAAAGACTTGAGCAGACGCGCGCTGCTGCAAAGCAAAGGATCAAGGCCAAGGCTGTCGTCGAGCGCGAGCCGCCACCGCGCCTGGTCGCGCTGGTCGAGCGCTATCTGCCGCGCCGGGTCGGGATCAGCTTGACCGTGCTGCTGCTGATCGGCAGCTGCGGCCTCGGCACCGTCAAGGGCGGCCATCTCCAGGATTTCATCACGGCGGTCAGCGACGCGCGCAACGCCATGGCCAATTCAGCCGGCTTCCGCATCACCTCGGTCGTGATCAACGGCCGCAAGCAGCTCAGCCAGGACGAGATCCTCGCGATCGGCGGCGTCAGCGGCCGCTCTTCGCTGCTGTTCCTCGCTGCCGATGACGTCCGCGATAAGCTCAAGGCCAATCCCTGGATTGCGGACGCGACCGTGCTGAAGCTCTATCCGGGCCGGCTCATGATCGAGATCACCGAGCGCAAGGCGTTCGCGCTGTGGCAGGATGCCGGCCGGCTTTCCGTCATCGCCGATGACGGCGCGCTACTCGAACCCTATGTCTCGCGCCGGTTCCTGTCGCTGCCGCTCGTGGTCGGCAAGGGCGCCGACACGCAGGCCCGCGACTTCCTCGCGCTGCTCGCCCGCTATCCGCAGGTGAACTCGGTGACGAAAGCCGCGATCTATGTCGGTGAGCGGCGCTGGAACCTGAGGCTGAAGGACGGCCTCGACATTCGCCTTCCGGAGCAGGATGTCGGCAACGCACTGGCTGCGCTCTCCAAGCTCGATAAGGACGACAGGCTGTTCTCGAAGGATATCGTCGCGATCGACATGCGCCTGCCCGACCGTCTGGTGGTGCAGCTGTCCGATGACGCCGCAAAGTCGCGCGAGGATCTGTTCAAGGACAAGAAGAAAAAGAAGGCCGGGGACGCCGCATGACCGGTCTTGATCGCACCCAGACGCCGAAGACGCGCCCGATGCCGCACAAGCGCGGCGGTCTCGTCGCCTGCCTCGACATTGGCACCAGCAAGATCGCCTGCATGATCGCGCGGCTGAAGCCGTCGGCGCCGAGCGAGGCCTTGGGCGGCCGGACCCACGCGGTCGAACTGATCGGTTACAGCCAGATCCAGTCGCGCGGCATGAAGGCCGGCGCGGTGGTCGATCTCGCCGAATGCGAGCAGGCGGTGCGTCAGGCCGTCGGGCTTGCGGAGAAAATGGCCAAGGTCCGGGTCGAGTCCGTTTTGCTGTCAGTCTCCGGCGGTCGTCTCGCGGGCCAGCTGGTCGAGGCGGCAGCCGATATCCGCGGCGGCGCGGTGACGCCGGCCGATGTCAGCCGCGTCACCTCCACCGGCATGCGCCACGCCACCGGCGAGGGCCGTACCGTGCTGCATGCGCTGCCGGTCGGCTACACGCTCGATGGCGTCAAAGGCATCCGCGATCCCCGCGGCATGGTTGCGCATCAATTCGGCGTCGACATGAATGTCGTCACTTGCGACGCCACCGTGGCGAGGAACCTGATGCTGGCGGTGGAACGCTGCCATCTCAACGTCGAAGCCATGGCGGCGAGCCCCTATGTGGCCGGCCTGTCGGTGCTAACCGACGACGAGGCCGATCTCGGCGCTGCCGTGGTCGAGATGGGTGCGGGCACCACCACCATCGCGGTCTATTCCGGCGGACGTTTCGTGCACGCGGCCGGATTTGCGGTCGGCGGGCAACACATCACGATGGATCTCGCGCGCGGACTCTCGGCGACCATTGCCGATGCCGAGCGAATCAAGACGTTATACGGCACCGTCATCACCGGCGGATCGGACTCGCGTGAGCTGATGTCTGTACCGACAGCCGGTGACGACCAGGATCTGCCGCAGATCGTTTCGCGCGCCACCATCGCCACCATCGTCAAGCATCGTGCCGAGGAAGTCTTCGAAATGGTTCGGGACAAGCTGAAGGATTCGCCCTTCGCGGCAGAGCCTAAGGGCCGTGTCGTGCTCTCCGGCGGCGCCTCGCAGCTCACCGGCCTCGTCGAGCTCGGAACCCAGATTCTCGGCCGGCCCGTGCGGGTCGGACGTCCGCTCGGTTTTGGCCGGCTGCCCAACGAGGCGAAGAACGCCGCGTTCGCGGTGCCGGCCGGACTTCTCGTCTACCCGCAATATGTTCACCACGAACATGTCGAACCGCGGCAAACGCGGCAGCAGGTCAGGACAGGAACAGGCGGTTATTTCGGAAAGGTCGGACGATGGCTACGCGAGGGCTTCTGATGACCGCTTTCCTCAATTGTCGATTTTCACCAACTCCCGCGGCCGCAGGCCGGGGCGAACCCACGCGCGCGTGATCGAGAGGCAAACATGACCATCAGCATCAATGCTCCTGATATTCACGAACTGAAGCCCCGCATCACCGTGTTCGGCGTCGGCGGCGCCGGTGGCAACGCCGTCAACAACATGATCACGGCCGGCCTCCAGGGCGTCGACTTCGTGGTCGCCAATACCGACGCGCAGGCGCTGACGATGTCGAAGGCGCAGCGCATCGTGCAGATGGGCACCGCGGTGACGCAGGGCCTCGGCGCCGGCTCGCAGCCGAACGTCGGCGCTGCTGCCGCGGAAGAAGTCATCGACGAGCTGCGCGACCATCTCTCGGGCGCCAACATGGTGTTCGTCACCGCCGGTATGGGCGGCGGCACCGGCACCGGCGCAGCTCCCGTCATCGCCAAGACCGCCCGCGACATGGGCATCCTCACGGTCGGCGTCGTGACCAAGCCATTCCACTTCGAAGGCGGCCGCCGCATGCGCACCGCTGAAGCCGGCATCAACGAGCTTCACAAGGTTGTCGACACGCTCCTGATCATTCCGAACCAGAACCTGTTCCGGGTTGCCAACGAGAAGACCACGTTTGCCGACGCCTTCGCGATGGCCGACCAGGTGCTCTACTCGGGCGTGGCCTGCATCACAGATTTGATGGTCAAGGAAGGCCTGATCAACCTCGACTTCGCCGACGTCCGCGCCGTCATGCGTGAGATGGGCAAGGCGATGATGGGCACCGGCGAAGCCTCCGGCGACAAGCGCGCGCTGACCGCCGCCGAGGCCGCGATCGCCAACCCGCTGATCGACGACAGCTCGATGAAGGGTGCCAAGGGCCTCCTCATCTCCATCACCGGCGGCAAGGATCTCACCCTGTTCGAGGTCGACGAAGCCGCGACCCGCATCCGCGAGGAAGTCGACCAGGACGCCAACATCATCGTCGGCGCGACCTTCGACGAAGCGCTCGACGGCCTGATCCGCGTCTCGGTCGTCGCCACCGGGATCGAGCAGGCTGCGATCGCCCGCAACACCCAGGGCACCAGCGCTCCGGTTGCGAACGCGGCACCTCAGGTCCAGCAGGCTCCCGCGGCTCCGGCGGCCGCTGCCGAGAGCCGTCTCGCCGACCTGACCGCGCGTCTCCGCGCCGACAACCAGCGCATGGCCGAGCGCGCTCAGAAGCTGGAATCGCAGATCCCGGGTACCGCGCCGGTCGCTGCTGCTCCGATCGCGCCGCGTTCCAATGTCGAACGTGCGGCGCTTGCGGCCATCGCGGCTGCCGTTTCCGAAGTCCCGCAGGCGCCCGCGCCGATGCAGACCTATGGCGACGTCACCGTGCGCCCGATCGCGCAGAAGCCCACGCTGTTTCCGGAGCCCGAGCAGGCGCCGATGGCCATGCATGAGCCAATGACGCCGGAAACCTTCATCCCACCGCAGGCCGAGCGTGCCCCGGCGCGCGCGCCGCGGATGCCGCGCCTCGACGAGCTGCCGATGCCGGCCCAGGCCGAGCTGCGTCAGGCCCGTGGCGAGGTTGAGGAAGAGACGCCGCAAAAGACCCGCCTGTCGCTGCTCCAGCGCCTTGCCAATGTCGGCCTCGGTCGTCGCGACGAGGAGACCGAGGCCCCGATCGCCGCCCGCACCGCCGGTCCCGCCATGCCGGCGCTGCCCGAGCGCAAGGCGCAGCGAACGGTGCAGCAGCAGATCGCCGCCAGCGAACCGGTGTCGGAATATGCCCGCCGGCCCGCGCCGCAGGGTCTCGACGCCCATGGTCGCCCCGCGCCTGTTGCGCCGGCGCCACAGGGAGACGACCATCTTGATATCCCGGCCTTCCTGCGGCGGCAGGCGACCTGAGGATTGTTACAATAAGGCAGACGCAGAAAGGCCCCGGCGGGAAGCTTGCCGGGGCCTTTCCTTTGGTCCCGTGCATATCCGGATTGGGCGTTCAAGCAACTGATTTTAAATCATTAATTACAGGTTCGGTGCTTCAGTAAAGCTGCCGATAACGGCCCCAAACCCCGGCGCAATTTGGTTAAGCCTTGGCGCGAATACGGCTGGTTTGGGGTAACAATCGGTAAAAAAGCGTGAGTTGGCGCTGTTTAAGGCAGTGACTATGGTTCGGCGTGACTTGGGGATACGGAGATTCGGACGGTCGATCTCGATCGATCAGTCGGGTTTAGTATAAGTCGCAATGGGTCGTAGTGGGGCGGTTCCTGATGAAATTTAGCCGGCAAACAACGCTTCGCGCACAAGCCAGTGTGGCCGGCGTCGGCGTTCATTCCGGTCTTCCAGTCACCCTTACGCTCGGACCTGCACCTGTCGATGCAGGCTTTATTTTTGTCCGCACCGGACTCGACGGACGTGACCGCGAGATCCAGGCGACCGCCGAGCAGGTGATCGCGACCGACTTCGCGACCGTCCTCGGCGATCGCAGCGGTCCGCTGGTTTCTACCGCGGAGCACGTGCTGGCTGCGCTGCGGGGCATGGGTGTCGACAACGCCACCATAGAGGTCGACGGTCCCGAGGTGCCGATCATGGACGGCAGCGCCGCTGCGTTCATCGCGGCGATCGATCAGGCCGGTATCGTCAACCAGCCGGCGCAGCGCCGGTTCATCCAGGTTTTGAAGCCGGTCTCGGTCAAGATCGGCGACGCCTTCGGCGAGATTCGGCCCTACGCCAACGGCTTCCGCGCCGAGGTGGAGATCGACTTCACCAATCCCGTCATCGGCCGGCAGAGCTGTGGCTTCGACGTGAGCCCCGAGCGCTTCCGCCGCGAAGTCGGCCGTGCCCGGACCTTCGGTCTGATGGGTGATGTTGCCCGGCTCTGGAGCGCGGGCTATGCGCTCGGCGCCTCCTTTGAAAATACCGTCGTGTTCGACGACGAGCGGCTGCTCAACACCGAGGGCCTGCGCTACGCCGACGAATGCGCCCGCCACAAGGTGCTGGACGTGATCGGCGATCTCGCGCTGGCCGGCCTGCCGCTGCTTGGCGCCTATCGCTCGGTGCGTGGCGGTCACAAGCTCAACCACGCCGTCCTGACCGCATTGCTCGCCGACCGTACCGCCTGGCGGGTGGTCGAGGGCGAAGCGGCCCGCCGCACCACGCGTCCTGTGGTTGAAGTCGGCAGCGGTATTGTTGGCGGCCGGATCGCTGCGGCCTATGGGCCGGACGTGTCCTGAAGCCTGCTGCGACTGGCGTTTTATCTGGGAAACTCCTGGTAACCATGATCGGCTAGCATTGCGGCGTTTTCGCCTTAATCCGGGCGGAATGCCTGCCTATCCGATAGGTTAACAATCGTTTTTCGGTTACACCGACGTGGTCGCATGGCAGGCACCACGGTCACATTTCGCGCCCGTGACGGGGATCATGGGCTGGCGGGCACCGCATCACAGGGCGTCAGGTCTTAAATTCATGTCGGCACAGCGTATGACGCGCGGATATCTCTTGGCCTCTCCAAAAGCTCCGACCGGGATTCGTCGGCTGCTTCAGGCCGCGACCCTCTTTCTGCTCGCCTTGCCGCTGGCCGGCTGCGGCACCGGCTCGCTCTGGGACAAGTTCACCGCCAAGGACGATACCTTCGTCGAGGAGCCTGCCGACAAGATCTACAATGAGGGCTTGTACCTCATGAACGAAAAGAAGGACATGAAGGCGGCGAACAAGAAGTTCGAAGAGGTCGACCGCCAGCATCCCTATTCCGACTGGGCGCGCAAATCGCTGCTGATGTCGGCTTACGCGTCCTACCAGGGCGGCGACTATGACAGCTGCATCGGCGCTGCCACCCGCTACGTCACCCTGCATCCCGGCAGCCCGGACGCCGCTTATGCGCAGTATCTGATTGCCGCCTCGCATTACGATCAGATCCCGGACATCAGCCGCGACCAGGCCCGCACCGAGAAGGCGATCGCCTCGCTGGAAGAGGTGGTGCGCAAATATCCGACGTCGGAATATGCGACCTCCGCCAAGGCCAAGATCGAGGGCGCGCGCGATCAGCTCGCCGGCAAGGAAATGAATGTCGGCCGCTACTACATGCAGAAGCGCGACTACACGGCGGCGATCAACCGCTACAAGGCCGTGGTGACGCAGTACCAGACCACGCGCCACGTCGAGGAGGCACTCTACCGCCTCACCGAGGCATACATGTCGATCGGCATCGTCGGCGAGGCCCAGACCGCCGCCGCCGTGCTCGGGCATAATTTTCCCGACAGCCGATGGTACAAGGACGCCTATAATCTTGTAAAATCCGGCGGTCTCGAGCCGAGCGAGAATCAGGGGTCCTGGATCAGCCGGACCTTCAAGGGGATAGGCCTCTAGGTCTCGGCTAGGAAATCTGGTTCCATGCTGGCGCGTCTGTCGATCCGTGACATCGTCCTGATCGAACGGCTCGATATCGAATTCGCCACCGGACTTGCGGTTTTGACCGGCGAGACCGGTGCGGGCAAATCCATCCTGCTCGATGCCTTTGCGCTGGCGCTCGGCGGCCGCGGCGACGCCGGCCTCGTGCGCCATGGCGCGGAGCAGGGGCAGGTTACGGCCGTCTTCGATATCCCGAAGAATCATCCCTCGACGAAAATCCTCGCCGAGAACGGGCTCGACGATACCGGCGAGATGATTCTCCGCCGCGTGCAGCTCGCCGACGGCCGCACCCGCGCTTTCATCAACGATCAGGCGATCAGCGTGCAGACCCTGAAGGCGGTCGGCGCCGCGCTGGTCGAGATCCACGGCCAGCATGACGAGCGCGCGCTGGTCGATGCCGCCACCCATCGCCGCCTGCTTGATGCCTTTGCCGGCCTCGAAAAGGATGTCGCGGCCGTCGAAGCCCTCTGGGACGCGCGCCGCACCGCCAACACCGAGCTGGAAGAGCACCGCGCCGGCATGGAGCGCGCCGCGCGCGAGGCCGACTATCTGCGCCACGCCTCCGACGAGCTGAAGCGGCTCGCGCCGAAGGACGGCGAGGAGACCTCGCTCGCCTCGCGCCGCACCACCATGATGCAGGGCGAGAAAATCGCCTCCGATTTGCGCGAGGCGCAGGAGGTCGTCGGCGGCCATCATTCGCCGGTTGCCGCCCTTTCGACCGCCGTGCGCCGGCTGGAACGCCGCGGTGTCAATTCGCCGGCTCTGGTCGAGCCCGCGGTGAAGGCAATCGACATCGCGATCAACGCGCTGGAGGAGGCCGACCAGCATCTCCAGGCCGCACTTGCCGCGACCGACTTCGATCCGGCCGAGCTCGAACGCATCGAGGAGCGGTTGTTCGCTCTGCGCGCCGCCTCGCGCAAATATTCGACGCCGGTCGATGGCCTGGCGGCACTTGCCGCCAAATACGCCGCCGACGTCGTGCTGATCGATGCCGGCGCCTCGCGCTTGAAGAAGCTGGAGCAGGCCGCGATCGAGGCCGATGCACGCTATGCGGCGGCTGCGAAAAAGCTCTCGGCAGCGCGGCAGAAATCGGCCGAGAAGCTCAACAAGGCCGTCAATGCCGAGCTCGCGCCGCTCAAGCTCGAACGCGCGAAATTCATGACGCAAGTCGCCACCGACGAGGCCGCGCCGGGGCCGCAAGGCTTCGATCGGGTCGAGTTCTGGGTGCAGACCAATCCGGGCACCAGGCCGGGGCCGATGATGAAGGTCGCCTCCGGCGGCGAGCTCTCGCGCTTCCTCTTGGCGCTCAAGGTCGTGCTGTCCGATCGCGGCTCGGCGCCGACCCTGGTGTTCGACGAGATCGACACCGGCGTTGGCGGCGCGGTCGCGGATGCCATCGGCGGACGGCTGGCGCGGCTTGCCGGCAAGGTTCAGGTGATGGCCGTGACCCATGCCCCGCAGGTTGCGGCGCGCGCCGACCAGCATCTGCTGATTTCCAAGGATGCGTTGGACAAGGGCAAGCGCGTCGCCACCCGCGTCAACGCACTCGCCGCCGACCACCGCCGCGAGGAAATCGCCCGCATGCTCGCCGGCGCCGAAATCACGGCCGAGGCGAGGGCTGCCGCGGACCGGCTGCTCAAGGCAGCGACGGCCTGATTTTTTTGTCCCGGACGCGCGAAGCGCGAGCCGGGACCCGGAATGCCGCCCCCGTGGGCCCCGGCTCTGCAATGCACCGCTGAAGAAGCGCTGCATTGCGTCCGGGGAACAAGACCTCCGCCCGCCTTTACCCTCCCGCCCGCTCCGTCGTATCCAAGCACCATGGCAAGAGCAGCAAAATCCAAGACGCTTCGTGACGTCGCCGACCTCACCAAGGCGCAGGCCAAGGTCGAGCACATGCGGCTGTCGCTCGAGATCGAGGGACACAACGAGCGCTACTACCAGGACGACGCGCCGACCGTGACCGACGCAGAGTATGACGCCCTGCGCCAGCGCCTCGATGCGATCGAAAAACGCTTTCCGGAATTCGTCAGTGGCGATTCGCCCTCACAGAAGGTCGGCGCGGCGCCATCCGGGCGCTTCAGGAAAGTCCGGCATTCCGTTCCCATGCTTTCGCTCGACAACGCCTTTGCCGAGGAGGACGTCCGCGACTTCGTCGGCCGCATCGTGCGCTTCCTCAAGCTCGACGACGACAAGGTCAATTTCTCGGCCGAGCCGAAGATCGACGGCCTGTCGATGTCGCTGCGCTACGAGGGCGGCGAGCTCGTCACCGCGGCGACGCGCGGCGACGGCGCAATCGGCGAGGATGTCACGGCCAACATCCGCACGCTCGAAGACGTGCCGCAGAAGCTGAAGGGCCGCAACATTCCCGATATCTGCGAGGTCCGCGGCGAGGTCTACATGACCAAGAAGGCCTTTCTCGCGCTCAACGAGCGGCAGAAGGCGGCTGGCGATACCATCTTCGCCAACCCGCGTAATTCGGCCGCGGGCTCCCTGCGGCAGAAGGATCCGACCATCACCGCATCGCGCCCGCTCGGCTTCTTCGCCTATGCCTGGGGCGAGATGAGCGCGATGCCCGAGGACACGCAGAGCGGCATGATCCACTGGTTCGAGCGCTGCGGCTTCAAGACCAATCCGCTGACCAAGCTATGCCACTCGGTCGAGGAACTGATCGCGTTCCATCAGAGCATCGAGGAAGAACGCGCCGAGCTCGACTACGATATCGACGGCGTCGTCTACAAGGTCGATCGCATCGATTGGCAGGAGCGGCTCGGTTTCGTCTCGCGCACGCCGCGTTGGGGCATCGCGCACAAATTCCCGGCCGAACGAGCCGTGACGGTGCTGCGCGACATCGAGATCCAAGTCGGCCGTACCGGCTCGTTCACGCCGGTCGGCAAGCTCGAGCCGGTCGGCGTCGGCGGCGTGATCGTGCAGAACGTCACGCTGCACAACGAGGACTACATCAGGGGCATCGGCAACAAGGGCGAGGTGCTGCGCGAGGGGCGCGACATCCGGATCGGTGATACCGTCGTAGTCCAGCGCGCCGGCGACGTGATCCCGCAGATCGTCGACGTCGTCCTCGACAAGCGCCCGAAGAGCGCCAGGGAATACCACTTCCCGAAGAAGTGCCCGTGTCCGCTGCATACCGACGTCGTGCGCGGGGAGACGGCCGCCGGCGAAGAGGAATCCCGCGCCCGCTGCACCGGCGAGTTTGCCTGCCCCTATCAGAAGATCGAGCATCTCAAGCTGTTCGTGTCGCGGCGCGCCTTCGACATCGACGGTCTCGGCGAGAAGCAGCTGCAGCATTTCTTCGATGAAGGATGGGTGAAGGAGCCCTCCGACATCTTCACGCTGGAGAAGCGCAATGCGAAGCTCAAGCTCGAGGAGATCGAGGGCTACGGCGTGACCTCGGTCCGCAATCTGTTCGGTGCCATCGAGAGCCGGCGCAAGATCGCGCTGGAGCGCTTCGTCTATGCGCTCGGCATGCGCCATGTCGGTGAGACAACCGCCTTGGCGCTCGCGCGCGGCTACGGCTCCTGGGAGGCCTTTCACGATGCCTGCCTCAAGGTCGCCAAGGGCGACGAGGAGGCGATGGCGGAGATGGATGCGCTCGACCAGATCGGCCACACCGTGATCAAGAGCATCGCCGATTATTTCGGCGAGAGTCACAATCGCGGCATTGTCGAGCGGCTGACCAAGGAGGTCGAGATCGTCGACGCGGAGAGGCCGAAGAGCAACTCCGCGGTCGCCGGCAAGACCGTGGTGTTCACCGGCTCCCTGGAGAAGATGACGCGCGACGAAGCCAAGGCGACCGCGGAGCGATTGGGCGCCAAGGTCTCGGGCTCGGTGTCGAAGAAGACCGATCTCGTCGTCGCCGGCCCCGGCGCGGGCTCGAAGCTCGCAGAGGCTAACAAGCACGGCGTCAAGGTACTGACCGAGGACGAGTGGCTCAAGCTGATCGGAGAGTGAGGTCTCTCCTCGTCATTGCGAGGAGCCCTTGCGACGAAGCAATCCAGACTGCATCTGCTGTGACAGTCTGGATTGCTTCGCTTCGCTCGCAATGACGAGGAGAGGGCGTACCGCGCCTCACATCATCACGCTCTCTTCCCCCTCCGCCTGCTCGATCAATTCCTCGCTCACCATCAGTTCGCGGCGGGGGACGACGAAGATCATCATGCAGGCGCAGAGCAGCGAGACGGCGAGCACGGCCGAGGTCAGCGGCAGCGTCGTTGCGGAGTGGCCGCCGAGATAGGCGCCGAATTGCGACATCAGCGCGCCGATCCCTTGCTGGAGAAAGCCCATCGCGCCTGACGCGGTACCGGCGGCTTCGGGACGGATGCTGATCGCACCGGCGGCGGAGTTCGCCATCACGAAGGCGTTGCCGACCATCACGATCATCTGCGTGCCGAACAGCCAGGCCGGCGCCTCGTTCCAGCCGGTAAAGCTCCAGAGCAGGTTCAACAGGCTGCCGCAGAGTTGCAGGCCGAGCCCGAACCAGATCAGCTTCTCCAGCGAGTGCCGCGGCGCAAAGCGCACGCAAAGCAGGTTGCCGACCAGATACGCAAATCCCGTTGTGGCGAACCACGCGCCGTATTCGGCACTGGTCCGGCCCATCTGCGTCACGACGATGTAGGGGCCCCCGCCGGCGAAGGTGAAGATGATCTGCGACGCCAGCACCTGGCACATCACATAGCCGATGAAGGCCCGGCTCTTGATCAGGGTGCCGACGTCGCTGCGAAAGCCGCCACTGCCGATCGCGCGGTCGCGGCGCGTCTCAGGCAACGCGATGGCGATGCCGACGGCGACTGCAAGCGCGCCGATCGTGACGGCGTAGAAGATCGCCCGCCAGCCAAACGCGGTCTCGATCAGGCCGCCGGTGAGCGGTGAGACCATCTGGCCGATCATCAGGGCGGCGATCACGAGGCTGATCATGGAGGCGACACGGTCGCGCTCGTAGATGTCGCGGATGATGGCCCGGCTGACCACCATGCCCGAGGCGCCGCCGAGCGCCTGGAAGAAGCGTGCTGCGATCAGCTGCGGCAGGGTTTCGGCAAAGATGCAGGCGACGCTGGCCGCGACCATCAACGCGAGGCCGCCAAGCAGTACCGGACGGCGGCCGAACCTATCCGACAGCGGCCCCATGATCAGCTGCGACAGCGCGATGCCGACCATGTAGAGCGACACCGTCATCTGCGCGATCGAGATGTCGCGGCCGAAATTCGTCGCCAGCACGGGCAGCGCCGGCACCAGGATGTAGAGCGAGATCGGCGCGATCCCGGTCATGACGACCAGCAGCAGCAACACCACGCGCGACGTCGCGATGTTCTTCGTCGCCGCCTCCGGCGGTCTGCTGATCATGCCGTGCATGTGCGTCCGTCTTTCGAATTTCGAATCGGACTGTAGCGTGCTTGCACAAGACGGATATCGGCGTTTCGGAATGCCGCTATACGGATTCCGGGACGGTTATGCCGACGGTGCGAATGACCGCCCCGGCCTCCGCTGTCATTCCCCGCGAAGGCGGGGAATCCAGTACCCCGCGGCTTTTCCGCAGGCGTTTACTGCCTCTGGAATACTGGATGCCCCGCCTGCGCGGGGCATGACACTTCTCGTAGGATGAGAGTTGCGCAAATCGCGTAGCGCTATGCGCGGCGCTACGTCAGCTCGACCGTGGCCTGATCGAGCCACGCCTTCGTCACCTCGTCCAGCGCCGGCCCCACCTCGGCGCGGACGCGCGCGTGGTAGGCATTGAGCCAGGCGAGCTCTTCCTTGCTCAGCATCGCCGCGTCGATGAGCCGGCGGTCGATCGGCGCCAGCGTCAGCGTCTCGAACGCATTCATCGATTTCTCAGCACCCTCGATGTCGGCGGCGACCACCAGCTCAAGGTTCTCGATGCGGATGCCAAAACCGTCGGTCTTGTAATAGCCGGGCTCGTTGGAGAGGATCATGCCGCGTTTCAGCGGCGTGGTGCCGAGCTTCGAGATCCGCGCCGGGCCTTCGTGCACACTGAGATAGCTGCCGACGCCGTGGCCGGTGCCGTGCTCGAAATCGACGCCGGCGGCCCAGAGATATTGCCGCGCCAGCGTGTCGAGCTGCGCGCCGGTGGTGCCGTCGGGAAACACCGCACGCGCGATCGCGATATGGCCGCGGAGCACGCGGGTGAAGCGGTCGCGCATCTCCTCGGTGGGCTCCCCCACCGCCATGGTGCGGGTGACGTCGGTGGTGCCGTCTTCATACTGCGCGCCGGAATCGATCAGCAGCAGGTCGCCGCGGGCGATCCGCCGGTTGCTCTTGCGGGTGACGCGGTAGTGCACGATGGCGCCGTTCGGACCGGTGCCGGATATGGTCGGGAACGATACGTCCTTCAGCGCACCGGTGTCGCGGCGGAACGTCTCCAGCGCCTCGACCGCATCGATCTCGGTGAGCTTGCCGCTTCCTGCCTCGCGATCGATGAAGGCGAGGAAACGCGCCAGTGCAATTGCGTCGCGCCGGTGCGCCGTCTGCGTCCCCTTGATCTCGGTCGCGTTCTTCACGGCCTTCAGCAGCGCAATCGGATCGCTGCCGCGCACCGGCTTGCCGCCGCCGCCCGAGATCAACCGGCTCAGCGCGTCGGCCGCGGTGGCGTTGTCGAGCGCAATCGCAGCGCCGCTCTTGGCGAGCGCCATCAGCGTCGGCGTCAGCGCATCGGGCTCGCGCACATCGGCCGACTGCTCGAGATGGTCGCGCGAGAGGTTGGAGAGCTTGCGGTGGTCGATGAAGACGGTTGGCCGGCCGACCTTGGGCACCAGCGCGTAGGACAGCGGCAGCGGCGTATGCGCGACGTCGGCGCCGCGGATGTTGAAGGTCCAGGCGACCGCGTGGCTATCCGACAGCACCAGCGCGTCGGCCCCCAATTTCTCGATCTCGCTCTTGATCTGGGCCAGCTTCTCGGCCTCGGCGACACCGGCATATTGCAGGCCGTGGATCGCGACCGGCGCGACGGGCGGCTGCGGCCGATCCTGCCAGACCGCGTCGACCGGATTGCTGTCGACCGCCACCAGTTCGGCACCGGCCTTCGCACAGGCGGCCGAGAGACGCTCGGTTGCCGCAAAAGTGTGCAGCCACGGATCAAATCCCAGGCGATCGCCGGATTTGAGATGCGCCGCGACCCAGCTCTCCGGCGGCGGATCGATCAGCGACTCCACCGCCCACGCCTTGGCGTCGATCTGCTTGGCCGCCTGGATCGTGTAACGGCCATCGACGAACAATGCAGCTTCCTGGCTCAGCACCACGGCGAGCCCGGCCGAGCCGGTAAAGCCGGTTACCCAGGCGAGCCGCTCTTCGGAGGGGGCCACATACTCATTCTGCTGCTGATCGGCGCGCGGAATGACGAAGCCGGTCAGCTTGCGGCGGGCGAGCTCTTCACGGAGTGCGGCGAGCCGCGCCGCCAGTGCGACGCCGGCTTCGGGCTCCTCGAACGTCTGAAAGTGTGCTTCGAACATGGCTCAGTTTAGGATCATGAGGATCAGTCCGCAATGTAGACGCATTTGAGGTCGCATCTGGCATGGACCGTGCTTGAAATAGTTCCATTCGAATTGAGTGGAGTAAAGGATGCAGCAGTTGCGCTTCGTCCGAATAACAGGGAAATTCGAGCAAGTGGTTCATCTCAACGGCGAGGGGACACACGATGCCAGCGTTCACGTTTGAGAAGATTTCGCCGCCGGTGCGCCGCGCACCCGCAGCAACGACACCGCCGAAGCCGCGCGGCCTCATCAGCCAGATGATGGATCGCGTCGCCGAGCGGCGCGCCAAGCGGGTGTTGCAGGATGAGCGCGCGATGCGCCGGGACGACAAGCCGGCGGAGTAAAGCGGCCTTCCTTCCGCGGACGCAGCTTACCCCATCTTCCGCAGCAACAAGCTGCTCCACCCCTCGATCCGCAGATGCCGCAACGGCACGAGGCCGCGCGCGCGATAGGCGGCGATCACGGCGGGGGCTTGGTGGGTCAGCAGGCCGGAGAGAATGACACGGGCGCGGGGCGCAAGATGTCGGACCATCGGACCTGCCAGTTGGCGTAACGGATTGGCAAGGATGTTGGCCAGCACCAGGTCGAACGGGCCGCTTTTGGCAAAGTCCGGCGCAGCGAAGCCGGTGGCCCGGATCACCCGCACGTATTGACCAGCTTCGTTCAGGGCCGCGTTCTCGGCCGCGACCCGCACGGAAGGCGGGTCGATGTCGGAGGCCAGCACCGCGCGATGCAGCGCTTTGGCTGCCGCGATCCCCAACACGCCAGTGCCGGTGCCGAGGTCGAGTACGCGCTTCGGCCGTGCGTGTTTCAGGACATGGTCAAGCAGAAGTAAACAGCCACGCGTGGTGCCGTGATGGCCGGTTCCGAACGCGAGCGCCGCCTCGATCTCGATGGCGAGCTTGTTTGGCGCCACGCGGTCGCGGTCGTGGCTGCCATGGACGACGAATCGTCCGGCCGGCACCGGGACGAGATCCTCCAGGCTCGCCTTGACCCAGTCCTTGGCCTCGATCGTGTCGAAGACAAGCGTGGCGGCGATATCATTTCCTGCTGAAGTTGCAACGAGTTCGCGGAGCAATTCCTGATCCGGCGCCTCGGCAAAATGCAGCGTGACGTCCCATTGTCCGTCGGGCCGCTCGAAGGCGGCGACCGCCGCATCGCCCTCGAAAAAGACCTCCGTGAGCACGTCGACGACACGCCTGGCGGCAGCCTCGTTGGGAAGCGAAAAATTGGCGCGATGGGTAGGGGAAGGCTGCATTCTAGGGGTCCGTCCGCTTCAATTTTTGGAACTTTTAGTCACAATTTTCCGCGTAACTTGCAGTTCCCAGATTAACCCCGCCGTAGGTTGTGGACCGTACTTTCCCGGATGTTAGACCCAACCAACACACCTTGAGATGGAAATGGAGGCGAATCTTGAAGCGCATGGTTTCGAAGTTCTGGTCCGATGAATCCGGTGCGACTGCGATCGAATACGGCCTGATCGCAGCCGGTATCGCACTGGCGATCATCACCGTGGTTAACAGCCTGGGCACCACCATGAACGACAAGTTCGGTTCGATTAGCAGCTCCTTGAAGTAATTTCTGCCTCCGATTTCCCAGCGGGGCCGCTTTCTTCATAGATGGCTTTTTCGACGACCGCCCGCTGGGGGGAATTGCTCCTGGCGGGTGAAGTCGTTTTTGAGCTCGTTTCGGTAGGAGCTCCACAGGTTGTCCGCTCATGGATCAGGTCGCGACCCGCCGGCTTATACGCGGCTTATCAACCCCTTCTCCACAGCTTGATCCCGGCCCGTACCAAGCCGCCCGGCCAGGTTTCCGCGGCTTCACCACAGCTCTGCCAACAGGCCTGTCCACAGCCCGTCCACAGACTTATCCACGGTTTGCGAACAGGCCGCGGTGATCCCGCAAGATCGCCTGCGCCGCGTTGTGGCCTGGCGCGCCGGTGACGCCGCCGCCGGGATGGGCGCCGGAGCCGCAGTGATAGAGGCCCTTCAGGGGTCCGCGATAATCGGCATGGCCCAGCATCGGCCGCGCCGAGAACAGCTGGTTCAAGGTCAGTGCTCCGTGGAAGATGTCGCCGCCGAGGAGCCCGAACTGCCGTTCGAGATCGAGCGGGGAGAGGATCTGGCGCCCGAGCACGCTTGTTCCAAAGCCCGGCGCGTAGCTGTCCACCGTCGCGATCATGAGATCGGCGACCTCCTCGCGGTGGTCGTCCCAGGACTTGCCGTCCGGCAGCTCCGGCGCGACGTGCTGGCAGAACAAGCTCGCGACGTGTTGTCCCGCGGGCGCGAGCGTGTCGTCGAGCGTCGAGGGGATCAGCATCTCGACGATCGGCTGCCGGCTCCAGCCCTGCGCCCGTGCATCGAGATACGCGCGGTCCATATAGCCGAGATCAGGCGCCAGGATGATGCCGGAGGTGAGATGATCGCCATCGCCACGCAACGCGGTGAAAGAGGGCAGGCGATCCAGTGCCACGTTCATGCGGAAGGTGCCGGAGCCGTTCTTCCAGTGACGGATGCGGGCGAGGAAATCGGACGGAAGGGCATCGGCCGCGACCAGCCGGGTATAGAGCAGCTTTGGATTGACGTTGGCCGCGACATATCTGGCGCGGATCGTCGTTCCATTCTCCAGCACCACGCCGACGGCGCGGTCGCGCTCGACGATCACCTCGCGCACGCCGGCATCGGTGTCGATCGTGACGCCGCGCCCGCGCGCAGCGCGCGCCATCGCCTGCGTGATCGCGCCCATGCCGCCGATGGCGTGGCCCCAGACGCCCTTCTTGCCGTTCACCTCGCCAAAGGCATGATGCAGCATCACATAGGCCGAGCCGGCGGCGTAGGGGCTCGCATAATTGCCGACGATGGCGTCGAAGCCGAACAGCGCCTTGACCAGATCGTGCTCGAACCGCTCGTCCAGCATCTCGCCGGCGGAACGGGTGAAGAGATCGAGCAGGCTGCGGCTTTGCTCCAGCGTCAGGCCGCGCAGGATGTTGGCCGTACTCAACGCGTTCGCGGCCTCGCGGATCGCGCCAATGCCAAAGCTGCCGAGCAGGTTCGGCGGCGCCCGCAGCACGAACTGCCGCAGCACGTCGGCGATGTCCTCGAGCTCGCGCGAAAACCCGTCGAGCGCATCGGCATCGCGCGCACTGAGCCGCGCGACGGAGGCCTTCGTCCGCCCCTCGCCGGTGAGGAGATAGTTGCCGTCAGGCGCGGGCAGAAAATTCTGGGCGCGCCGTTCGACGACGCGCAGGCCCTGCTCGGTAAGGCCCAGATCGCGGACGACCTTCGGGTTGAGCAGGCTCACGGTGTAGGCCGCGACCGAATTGCGGAAGCCCGGATGAAACTCCTCCGTGACCGCCGCCCCACCGACCACCTTGCGGCGTTCGACCACATGCACGCGCAAGCCCGCCATCGCGAGATAGGCTGCGCAGGTGAGGCCGTTATGGCCAGCGCCGATGATGACGACGTCGGTTTCGCTCATGATTGATTTCAGAATGTTCCACGGTCATTCCAGATGGTCCAGAGGACCGCGCCCGGAATAACAGCTGTATATCAGGCATTTCCTGATGCAACATCACGAGACCATTTATTGCCCGTTCAGGCGCGGTGTGCTCCATTGCGCGCGCCCGGCGGCCGCCGGGGGTAAGCCGGAGCTTCCATGGATTCGATCGTGCAACCCGCCGCCACGGAGCAGCCGTCCACGTCGCGCAACCGGCTGCTGCTGACGGTCTATACCGCCGCGATCTTCGTCAGCGCGCTGCTGCTGTTCTCGGTGCAGCCGCTGTTCACGAAAATGGTGCTGCCGCGGCTCGGCGGCTCGCCGGCGGTGTGGTCGGTGGCGATGGTGTTCTTCCAGTCGCTGCTGCTGGCGGGCTACGCCTATGCGCATCTCCTCATGCAGATCAGGAATCGCGTGGTTCCGGTGGTTGTGCATCTCGTGCTGCTGATCGCGGCCTTCGTCACGCTGCCGCTCGGGATTGCCACTGCTTATGGCGAGCCACCAGCGTCCGGTTACGCATTCTGGCTGCTCGGACTGTTCGTGATGTCGATCGGCCTGCCGTTCTTCGCGCTTGCCGCCAACAACCCGCTGCTGCAGGCCTGGTTCGTCCGCACCGGCCATCCTGATGGCCGCGATCCCTATTTCCTCTATGCCTCCTCCAACATCGGCAGCTTCCTCGCGCTGTTGTCCTATCCGTTCCTGCTGGAGCCGATGTACACGCTCCACACGCAGAACGGGCTCTGGACCGGCGGCTATGGCGTCTTAATTCTTCTGATTGCGGCCTGTGGCGTGCTGTTGCTGCGCTCGCCGAAGCTCACGGTGGCCGACGCGCGCACCGAGGACGCAAACGCGCCGGCGCCGACGCTGGCGACGCGGCTGCGCTGGATCTTCCTCGCCGCGGTGCCGTCAGGGCTGCTCATCGCAGTCACCGCGCATATCTCGACCGACGTCGCGGCGGCGCCGCTGCTGTGGGTGCTGCCACTGTCGCTATATCTGCTGACCTGGGTGCTAGTGTTCCAGTCGCGGCCGCTGTTGCCGCACAAATGGATGCTGATGCTCCAGCCGGTCGCGATCGCGGGCGTCATCTTTTTGCTCGCCTTCGGCGGCGAGCAGAATTTGCTGCTCACGCTCGGCGGCCATCAATTGTGCTTCTTCGTCATCGCCATGGCCTGCCACGGCGAACTGGCGCGGACCCGGCCCGCAGCCAAATATCTCACCGGATTCTATGTCGCTCTGTCGTTCGGCGGCATGGTCGGCGGTCTCTTTGCAGGCCTCGTTGCGCCATTCACCTTCTCATGGATCGCCGAGTATCCGATCCTGGTCGCGCTCGCCGCGCTCTGCCGGCCGTCGGCGAGCGAGCGTCTTGCGGGCGTCGTGAGATGGTACTGGCTGGCGCTTGCCGTTCTCGCGGCGGCGCTGGTTGCACCGACGTACATGACAGGGGATCTTTCGACCTGGTTCGAGGATCACCGCGTCTGGGTCGCCGGCGCCGTCGGCGTGCTCGCAGCGCTTCTGGCGCTGGCGCTCAATGCGGATCGCTGGAAGATCTTTGCAACAGTCGCGCTGGCGCTGGCCCTGATGCGGATCTATCCGGCCGACGAGGGCCGCGTCACCACGGTGCGCAGCTTCTTCGGCGTGCACAAGATCGTGGTGACGCCGGGCGGCTATTTCCACGTGCTGATGCACGGCACCACGATTCACGGCGCCGAGCGCTTCCGCAACAATGACGGCACGCCCGTCACCGGCCGGCCCGAGCCGATCACCTATTATCATAAGGATGGCGGCATCGGTCAGGCCGTCACCGCGATGCGCGAGCGCAAGGGCGCGCCGTTGAAGGTCGCGGCGATCGGTGTCGGATCGGGCACGCTCGCCTGCGCCGCGGAGCCCGGCGAGGACTGGAAATTTTTCGAGATCGACCAGTCCATGGTCGATGCCGCGCGTGACCCCAAAAATTTCCGCTACATCTCGAGCTGCCTGCCGAACCTGAAGCCGGTGATTGGGGATGCGCGTCTCACCTTCGCCAGGGAGCCCGACGGTGTCTACGACCTCATCATCGTCGATGCCTATTCGTCGGATGCGATCCCGATCCATCTCGCGACCGAGGAGGCGATGAAGATCTACAAGGACAAGCTCGCCCCGCACGGCGCCGTGGTGATGCACGTCTCCAACCGGCACCTCGATCTCGAGCCCGTCGTGGTCGGGATCGCCGATGCCAACGATCTGAAGAGCTGGGTCTACGACGAGGATTCGGGCCGTGACGCCGACTACATCTTCTCCACCGACGTCGTCATCTCCGCGCGCGAAGCTGATGACGTCGGCAAGCTGGCGTCCTCCAAGCAATGGGAGGAGACCGACGCGGACGAGAAGGTGCGGGTCTGGACCGACGACTATTCCAACATCCTGGGCGCGCTGTATCGACGCTTGCGCTACGGCGAGCAGTAACGCTCGGACTTACGGCTCGACCGGCGTTCCCGCAGGCAGCGCAATTCCCTTCTCGCCGGCGACCTGCCGCAACAGGTCGGGCCGGTCGGAGATGATGCCGTCGACGCCGATCTCGATCATACGCGCCATGTCGTCGGGCTTGTTGACGGTCCAGACCACCACGCGCAATCCCTGAGTCTGGGCTTCAGTGACAAGCGCCGCGGTCACGTCGCCGAAATAGGGCGACCACACCGCGCCGCCCGCGGCCTTGATCGTGCGCGGCAGCGAGCCGCCGTGATCGGCCGGGCTGTAACCCGCCGTCCAGCTGGTGGCCTTGTCGAGGACGACGGTCGGTGCCGAGCCGCGCTGGAGCGTCAGGTACACGGTCGGAATTGTCGGGGCCTGCTGCTGGACCAGCAGCAGGGTCCGCCAGTCGAATGACTGGATCATGACGCGGTCGGAAAATTTCTCGTCTGCGATCACCCCGAGCAGCTTTGCGACGAAGGCCTGTGGGCCAAGCGATTCATCCGGATGATCCGGATCGATCTTGGTCTCGATATTGAAGCGCACGCGTTCGTTGCCGGATTTGCGCACCAGCGCGAACAGCTCCTTCAGCGTGGGAATGCGGGTCCCCGGCACGGCGCGCTGGTCGGGAAATTGCTTCGCATAGGCGCTGTCCGGCCGGATTTGGCCGACGTCGTAGGCCCTGGCATCGGCGAACCGCAGTTTCACGAAAGGCGTGCCGGGCGCCGTGACATAGGCGCCATTCGCATCCCGCGCGAGATCGGGATTGAGCCCGCGCTCATGCGACACGACGACCTCGCCGTCGGCGGTGACGCCGACGTCCAGTTCCAGCGTGTCCACGCCCATCGCGAGGGCATTGGCAAAGGCCGGCAGGGTGTTCTCCGGCAGCAGCGCCCGCCCGCCGCGATGCGCCTCGAGATCGAAAGCCATGGCCTTTCCCGAAATGAGAAGTGACAGCAAAGTCAATATTGTCGTAGTACGTGACGTCATCACAGTTCCGGTGGCAAGTGAAACAACAATGCTTGAACGCGGCTGAGCGCGTCCGGCCTGTTTTACAGCCTTTTGCGCCTGTTGAAACCTGGGGCCGCAGCTTGCGGTTGCGTCCGCTCTGCCGGTATGTACTCATAGACCTCGCCTTGGAATCCCGACCGTGCATCAGAAACGCGATCACCGCATCATTCGCAGTCGGCATTTTCACAAGATGCAGCGGCGGCATTTCATCATTTTCGACGTTTTGCCCTTTGTCGGTACGCTGATTGCGCTGAGCCTCCTCTTCTATCGTCCGATCGGCATCGTTGAGCTCAGCCTGTTGTTCGGCTTCTGGCTGATCACCGGGCTTGGGCTGACCGTCGGCTATCACCGCCTGTTCACCCATCGCGCCTTCGCCACCTCGACCGCGGTGAGCGCGATCCTGATCGTGATGGGATCGATGGCCGGGCGCGGCCCGATGCTGTCCTGGGCGGCGATGCACCGGCGGCACCACGAATTGTCCGACCACGACGGCGATCTGCATTCGCCGCGTCTGCATGGCGGCGGCGTGCTGGGCCGCCTGCGCGGCTTCCTGCACGCGCATTTGACCTGGATGATCGCGCACGACTATCCCAACGTCGCCCACTACGTGCCGGATCTGATGGCCAACCGCACCCTGGTTGCCGTCAACAGCTACTATTACAGCTGGGTCGCGCTCGGCCTGGTGCTGCCGGCGGCGATCGGCGGCCTCGCCACCATGAGCCTGTGGGGCGTGTTGACGGGCCTGCTCTGGGGCGGCGTGGTGCGCATGTTCGTGGTCGAGCAGACCATGTCCGCCATCAACTCCATCATGCACACGTTTGGCGCGCAGCCCTTCGTCACCCGTGACGATAACAGCCGCAATCTCGGCGTGATGGCCTGGCTCGCCTGGGGCGAGGGCTGGCACAACAACCACCACGCGTTCCCGTATTCGGCGGCCTTCGGCCTGCGCTGGTTCGAGTTCGATCCCGGCTTCATCTTCATCCGCGCGCTGGAGGCGCTCGGACTCGCCTGGGATGTCAAGGTGCCGAGCGAGGAGAAGATCGCCCGGCGCATGCTGCAGCAGCCGGGCGATGCCGCGCCCGATCTGGAAACGGGCTGAGGATCGGCATCCGGCGATGACGGCGCAGCGCTGAACCGATGCTGTTCAACGACTATCCCTTCCTCCTGGTGTTCCTGCCGGCGGCACTGCTGATCTACCGCCTGTTCGATCCCTATCCGCGCTTGCGCATCGTCGTGCAGGTGGCGCTGTCGCTGGCCTTCTACGCCTGGGGCAGTCCGTCCTTCATCGCGCTCTTGATTGCGTCGATCCTCATCAACTGGTTCGCCTCGGTCGCCTATGCGCGGGTGAAGTGGAAGGCGTTACTGACGCTCGTCATCTTGCTTGATATCGGCGTGCTCGCGCTGTTCAAATACGCCAACTTCATCCTCGCCAATCTCGGGCATGTGCTGGGTGCCACGTTGCCGACGCTCGACATCGGGTTGCCGCTCGGCATCTCCTTCTTCACCTTCCATCACATCATGTATCTGGTCGATCTCCGGCGCGGCAAGGCGCCGCTCTACGCGATCGATCGCTACGCGCTCTACATCGCCTTCTTTCCGCAGGCGATCGCGGGGCCGCTGGCGCGCTGGTCGGAGGTGATGCATCAGTTCGGCAGGCAGGTCTATGTGCCGGGCTGGCAGCGTCAATTCTGCATCGCGATCTGCTTCATCGCGCTCGGCCTGTTCCAGAAGATCGTGATCGCCGACAGCATCGCGCACCTGCTTGATCCCATCTACATGCAGGCGACGGCTGGGCCGCTTGCGAGCGGCGACGGCTGGCTCGCCTTCTGCTTCTCGTTCCAGATCCTGTTCGACTTCTCCGGCTATTCCGACATCGCGATCGGCCTTGGGCTGCTGTTCGGGGTGCAGCTGCCCTACAATTTCAATGCGCCGCTGCGCTCGACCAACATCCAGGATTTCTGGCAGCGCTGGCATATCACGCTGATGCTGTTCCTGCGCGACTATGTCTTCTACCCTCTGGTCAATCTGCGCATCCTGCCGCGGCGCTTTCTGCCGGTGCAGTTCTTCGGCGCAATGCTGATCACCATGGCGCTGTGCGGCTTGTGGCATGGCGCGAGTTGGGCTTTTGTCCTTTGGGGCGTGCTGCACGGTCTTGCGCAGGTGGTCTGCTCGTTGTGGCGGCGCTATGGCCCGCACTTCCCGTCATGGTTCGGCTGGGCTCTCACCGTGCTGTTCGTGCTGGCAACCGGCGTGATCTTTCGCGCCGGCTCGGTCGAGGCCGCCTGGCATGTTTTCGCCGGGCTCGCCCAGCCGCTGCCGCTCGCGCGCGGGCAGCACCTTTGGCCGCTGATCGTGGCGCCGTTGTTCGCCTTCCTGTTGCCGGCCAGTCAGGACATCGTCGCATTCTTCACGCGCCGCCCGAGTCCCTGGCTTGCGGGCGTGCTCGGGACCTGCCTTTTCGCTTTGCTGCTCCATATGGGTGGTCGGGATCTCCATGAATTCGTCTACTTCAAGTTCTGAGACCGATCCCGGCTGGGGGAGGGGCATCATAGCCTGCATGGGTACGCTGATCGGCGCGGCCGTGCTGGTGCTGGCGCTGATGGTGGTCGTCGATCCCTATGACAGCGGCAAGCTCGGCCTGCTCGGCATCAATGGCGTCGACAATCGTCTCACCCAGATCACGGCCGCGAGCCGCGCCAGAGATCCGAATTTCAACGCGGCCATCCTCGGCAACTCGACGGCGCAGCTGATCGCGCCGGCGGAATTGTCCGGCGCGACGGGCCTGCGCTTCGTGCAGCTCTACACCACCGGCTCGGCTCCGCGCGAGCAGCTCGCGGTGCTCGATTTCTTCCTGCGCAATCACAAGCAGGTCGGCGCGCTGGTGCTCGCGGCCGATCCCGGCTGGTGCGTCCATGCGCGGCCGAAGGAGGAGGGCGCTCCGTTTCCCTATTGGCTCTACGACAGAAGTGTCGTCACCTACGCGGTGCGGCTGATCTCCTGGCAGGCGATCGAGCAGGCCTTTCAGCGGCTCAGCATTGGACTCGGCTGGCGGCAGCGGATGAATCCGGACGGCTTTGTCAGCTATGAGGACATCTGGCCGCCTGGCCAATTCAAGGAGGTCGGCTGGCCCAGGGATCCGGCGCCGGCTGCATCCGCCGGGACGCGGGCGACATTCCCGGAGATCGCTGCGCTGGTAGAGATCGTCAGGAAGCTGCCGGCCGACGTGCCGATCGTCATCATCGTGCCGCCGACTTTCGCGGCCACCGTGCCGAAGCCCGGCACGGATGTGGCGCTGGAGCGCGTCGCCTGTGATGCCGCGCTGAAAGCCGTCATCGCGGGGCGCCCGCACAGCAATTTCATCAGCTATCGCGTCGACAACGCGCTGACCCGCGATCGCGACAACTTTGCCGACTTCATCCACTATCGCCCGAAACTCGCGCGCCGGATCGAGCGAGGCATTATCGCCAGCCTGCGCGATGGCGAGAGCGCGACGATCGATTTCTGAGCTGGCTCAGCCGATCTCCTCGAATCCACCGTCGAGCCAGAGCCTGCGCGCAAGCTTGCGCTGGATCTTGCCGCTGGTGGTTTTTGGCAGCGCGCCGGGACGGATCAGCGCGACATGTCGGGCGGAGAGCTCGTGGCTGTCGGCGATGGCCTCGCGGATCTGGCCCTTGATCTCGGTCGTGTCGATCGTATGGCGCGCAGTGCGTTCGACCTCCTGGACGATGACGAGACTTTCCTCGCCATGTTCGTCCGGCACGGAAAAGGCGGCGCCGCAGTTCTCGCGCAATGCGTTGTCCAGCGACTGCACGGTGCGCTCGATGTCCTGCGGATAATGGTTGATGCCACGGATGATGATGAGATCCTTGATCCGGCCGGTGACGAACAATTCGCCGGTATGATCGAGGAAGCCGAGGTCGCCGGTGCGCAGCCACCGGCCTTCCTCATCCGCGATCTCCGCATTGAGCTCTTCGCGCGTCGCCGCGTCGCTGCACCAGTAGGCGCGTGCGACATTGGCGCCGCTCACCCAGATTTCGCCGACGCGGTCGGCCGGAAGCCGTCCGCGCTGCTCGGGGTCGACAATGGCGATCCGCTCGCCGACAAGCGCGCGGCCGCAACCGACGACGAGCTGCGCGTCGCCGGGATCCGCCGGCGCCTCGGCCGCATGGGCTTGAAGCGCGGCGCGGCTGACGCTGCGTGTGACGTGGCCGCCACCGCGCGTCCCGCCGGAGATCAGGAGCGTCGCTTCTGCCATGCCATAGGCGGGATACATCACGCGGGGATCGAATCCGTGCGGCGCAAACGTTTCGATGAAGCCCGCGATGGTATCGGCGCGCACCGGCTCGGCGCCATTGAGCGCGATCCGGAGCGAGGACAGGTCCACGCCCTCCATCTGATCGGCGCGATAGCGGCTGACGCAGAGGTCAAAGCCGAAATTGGGCCCGCAGGCGACCTCCGCACGATAATGCGAGATCGCGCGCAGCCAGCCGAGCGGCCGCTGCATGAACGCGTTCGGCGCCATAAATACGCAGGTCGATCCGACATAGAGGGCCTGCAGCGCGTTCAGGATCAGCCCCATGTCGTGATAGAGCGGCACCCAGTTGACATAGGTCGATTGCCCGGTGTTGCCGAGCGCGATCCGGATCATCTCGAGATTGGCGAGCAGATTGGCGTGGCTCACCATGACGCCCTTCGGCTCGGAGGTCGAACCGGAGGTGTATTGCAGGAACGCGATGTCGTCGGGCGCTGGCTCCGGCAGATCGATCGTCGCACCGGCCGCTTCAGTGAGGTCGACTTCGATCCACCGGATATTCTCCTGCGCAAAGCGCGCCTCCAGGTCACCGCGCATTGCAAATGCGGTGGTCGTCAGCGCGAGCTCCGGCGTGCAATTGGCGAGAATCGCTGCGCTGGAATCGCGGGCGCTGTTTCGCCGCGGCATCATCATCGGCACGGCGATGATCCCCGCCATCAGGCAGCCGAAGAACGCCACCATGAATTCGATGCCTGGCGGAAACACCAGGATCGCGCGGTCGCCGGGCCGTGCGGACGCGCTCAGGCGCGCGGCGAGGGCGGTTGCGGTCTCATGGAGTTGACGGAAGGTGAGGACTGCTTCCTCCGTCGCGCGATCGGAGACGAAGACATAGGCGCGATCGTCAGCCTGCTCCGCCGCGCGCCGCGCCAGCAGCGCGACGAGTGAGCGGAGATTGTCCATCTGGATTGCGCCGGCTTCAGCCGCCCTCAGGCGGCGGAGCGGAGCGCGCGCTTGTCGGCGAGAAATCGCGACAGCGCCTCAACCGTAGGGTGGTCGTAGAAGTCATCCGTCGACAGTTCGAGGTCGAGCTTCTCCTCGAGCTCCATCATGAGATAGACGAGCATCGCCGAATCGAGGCCGAGGCGGCTGAATTTCGTGCCGGTGTCGACGCGGTCCTTCGAAATTCGCAGGATATTGGCTAGCGCCGTAACGCAGAAATCCGAAATCTGCTCGCGTGTCATGTCATTTCCCAGAAACAGTCGGAACGACAATACGGGCGACCTCAAGGTTGTCAATTTGGCCCAAACGCCGCGGCGTTGAAGGTTGGGGACTGTTGCTTTCCTGCGCCGCACGGCTGCTCATTTCGTGCCCAGGTTGGCGCGATTTCCTGCGGTCAACAGGGGCAACGGCCGCCGTATGCTCCGAAAGTTGCAGTTTGACGCCTGCGACGCGATTGAGCCGCCCCCGCTTGTTCGCCGCTCTGGCCATATCCAAGCCAGCCGTCGCCCAGCGCGGCGACGATTTTGATTCGCTACTTGCGCAAATGAACGCAGCGACGCAAGGAGGGCGCTGGACCGAGGGGCTGGCGGCTGCTCAGAAGCGGCGAGCCCGTCGACAAGCTCAAAGCCGCGCTCGCCACCCCGGGGGCGATCTCAAACGATAGATTCAGTTCTGCTGGTAATAGCCGCGCGGCTGATAATACTGCCGGGGCTGTTGCTGCTGCTGATAGTAGTAGCCCTGCTGGCCATAGCCCTGGTCGTACGTCGGCTGCGGTTGCGGCAGCTGCTGGTAGGCCTGCGTGCCATAGGGGCGGGTGACCGGGCGCGGCGCCGGATAGCGCGCGCCGGTGTCGCTGCCGTCGGCGGGATAGATGTAGTTGTCGTCCTGCGGCATGTAGCGGCGGACCGGCTGCATCGGCGGCGTCAAATTCACGGGATCGCCCGAGGTCGCGTACTGCTCCTCAGCTGGCTGCTGGGCGCGGGCCACCGCATTGTTGGCGCGACCGCGCGGGTTGCGGGCCAGCGCCACCTGCGCCGACCCGGTCAGCGTCACCGTGGTGTTGAGCACGCCCTGCTCCTGCACCAGCGCGTAGAGCGTCGAAGCGTTCTGGCGCGACAGCCGCACGCAGCCATGTGAGGCGGGCGTACCCAATCGTCCGACCGAGTCGGTGCCGTGGATGGCGTGCCCGATCTTGGTGAAGAAGATCGAGTGCGGCATCGGCGCGTCGTCGAATTCCTTGGAGTAGTGATCCTCTTCCATGCGGAAGGCGCGGAAGGCGCCGCCCGGCGTCTCGCGCGAGGGGATGCCGGTCGACACCGGCCAGTGGTAGCGCGTGACGCCGTCGACCACGACGGTCATCTGCTGATTGTCCTTGTCGATCGTAATGTCGACCTTGGCCTGCGCGGTGCCCGCGCTCAAAAGCATCAGGGACGTGAACGCAATGAAAAAGGAACGCATTTGAATTCTGGCCTCCGGCCTGTTCGCGCTAGAGCATGATCCGGAAAAGTGTGTAGCGGTTTTCCGAAAAGATCATGCTCAAACAATAACGCCGCGGCTCTCCGTTCCCCGGCGTGCACTATGGCTGCAATCCGGCTTTCGTTCCAGCGGCCTGCCGCACCCATCGTTAACGTGATGCCGGGCGTAAGCAAGGCCGCTTTGTGCCGCGCCGGCTCTGGCGATGCTGACATTTTCGCGAGCGGAAGCTGCGCTCACAACGCCGACAATTCGTCACAAAGGCGCAACCATTTGGCCGCTTCGGGCGTTGAACACGGCCTGCCAATTGGCGGCTGTCGCCGCCACTTACCCTTGGGGATTCAAGATGAACAAAGCTCGTATTGCCGCTGCGCAGTTGCCGGCGGGTCTGCCCGTCCGCCTGCTCTTCGCGGCCGCCGCCGTCCTTCTTGCCCTGGCTTGCGTGCCGCAAGCCAGCCACGCCCAGGGCATCGTGCGTGGCGCTCAGGAAGGTTCTTACGAGGGTAACCGCATCGCTGGTCCCGTAGGCGGCGCTGTCGGCGGTGTCGTTGGCGCCGGTGTCGGTGGTGCTGTTGGCGCTGTCGATGGTATTTTGGGTATCCCCTATCACGGCCACCGCCACTGTCGCGGCTATTATGATGGGTACCACCATTTCCGCTGCTACAGGTAACAGGCCGTCATTCCGGGTGCGCGGAGCGCGCCCGGAATGACGGTCAGTTCTTTAGCCGATAGCCGGTCCGGAAAATCCACCAGATCACGGCGAGGCAAATCACCAGGAATGCCGTCGTCATGCCGATGCTGACGGCGACGCTGACATCGGCGATCTCGTAGAAGCTCCAGCGGAAGCCCGAGATCAGATAGACGACCGGGTTGAGCAGTGCGACGGTGCGCCAGGTGGGCGGCAGCATGTCGATGGAATAGAAGCTGCCGCCGAGGAAGGTCAGCGGCGTCACCACCAGCATCGGGATCATCTGGAGCTTTTCGAACCCGTCGGCCCAGATGCCGATGACGAAGCCGAACAGGCTGAACGTCACCGCCGTCAGCACCAGGAAGGTCAGCATCCAGACCGGATGATGGATGTGCAGCGGCACGAACAGCCCGGCGGTGGCGAGAATGATCAGGCCGAGGATGATCGACTTGGTCGCAGCCGCACCGACATAACCAAGCACGATCTCGAAGTAAGAAATCGGCGCCGACAGGATCTCGTAGATCGTGCCGGTGAATTTCGGGAAGTAGATGCCGAACGAGGCGTTGGCGATGCTTTGCGTCAGCACCGAGAGCATGATGAGGCCCGGCACGATGAAGGTGCCGTAGCTCACGCCCTCGACCTGGCTGATGCGCGAGCCGATCGCAGCACCAAACACCACGAAATAGAGCGAGGTCGAAACCACGGGCGAAACGATGCTCTGCAGCAGCGTGCGCCAGGTGCGCGCCATTTCGAACAGATAGATGGCGCGGACGGCGCGGTAATTCATGACGCCCTCACGAGGTCGACGAAGATGTCCTCGAGCGACGATTGGGTCGTGTCGAGATCGTTGAAACGGATGCCGGCGGTGCGGAGGTCGCTGAGCAGGCTGGTGATGCCGGTGCGCTCGCCCTTGGTGTCGTAATCGTAGACCAGCGTCGCACCGCTGTCGCAAAGGTCGAGCTCGTAATGAGCGAGGCTCTCCGGCAGCGCGGCGAGCGTGGGCTGCAGATGCAGCGTCAGCCGCTTCTTGCCGAGCTTCTGCATCAAGGTGGCCTTGTCCTCGACCAGCACGATCTCGCCCTTGTTGATGACGCCGATGCGGTCGGCCATCTCCTCGGCTTCCTCGATGTAATGCGTGGTGAGGATGATGGTGACACCGGACTGCTGAAGCGTGCGGACCACCTCCCACATGCCCTTGCGTAGCTCGACGTCGACGCCGGCGGTCGGCTCGTCCAGGAACAGGATCTGCGGCTCGTGCGACAGCGCTTTCGCGATCATGACGCGGCGCTTCATGCCGCCGGACAGCGTGATGATCTTGTTGTCCTTCTTGTCCCAGAGCGACAGGTCCTTGAGGATCTTCTCGATGTGCGCAGGATTCTTCGGCTTGCCGAACAGGCCGCGGGAGAAGCTCACGGTCGCCCACACGCTCTCGAACGCGTCCGTGTGCAGCTCCTGCGGCACCAGGCCGATCAGCGAGCGTGCCTTGCGATACGAGGTCTGGATGTCTTCGCCGCCGACGAGAACCTTGCCCTCGCTGGGATTGGCGATGCCGCAGATGATCGAGATCAGCGTGGTCTTGCCCGCGCCGTTGGGGCCGAGCAGCGCAAAAATCTCGCCGCGCTTGATGTCGAGATTGACGTTCTTGAGCGCCTTGAAGCCGGACCCATAGGTCTTCGACAGATTGGCGACGGAAATGATGGAGGACATGATGGCCGGTGGGGTGGGGAGGGAGGCGCTGGAACCCGCACCCTGTCGGGCGGGGAGCAGCGGAGCCCTGAAATAGGAATGCCGTTGCCCCGTCGCAATTGGCTGGAGAAAATTGGTCTCAAAACAGGCGCTTCGGTGGCAGGTTTCAGGCAAGTGTTGCGCGATGGTCACGGATTGCGGCTAAGATCGCCGTTCACGCGGCTCTTTGTTGCGTCTGCGAGCGGCCCGTGGCTACGATTCCAGCCAATCGCGAAGCGTATGTCCCCAGGGAAAAGATCGATGAGACCGAACGGCCGTCACACCGCCGGCGCCAGCCAGTTGTCCACCCTCCGTATGTGGGCGATCTGCCTGCTTCTGCTGTCAGCTGTTGCCATGAGCCCGACCACCGCCAAGGCGGCGCCGAGCCAGGCTGCCGCGACGACGCATGTCTATTTGCTCCGCGGCGTGCTCAACATCTTCTCGCTCGGGCTCGACACGATCGGCGCCCGCCTCCAGGCGCAGGGCATCCCGGTGACCGTCGCGAACTTCGTGTCCTGGTCCTCGCTCGCCGATGAGGCGGCTGCGAACTACAAGGCGGGCCGGCTCAAGACCATCGTGCTGGTCGGCCATTCATCGGGCGCGACCGCGCTGCCCGACATGATCGCCAAGCTTAACCAGCTCGGCGTGCCCGTAAAGCTCGCGATCGGGCTCGACTCCGTGTTCAAGACCAAGCTGACGACCGGTGCCGAGCGCTACATCAACATCTATATCGGCGACGGTCCGGGTGAGCCGGTGCGGGCCGCGTCCGGTCTCCGTGGCAAGCTCGACAATGTCGACGTGCGCGGCAGCGGCGTCGGTCACATCACCATCGACAAGAACGAGGCAATCCAGCGCCGCGTGATCGCCGAGATCGATGCCGCGATCGCCCGCTCGCGCGGTCCGGCTGGACCGGTCGCCGAACCCGGCGCTCCGCGGGCTGCGCACTCGGCGGCAGCTGTGGCGCCGGCGAGGAACTGAAGCCTTTCGCCTGTAGCGGCTGACCTCATCATGCCGCCGTCGACACCCATGTCGGCGGCGGCATTGTCTTGTCCATGCGGTGAAGGCACGCCGCCGCAGCGGACTGCTCTCGCTACGCCAGGAAGGCGCGAATGGCATCCGCGATCTCGCTTGCATGCGTCTCCAGCGCGAAATGACCGGTGTCGAGGAATTTGACGACCGCGTTGGGATTGTCGCGCTTGAACGCTTCGGCGCCGGGCGGAATGAAGAAGGGATCGTTCTTGCCCCAGACCGCGAGGAAGGGCGGCTTGTGCTTGCGGAAATACTCCTGGAAGGCGGGATAGAGCGCGACATTGCTTTTGTAGTCGCCGAACAGGTCGAGCTGCACGTCATCGGAGCCCGACCGCGCCAGATAGAAATTGTCGAGGTTCTGGCCGTCCGGTGACACCAGGCTCGGATCGGGTACGCCATGCGTGTACTGCCAGCGCGTCGTCTCCGGTGTGAGGAAGGCGCGCAGCGCGTCGCGATTGGCGAGCGATGGATCCTGCCAATAGGCCTTGATCGGAGTCCAGCCGTCGCTCAACCCATCCTCATAGGCGTTGCCGTTTTGCGAGATGATGGCCGTGATCCGCTCGGGACGGCTGAGTGCCAATCGGAAGCCGGTCGGCGCGCCATAGTCGAAGACATAGATTCCAAAGCGGTCGAAGCCGATCACCTCGGTGAAGCGCTCGATCACGCGCGCGAAGTTGTCGAAGGTGTAGCTGAACGCTTCGCGCGACGGCATGTCGGACTGGCCGAAGCCGGGAAGATCGGGCGCGACCAGGTGAAACCTGTCGGCCAGCAGCGGGATCAGGTCACGGAACATGTGGCCGGCGCTCGGGAAGCCGTGCAGCAGTAGAAGCTTCGGTGCGGCGATAGGCCCGGCTTCGCGATAGAACACCTTGAAGCCGTCGATGTCGGCGGTGCGATATCTGGTGGAGGTCATGGCAGTCTCCGTCATTGGGGTTGCCTTAAGAAAGTTGGAACGGCACCGGCGCGACGCCGGTGGCGCAGGGCGCCTTAGTTGCCGCTCACGGTGCGGACCGCGTCGCGAATGATGTCGGTGACGGCCGCCGGTGCCGTGACGCTCGGCGTGTGATCGACGGGGAAGGCGCGGATGTTCGCCTTCATACGCTCCGCCATGTAGCGCTGCGTCTCTGGCACGATCATGCGATCCTGCTCGGCGATCAGGAACCAGCTCGGGATATCCTTCCAGAGCGGGCGGCCGGCCGGGACCGTGATGCAGTTCAGAGAGATCGGCCGCTGCACGGCCGCGAGCACGGCACGATCTTCCGCCGGGGCGTTCTGCGCGAACGCCGCTGCGAAGGCGTCCTCGGGCAGCCAGATCAGGCCATTGTCGTCGGGAGCAAGCTTCGGCGCCTGCGGATGCGGCGGAAGGCGATAGAACACGTCCGCAACCTTCTCGCTCTCGTCGGGGGCAAGGGCCGCGACATAGACCAGCGCCTTCACGCGGGCAGGACGTGCGAGTGCGATCACCGCGCCGGCATAGGCGTGGCCGGCTAGCACGATCGGCCCCTCGGTTCGATCCAAGCTGCGGTTCAGGGCCGCGATATCGTCAGCCAAGGAGGTCAGCGGCAGCGGCGCCGCCTGCGCCTTGATCCCCTCGGCCCCGAGCGCGGTGATGACGCGCGCCCAGCTCGATCCGTCCGCCCACGCGCCATGGGCAAGGACCACCGTGACATTGCCTCGGGCCATCTTCATCCCTCCGTCGTAACCTGTTCAAGTCTATTTGTAGGTTACGTTCCTCGGTAGTAACTTGTCAACGGCCATCTTACAGGTTATGTTATTGTATTCCGTCCGGCTGGGGGAGCTGCACATGCCAAACAGACCGCCTGCCATGTTCGTTGCCGACTCGCTCGGTCTCGATTTCCTCAATTCGATTGCGACCCCGGTCGATACGCCCGTCGATTGGATCGACGATGGCGCCGGGCTGATTGACTGGCTAGGCCAGGCCAAGCTCGTTCCATCTGACGAGCTCGATGCGATGAGAGCGCGCGCCTTGCCGGGCGAGCTGGACAAGGTCGCCGATCAGGCGCGCGCCTTGCGCGAATGGTTCAGAGGCTTTGTTCGCAAGCATGCAGGCCGGCCGCTCACGGCGAAGGCGCTGCAAGAGCTTGGTCCGTTGAATAGTCTTTTGGAACGCGATGAAGCGTTCCGGCAGATCGTGTCACGTCACGGTGAGAGCAGTGACGGCCTCGCGCTGCAAAAGATACGGCGCTGGCGGTCGCCCGAGTCCCTGCTGCTGCCGGTCGGCGAGGCGATGGCGAAGTTCGTCTGCGAGGAGGACTTTTCCGGCGTGAAGGCGTGCGAGGGCCATAACTGCACGATGCTGTTCGCCGACCACACCCGCAGGCGCGCGCGACGGTGGTGCATCATGGCGGTCTGCGGCAACCGCGCCAAGCAGGCCGCGCATCGCAACCGACTCAAGAGCAGGCAGTGATGACGGCGGCCTCGGTTCCGTGCCCCAAAAACCACCCAATCGGTGGTCACTAAGCCCCCGGGGAGGCGTCTGCCTCCTGTGGTGGGACTGCGGGACTTGATGATTGATCCAAGGCGACTTGTGGTGCTGGCAGCGGTTGCGCTGCTCGCCTTGAACCCCGGCATGGCCGCGGCCTCGCCCGCCAAGCCGAAGCCGGCTGTGGTCCCGGCCGTCGCGCCACTTCCGCCGGCCGAGCCGCTGCCGCCGCCGAAGATCTATCTGTTTCGCGGCGCGATGGGGCCGATCTTCTCGACCGGCATGGACCGGCTTGCCGAGAAGCTGACCAAGGCCGGCTTCTCGGCCGACGTCTACGAATTCACCATCTGCCGATGGATCGGCGATCGTGCGATTGCGAGCTACAGGGAAGCGCCGGCGCCGATCGTGCTGATCGGCCATTCCATGGGCGGGCTGTGCTCGGTGATCATCTCCGAGATGGCGGCCAAGGAGAACATCCCGATCAGCCTCGTCATCACCATCGACCCCGCCCATGCAACCGATGACGTGCCGCTCAATGTCGAGCGCTTCATCAACATCTTCCTCTCCGACAGCGTGCTCGGCGGCGGCAATGTGGTCGCGGTGCCGGGATTCCGCGGCCATTATGCGAGCTACGACCTCAAGGAGAACTCGCGGGTCTCGCACATCAACATCGAGAAGTCCGACGACATCCACCGCCAGATCGTCGACATGGTGACGCAGTTGCCGCGCATCCCGCCGCAGATCCAGGTCGATGCTGTGCCGCTGCGCTATCTGGTGCCGGGGGATACGCTGGTCGAGTTGTGGGATAGCGGCGTGCGGCTGCCGGTCCGCCGCGGCGACACCATGGCAAGCATTGCTGCCGCCAATCGCGTGCCGCTGTGGACGCTCGCGCAGAGCAACTCGCTGCCGGAGAATGCGACGCTCACCCCCGGCCAGTCGATCATCGTCCCGCGCCATTTGACGCCGCCGGACGCCGCGGCCGCGATGGCGGCGCCGGCGCCTCCGCCGGCTGGGCGAAAGTAGTGCTTCGTCACCTCATCACCTTGCCTTGCTTGCGAGGGGAGGGAGAAGATCACACGTTCGAGCCGTGGATCGCGTCGATCACGGCATCCGTCACGTCCTTCGTGCTCGCCTTGCCGCCGACATCAGGTGTCAGCACGCCAGCGGCGCAGACCTGCTCGACGGCCTTCATCAGCCGTGCGGCTGCGTCCTTCTCGCCGAGATGCTCGAGCATCTGCGCGCCGGTCCAGAACGTCGCGACCGGGTTGGCGATGCCTTTACCGGTGATGTCGAAGGCCGAGCCGTGGATCGGCTCGAACATCGAGGGAAAGCGGCGCTGCGGATCGATGTTGCCGGTCGGCGCCACGCCGAGGCTGCCCGCCAGCGCGCCGGCGAGATCTGAGAGGATGTCGGCGTGGAGGTTGGTCGCCACGATGGTGTCGAGGCTCTTCGGATGCAGCGTCATGCGCACAGTCATGGCGTCGACCAGCATCTTGTCCCAGGTGACGTCGGGGAATTCATTGGCGACTTCGGCTGCGATCTCGTCCCACATCACCATGCCGTGGCGCTGCGCGTTCGACTTGGTCACCACGGTCAGGAATTTGCGCGGACGCGATTGCGCGAGCTGGAATGCGTAACGCATGATGCGGGTGACGCCGACGCGGGTGAACACCGCGACTTCGGTGCCGACCTCTTCCGGCAGGCCCTTGTGAGCGCGGCCGCCCATGCCGGCATATTCGCCCTCCGAATTCTCGCGCACGATCACCCAGTCGAGATCGCCGATGCCGACATTGCGCAGCGGCGAGGCGACGCCGGGCAAAATCTTGGTCGGCCGCACATTGGCGTATTGGTCAAAGCCCTGGCAGATCGGCAAGCGCAGGCCCCACAGCGTGATGTGATCAGGCACGTCGGGCGCGCCGACCGCGCCGAAATAGATGGCGTCGAACTTCTTCAGTTCAGTGAGGCCATCGGCTGGCATCATCACGCCGTGGTTCTTGTAATAGTCCGAGCCCCAGTCGAAGGTCTTGATGGTAAAGGCGAGGTCGCCGCTGCGCTTGGCCAGCGCCTCCAGCACGCGGATTCCGGCCGAGATGACCTCGGGACCGATGCCGTCGGCGGGAATGGCTGCGATCGAATGGGTGCGCATGAGAAAGCTCCGTTGGAGAGATCAGTGGGATTGCGGGACGGGTTCGACGGGCGCGGTCTGCGCGCGCGACAATAGCAGGGTCAGCACCGCCGAGAGGACGAGCAGGCTGGCGACGAAATAGAGCCCGCCGACAAAACTCCCGGTCTGGTCCTTGATCCAGCCGATCATGGCGGGACCGACGAAACCGCCGAGATTGCCGATCGAATTGATGGTGGCGATGCCGGCGGCAGCCGCGGGACCGGACAGGAACAGCGTTGGCATGCTCCAGAGCGGCGGCTTGGCCGAGGAGATACCGATATTGACCAGCGCCAGTGCCACCAGCACCGCGACGACTCCGGCCGCAAGACCGGCATAGGCGAGGCCCACGGCGGCGATCAGGCAGGCCCACACGACGTGCCAGGTGCGCTCGCCGGTGCGATCCGAATGCCGCGCCCACAGCACCATGGCGACGACGGCAGCTGTGGCCGGCAACGCATTGAGGAAGCCGACCTGAAGCGTGGACAGGCCGAACTGCTTGATGATCTGCGGCGCCCAGACGCCGAGCGTGTAGAGGCCGGCCGAAGTGCCGAAATAGATCAGCGACAGCGCCAGCACGCGCGGATCGGCGAGCCCGCGCCAGATGCTATGGCTCGCGGTCGCGGCCTTGCTGGTGGTCTCCTCATTCATGGTCTCGACCAGCCATCGCCGCTCGTCGTCGGCGAGCCACTTCGCCTTCTCGGGCCGGTCGGTGAGGAACGCAAGCACGACGAAGCCGAGCAGCACGGCCGGCAGCGCCTCCAGCACGAACAGCCACTGCCAGCCCTTGAAGCCGAATAGTCCGTCCATCTCCAGCAGCGCGCCGGAGACCGGTGAGCCCAGCACGGTCGAGAGTGGTGCTGCCGCCATGAACAATGCAGTCACCGCGGCGCGCTGGCGAGCCGGGAACCAGTAGGTGAGATAGAGGATGATGCCGGGAAAGAAGCCGGCTTCCGCGACGCCGAGCAGGAAGCGCAGGATGTAGAAGCTGGTCGCACCCTGCACGAACGCCATTGCCGCCGAGACCAGGCCCCAGGTGATCATCACCCGCGCGATCCAGATCCGGGCGCCGACCTTGTGCAGGATGATGTTGGAGGGCACCTCGAACAGAAAGTAGCCCCAGAAGAAGATGCCGGCGCCAAAACCGTAGACGGTCGGCGACAGGCCGATGTCCTTGTTCATCGTCAGCGAGGCGAAGCCGATATTGACGCGGTCGATGAAGGCCACGAAGTAGAGCAGCATGATGAAGGGAACGATGCGCCAGGTGATCTTGCGCAGCACGCGCGTCTGAATCTCGCTCGCCACTCTGGCCTCCCTCAAGTCCTGATTCTCGTTGTGTGGCAGCGAGCCTAGGCGTGGGCAGGAGTGGGACTCAATTGCCGCTGGTTTATACAAAAAAATGATATAATCCTCCTACGGCGAGACGAGGGGATCCGCGAATGGAATTGCATCAGCTCCGATGCTTCGTGGCGGCGGCCGAGCAGCTGCATTTCGGCCGCGCCGCGCAGCATCTCCAGATGCTGCCGTCCGCGCTCGGCCGCCAGATCAGGCTGCTGGAAGAGGATCTGGGGACGCGGCTGTTCGCGCGCACCACCCGCGCGGTCTCGCTCACCGAGGACGGCACGACGCTGCTGCGCGACGCCCGCGCCATCCTCGCCCGGATCGAAGCCGTGGAGAGTAACCTGCGCAACCGCTCGCGCGCCGGCGCCGCGCGGCGGCTGCGGGTCGGCGCCATCGACAGCGCGGCGGCGGGGTTGCTGCCGCCGCTGCTGCGTGACTTCCGCGCCGGGCATCCCGAGGTCGCGGTCCAGCTGCTGGAGGACAAGACTGTCCGGCTGTTGCCGAAAATCCTGACCGGCGCGCTCGATCTCGCCTTCGTTCGTCCGCCCGACCGGCCGGACAAGCGGCTGGAGTTCCGGCCTCTGCTTCAGGAGACCGCGATCGTGGCGTTTCCGCAGCGCCACGCGCTCGCTACGCGCAAGTCGATCACGCTGGCCGACATCGCCGACGAGCCGATGCTGGTCCCGGACCGTCGCTCGCGGCCGCACAGCCACGACCTCACGATAAAGCTGTTCGAGCAGGCCGGATTGATGCCGCGCATCGTGCAGGTGGCCGACGAGAAGCAGACCATCATCCATCTGGTGGCAACGAAGCTCGGGGTTGCGATCGTGCCGCGCTGGACCACGCGGATGGCGGTCTCCGGCGTACGCTTCGTACCGCTCCGTCCGAAGCAGAGCGGCCCTGTCGGCCGGCTGCCGCTGGCAGCGGCCTGGTTGCGCGGATCGCGCGATCCGGCCCGCGATGCGATGCTGTCGGTGTTGGAGGCGCGCCTGCGCAGCTATGCGCGGGAAGCGTGAGCGGCTATGACAGTGGCCTGGACAAACGGTGGATGCGATGACTGATCAGAAGGCTCAGAACGAATTGCGGGTTGCCATCGCAGGCCTGGGCTCGATCGGCAGCAAGATTGCAGCTGCGCTTGATCAGGGCATTGAGGGGCTGACGCTCTCTGCCGTGGCGGTACGCGATCCCGCGAAACACCAGAGCTTCCTGAGCAGCCTGCGCCGTCCGCCGCAGGTTTTGCCGATCGACCAGCTCGGCGACGCCGCCGACATCGTGGTCGAATGCGCGCCGAGCAGCCAGCTGCGCTCCATCGTCGAGCCGGCGGTGACGCGCGGCAGGTCCGCGGTCGTGGTCAGCGTTGGCGGATTGCTCGATAATTTTGATCTCGTCGATATCGCCCGCTCCAATGGCGGCCGCATCCTCGTCCCGACCGGTGCGCTGATCGGGCTCGATGCGGTCAACGCAGCTGCGGTCGGCACCATTCATTCGGTGAAGATGGTCACGCGCAAGCCGATCGACGGGCTGAAGGGCGCACCGTTCATCGTTCAGAACAAGATCGATCTCGACAATCTGCGCGAGCCGCTAAAACTGTTCGAGGGCAGCGCGCGCGACGCGGCGAAGGGCTTCCCGGCGAACGTCAATGTCGCCGTTGCGCTGTCGCTGGCGGGTATCGGCCCCGATCGCACCCGGATGCAGGTTTGGGCCGACCCCACTGTGACGCGCAATGTTCACCGCATCGAGGTCGAAGCGGATTCGGCGCGGTTCTCGATGGGCATCGAGAACATCCCATCCGAAAATCCCAAGACCGGGATGATCACCGCGCTGTCCGTGATCGCGCTGCTGCGCAAGCAGCGCGCCACGCTTTGCGTCGGGACGTAACTCTCTAAGCGCCGGTGACGCGCCAGATCACGTTGCCGACGTCATCGGCCATCAGCAGCGACTTCTTGTCGGGGCCGATCGCGACGCCAACCGGGCGGCCGTAGGATTCCTTCTCGTCCGGGGACAGGAAGCCTGACAGGATGTCGCGACCGGGGCCGGAGGGTTTGCCGTTCTCGAACGGGATGAACACCAGCTTGTAGCCGGACAGCGTGCTGCGATTCCACGAGCCGTGCTGGCCGATCACCATGCCATCGGGGAAGCCCGGCAGGGTGCCGGCAGGCATCCAGCACAGGCCGAGCGAAGCGGTGTGGCCACCGAGCGCGTAGTCCGGTTGAAGCGCCTTGGCGACCATCGCTGCATCCTGCGGCACGCGGTCGTCCACCGTCTTGCCCCAGTAGCAATAGGGCCAGCCGTAGAAGCCGCCGTCGCGCACCGAGGTCAGGTAGTCCGGCGGCGTCTCGTCGCCGAGCCCGTCGCGCTCGTTGACGACGGTCCAGAGCACGTTCGTGTTCGGCTCCCACGCGAGTCCAACCGGGTTGCGCAGTCCCGCACCAAAAATGCGATGCGTGCCGGCGGCGAGATCGAGCTCGTAGACCGCCGCGCGGCCTTCCTCGACCTCCATGCCCATCTCGGCGATGTTGCTGAGCGAGCCGACGCCGGCGTAGAGCTTCTTGCCGTCGGGGCTGGCGAGCAGGCTGCGCGTCCAGTGGCCGCTCGGCTTGAAGGTGGTGAGCCGCTTGCCCGGCGCGGTGATGCGATCGGCATTGGCGACGTAAGGAAAGGCCATCACGCCGTCGGTGTTGCCGACATAGAAGGTGTCGCCGACCAGCGCCATGCCGAACGGCTGGCTGAGGTTCTCCATGAAGGCGCCGCGATATTCAGCGACGCCGTCGCCGTCCTTGTCGCGCAGGAGCGTGATGCGGTTGGCGGACTCGCCGAGCGCCGCGGCGCGCCGCATCGTCGCCTGCATCGCGTAGTGGAACACCGACCTCGGGGCGCCCGCGATCTGCGTCGCTTCCGCGATCAGCACGTCGCCATTGGGCAGCACCTCGATCCAGCGTGGATGGTCGAGCCCGGTCGCAAACGCATTGACCTTGAGCCCGGGTGCGACCGTCGGCTTCTGGCCCTCGCTCCAGCCGCGGGCGGTCGGCATCTTCAGCGTCGGCAGCGCGCCTTGCGGCTTCGCTTCGGGAATCGCCGGCGCTTGGCCCCAGGCCGGCGCGGGTGTGGTGCCCGACAGCTTTCGCCATTGCAGCGCGATGCCGCCCACGAACGCGACGAACTGCGCAAAGATGCTGGAAAATGTCATGAAAATCCCCTGTCGAACCCTGCGGCGCTGTCCAATGCGGATCGCCCAAAGCCCCGCGCGGGCCAGGACCTGATCTCTGCCTGATCGTCGAACTCTCCAGATCGACGATGAACTGTCGCCGTGCCGTTTTGCGCGCGCATCCAACTGGGTCGCGGTCAAAAGGTCAACCGCGGCGGAACTCCGCGGAGGTCTATTCCCGTGGAATGGCTGCTGATCGAATTTGCATGGGCGAGGGGACTAGCGGCGGACCTGCAGCTCCAGCCGTCGCGGCGCGCGGAAACGATCGAGGTGACGGATGTTCGGCGCGAGCGCGGCCTCCTTGGAGAGGAGGTGATAGACGCGCGCGACCGTGCGCTGCTTCAGCTTCGGCCGTCCGGGCGGCAACGCCCGCGCCTTGCGGACGGCCGCAATCGCGTGCGCGCGAAAATAATCGTAGGTGTCCGACATGGCTCGATGCTCTGCGGTGCATGCGTCGAGGCGTAAACGGACGAATGAAGGGGCGGTTCCCGTCAGCGCGTCGAACTGTGCGCTGTGCCCCGGACGCAGCGTAGCGCGCCTTCCGCGGTGCGCTGCTGAGCCGGGGCCCATCTTACGACGGCCATCTGGGTCCCGGCTCTGCGTCGCAACGCCAAGAGCGTTGCAACGCGTCCGGGACACGAGACTAAACTTCAGCGCGGCGAGAGGAAGGGGATGATCATCGGGACGCGACGGCAATAGGCGCCGTAGGCATCTTCGCCGAGCTCCTTCGACAAAAACACCTCTTCCATCCGGCCCTTCTGCCACATGCCGAGTGAGATCAGGATTGCGCCGAGGATCGTCGTCACTGTACCGATCGCTATGCCGGTGACGAGCATGCCGAAGATCAGCCCGGTGTAGATCGGGTGCCGCACGATGCCGTACGGGCCGGTGTCGATGACGCGGTGGTCTTCCTTGTGGGTGATGGTGTTGGACCAAAACTTTCCAAGATGCAGCCGCCCCCACCAGGCGAAGGCGATGCCGGCGACCGAGAGAACCGCGGCGATGGAGATGCCCGTGTTGCTGAGCACCCAGAGCGGCTTCCAGCCCATGACTTCCGCAATCCATGGCGTGTACAGGATGCCGCCGACCAGGATCGGCAGACGATAGCGCTGCGACTCCAGCGTCATGACCTGCTTCTTGGTGCGGCCCTGCCAGAACGAGGCGCCCACCCAGCTGGCGAGAAAGGCGAGCCAGATCAGGGCCAGGAGTTCGGTCGGCCAGGTCGTGGTCCAGCCGCCCCAGGCGACAGAGAGAAGCTTGCTGAAATCGAAGGACATGCGGAAAGGTTCTTTGGGTTGGGGAGCAGATCAGCTCGCGCGCGACGACAGTGCGTGATGCTCGATGGCATTGGACGCGGCCTGGCCGCCGCGGGCGAGCAGATGGGTGATGGTTTCGCGCAGCACCGGCTCGATCGGGCGCGGCGCATAGCCGAGCTCGTTACGGGCCTTGCCAATTGAAAGGTCGCTCGCGGCAAGCGCAATGCGCACGCCCTCGGCGGTACCGTTGGGCGGACGGCGCGTGATGCGGTCGGAGATCGATTCCAGCATGATGGCGGAGAGCTCGGCGATCTTGCCGGGAACGACCACCGGATATTGCCGCCGTCCGCTCATCGCTGACATCATCCGCAGGATCTGGCCGAGCCTGACGCAATCGCCGCCGAGGATGTAGCGCTGGCCGGTGCGGCCGCGCTCCATCGTCAGCACCAGGCCCATGGCGACGTCGCGAACGTCGACGAGGTTGACCAGGAAGTCGAGATGCGGCTGCACCTTCTTCTGCAGGAAGTACCACAGCATTGCGGTGGGCGGCGTCAGATTGTGGTCGGCGGGACCGATCGGCATGGTCGGCGTGCCGATCACGAGCGGGAAGCCCCTGGATGCGGCCTTCGCCGCGTGGTGCTCGGCGAGCGACTTCGAGCGCGTGTAGGCGCCGGGCATCGCGTCGGCCGGCTGCAGCGCCTCCTCGGCGGCAACGCCGTCGAGGTTCGCATAAGGAAACAGGATCGATTCCGTCGAGCAGTGCAGGAAGCGCGACACACCGCGCTTCATCGCAGCCGCAAGCACGACCTCGGTGCCGCGGAAATTGACGTCATGAAAATCCCGCTTGTTGGCGACCCACATGCCGGGCAGGCCGGCGAGGTGATAGACTTGGTCTATCCCGGAAAGCGCAGCATCGACCGCGGCGCCGTCCAGCACCGAGCCGTGCAGATATTCAACGTCCGCGTTCGCGGCGGCCGGCGGCCGCACATCGAGAACACGTACCCGCTGCCCACGGGCGCGGAGCGCTTCGACGAGATGCTGTCCGATGAAACCGCTGCCACCGGTAACCAGTACGAGAGTCATGAAGTAGGTTTTGCTGTTCCGCTTCGAGAAAGCTATCGGGTTGAAAGGGAGTTGCTCGGAAGAGGCGCGAGAATCGCGGCAAGGTCGCGACGAAAACCCAGTGCAATGTAAAATTTTGCCATCACGAACATCGGTCCAAGCAGAAAATGCGTGGGGTGGTCGACCATCGACGGCTGCCGCTCCTCGAACACCCTGTGGCCGACGATCTGCGATGCGACGCCGAGCACGATCAGCACCGCAAAAATCGACCACATCATGGCAAGCGAGACCTGATTGCCGATCGCGGTTGCGACCGAAAGCAGCACGATCATCGACACGAGGATGCCGAGCCCGACCCCGGCGTCCAGCATCAGCCAGTAGACCAGCACCGGCAGGGCCAAAATCACCGCCAGGCTGACCTCGAACCCGAACACGGAGAAATGGACCAGCGTCAGCGGCAGCGTCGCGCCGGTGAAGAGCAGGAGAATGCCGACCACATGCATCGCGCAATTCCAGGGATCGCGATGGTATTCGACATAATCGGCCAGTTGGCGTTGAAAATGGCCAGCCATCTTGGTCTCATACGGCACGGGGGCGGGGAAGGGCGAAGACTGCCTATAGCACCTGATAGGGCAGTGCACAAACTGGCGCTATTGTCGCGCAGGACCGCGCTGTCGCGCTGTGAGACAGGTCACAAATCAGCCAAGACTTCAACGGGTTCCGCCAGGCGCGAAGGCCGCGCGCTCAATGCTTCCTGGCGGGCTTTTTCGCCGCAGGCGCAGGCCCCGCTGCCGGATGCGCAGGCGCCTCTTCGGGCACTTTGGCAAAGGTCAGGATTTGCAACTGGCCGTTGACCGCCGAGGTCGGCTTGGCGCGGTCGAGGAGCTGCTCCTCGCCGAGGCCGATCGGCTGCAGCCGCTTGGTCGAAATCTTGAACGTGTTGACCAGTACATCGCGGATCGCATCCGCCCGGCGCTGGCTCAGGATCGCGTTGGCTTCCCGCGTCTTCTGATTGGACTCGACATGGCCGGCGATCAGGAACGTGTAGGGCAGCAGCGAGGCGTGAACCATTGCGTCGGCGATCCGGCCGACGGTCTGGTAGGAGTCCGGCTGGATGATCGGCGTGTCGGCGTCGAACTGGATCTGGGCGTTGAAGGCGGGCAGCTTGGCCAGATCGGGCGCGATCAGCGGCCGGTTCACCGGACCCGGATCGTTCTTGATCCTGGCCTTGGCTCGCTCCATCACCTGCTGCTTCAGCGCGGGAAGGTCGAGCTCGGGGGCCTCCTCGAAATGATTGAGCTTGCCGACGATGTCGTCACGGGTCGGCGCCGTCTGTGCGCCTGCTGCGCCCGCGAGCAGAGCGAGGCCCAATGCGAAACCGAGTCCGGCGGTGATGTGCCCGGCTGCGCGCATCATCGGTACCCCGCGTCGTCGACGGCCTTCAGGCAGTTGTTGCTGATGCCCTTGGGCGTCGAGATCAGGCAGGGGACCGACTTGCTGGTCTCCTTGGTCGAGCCGCCGCAGACCTTGACGATCTCGCGCTGGCAGGCGTTCGCGACCGTGACACGGGCGGCGACGCGCTTCTGGATGGCGTCGAACGCGGTGAGGTAGTCGCTCTGGCACTGCTGGGAGAGCACGTCCCGGTTGCGGGACAGGCACTCCTTCAGCCGGGTGGAATCCGGATTGACGCCGCGGCAATTGGCGACGATTTCCGCACCGCAGCTTTTTGCCAGCAGGCCGATCGAATCGCCAAAGCTCATGGTCTCCGCCGTCGCAAGCGACGGCATCCCCAATGCAAGCACGATCAGTGTGATGGAGCCCCGGACCATGGTTGCATCTGATACGGGGAAGTTCGCGATGGTCAAGGGGCGTTCGCCCGGGAATTGTCGAGAGTCCGGCCAATGCGGCGAACAGTCCTCACTCGGCAGCGTGAGCGCGGCTAGGCAACTCTATCAGGGCGACCATGTAGTTCCTGAGGTCCTCGGCAACCTCTGGATCGGCCTTAAGTTCGGTCAACGTCCTCGGCGAGGGAAGCTGGCGGCCGTCCCCGATCAGCTCCTGCGCGTAGAGCTCAAGCGCTTTCGGTGCATTCTCCAAGGCTTCGTCGATGTCGTCGCCGCCAGAAATGCAGCCGGGTAGGTCTGGAAACCACACACCGACGGCGTGGTCCGGGCCTGCGTCCTCAATGATGGCAATGTAGTGAGCCATATCGACCTCAATCGGGCTTCCAGCCCGCCATAAATGGCACGGACCAAGCCCTTTCCCAAGTCCTTCTTGGGATGCGGAGCGACGATCGTTTCGCCCGAAGCGGGACTTTTGAACACGTGATGCGACCCGGTCACACGCACGAGTTTCCAGCCCTCTCGCTCCAGACGACGAATAATGTCGCGGCTTGCGGTCAGCATGACTTTCTCCCCAAGGAATCATCTGACCGGAACACTAAAACGTAGCCGCCGGGGTTAAATGCGGGCGACGCGGGTGTACTCACGCCCGCTGCACAAAGCTGTCCACGACCTTCTTCTCGCCGGCCTTGTCGAAGGCGATGGTGAGCTTGTTGCCGTCGATCCTGGTGACGCGGCCGTAGCCGAACTTCTGGTGGAAGACACGGTCGGAGAGCGAAAACTCGGATGTCGTGCCGGTCGATTTGGCGACCAGCTCGCCCTCGATCGTCAGCGGCCCGCGGCGGCGCGAGGAGAAGCTGCCGAAATCAGGGCCGGATGATGAAGAGGACGAGAAATTCGAGGCCTCTTCCTCGAAGCCGCCGCGTCCGCCGCCGCCATTGCGGCTGCCGCCTTTGTTGCGGTTGGCCTGGGCGCGCTGCCAGCCGGGCGTCGAATAGGTCGAGCCGAACGCCTCCATGTCGTCGAAGCGCGAGGCGCCGTAGCCGCCGGTGCCGCCCCAGGCTGAACCGCCCTTGGACTCCGTGATCTCGACATTGGCCGCCGGCAATTCGTCGAGAAAGCGCGACGGGATCGTGGTCGACCAGGTGCCATGGATCCGGCGGTTGGTCGCAAAATAGATTTTCGCGCGCCGTCTCGCGCGGGTGAGGCCGACATGGCCGAGCCGGCGCTCTTCCTCGAGGCCGGCGCGGCCCTGTTCGTCCAGCGTGCGCTGGCTCGGGAACAGGCCTTCCTCCCAGCCGGGCAGGAACACGTTGTCGAATTCGAGGCCCTTGGCCGAATGCAGCGTCATCAGCGACACCGCGTCCTCATCGGCGCCGCTGTCGCGGTCCATCACCAGTGAGATGTGCTCCAAAAACCCTTGCAGGTTCTCGAACTCCTCCATCGAGCGCACCAGCTCTTTGAGGTTCTCCAGCCGGCCTGCGGCGTCCGCCGAACGGTCCTTCTGCCACATCTCGGTGTAGCCGCTCTCGTCGAGCACGATCTGGGCGAGATCCGTGTGGGCGGTGACCTCGCGCTGGGCGCGCCAGCGGTCGAACTGGGCGACGACGTCGCGCAGACTGCCGCGCGCCTTCGGCTTCAGCTCGTCGGTCTCGACCACGGCCCGCGCCGCCTCGAACAGCGGAATGCGGCGCTTGCGGGCGTGGTCGTGCAGCAACTGCACGGTGGCATCGCCAAGCCCGCGCTTGGGCACGTTGACGATACGCTCGAAGGCGAGATCGTCGGCCGGCGAATTGATCACGCGCAGGTAAGCCAGCGCATCGCGGATTTCGGCGCGCTCGTAGAAGCGTGGGCCGCCGATGACGCGATAGGGCAGGCCGAGCGTGACAAAACGGTCTTCGAATTCGCGCATCTGGTAGGACGCGCGTACGAGAATGGCGATCTCGTTGAGCTTCTCGCCCTGGCGCTGAATCTGCTCGATCTCCTCGCCGATACCGCGGGCTTCCTCTTCCGAGTCCCACGAGCCGGTCACCGTGACCTTCTCGCCGTCCTGGTCCTCGGTGCGCAGCGTCTTGCCGAGCCGGCCTTCGTTATGCGCGATCAGGTGCGAGGCGGCCGCGAGGATGTGGCCGGTCGAGCGGTAGTTGCGCTCGAGACGGATGACTTTTGCGCCGGGAAAATCGTGGTCGAAGCGCAGGATGTTGTCGACCTCGGCGCCGCGCCAGCCATAGATCGACTGATCGTCGTCGCCGACGCAGCAGATGTTTTTTGTGGGGCCCACCGCCGTCATTCCGGGATGCGCCGAAGGCGCAGACCCGGAATCTCGAGCTGAGGACTCATCTCCGGATTCCGGGTTCGGCTCTTCGAGCCGCCCCGGAATGACAGTCGGCGAGGCTGGCTTCGCCGGCGCCTGCGACAGCAGCCGCAGCCACAGATACTGCGCGACGTTGGTGTCCTGATATTCGTCCACCAGGATGTATTTGAAGCGCTGCTGGTACTGCCGGAGAATATCCGGGTGCTCGCGGAAGATGCGGATGTCTTCGAGCAGCAGGTCGCCGAAATCGGCGGCGTTCAGGATCTTCAGCCGCTCCTGGTAGCTCGCATAGAGCTTGCCGCCCTTGCCGTTGGCGAAGACGGCGGCTTCGCCTGATGGCACCTGCGACGGCGTCAGGCCGCGGTTCTTCCAGCCGTCGATCAGCCCGGCCAGCATGCGCGCCGGCCAGCGCTTGTCGTCGATGTTGTCGGCTTGCAGCAACTGCTTGAGCAGCCGCACCTGGTCGTCGGTGTCGAGCACGGTGAAGTTCGACTTGAGCTGTGCCAGCTCTGCATGGGTCCGCAGGATGCGGCCGCCGATGGAGTGGAAGGTGCCGAGCCACGGCATGCCTTCGACGGCCTGCCCGAGCATCTGGCCGAGCCGGTGCTTCATCTCGCGCGCGGCCTTGTTGGTGAAGGTCACTGACAGGATCTCGGAGGGACGGGCGCGGCCCTGGCTCAGGATGTGGGCGATGCGGGTGGTCAGCACGCGCGTCTTGCCGGTGCCGGCGCCGGCCAGCACCAGAACCGGGCCATCCAGTGTCTCCACGGCGTCGCGCTGCTCGGGATTGAGCCCGGTCAGGTATTTCGGACCCACGGAGGCGCGCGCACGCGCGGCGATGCCGCCGGCTGCGGGCTGATGGTCGGGGACGCCTGTGATCTTGCTCGGCTCGGTCATGCGAATCATTGGCCCCACGATGGCACCGCGGGGTCGCGGAAGGGAGCCTTCATAACAGGGATTGCTGCCTATATGGGGCGGCCGGAACGGGTTTTCCACGTGCGCGGCAGGCCAATTTGTTCCTGACGCCGGCGCGAATTTCGCTCCTGCACGAGCCGGAACCATCGTTTCCGCGTCGAGATTGTCTCGTCAGGTGGCGCGGCCAGCCGCGCCGAACGCAGACAGACATCAAGACGAGGGTTTGACCATGCTTGGCTGGGTTGTGACGTTTCTGATTATCGCACTGATCGCCGGGATCCTGGGCTTCGGCGGCATCGCCGGCGCTTCGGTCGAGATCGCCAAGGTCATCTTCTTCATCGCGGTCATTCTGTTCCTGGTTTCGGCCGTGTTCGGCGTTGCCCGCCGCCGCACCAGGATCTAGCGGCGCTCACCGTTTCGAGGGCATCGATACGTTCCGGCCGATGCCCTCGGGCCGCGGCACGGCGCCGTGGGCCTTGGCAACCCCTGCGATACGCTCCTGGATGTCGGACGGAAACGGCGCAACGCGCCGCGCATTCATGTCCATGTGCAGCGACATGTTCTCCGACGTCGCCGACAGCCAGCCTTCGGTCGCATGCCTCATCTCCTCGAAGGTGTGCAGCCGCTTGTCATCGGCTTCGAGCAGCCACACGAAGATCTGCACGGGATCGCCGAGGTGAATTTCGCGCAAGTACCGCACATGGCATTCGGCGGTGAAGGTCGAGCCGTGGCGCTCCTTCTTGTAGGCGGGCCCTATCCCGAGCTCGAGCCAGAGTTCGTCGATCGCCCGGTCGAACATCACGTTGTAATAGGCCATGTTGAGATGACCGTTATAGTCGATCCATTGCGGCTCGATCTGCATGATCGAGCTGCGGAACGGCTTAGGCGTAGGGGCGGTGGCGGCACTCTCCGGCATGTCTCATTCCCTGGCTATGCGTCCGGTCGCTTGACTTGACCGGTGAGATGTCCTTTGCCACGGTTTCCTGTGTCGGGAGGAGTGTCCGTGGGTACGACCATCACCAATAATCCGCCGCGGCCGGCGCCGAAAGCCCTCGCAAGCGCGCTGGAGCAGCTTGCCGCACGCTTCGGCAACCGCCTCATCACCTCGCAGGCCGTCCGCGAGCAGCACGGCCATACCACCACATGGATCGTCAACCAGCCGCCGGACGGCGTGGTGATGGCGCAGGAGACCGCCGACATCCAGGACGTGGTGCGGATCTGCGCCAGCAACGGCGTGCCCGTGATTGCCTTCGGCACCGGCACCTCGCTCGAGGGCCAGGTCAACGCGCCCGCCGGCGGCATCTCGATCGATTTGCGCGACATGAACAAGGTGCTCGCGGTGCATGCCGAGGATCTCGACTGCGTGATCCAGCCCGGCGTCACCCGCAAGGCGCTCAACGAGCATCTGCGCGACCAGGGCCTGTTCTTCCCGATCGATCCCGGCGCGGACGCCTCGCTCGGCGGCATGGCCTCGACGCGCGCCTCCGGCACCAATGCGGTGCGCTACGGCACCATGCGCGACAGCGTGCTGGCGCTGAAGGTCGTGCGCGGCGACGGCGAGATCATCACCACAGGCACGCGCGCCAAGAAATCATCCGCCGGCTACGACCTGACGCATCTGTTCGTCGGCGCCGAAGGCACCCTCGGCATCATCTCCGAACTGACCATTCGGCTGCGCGGAATTCCCGAGACGATCGCGGCGGCCGCAGTGTCGTTCGAGACCGTGCATGGGGCGTGTCAGGCCGTGATCATGGCGATCCAGACCGGAATTCCCGTGGCGCGCATCGAGCTGCTCAACGCCGCGCAGGTGAAGGCCTGCAATGCGTATTCGAAGCTGACGCTGCCGGAGACGCCGCTGCTGCTGATGGAATTTCACGGCAGCGAGATCGAGGTCGATGCGCAGTCGAAGGCGTTCGGCGAGATCGCCAGGGATTGCGGCGGCGGCGATTTCTCCTGGACCACCAAGCCGGAGGATCGCACAAAACTGTGGCAGGCGCGGCACGATGCCTATTGGTCCGTCAAGGCGCTGCGGCCCGGCGACAGCATCGGCGTGGTCGCAACCGACGTCTGCGTGCCGATCTCGCGGCTTGCTGATTGCGTCAGCGAGACCGAGGAAGATCTCGAGCGGCTCAACCTGTTGTCGCCGATCGTCGGCCATGTCGGCGACGGTAATTTCCACTGCTCGCTGGTGTGTGACACCAACGACGCGGCCGAGATGGCGCGCGGCGAGGAGTTCATGCATCGCCTGGTCGAGCGTGCGCAGGCGATGGACGGAACCTGCACCGGCGAGCACGGCATCGGCCAGGGCAAGCAAAAATACCTCAAGGCCGAGCTGGGCCCAGAGGCGCTGGATGCGATGCGTGCGCTGAAAAAGGCACTCGATCCGCAAAACATCTTCAACCCCGGCAAGATCGTGCCGGAGGCGTAGCGCACGGCGCTGCATCGCGGTCGCGGAACTTTCGCCCACCACGCCGGTTCCAATTCCCGTCAACTTCCGATGCCTTAATGGCGCGGCTCTGCGGGAGGATGCGATGTTGCGACCGGTCATTGGAATTGCCGTGATGGCGCTTGCCTGCATGCTGGCAGGCGCGGCTCTGGGAAAGGGCGGCGGCGGGCATGGCGGCGGTCATGGTGGTGGCCATGGCGGTGGGCATGGTGGTGGCCATTTTAGTGGTGGCCATTTTGGCGGTCATGGCTTCGGGCACGCGCATGGCGGCGGGCATCATGGCGGGGTGCGGTTCGCAACCGGAGCTCGACATGGTGGTCCGAACTTCGGTCGGATCCGCAATGCGGGCGTCCGTCCTGCGCATTTCCGCAATGCCTTCAACGCGCACTCCAGCGCGTTCCGCAACGGCCGACTGATCAGCAATCCGGCGGCGCGGGCCCAGATCGCAGCCGCGGCCGCACTTGCCGGCTGGCATGGCGCAAGCAGCGGATGGTGGCAACATGCGGGGGGCGGCTATGGCTGGGTCGGACCGTTGTTCTGGCCGTTCGCCTATAACGATCTCTACGACTACACGATCTGGGGCGACGGTCTCGGCTTCTGGGGCTACGGCTACCCGGACATCTATGCCGGCATCTTCGGGCCCTATGGCTATGACGGCCTGTCGGCCTATCTGCCGCAGCGTCCGCAGGGACGACGGCAAGCGCGAGGCGTTGCGCTCGATCAGCTTTGCGGCAGCGACCGCCGCGAAATCGTCGGCCTGCCGATCGACCAGATCGCAGCCGCGGTGCAGCCGACGGAGACGCAAGGTGCAAGCCTCGACGAGCTCGGCAATGCCTCGATCCAGGCGGCGGGGATGATCCGCGCGTCCTGTCCGGCGCAGGTTGCGGCGACGGCGCCGGGCCGGCTGGCGGCGATGCAGCAGCGCATCGAGGCGATGGCGAAAGCCGTCGATCTCGTTCAGCCCGCACTGGATAAATTCTATGGCTCGCTCACGGACGAGCAGAAGGCGCGCTTCAATGCGCTGGCCGAAGATCAGCGTCGCGCCACCGCTTCCGGCAATACCAATGGATCGCTGGTCCAGAATTGCGGCGCGTCTGCTGCGCTCGATTGGCCCGGCGCCGACATCGAGGCGAGGCTTCATCCCAACGACACCCAGCGCGCTGCGCTACAGGTGCTGCAGGATACCAGCGGCAAGGTCAGCGCATCGCTCAAGGCGGCCTGCCAGCCCAACGATGTGATGACGCCGCCGGCGCGCATGGCCGCGGTCCGCAAGCGGCTCGACGTAATGGTCGATGGCGTCAAATCGGTTCGCGCGGCGCTGGAGGATTTTTACGCCACGCTGAACGATGAGCAGAAAGCGCAATTCGAGGCGATCGGGCCGCGTCGGACGTCCTGAATGCGCCGCAAGCCAAGGAGTATGGCGGAAAAAACCGCCTCGCCGATCTCGCTGCGGTTCTCTATGCTGGGTGGACTGAAGCACGACAACACGGTGGCGGGAAGACCACGGGTGGCGGGGTCATGAAGTGGTTCGCGAAGCAGAAGCGGGGGGACGTCTGGGACGAGGTGATCCATGGCCCGCTCGGCGACATCGAAGCCGCCGCGCGCATCCGCACCATTTGTGACGCTGCGACTGCGAGCGCAGCGACGGTCGGAGGTTCGGCGCGCAACGACAGGCGCGAGAGCGAACGCTATGAACGTGCGGCGCGCGCCGCGATGGAAATCGCGATGAAGATCTGCGACGATCTGATGCGCGACGACGCGGTCCGCCGCATCGTCGATCTCTGCATGAAGGCCAATGACGTCAAGACCGGGCAGATTTTGTCGCGCGCGATCCAGGCCAGCTGGATCCGCGAGGCGGTGCAGCGGGACTATCCCGTGCTGTTGCAGTGAACGCTGCTATTTGGCCAGCTTGCGGACGGCCTCATCCACGCTGTGGAAGACGTGCTCCTTCGGCAGCACATCGAACAGTTTGAAGCGCTCGAACGCATCCTGCGCGCGCACCGATTCCAGCCGCGCCAGCGCGACCGTGACGCCCTGTTCATTGCACGTCTTGAAGACGTCGAGCAGGATCTGCGCGGCGGTGAAGTCGATCTCGACCATGCCGCTTGCCTCCAGTACCAGCAATTGGGGTGTCGCCGTGCCCAGGACTTTCGTCACGTCGCTGCGGAAGCCCGGTGCGTTGAGGAAGGACAGCGGTGCCTGAAGCCCGATCACGGCGACACCGGCGATGCGCTGGCCGGTGATGTGCGGATGTGCCGGCCACCAGATCGTGGTGCCCGGCACGCGCTCGAACTCGATGAGCCTTGCGCGCGTCGTGCTCCAGATGCCGTGCAGCAGCGACAGCACGATGCCGAGGAACGCGCCCTGCTGGATCGGCAGCACGATGATCAGCGCGGCGGTGGCGACGATCAGCAGGAATTCGCTGAAGGACTGGCGATAGATCGTGAGGATCTGCTTGATGCGGATGATGCGCAGCGCGACGAACAGCAGGATGCCGCCAAGGGCTGCATCCGGGACGTGCTGCAGCAGCCCCGTTCCGAACGCGAGCAACAACAATACGATCACTGCAGCCGCAAGGCCCGCAAGCTGCGATTGCCCGCCGGTCTCGGCGACGATGCCCGTGCGCGGCGGGCTCGCATTGACCGGAAACGCGCCGAACAGGCCTGATAGCACGCTGCCGGCGCCGGCGCCGAGGAAGTCACGATCGACATCGGCGGGCTTATCGGGATCGGACGGAAACGACCGAGTCGTTGCCGCGGTCTGCACCATCACGACGACCGTGATGACGAAAGCGAGTGGCACGAGGCGCACCCAGAGCTCCGGTGCAAGCTCGGGCAGGGTCGGCCGCGGCAGCGTGCCCGGCACACTGCCGACGACGTTGACGCCCTTGCTCTCGAGGCCGAGTGCGATCGTGGCCAGGGTCGCGGCGGCGAGCCCGACCAGCGCGCCGGGAATCTTTGCGCTGATTTTTTCGGAGATAATGACCACGGCCAGCACGCCGAAACCGATGCAGAGCGTCACGGGATTGGTGCGGCCGAGCTCGGTTGCGAGCACGCCGATGCGATCGAGCGTCGGCCCGCTCGGCGATTCCAGTCCCAGCACGCCAGGCAATTGCGACACGATGATGTGGACGGAGATGCCGGCGAGGAAGCCGACCATCACCGGCATCGACAGCAGGTTGGCGATGCCGCCGAGCCGAAACGCGCCGCCGGCCAGCATCATTGCGCCGACCATCAGCGCCAGCGCGATCGCGAGCCCCTGATATTCGGGTGAGCCGGCAGCGGCGAGCGCTGCAAGCCCGCCGGCGAAGATCGGCGTGATCGTGGAATCGGCGCCGCAGGACAGGAATCGGTTGCCGCCGAGGAGTGCAAAGCCGAGCGAGCCCGCCATGAAGGCGAAGAAGCCGATCTGCGGCGCGAAGCCGCCGAGCCGCGCGGTCGCCATCTGCTCGGGGATCGCGATCGCCGCCAACGTCAGCCCCGCCATGAGATCGCCGGGCAGGGAATAGGAGGCGAGCGAGCGGAAGAGCGGCCATGCATGCTTGGCGTGAGTGTCTTGCGGCATCGATGTGGAATCCCCGGAAGCGTGCGTCGGTCGATCAGACTACAGCATTTCCGGATTGGGAGTCGGTAGACGTAAATTCTCTACATCCGTCGTCATTGCGAGCGCAGCGAAGCAATCCAGATTCCTACCGCGGAAAGGCTCTGGATTGCTTCGCTGCGCTCGCAATGACGGAGGAGAGATGTGTTCTCCGTATCTCGCGGGAGCCTCAGTACCTGCCGCGGTTGTAGTCGCCGCCGCGTCCCATGCCTCCGCCATGGCCGCCCATGCCCATGCCGAGACCAATTCCGAGACCGATCCCGACGCCGACGGCTTCAGGCGATGGCCCCGGCGGGGTGCGCTCGACGACCTCGTCAGGCGGCGGCCGGCGCGGTTTCGGCGGCGTGTCGACGACCTTGCGCTTCGGCGGCGTGTCGTCGACGCGCTTCTTGATGACAGGCGCGACAATCGGATTGATCGGCGTCGCCGGGGTCGACGGCGCTGTGCACGGACAGGTCGGCGCCAGCGCGACGGCAATCGGAGCAGGGACCGCAGCGGCTGCGACGGGCAAACTGTAATTGCGGTTCTGCACGCGGAGCAGCAGCCGGCGCGCGGTCGCGGCGAGATCGCTGTTGTCCCAATTTGCCAGATAGGCCTCGAAGGAGGCGCGGGTGTTGATCGCTACCGCACGGTCCCACGCCAGCATCTGGCGCCGCCGCTCCAGCACGGTGCGCAGACGCGGCGTGTAGGAAGCCTGCGCGTAAAGCTCGACATACGCCTGATAGGCTTCCACTGTGTCGTCGGCAATCACGAGGTCATAAGCGACCTTGGCATCCTTGCCCTGCAAATCCTTGCGCCAGTCCGCGACACTGCGCGTGGTACTGGCGAGCGCCATCGCGTTTGCGCCCGGAGCAGCGGGCTGGCCGCTGCTGTCACCGAAGAATTTGAAGTCGGTCGTCAGCGACGAGCTTTCCCAAGGGATCTGCCGCCCGTCAGTCGATTGTGCCACTGAGATGCGAATGCGCTTGAATACCTCTTCGATCGGGATGTTCGGTTGCTTCGCAACCGTTAAAGCCGCGGTCGTGTAGGGGCTGTCGGCGCCGGAGCCGTCCTCGGCTTCCGCACCGGGCGATGTCGAATAGGAAATGAAGGAACCGGGCGCGCCGGCCTTGGTGTCGACGATCGCGAGCCCGTGGCCGGCGCCGCTGAGCGCGGGGAACGGATTGTTGCGGCAGGCATCGAGCATGAAGATGCGCGCGCGCGTCGGCAGCGCGCCGAGCGTGTTGAGGAGATCGTTCAGCCGCACGCCCTGGAGCGGAATGTCGGCCTCGCGCTTGGGATCGAGATCGACCGGCACCAGATAGTTCTCGCCGTCGATCTGCAAGCCATGGCCGGCATAGAACACCAGCGCGACGGTATCGGCGCCGCTGGCGCTGACCTTGCCGGCGAAATCGGAGATCGTCTGGCGCATCTCGTTCTGTGACAGGTTTGGCGCCGTGGTGACGTTGAAGCCGGCATTGCCGAGCAGCTCCGCCATGCCCTTGGCGTCGTTGGCGGCGTTGGGTAGCTCCGGCACCGTGCGATAGGCGGATTGGCCGATCACCAGCGCAAGCCGCGCTTCGGCCGCGGCATCTGTCGGTGTCATCAATTGCGAAAGCGCAAGGAGGCTGGAGGCAACAATCAAATTACAAAGAAGTGGACGGCGCATGGTGTCACCTCCATTGGAAATGGCGCGAGGATGTCACCTTTTCTAATTGCGCGCCATGACCCTGTCTGTGCACTGGATCACGTAGGCGCTGCGGCAAAATTGGGCAGCGCGACTGCCGGGGTGCGCCGTCAGAATAGCCCACGGTCCCAGGGCGTAACGGGCGCAAAGCGTGCGGCAAGGAAATCGATGAAGGCGCGCACCTTCGCCGGCGGCCGGCGATCGGGCAGGTAGACGGCATGCACCGCGGAGGACTGCATCTCCGGCTGATCGAGCGGAAGAGCGACCAGCGTGCCGGCGCGTAAATCGTCAGCGATGATGAAGGTCGGCTGCCGGGCGAGGCCGAGGCCGGCCAGCGTCGCGGCGCGCAGCGCATCGCCATTGTTGGCGCGCAAGGTGCCGCTGATCTGGATGCGGATCTCGCCATCGACGCCGAACGGCCATTCCGCGGCGCTGCCCTGCTGCGTAAGCGTGTAGCCGAGGCAATTATGCGCGGCGAGGTCGGCGACGGTGCGCGGCGTGCCGTGCTTTGCCAGATAGGACGGGGCGGCACAAACCACCAGGCGGTTCGGCGCGAGCTTTCGCGCCACCATGCTGGAGTCGCGCAAGCGTCCGATGCGGATCGCGAGGTCCCAGCCTTCCTCGGCGAGGTCGACGAGGCGATCGTTGAGGCCGAGCTCGATGGTGACCTCGGGGTAGCGTTCCGAGAAGTCTGCCATGAGGGGCGCGACCTGCCGCGTGCCGAACACGACGGGCACGTTGACCCGCAACAATCCGCGCGGCTCGGCGCGCTCCCGCGCGACCGCGGCATCGGCCGTCTCCATGTCGGCAAGGATCCGCTCGGAGGATTCCAGATAGAGGCGGCCGGCCTCGGTGATCGACAGCCGCCGCGTGGTGCGGTGGAACAGCTTGATGCCGAGCCGCGCCTCCAGCGAGGCCACGTGCTTGGTGACCATGGTTTGCGACAGACCCATCGCTCGGGCCGCACCGGACAGGCTGCCGTTCGCCGCCACCTTGGCGAAGACTTCCAGGCTGGTCAGCCGGTCGAGCATCTATCTCACTCCATTGGTGTGAAGTATATTTTCAGAATAGCCGATTATCATCCTACTAAGAATAGATCATAGGTGCGACCAACAATGGAGACCACCATGATCGATTCCCGTACCGCTCCCTACGCCGCGCTGGTGCTGCGTGTGACGCTGGGCGCGCTGTTCCTGGCCCATGCCAGCCTGAAATTGTTCGTTTTCACCCCGGCCGGTACGGCAAAATTCTTTGGCAGCCTCGGTTTCCCGCCGGAGCTCGCTTATCTCATCATGACGGTTGAAGTGCTGAGCGGCATCGCGCTCATCCTCGGTGTCTGGACTCGCTATGCGGCGCTGGCCGGGATTCCGGTCCTGCTCGGAGCCATCTTCACGGTACACGGCGCCGCCGGCTTCTTCTTCACCAATCCGAAGGGCGGCTGGGAATTCCCCGCCTTCTGGGCGATCGCGCTGGCCGCGCAGGCCCTGCTCGGCGATGGTGCTTTCGCGCTGCGGCCTTCACGCGATGTCGAGGCCGCGAATGGACAGTTGAGCGTCGCGTCGTCGCGCTGACGTCGTCGCATCATTGCAACGCGAGAGCTGCGGGATCACGGTCCCGCAGCTTTTTGTTACCTGCCAACGTGTGTGCAGCAGGCCAAAGCTCATCAATCTGCGTTCGGCATTGATCCATACCTGAATTGGATCGATCTGCGTAGTCTTGCATCGCCCGCCGTTCGGTCGCGATACGGCATGATCGAGAACATCGGCAAATATAGGCATTCCGCGGCAGTCTCTGCCGGCGCGCCTTGCTCCCTCGCGCTTGCATCCCCCGGTCGCAACCCTTGCCTGCCCTGTCGCTTTGGCCATACAGTCCGCGCAACAGGCCGTGGCTACGACCGCGGCCGCGAACAAAAAATATCGGGGAGAGACACCATGACTATCGTGCCCGTCAGCCGCCGCACGTTCATCAAGTCGTCGACGGCAGTGACCGCCGGCCTCGTGCTCTCTCCCGCCATCATCGGCCGCGCCGAAGCCGCGACGCTGAAGCTGAAATGCTCCTCCTCGCTGCCGAACGATCCGAAATTCGCCAACGGCCGCGTCTACTACGACAACCTCGTCAAGAATCTGAAGGGCAACGGGCTCGGCGAGCAGGTCGAGGTCGCCTTCTTCCCGGACAATCAGCTCGGTCAGGAGATCGACGTCATCAATTCGGTGAAGCTCGGCGTCATCGACCTCATGGTGTCGGGCTCGTCGATCTCGGCCAATCTGGTGCCGCTGGTCGGCACCTACGACCTCGGCTTTCTGTTCTCGAGCTTCCCGCAGCAGACCAAGGCGTTCGACGCCGGTGCCGCCAAGCCGATTGAGGACGCGCTGCTCAAGGGCAGCAACATCCGCATCATCGCATGGGCCTATAATTTCGGCTCGCGCAGCGTCTTTGCGAAGAAGCCGGTGAAGACGCCGGAGGATCTCGCGGGTCTCAAGATCAGGACGCTGCCGAATCCCGTCATCACGGAATGCCTGCGGCTGATGGGCGCCGCCGCGACGCCGCTGGCATTCGGCGAAATCTACACGGCGTTGCAGGCCGGCGTGCTCGATGGCCTGGAGCATGATCCGCCGACGATCCTCGCCAGCAAGTTCTTCGAAACGGCGAAGTTCTATGCGCTGACGCAGCACAATTTCTCGCCGCTCGCGGTCTACTTCAGCGACATGACCTTCAACCGCATGGATCCGAAGCTGCGCGAGGGGTTTCTCGACGCCGCGAAGAAGGCCGCGATCGACACGCGGGCCCATGGGCTTGCGGTCGAGAAGGAAGCGCTGACGGCTCTGACCGAGAAGGGCGTGACCGTGGCCGAATGCGACCGCGAGGCGTTCAAGAAGCGCGTGGCGCCGCAGATTGAGAACTTCATCAAGGCGCGCCCGGAGTCCAAGGCCGTCATCGACATCATTCGTTCGACCCAAGCCTGAGATGGTGGTGACAGAAGCCGTGCCGCTCGCGGGCGGTCGCCACGGAAGCATCGCCCTTCTGCTTCGCCTGAGCGACGCGATCGCGGCCATCCTTCTGGCCGCCGATCTCGCGGTCGTCTGCGGATCCGTGCTGCTGCGTTTCTGCTTCAACGCGCCGGTCGAATGGTCGGACGACGTCGCGCGCGGATTGATGGTCGGATCGGCCTTCTTCGGCGCAGCAAGTGCGCTGGCGCGCGGCGAGAATGTCGGCGTGTCCTTCTTCCGCGATCTGCTGGCGCTGCGGCTACGCACCTTGGTCGACGCCGCCAGCGCCGTGCTCGTCGTGCTGATCTCCGGCTACGTCGCCTACAACGCCATCAAGCTGGGCTCGCTGACGGCGGGACAGACCACCGGCTCCGGCCTGCCGCTGGAGCTGACCTTCTATCCGATGGGCGTCGGCGCGTTGTTCATGACGGTGTTCGCGATCGACCATCTCTGCGCACGGCCGCTGCCTGAGATCATGAGAGGCCTTGTTGCCGTCGCCGTCGTGACCGTCCTCTATCTCGCCTGGGATTATCTGTCACCGTCCTCGGTGCCGTCGGCGGGCGTGCTGATGCTGATCGGCTTCTTTGCCACGCTGTTCGGCGGCCTGCCGATTGGTTTTGCGCTGGCGCTGGCCGCGCTGATCTTCATCTGGGTCGAGGGCGCGCTGCCCGGTGTCATTTTCGCCCAGCAGATGGCGCGCGGCATCGACAATTTCGTGCTGCTCGCGATCCCGTTCTTCATCCTCGTTGGCTACCTCATGGAAGCCAACGGCATGTCGGTGCGTCTGATCGAGCTGTTGCAGCGCGGGGTCGGCCGCATGCGCGGCGGCTTGAACGTGGTGATGGTGGCCTCGATGGTGCTGTTCTCCGGCATCTCGGGCTCGAAGATGGCCGACGTCGCGGCCGTAGGCTCCGTGCTGATCCCGGCGGCGCGCCGCTCGAAGCAGAATCCGGGCAGCGCGGTGGCCCTGCTCGCGGCGTCCGCGGTGATGGCGGAGACGATCCCGCCCTGCATCAACCTGATCATTCTGGGTTTTGTCGCGAACCTGTCGATCGGCGGCCTGTTCATGGCGGGGCTGTTGCCGGCAGCGCTGATGGCGGCGGTGCTGATCGCCTTCTCCATCATCTTCGGCAAGACGCCAGCGGACGCCGCGGAGGTCGAGCCACAAGTGCCGGTGTCAGGATTGTGGAGCGGCGCGATCGCCTCGTTCGGCCTGATCTTCATGATCTTCTTCGGCTTCAAGAGCGGCTTTGCCACCGCGACCGAGATCTCGGCCTTCGCGGTCGCCTACGCGCTCGTCGTTGGCAGCGTCGTGTTCCGCGAGCTCAGCTTCAGATCGGCGACGCATAGTTTCGTTCAGGCGGCGACGCGAGCCGGGCTGGTGCTGTTCATCGTCGCCGCCGCGCAATCGCTGGCGTTTACGCTGACCTTGCAGCAGGTGCCGCATGCGGTCGGCGACTTCATGCTGGGACTGTCCAAAACGAGCGGCACCTGGCTGTTCATCCTGCTCGCGATCGCCGTGCTGATCGTGATGGGCTCGGTGCTGGAAGGCGCGGCTGCGCTCATCATCTTCGGCCCGCTGCTTCTTCCCGTGGCGGTGCAGCTCGGGATCGATCCGCTGCATTTCGGCGTCGTGCTGGTGATCGCGATGGGCGTCGGCCTGTTTGCGCCGCCGCTCGGGCTTGGGCTCTACGGCGCCTGCCTGATCGGCAACGTGCCGATCGAGCAGACGGTGAAGCCGATCCTGGGCTATCTCGGCCTGCTGTTTCTTTGCCTGCTCGTCATCGCCTTCGTGCCATGGCTCTCGACCGCGTTGCCGCGCGCGTTCGGCTACTGAAGGAGTGTCGCCGTGAAAGTCCTGCTGGCCCACACGCCGGAGATGCGCCGCAATTATTACGGCGATCGCAGCCTGAGCGGCCTGCGGGCGATTGCGGACGTGATCCTGCACGAAGGCGACCGGGCGCTCGATGCGGCAAGCCTCGTGAACGCGGCAAAGGACGCCGACATCATCGTCGCTGATCGCATGACGGAAGGGCGCGGCGAGATATTTGCGCAACTGCCGCGCCTGCATGCCTTCGTCCGCTGCGCCGTCGACATCCGCAATGTCGATGTCGATGCCGCCTCGCAAGCCGGCGTGCTGGTGACGCGCGCCGGTCCCGGCTTCGTGCAGGCGGTTGCAGAGCTCGCGATCGGCTTCATGGTCGATCTCTCCCGCGGCGTGTCGCGGGCCACCGCCGACTACCATGCCGGCCGCAAACCCGAGGCGCGGATGGGCCGTCAGCTCGCCGGCAGCACAATCGGCATCATCGGCTATGGCAGCATCGGTCGTTACCTCGCCGAGATCGCCAAGGTGATGCGCATGGAGGTGCTTGTCTCCGATCCCTTCGCTGATGTCAGCGACGGCGCGATCAAGCAGCTTGGCCTCGACGAGCTCCTGGCGGCTTCCGACTACGTCGTCTGCCTCGCAATCGCCAACGAGCAGACCGAGAAGATGATCGGGGAGGCGGCACTGGCGCGCATGCAGAAGCACGCCGTCTTCATCAATCTCTCGCGCGGCAATCTCGTCGACGAGGCCGCGCTCGCGAAGGCGCTGCTGGAGAACAGCATCGCTGGCGCCGCGATGGATGTCGGCCGCGCGCCCGACCAGATGCCGACGCCGGAGCTGGCGAAGCTCCCCAACGTCGTCGCGACGCCGCATGTCGGCGGCCTGACGCCGCAGGCGATCGAATATCAGTCGCTGGAAACCGTGCGGCAGGTGGAAGCGATCATCAAGGGCGAGGCCCCGCAGGGCGCCGTTAACGCCGACCGCTGGACGCGGCGTCCAGGGATGAAATAAACAAAAATGCGGCTTCCGTTCTTCTACGGCTGGATCGTGGTTGCGGTGACGTTCGTCACCATGGCCATCGGTGTCAACGCGCGCACCTCCTTCTCGCTGTTCTTTCCGCCGATCATTTCCGAATTCGGCTGGGAACGCGGCGTGACCGCGGGCGCTTTCTCCTTCGGGTTCGTCGCATCCGGTGTGGCCAGTCCGTTGATCGGACGGCTGATGGATCGCGCGGGACCGCGCGCCGTGATGGAGCTTGGCGTGTTGCTGATGGCCGGGGGGCTGCTGCTCGCGCCTCTCACCAGCCAGCCCTGGCATCTCTATCTGACGATCGGCGTCATGGTCGGCGCCGGCTCGGTGTGTCTCGGCTATTCCGGCCAATCGCTGTTCCTGCCGAACTGGTTCATCCGCAAGCGCGGCTTTGCCATCGGCATCGCCTTTGCAGGCGTCGGCATCGGTTCGATGACGTTGCTGCCATGGGTGCAGCACATGATCGAGCAGACCGGTTGGCGCACCGCCTGCACCGCGATGGGCCTGATGATCCTGATCGTGCTGGCGCCGATCAATCTGCTCCTGCACAGGCGCCCCGAAGACATCGGCCTTCAGCCGGACGGCGACGCGGCGCCGGCCGCAGGGACCGCAAGGCCGGTCTCCAACATCGTCGACCCCGTCTGGGCAGCCACCGACTGGACGCTGAGGCGGGCGGTTGCGACGGCACGCTTCTGGTGGATCGCGCTCGGCTATTTCTGCGGCCTCTACATCTGGTACGCGGTGCAGGTGCACCAAACGAAATTCCTGCTCGACATCGGCTTCAGCCCGAGCGTTGCGGTCTGGGCACTCGGCGCCGTCAGCCTGCTTGGCATCCCCGGCCAGATTTTCCTTGGCCATATCTCCGACCGGATCGGGCGGGAATGGGTGTGGGCGATCAGCTGCGCCGGCTTTGCGATCTGCTTCGCGGCGCTGATGGCGCTGAAGTTCCAACCCTCGTTCTGGCTGGTCTGGTTGATGGTGTTCACGCAAGGCGCGCTTGGTTACGGCCTCACCTCGATCATGGGCGCGGTGGTGTTCGAGATTTTTCAGGGCCGGCACCAGGGCAGCATTTTCGGCATGATCATGCTCGCGGCATTGGCGGGTGGCGCGGCCGGCCCGTGGGTGACCGGCCTGCTCTACGATCGCGCCGGCGACTACACGCTCGCCTTCGGCATCGCCATCGTCGTCAGCCTGCTGTCGGCGCTGTCGGTCTGGCAGGCCTCCCCGGGCAAGGTGCGGGCCGTGGCCGGGCGGCTGCACAAGCTCCAGGCTGCAAAGTAGGTTCCGTACGCACCGCATTACCGGCGCCGCTTTCGCGGAATGTTAAGCATGTCGCGGCTTGGCGGAGCGCGAGCCGGTTGCAAAAACGCCTTGGACACCATCGGAGCATTAGCTTGGGGCCGATTGCCGCATTTTCCTGATGCTGCCGAGCCCAACGATGTCCGCCTCCGATTGCCCAGTGACCGAAATGCCGGACGTGCTGCGCGCGGCGCTCGAATGCGCCGACGACGGCATCGTCATTGTCGATGGTGCGCATCGCATCACGCACTTCAACGCCGGTGCCGAGCGGATATGGAAGTTCGCACGCGCCGATGTCCTCGGTCGCGATGCCGAAATTCTCTCGCTGAGATGCCTTCAGGCCGATCCGATCGCGGATTTTCGCGACGAGATCAGCCTGGTGCGGCGCGACGGCAGCCGGATCAAGGCGACGATCGCGCTGTCGTCGGCGACGATCGACGGCGCGACCCATCACATCGTGTTCGCGCGCGACGTCACGGCCGATGCCGAGCGTCGCGTCAGGATCGGGCTGCTCAACGCGGTCTCCGACCAGACCAATCGCGCGGTGATCATCACCGACGTCGAGCAGAACATCCGCTACGTCAATTCGTCCTTCACGACGCTGTTCGGTTACACCAGCGAGGAAGCCGAGGGACGGCGCGCCGGCGAGCTCATCGCCGGCTGCCATACCAATCGCACCGGCATTGCAAAGCTGGTCAAGCGGCTCCTCGACGGAGGCCGGCGCGGCGAGGTTGAGACGCTGGTCTACACCAGGGACGGCGAGGAGATCTGGGTCTGCGCCCGGGTCGACGCCTTCCGCGACAAGAAGGGCCGCGTCAAGCACATCTTCGCGCTGCTCGAGGACATCACCGAGTCCCGGCAGCTGCGCTCGCTCCAGCAACTCATCACGAGCGCGCTGGCCGACGAGGTGCCGATCGCCGAGATCGCCGACCGGCTGTGCCGCCGCGTCGAAGAGATCGCGCCCGATGTCGTCTGCTCGCTGCTCCATGTCGATTCCGCCGGACTGATCCATCCGCTCGGCGGCCCGAGCCTGCCCGAGGATTATTCCCGTGCGCTCGACGGCATCCCGATCGGCCCCAATGTCGGCTCCTGCGGCACCGCCGCTTTCTACGGCGAGCCGGTGCTGGCTGAAGATCTCGACACCGATCCGCGCTGGCAGCCCTACAAGGCCATGCCGCTCGAAATCGGCCTGCGTGCCTGCTGGTCGACGCCGGTCAAGGCCAAGGACGGCCGCGTCATCGCCACCTTCGCCTTCTACTTCCGTGAGCCGCGGGCGCCGAGCAATTGGCACCGGCGCATCGTCGATGCCTGCGTCAACCTCGGCGCTTTCGCGATCGAGCGCAAGGAAGCGCGCGCCGAGATTGCGCGGCTCGCCTATCACGACATCCTCACCGGGCTGCCCAACCGCGCACAATTGCGGCACCTGATCACCACCGCGATCGATGCCTGTCCGACCGGCAGCCATGTCGCGCTCGCCTTTCTCGACGTCGATCATTTCAAGGACGTCAATGACACGCTCGGTCACGCCGCGGGCGACGAGCTGCTGATTCAGCTCGCGCAGCGTTTGCGCGAGCAGATCGGGCCCGAGGACATGCTGGGCCGGCTCGGCGGCGACGAATTCGTCATTCTGCTGCCGAACCGCAACGCCGAGAGCGCCACGCGCGTCGCGGCCGACGTTACCCAAGCGCTTGCCGCGCCGTTGCGGCTCGGATCGAAGCTGATGCCGATGTCGGCCAGCATCGGCATCAGCCTCTATCCCGACCATGCCACCGATATCGACACACTGATGCAGCAGGCCGACGCCGCCATGTACATGGCCAAGCAGGCGGGCCGATCGACCCATCGCATGTTCAGTGCTGAAATGAACGGATTGGCCGAACAGCGGCTGGCGATGATCGCAGCACTCCGCCGCGCCATCGCCGACAATGCGCTGAGCCTCAGTTATCAGCCGCAGATCCGCAGTGGCGACGGCGCCATCCACGGCGTCGAGGCGCTGGCGCGCTGGCGTGATGTGGAGCTCGGCGATGTCTCGCCGGCAAAATTCATTCCGCTTGCCGAAGAATGCGGCCTGATCGAGCAGATCGGCTTGTGGTCGGTGCGCGAGGCTTGCCGGCAGATGGCGAGCTGGCGTCGCGCCGGGCTCAACATTCCCTCCGTCTCGGTGAATCTGTCGCCGCTCAATTTCCGCAACGTCACGCTGGCCGCGCGGCTTGCGGACGTCCTCGCCGAACACCAGCTGCCGCCGGATGCCCTGATGCTGGAGATTACCGAAGGCACCTTCATGCAGGACGGCGCCGCCGCGCTCGAGACGATGCACGCGATCCGCGCGCTTGGCATCGGCCTGTCCGTGGATGATTTCGGCACCGGCTATTCGAGCCTCAGCCGGCTCGCGCAGCTGCCGATCCGCGAGCTCAAGATCGACCGCAGTTTCATGCGCGACATCGAGAAGGACGCCGGCGCACTCGCCATCGCCACCGCCGTGGTGCGCGTCGGCCAGGGCCTCGGCATGACCGTCGTCGCCGAAGGCGTCGAGACCGAAGGCCAGCGCAAGATGCTGGCCGAGCTCGGCTGCGACGTCGTGCAGGGCTTCCTCTATGCCCCCGCGCTCGCCCCCGTCGCCTTCGAGCGCTGGCTGATCGAGCACTGCGCCGCGCAGGCGAGGGCGATGCTCGGCCGGCTCGACGTCAAGCCGGCGGGAGTGCCTGCGGTGAAGCGGCTGGCTTAATCGCCTTTCGCCGCTCCGGACCGAATGAAAAAAGTTGCCCGCGGGCTGCAGGCAGCAGGCCGTGAGGATTTTTCGGTGAATGTTCGTGAGAGAGCCCCGCCAGAGGCGGGGCTCCGAGCGCGTTGCCGGCCGGATTATTTCTTGGCCGGCTGCTCTGACGTCGTCGAAGGCGGCGGGGCATTGTTCTGGTTGGTTTGTTCAGTTTGCGGGTTGGCGCCGGGCTGACTGGTGGACTGATTGTTGCTCTGGCTGTTGCTCTGGGCCGGGGCCTGGCCGGTGGTCTGGCCCGACGGGTGATTCGTATTAGCCTGGCCCGAGTTTGCCGGTTGGTTCTGCTGAGCCTGGCCGGTTGTGGACGGCTGGTTCTGCGGAGCCTGACCCGTGGTCTGGTTCTGCTGCGCCGGCGCGTTGCTCTCGCCGGTGGCTTGCCCGGTCGTGTTCTGCGGCGCCGACTGGTTATTTCCGCCCTGGCCAACGGTCGTCGACTGGCCCTGGGTAGCGCTGATCTGGTTGGATACGCCAAGCGCAGCGACGGTGCGGGTATCGATCGAGCCGGTGGCCTGGAAACCTTCCTGTCTCTGGAACGTCATCAGCGCACGGCGTGTACCGGGTCCGAGGACGCCGTCCGCTTCGCCGGACAGCATGCCGCGTTCAATCAGGACACGCTGAACGACGCGAATCTCGTCGGGGCTGAGATTCAGTGCAGCGACGCTGCTGCTGCCGCCGCTGGAGCTGCCGCGGTGGGCATAGTGCGTCCGCGGGCCCGCTGGAATAACGTCGACGATCCGGCGGCTGCGGTCGGTGACGACGATCTCGTCATCCACGACGAAGAAGCTGTCGTCGTGGTAGTCCGGATAGATGTCGATCAGCACGGGAAAAGCCGAGACCGAAACCACGGAAATGTTCCGCGGCACGACCACGCCGGCATCGACGCGGAAGTTGATCGCATTGTTGTTGACCCGCACGCGCTCGATATTGCGCGAGCTCAGCACCGACTGTTGCAGCTGCGTCTGCTGCTGTGCGTTCACCTGCACGCGGCCGGACAAGCTCTGGGTGGCCCCGCCCGCTGTCTGCGCCTGGGCGTTGGTCTGTCCTTGCGTGTTGGCGCCGGTCGTTGTGCCCTGAGCGTTCTGGCTCTGGGCATTGCTGCCAGTGTTCGCGCCGGTGGTCGTCTTGCTCTGATCCTGCGCGTTCCTGTTCTGGGCGCCGCTCCTGGTGTTCGCGCCGGTCGTGGTAGTGGTCTGGCCCTGCGCATTCTTGCCTTGGGCATTCTTGCCCTGGGCATTCTTGTCTAGTGCGTTCTTGCCTTGCGCATTCTTGTTTTGCGCACTCTTATCCTGGGCATTGGCGCCCGTGGTCGTGCTCTTGCTCTGCTCTGCGCCTTGCGACTGACGTGTGTGGTCGCGGTCGCTGCGGCTCTGTCCGACGGTCTGGTCCTTCTGTCCGCTCTTGTCGCTCTCGGACTTGGACTGATACGCGCGGTCGCGACCGCCGGGCGACTGACCGACCGTCTGCTCCTTGCCTTGCTTCTGGTGCTCGGATTGCGACTGACGCGAATTGTCGCGGTCGCGGCCCATGGTCTGCTTGTCGCCCTTGTCGGAGGCCCGGCTGCTCTCTTGCGCCGCAGAGGGCCCCTCGGCCCGGCCGCCGGCGCGGCCCTGCGTCATTCCTTGGTTGTGCGAGCCTTCGCTGTGCAAGGCGCCACCTGCACCGTGCGACGTCGCGCCGCTGGGACGTTCCGCAGCACCACCAGCACCGCCGCTGGCGCTGCCGCCGGCTCCTCCGCCTGCGCTCATTCCGCCGCCGGCTCCTTCACGCATGCCTTGCGCCGATCCTTGCACCGACGCCAGGCTGACGCCGGCCAGCAGCACCGCTGTAGTCAGCAGAAACTTGTTCTTTCCAATGGTCATCTCAATCTCCCTTCAATCTCCCTGGGTTTGCTCCTTGGGTTTGCCTGGTTGCTGTTGCGCGGCTTCGTCGCGCCGCGACCGCTCGTGCTCTCTCCGTCGAAGCCGGAGGCATCGACCTGGTGTTTGATATCGGGGGCTCAGCGGCCGGCGCCGGCCCCATCTTGCCGCTTCACATCACCAACGATGGTAATAGAAGTGCCGTCGCGGGAACGGTGCGCCGTAATAGGCGAAGGCCGGACGCACGACGCGGCGATAGCGGTAGCCGTAATAGGCCGGGGCATAACCAGTGCTGTAGTAGGTCGTGGTGTAGCCGCCCCAGGAATACGGCTCGTAGCCGCCGTAGTACGCCGGTGCGTAATCGCCGTCGTAATAGCGGGGGTATCCGTAGTAGCCGTAATCCGGACCATACGCGTAAGCGGAAGAGGCCAGGCCGCCGAATATCGCGCCTGCAATCAATCCGCCTGCCAGCGCTGGACCGAAGCCGCCATGCCAGCGGGCTTCCGCGGGCGTTGGCGCTGCCACGGCGCTCAGGCCGAGCGTGCCGACGGTTGCCAGAACCACCGCGGTCTTCTTCATGTGCTTTCCTCCCGGTTGGTGTTGTAATGTCGTGCCAACATCAACGACGGGCAAAAGTTGCAAGCGCAGGTTCGGGAGAGACAAAGAGTCATGAAGATAAATGAGTCATGAAGATAAATGCGCGTTCATTTCGATGGTTGCGCGTCTCCCCATGGCGGCTTTGCAGGTGATCGCGATGGCTGACGAGATAGGCGCGTTCCAATGTTCCGCATTCGCGGATCGCGTCGCGCTTGTTCCGCTGACTGCGACGGTTTAGCGCAGGCGAAAGGTCGCTGGCGTGTCCCCTCGAATCGGCAGAACTCAGCGATTGGCCGGTTCGGTCGTCGTATCCTGCTCGCGCTCGCCCTTCAGGACCTGTCCGTTCTGCCTGAGCGTCAATGCCACGATCTTGCCGTCGCTATCACGGGCAAAATCGATCTCCGCGCCGACCTGCTCCGCGACGAAGATATCCCGTTCGACCGGCGCGAGCTTGAGCGGCCGCTGGTTGGTCCCCTGCACATTGAGCCGCCCGTCCGCGACGAAGATGCGCAGCCCGAATTTCGGCGTCAGCGGATAGAGTCCGACATAGTCCGGGAGTTGCGCGTCGGTTGGCATCCACTTGCTCGCCGTCGCCGGAAGCGGATCAATGCGTTTGGCCTCGACTGCGCCTCCGCCCTGAAACCAGGTGAATCCATAGGTTCCGTCCGCTTTGCGCTTGGGCCGCAACACCGCGTCAAATTTGTGCGGATAGAAATCGCCGGCGCTGTCATAGCCCATCTCGAATTCGCTCTGGCCGTCGGCCTGGATGGTCAGGCCGCTGTCCTTGTGCCGCAATTCGATGCCGAGGCCGCCCCGCAGGCGATACTTGCCCACCAGCGCGTCGATCAGCTTGGCATCGGCTGTTGTCGCGGTGCGCGGTTCGCCGGCCGAGCGTGAGGGGTCCAGCAGATGCAATCCGAATTGTCCGAGGCCGCCGAGCGTGACCAGGGACGTATCGCTCAGCAGGACCACGGCGCGCTTCGCGTTACGATCGAATCCCACAAAGGACGAGTAGCCGCCGGTCGCACCTTCGTGGGTGGCGATGGTGTGTCGGTTCATGACGAGCAGATTCCAGTTCATGCCCATGCGGTGTCCGTCGACATACGCAACCTCTTGCTGTGTCAGCGTCAGCGCCGGCGTGATCGCGCTGTCGCGGGTGCCGAGCTCGCCTTCCATGTAGCGCAACATGTCCGCGAGCGTCGCGCGCACCCCTCCGACGCCGGCCATGTCGGGATGAAAATCCCAAGGCGGTGCGGTCTCGCCGTTGGGATAATGGCCTTGCGCCAGATGCACCTGCGGCGGGCGCGTGGCCACGTAGGTCTCGTTCATGCCGAGCGGACCGAGCAGGCGTTCGCGAAGCAGCGTCTCGTAATCCTTGCCCGCGCGTTTGGCGAGCGCATAGGACAGGACGATCATCGCGGGATTCGAATATTCCCATTTCGAGCCCGGCTCGCGCGTCAGCTTGATCGCGGCCAGAGTGTCGACCAGGTCGCGCTCGGTTGCGCCGGCATAGGGATTGCTGGGGTCCGGCGGGTGATAGTCGGGGAGGTTCGCAGGAATGCCCGACGTGTGCGTCACGATTTCGCCGACGGTGATCTCGTGGCCGTTGAATGACGGCACGCTTGTGCCCGGAGGCAAAAGCTTCGCGATCGGATCGTCGAGCGCGATGTCATGCGTTGCGATCAGCTCGGCGAGCAGCGCCGCGGTCATGGTCTTGGTGACGGAGCCGATTTCGAAGGCCGTGTGTTCGTCAAAGGAGCGCGCGGATTTGGGATCGGCGCAGACGTAAGCTGTCGCGACGATCCCGTTGTCGATCACGCCGGCCGCAACACAGGCGCCGGTACGATCGCCGCTGAAGCGCTGCGACAGCGCGGCCTTCAGATCGCTATCGCTGATGGCGAACGCGGGCGAGGTGCCGAGCACGACCGCCAAAACAAGCCAGAACCAGACCTTCATGGTGTCTCGCGACCTCGACTTGCAGGCATGCCGCCATCGCTTAATGCTACTGATCGTAACGCTACAGTCGTGCGTTTTCAGCGTCAAGCTGTCCGCAACGCATAATACGGCCTCTCCTTTTATTTATGAGCTGCTGTCCGACGCCAGTCCCGTCCTGCGTCGCAAATCCGTGATCGCGCGCAAGAAGCTGTCGGCCGGCGTCGTGTCTGGATCGATCAGCCGGTGCAGGCGGAAGCCGTCCTCCAGCGCCAGCACGACGGAAGCCATCCAGGGCGGGTTCAGCGTGTCGCCCTTCGCATTGTCTTTCAACGTCGCCTCGACGATGTCGGCGATCAGCTTGCGCCGCGCGCGCAGGCGCTTGGCGAGCTCGGGCCGGCGCTTCTCGGCGCGCGCGACGTACAGGATCATCTCCATGTGCAGCAGCGGCGAGCGGCCGAGGGGATCCTGCCGGGTGCGGTCCATTGCCTTCAGCGCTGCAATGAAGTCGTCGAGATTCTTGTGTTGCGCAAGGATCTCCATGTTGCGCCGGATCGATCGCTCGACATGGTCCTCGAGCATGGCGATGATCAATTCGTCCTTGCTTTTGAAGTTCGAATAGAACGCGCCGCGGGTGAAGCCGGCTTCCGCCGCGATCGCCTCGATGCTGGCGCCGCCGATGCCGTCTTGCTCGAACACCCGCGCTGCCGCCTCGAACAGCTTGTCGCGCGTGTCGTCCCTGGTCGGCCTGGTTCTCACCCTTGACATCGGGCCAGTTTAGGGCAGAATGCAACTCGATACAACAATGTATCGAGTTGAAGATTAACAGGGATGGTTACGCCGGGCGTGGGGCAGCCTCGCGTATTCGTGTCATGCGGCAACCGATGTGAGGTCCACCATGAACGAGCAAGTGCAAGGCGTCGCGAGCGATCCGCTGTTCAATCCGCTGGCGCCGGACTTCATCCGCAATCCCTATCCGTATTACGACCGGCTGCGCACGATCGATCCGATCCACGAGACGCCGTTCGGCCAGTTCGTCGCCAGCCGTCACGCCGACGTCAGCCTCGTCATGCGCGACAAGCGTTTCGGCAAGGATTTCGTCGAGCGCACGACGCGCCGCTACGGCCCCGAGATCATGAACGAGCCGGTGTTCCGTAGCATGAGCTGCTGGATGCTGCAGGCCGATCCGCCCGACCATACCCGCCTGCGTGGCCTCGTCGTGAAGGCGTTCACCGCCCGCCGCGTCGAGGACATGCGGCCTCGCATCCAGGAGATCGTCGACCGGACCATCGACGCCGTGATCGACCGCGGCCACATGGACCTGATCGAGGATTTCGCCTTTCGCCTGCCGGTGACCATCATCTGCGACATGCTCGGCATCCCCGAGGATCATCGCGAGGTCTTCTACAAGAGCTCACGCGACGGCGGACGGCTGCTCGATCCGGTGCCGATGACGCCCGAGGAGATTGCGAAGGGCAACGCCGCCAACATGATGGCGCAAATGTACTTCCAGCAGCTGTTCGAGTTGCGCCGCCGCAGTCCCGCCGACGATCTCACCACCCAACTGGTGCAGGCCGAGGAAGACGGCAACAAGCTTACCAACGAGGAACTGACGGCCAACATCATCCTGCTGTTCGGCGCCGGCCACGAGACCACCGTCAATCTGATCGGCAACGGCCTGCTGGCGCTCCATCGCAATCCGGACCAGCTCGCGCTCTTGAAAGCTCAGCCGGACCTGATCACCAACGCGATCGAGGAATTCTTGCGCTACGATTCGTCGGTGCAGATGACCGGGCGGGTCGCGCTGGAGGAGATCGACGATCTCGGCGGCAAGCGGATCCCGAAGGGGGAGAGCGTGCTCTGCCTGCTCGGCTCGGCCAATCACGATCCGGCGGTCTATCCCGACCATCCTGACAGGCTCGACATCACCCGGCCGAACGTCCGGCCGCTGTCGTTCGGCGGCGGCATCCATTTCTGCCTGGGGGCCCAATTGGCGCGCATCGAGGCCGAGATCGCCATTGCGACGCTGCTGCGGCGGCTGCCCGATCTGCGCATCGACGACGTCGAGAACCCCGCATGGCGGCCGACCTTCGTGCTGCGGGGCCTGAAGCACCTGCCGGCGAGCTGGTGAGCCGGGGCGCGCATTAACCTCCGCGCGCAACAGTCGCTGTGACTTCGCCACACTTCCCCTTATATAGGGGCAGTTCCGGTGCGCCTGAAGCTTGGTTGTAGGCTTGGGTTTGACCCGGGTGCCGGCTTGGCCGAGGGGAGACCCGTGCAGACGACGCTGCTCGGATTGGCAATTGCCTTTATCTTAGCGCTGCTGGCCGCGCTGATCGGGCCTTATTTCGTCGACTGGAACCAGTTCAGGCCCCAGTTTGAGGCGGAGGCGAGCCAGATCATCGGCGTGCCGGTGCGCGTGGCGGGCGAGCTCGATGCGCGGCTCTTGCCGGCGCCGACGCTGCGGCTGCGCTCGGTCAGCTTCGGCGGCAACAACGATCTCGGCCGGCTGCGTGCGGACAAGCTCGACGTCGAGTTCAGCCTGAGCTCGCTGATGCGCGGCGAATGGCGCGCCACCGAGCTTTCGATCGGCGGCATGGCGGTGGATCTCGGCCTCGACGCCAAGGGCAAGGTCGAGTTGCCGTCTATCGCAAGCGGCACCTTCAATCTCGCTTCGCTCGCCATCGAGCGGCTTAACCTGACCGGGCGCATCGCGCTTCATGACGCCGCCAGCCATTCGACGCTCGAGCTCAATGACATCGCTTTCTCCGGCGACGTGCGCTCGCTCGCGGGCTCCGTGCGGGGCGACGGAAATTTCACCGCAGCAGGCGTGCGCTATCCGTTCCGCGTCTCCTCCGGCCCGAGCCCCGACGGCAGCGCCACCCGTCTCCACCTCAACATCGATCCCGGCGAGCGTGCCATCCTGGCCGATCTCGAAGGCGTGCTTGCCTTCGACAACCGCCAGCCGAAATTCGACGGGGTGCTGACGCTGGCTGTGCCGCCGACGAAGAAGCCGGGCGAGGCGGGACCGACACCTTGGAAGCTCGCCGCGAAACTCAAGGCCGATCCGGCTGGCGCCAGGTTCGACCAGGTCGATGCGAGCTTTGGCCCCGAGGACACCGCGCTGAAGCTCGGCGGCGTCGGCGATCTCAGGTTTGGCGCCTCGCCGCTGCTGCGCGCGGTGCTGTCGGCGCGGCAGGTCGATGCTGACAAGCTCGCCGGCCGGAACGACGCCGAGCCGCTGCGCATCCTGCCGAGCTTGCGCGCCGCTCTCGCCGCGATCCCGCAGGCGCCGATCCCGGCGCAGATCGAGTTCAACTCCGACCAGATCATGCTGGGCGGCCGTCCGCTCCAGAACATCACGGCCGAGCTGCAGACCGACGGCCGGTCCTGGACCTTCCAGCGGCTCGAGCTGCGCGCGCCCGGCATGACGCAGTTGTCGCTCAACGGCGCCGCGCCCGGTGCCGACAGTTTTAGCGGCCACCTCAGCGTCGAGTCCACCGATCCCGATACGCTGGTGGCCTGGCTGCAGGGCCGCAGCGAGGTCAACCGCCGCAGCACGCGGCCGCTGCGCCTTGCCGGCGACGTAACGATCGCCGCCAATCGTCTCGCCATCGACAAACTGAAAGCCGACATCGAAGGCGGCGCGGTCGAGGGCCGCATTGCCTTCGCGCAGACGGGCGCCAGCAAAGGCTCGCGGATCGATGCCGATCTCAAGGCCGACCGTCTCGATCTCGATGCCGCCGCGAGTTTTGTCCGCGCGTTCGCCGGGCCGCAGGGCGAATGGCCGGAGGAGGCTAAGCTTTCGCTTGATGTGGGGCGCGCGATCTCGGCCGGCCAGGAGTTGCGGCCGTTCGCGGCCAGGCTTGGCTACGGTCCGGCCTCGCTATCACTGGAGCAGTTGCGCTTCGGCCAGGCCAGCGGCGTGACCACGGAGGCGAGCGGCAGTTTCGATCGCACCAGGGCCACCGGCAAGCTCGCGCTGAAATCATCCGCCAATTCGCTGAGCGATCTCACCGCGCTGCTGGAGCCGATCGCGCCTGCGCTGCGTGCACGCTTCGACGCGATCGCACCGCTGCCGGGCGCGACGCGCCTGAAGCTCGACCTCAGCCTCGACAAGAACGCCGAACATGCCGATCGCAGCGAGGCCCGCGCCGTGCTCGACCTCGATGCGCCGCAGCTCAAGGCCACCGCGACGCTCGCCGCACAGCCGCCGGTCGCCGCGGTCAACGGCATCGACATCGAAGAATTGCGCAACAGCGACTTCACGCTGGAGTCGAAACTGTCATCGCCGCAGGCCGCTTCGCTGACGGCGCTGCTCGGTCTCGATCGCTTGGTCGCGGCAGGCGAGGGCGCCTCGCAGATCGAAGCCAGACTGAGCGGCGCGTGGCGCCGGCCGTTGCAACTGAACGCCAAAATCAGCGGCGGCGGGCTGGATGCGGATGCGCAAGGCAGCGTCGAATTGTCGGCGCCGGAGCCGAAGGCCAGCGTCAATCTGCGCGTGCGCAACGCCAATCTGGCGCCGCTGTTCGGGACCAGCCCGGCCGACAAATCGGCCCGGAATGTGAGCCTGTCCTCCCGCGTCGGGTTATCGGGCAATCGCGTGACGTTCGACGATCTCGACGGCACCGCTTCCGGCTCGCATCTGCGCGGCCATCTCGTCATGACGCTCGATCAGGAGAAGAACGTTGACGGCGAGGTCGGGCTCGACACGCTCGATCTGGCGCCTGCGCTCGCGCTTGCCGTCGGCGCGGCCGGACGTGACGCGGGCGAGCCGCTGAGTGCAGGTCTCGTCAGCGGCTGGCGCGGCCGCATCGCGTTCCAGGCCTTGCGTGGTAGCCTGCCTGGTGGAATCGAGATGCGGCCGTTCAGCGGCACGATCCGGAGCGACGGTCAGTCGCTCGCGCTCGATGCGCTCAAGGGCGGCGTCGGTGGCGGCGAGATGACCGCAAGTCTCGATGCGCGCAATGGCGCCAACGGGCTGGCGCTGAACGCACGTCTCGATCTCACCAATGTCGACGCGGCCTCGCTGCGCTACCGCGATCTCGCTCTGCCCAAGGGACGCGTCTCGGTGCAGATGACGCTGACGAGCCAGGGCCGCAGCGTCTCGGCGCTGACCGGCGCGCTCGCCGGCAGCGGCACGGTGACGCTGGACGCGGCCGAGATCAGCGGGCTCAATCCGCGCGCCTTCGAGCTCGCCATCCGCGCCAGCGATGGCGGGCAGGTCTCCGACGACAACCGATTGCGTCAGCTCGTCGAGCCCGCATTGTCGGCCGCTCCCATCGCTGTCGCCTCGGCGCAGATCGCGTTCACGATCCGCGACGGCCGCCTGCGCGTCGGCGCAACGCCGCTGGAGGCGAAGAACGCGCGCGCCATCATCTCCGGCGGTTACGACATCCCCGCCGACCAGGCCGACATCCGTGCCAGCCTGACGCCGATCATGACCGGCCTCTCCGGCGCGCCGCCGGAGATCCAGCTGTTTGCGGCTGGCACGCCCGACAAGCTCAATCGCACCGTCGATCTCACGCCGCTATCGTCGTGGCTTGCGGTGCGCACGATCGATCGCGAGACGCGAAGGCTCGATGCCATCGAGCGCGGCGAGCCGCCGCCGGCGACCGCCGCGCTGCCGGCGCTGGTCTCGCCCGAGCCCGCGCCCGAGCCGGCGCTGACCGACGTGCCGATGCCCGGCCGCGATCCGCGCCGCCTGCCGCCGAAGGCAAAGGTTGAACCGAGGGTCGAGCCCAAGGTGGCACCGACGCCGAAGACGCCGCTTGCCGCGCCTGCCGTGCCGAGCCCGCCGCTGGCAAGCCAGCAGGTCGCGCCCCTGCCGCCGCCGATCGACGTGCGGCCCGCCCCGGGCCCGCCGCCGGCAAAACCCCGGCCGAGGCCGCCGCTGGTCCTGACGCCGTCGAATCCCTGAGAAGGCTCAATTCGCTGACGCCGCTGCGCAGCCGTTGCGCGCGAGTAAACGCATTCGCTCGCATTTGAAGGAATTTTGCCCGGCAAAACTGATCTGCCGGTTTTACTGGATTCTCGCGTTTGATCCCTAGTGTTGGTTCCCAGAGGAATTCGGAGTCCCGCCCGCACAAGTAGGACGGCTCGCCAAGAACTTAGATTCCAAGAACTTAGATTCCAAGAACTGGGGTTATCGAGATGAACGGGGCACCATCGCTTCTACAGGATCTGGACGACGCGATCGCGCGCGGCACCGATGAAAGCCGGGCGAAGGCGTTGTGGCACGCGACCGATCTTTTGATCACCGGTCGCTACGTCGACGACGAGATCAGCATGTTCGGCGAGGTCATCGGCCGGCTTGCCGATGAGATCGAGGTCGCCGCGCGGGCGCAGCTCTCCGAACTGATGGCGGGTTGCGATCATGCGCCGCTCAACGTCATCGAGAAGCTCGCCCTGGACGACGAGATCGAGGTCGCGGGTCCCGTGCTGCGCGACTCGACCCGGATCGACGAGAAGGTGTTGGTCGAGAGCGCCATGACCAAGGGGCAGGCGCATCTGCTCGCGATCGCCCAGCGCAATGCGATCGGCGAGGCCGTGACCGATGTGCTCGTCAAGCGTGGTAACCAGGAGGTTGTCACCTCGGTCGCCAGGAACGAGGGCGCGCGCTTCTCCGGCTCCGGCCTGCTGCACATGGTCCGGCGCGCCGAGGGCGATTCAATTCTTGCCGAGCAGCTCGGCCTGCGCAAGGACGTGCCGCGCCACATCTTCCAGCAGCTCATCTCAAAGGCGTCGGAGGACGTCCGTCGCCGGCTCGAGACCGAGCGCCCCGAGATGATGTCGCAGATCCAGAGCTCGGTGACCGGGGTCACCGGCGATTTGCAGTCCAAGTTCGGCCCGTCCTCTCGCAGCTATTTCGTCGCCAAGCGCGTGGTGACGACGCAGTACCGGCAGGGCAACCTCAACCAGGTCTCGATCTCGAACTATGCGCGCCAGCACCGTTTCGACGAGGTGCAGATCGGCCTGTCGCTGCTGTCGTCGCTGCCGGTCGACGTGATCGAGCGGGCGCTGATGGACCGCAACCGCGAGATGATCCTGGTGCTGTGCAAGGCGCTCGACTTTTCCTGGGACACGACGATGTCGCTGCTGTTCCTCGGCGCCAAGGATCATCTGATCACGGCGCGCGAGCTCCACGACAACGAGCGCGATTTCGGCCGCCTCAAGATCGAGACGTCACGCAGCATTCTGAAATTCTACCAGTCGCGCAAGAACAGCGCCGGCACCGATCCCGCGACGGGTCGTCAGCCCGAGCTCCAGGTTCACTGAACGGGACATCGAGGGAGTATTTGCAATGTTGCCTCAATTCGGCACCGCAGTTCGCAAGACCAAGAGCCTCACCAAGAACCTCGCCGCCGAGACCGGCGGATCGGCTCCGGAGAAGGCCACGGTCGACGCCGCATGGCTCGTGCTGGAAGCCGCCAACGATCTCGGCGACCACGCCGCGATCGAAGCCAGCCGCCGCGTCATCGACGCCGAGCTGAACGGCAAGGTCGCCGCCAGCGCGGATACCGATCTCGTGTTGGGGTATTTCCGGTAACGGCGCAGAAACCGCAGTATCGCTGCCCGGCAGCGCGTCCTGATGCCCCATCTCTACCTTTGCGCTTATATCTGACATGATGTAGCCTGTACTTGCGGGCGCCGGAAGTGCGGCCGCAGGCAATGGGGTTCGGAGCGGTCGCTATGGGGCGGCGTGTCTTCCTTGCTGGTGGTACGGCACGAGCGCATGCGCTCGCTGCGCATTGTCATTTGCTCGAAAATATCTGGAACACGAAATTATCTGGAAGGCCTCTGGTGCTGCGCGTAGCGCCATCGGTGGCGCACGATTGCTGATTGCGATTTAGCGACGGCATTCATGCCGTCATGATTGAGCGCTTCACAATAATTGGAGCCAATGATGAAATTTGATGTGCGCGTACCGTTGATTGCCGTCGCCACCCTTCTTGCCGCTTTCATGGCCGCATCGGCTGAAGACAAGCCCGCGCCGGATGGTCCCGTCCATCTGCAACAGGGCTGGAGCGACGAGACCGCCGATCGCTGGCATTTCATCTCGCAGGGAACGGCGCTGATCCCCTATGAATGGTTCGTCGCGCTGGAGCAGCCGGGGCAGCCTTCCGGCCAAACCGCGCTGATCAAGGCGCCCGAGAATTTGCAGCGTCTGGGTTTCCTCCCCGAACCCGTCAGCCCGACCAACAATCCGGATGGTCTCGCGATTGGTCTTTACAGCACCCCGGTCGACCTTCCCGACGGCAGGCACGCGTGCTGGAAAGGCAACTGGCTTGGCCTCGGCTGTGCCGGCTGTCATACCGGGCAAGTCAGCTACCGCGGCCAGCAGATCCGCATCGAGGGCGGTCCTTCCCACATCGATATCGACGCGTTCGTCGGACAGCTGGTCGGGTCCATCACGGCGGTCCTGCAGAATCAGGACGGGGCCGGACAGCGCTTCATGGCGCGGGTGAAGGCGCCCCCTGCCGATGTGCAGAGCGGATTGCAATGCTTCGGCGGCGTCTTGCAGGCGGCCGCGAAGTTCAACCAGGTCGTCGGTGGAAACTCCGGCGATACGGCGGGCGGGGCGGGCAGGCTGGACGCGCACGGCGCCGGCTTGAACCAGCTTCTCGCCGGACCCTTCAGGCTCATGACCGCCCCGTCGGACACCGGCGAGACCAGGAATTATGCGCACCTGACCGCGCCGGTGCGATATCCGGCGCTGTGGGACACGCCGCGCTTCAACTGGGTGCTGTACAACGCCTCGATCCGTCAGCCGCTGACGCGCAACATCGTCGAAGCGCTCGGTGTGCTCGCGCCCATCAAGCATGACGCGACGATGCTCACGCCCGACGTCATGCATGGGGTCCAGATGGAGAATGTCGTCTGGGGGCAGCGGAAGCTGATGGATCTGCGCTCGCCGCGCTGGCCGGAAGCCATTCTCGGTGCACTTGACCAGAAGCGCGCGCTGCGCGGCCAGCTCGTCTATGTCAGCGCGTGCGCGAATTGCCACGATGCCGCCCCTGTCGAAGCGGCTTCCGGGGCCTGCAGCGAGATCCAGGTCCCGCTGGTCGATCTCCGCAAGATCGGCACCGATCCCGAGCAGGCGACGACGTTCAACAGCCGCAAGATCGCGCTGTCGAAGATCGGTGGTCCGGACGCGATGTCCAACTACAAGGCCGCCGAGGTTCTCACCGGAAACATCGCCGCGCAATGGATCGGTCGGTCCAAGGATAACGCGGCCAGCGCCGCCGAGATCAATTGCGGCCGTCCAAACCAGTACAGGGCGCCGCTCGCCTACCGGGCAAGGCCGCTCAACGGCATCTGGGCGATGGCGCCCTATCTGCACAACGGCTCGGTGCCGTCGTTGAATGACCTTTTGCTACCGCCAGGGCAGCGGCCGAAGACCTTCTATGTCGGCAATTGGGAGTTCAATCCGGACATCGTGGGATACGACATGAAGGCCGAGATGCCGGGCGCGTTCCTGTTCGATACCACGGTGCGCGGCAACTCGAATGCCGGGCATATCTACGGAACTGATCTGACCGAGGATGATCGCAAGGCACTGATCGAATATCTCAAGACACTCTGAGCGCGCGGTTCAGTCCTTGCGGCAGGTGAAGCAATAATAGGGACAGGTGCCGTCGGCGAAGGACGCATGCAGCTGCGTGCCCGGAATGCCGGCGAACTCGTGCGACACGCCGAGCAGCACCCGCGGCACGATCTCGTCCGCCAGCACCGTTCGCCGCGCGCCGTCGAGCTCCAGCGCGCGCGCCACATTGGCGGTGATGTCGTCCTCACGAACGAGGCGCAAGCGCGACCGGGCCAGGGACTCGCGCGGATACACGTCCTTCGAGCGGTCTTCGAAGCACGCCATCAGAAAAGCACCGCCCGGCCTGAGCACGCGGTGGACCTCCTCGAGAAAGCGGCCCATGTCGCCATAATGCTGCGCACTCTCGACGTTGACCACGACGTCGAAACTCTCGTCCGCGAACGGCAGGCTGAGCGCATTGCCGACGCGGAATGCGAGATTGTCCTGGCCGGCATAGCGCGCCTTGCTGAAGCGGATCGCCGGCTTGCAGATGTCGAGCCCGGTGTAGCTCTTCGGATGGAGGTACCGCGCGATGTAGGACGCGCCGCCGCCGCGGCCGCTTCCGACCTCCAGCACATCCTTGCCCGCAATCGCAGACCCCGACGCCACGTGATGATAGAGCTGGATCGCGTAGCGATCGGGCTCGTCGGCGGCTTGCAGCGCGACCTGCTCGCCGTTCAGCGGGGCATAGCCGTAGTTGAGGAATCGGATCGCGGCGTCCCTGTCGAGGTTGCTCAGCAGCGAGTACCAGGCGTTGGTGAAAAGCTGGCGCGCCGCGCGCGAATAAAACAGTTTTACGACGGCCGAATGGATCGGGTTTGCCGCTGTCGGATACGGATCCTGCTTCACGGATGAATACTCTCGCGCGAAAATGGGGAACGCTTCCACCATAAAGCATGAGCCAAGGCCCTCAATGCGTCAACAATGGCGACGCTTGCCTGCCACGATTGACTTCATTCCGAGCGGGGATATACTTTAGGTTTAGTACAATTCATGCTGGACTCCGCGCGATGACTGGGCAGGTTGCTGCCTGGTTGGAGAAGGTCGGCCTCCCTCAATACCTGAAGTCCTTTTCCGACCACGGCATTGATTTCGACATCCTTTCCGAGATTACGGATCGCGATCTCGCGACCATGGGCGTCGTGCTGGGGCACCGGCGCAGGCTGTTGCGTTCGATTGTCGAGCTCGACGTTCCGAAGGCGCGTCTGCTCGCACCGAAGATCGACGCGGGCGCGGAGCGCCGGCAACTCACGATCATGTTCTGCGACCTCGTCGGCTCGACTGCATTGTCGCAGCAGTTCGATCCCGAGGAGATGCGCGAGATCCTGCAAGCCTATCGCGAGGCCGCGACCGCGATCATCGCGCGCTATGACGGCATCGTCTCGCGATTGGTGGGCGACGGCATCCTGTCCTATTTCGGCTATCCGTCGGCCCATGAGGACGACGCCGAGCGCGCGGTCCGCGCCGGGCTCGAGATCACCGCCGCAGTCCGGGCCATCGCCGTGCAGCCGGGCTTGCGGCTGGAGGTCAGGATCGGCATCGCCACCGGACTGGTCGTCGTCGGTGATCTCTTCGCAAAAGGCGCCTCGAGCCGGCTCGAGGTGATCGGCGAGACACCCAACCTCGCGGCGCGGATGCAGGCCTTCGCCGAACCGGGCACCGTCATCATCGCGTCCTCGACGCGCCGGCTGCTCGGCAATCTGTTCGAGCTGCGCGCGCTCGGCACGCGCACGATCAAGGGATTCAGCGAGGCGACCGAAGTCTGGGCGGTGGACCGTCCATCGCCGCTCGGGAGCCGCTTCGAAGCCTACCGCTCCGCAGGCCTCGCCGGGTTCGTCGGCCGCGAGCACGAGCTCGACCGGCTGGCCGAGTGCAAGCAGCGGGCCTGGCGCGGCCAGGGCCAGGTCGTGCTGATCTCCGGCGAGCCCGGCATCGGCAAGTCGCGGCTCGCGGCGCATTTCCTCAATGAGCGGATCGCGGCGGAGCCGCACATCCGGTTGCGCTATCAGTGCTCGCCGCATCATCGCGCCAGCGCGCTCTATCCTGTCATCGCGCAGCTGCAGCGGGCGGCGAAGCTCGGCGCCGGCGACAGCAATGCACAGCGGCTGCGCAAGCTGGAAGCGCTGCTCGGGCGCACTGATCTGAAGACTCCGACGTTGGTGCCGCTGTTTGCGGACCTGCTCTCGATTGCCACCGACGGACGCTATCCGCCGCTCGACTGGACGCCACAGCAGCTGCGGCGCAACACGCTTGCCGCGTTGATCCAGCGCTTGCAGCGCCTGTGCGCCGAGGCACCGGTGGTCTGCATCGTCGAGGATCTGCATTGGGCCGACGCGACCTCGCTCGAGCTGCTCGGGCTCGCGGTCAGGCTTGCCGACCAGCTTCGCCTGCTGCTCGTGCTGACGTTCCGCGACGAATTCGCGCTGCCATGGATGGGCCCGGCGAATCTGACGACGCTGGAGCTCGGACGCCTCAAGGAGACCGACGTCCAGCGCATGATCGCCGAGGTGATCGGAAGCCGCGCGGTCCCCTCCGAGCTGGTCACGCAGATCGCGACCCGGACCGACGGCATCCCGTTGTTCGTCGAGGAGCTGACGCGCACGGTGCTGGAGATGGGCGTTCTCGAAAAGGGGGCGGGGGGCCGCTACAGGATGGCCGGCAGCCTGCCGCGCCTGTCGATCCCCGCGACGCTCCAGGATTCGCTGATGGCGCGGCTCGACCGCCTCGGGCCCGCAAAGGAGGTCGCGCAGGTCAGCGCCGTCATCGGCCGCGAATTCTCCGACGTGCTGCTGCGTGCGATCTCGGACAAGGACGATGCGGAGCTCGATGCCCGGCTCGCCCAGCTCGAAGCCGCCGAGTTGATTTTCCGCAGCGGGGCCGCCCCCGAAGCCGTCTATACGTTCAAGCATGCGCTGGTGCAGGACACTGCCTATGAGAGCCTACTCAGGAGCAGCCGGCGGCGATTGCACGAGCGGATCGCAGCCGTGCTCCAGGAGAAATTCCCGGACGCCGCCGCAGCGGCGCCCGAAATCGCCGCGCATCATCTCACGCAGGCCGGTCTCGTCGAGGACGCCGTCGAGTGGTGGGGCAAGGCCGGCGATCGCGCGCTGCGCAGCTCGGCCTATCCCGAGGCGATCGCGCATCTGACCAAGGCTATCGGTCTTGCCGAAGGCTTGAGCGAAAGCCCGGTCGGACAGAGCCGCCGGCTGCAATTGCAGATCGCCTATGGCAACGCGCTGATCGCGACGCGCGGCTATGGCGCGCCGGAGACGTCGGTCGCGTTCGCACGCGCCCGCGAGCTCGCGTCCAGCCTCAAGGGCGCGCCCGAGCGCTTCGCCGCCACCTACGGCCTGTGGGTCGGAAGCCTCGTTCGCAGCGAGCTCGGATCGATGCAGGAGCTCGCGCAGGCATTCCTGCATGATACCGCTGACCGCCCCGATGCGCCGGAGGCGGGGGTCGCGCATCGCGTCTGCGGCATGACGCGCTGGTTCGAGGGCAATTTCGTCGATGCCAGGCAGCATCTCGAGCAGGCGCTCGCGATTGACCGCGACGAGCACGATCGCAATCTGGCCTTCCTGTACGGCCACGATTGCGGGATCGCTGCGGCGATCTACCTCGCGCTGGTGCTGTGGCCGCTCGGCGAAGTCGATCGCGCCGAGCAACTGGCGCAGCAGGCGATCCGCCGCGCGGCCGATAGCGGCCATGTCGCGACGATGGTCTACACGCATTTCCACAAGATCGTGCTCGAGGCGGTGCGCGGCAACCCTGAAGGCGCCAGGCCGCATGTCGATGCCGTGATCGAGCTCAGCCGCGAGCACGGACTTCTGCTCTACGCGCGAGCCGGTAAATTCTGGAACGGCTGGATCCGTTGCCGTCTCGGCGAGCGTGCGGCCGGGCTCCGGGAGATGGAGGACTCCATCGCGCTGCCGCTGGTCGGAAAAATGGCGACCGGGCTCTACGTGCCCTTGACCTGGACGCTGCTCGCGGAGGCCAAGGCCGGCGAAGGACAGTTCGACGAGGCGCTCGCGATCCTCGACGAACAGCTCGTCGAGGTGGAGCGGACCGGACAGGAATGGTTCACCCCGGAAATCCAGCGCCGGCGCGGCGAGCTGCTGCTGCGCAAGGATCCCATCGATATCGTCGCCGCGGAGGCGGCGTTCACGCGGGCCATCGAGGCCGCGCGGGCGCAGCAGACCGCGACGTACGAGCTGCGCGCAGCCCTTTCGCTTGCCAGACTGTATCAGGCGAGCGGAACGGATGCGCAGGCGCGGAGCGTCCTCGGTCCGGTGATCGGGATGTTCGCCAACGCACAGGAGTTGCCGGAGATTTTCGAAGCACGGGCGGCCATGGAGCGTTCCAGCAAGACCAGCCCATGCGCAAACCCATGCGACTGAAAAAGTTCTTGTACTTTGCCGATTTCGTCTTCTATCCGCTGGCAAGTGCCGCGCTGGTCGCGGTCGCTTTGCTCTTGAAGGAGCCGCTGCGCTGGGACGAAGCGGCGATCGGCTTCGCAAGCGGGCTGTTGCTCTGGAGCCTCGCCGAATACGTCATACACCGGTTCGCCCTGCATGGTCCGGCCTATCTGGCCGCGTTGCACGATATGCACCATTCCGATCCGCGCGCGTTGGTCGGCTCGCCGCTGTGGCTGAGCCTGGGATCGATCTGTTGCGGATCGCTGCTGCCGATATGGCTGCTGGTCGGGTTTGGCAGCGCCTGCACCGTCACGGCGGGGCTGATGCTGGGCTACATCTATTTCGGTGCGCTTCACCACATCATCCATCATCACCCCGTGAAGCGCGGCGGCTATCTCTGGCGCCTGAAGCGCCGCCATACGCGCCATCACTATGGCAAGCGGCCGTGCAATTTCGGCGTGGTCACCAGCATGTGGGATCGCGTCTTCGGAACGTTTTGTTCTGAATAGCCGGCTCGATCCTGATTGAATTGCGACGGACGGATCAGCCGCAATTCCAGATCGCGCCGATCGGCGTCCGGGTCCAGCACGGACCGAAGCTGCCGCCATTGTAGCGTGAGCCGCCGAAGCCGGGCCGGCCGAAATAGTGCCATTCGCCGTCAATGTAGCGGTAATAGCTCGGCACGGGATCGATATACCAGGGGCGCTGGTTCTCGCGCGCGTAGCGACGAAAGCCGTTCTTCTGCATGAAGATCGGCTGGCTGTTGCTGAGCGGCTGGCGATAGCCCGGCAGGAAACCGTAGCCATGCCAGCTTTGCTTGGGCTTTTTGGGCGCCGACGCCGCGGGCGCAACGACCGGCAGCAGCGACAGGATGGCAGCAACAAATAGACATAAGAGGCGCGACATGAGCCGACCATAAACAGTCGGTCGCGGGAACGCCATTCAAATTCGAGTGGGATTTTTTGCAGGCGCGCACGGACAGAAAATCCGGCCGGGCCGAATCGCGGCCCGGCCGTCACGCCCCTGTCGTCTATGCGTTCGCACCGCCATCAACGGTCAAGGCCGAGCCGGTGATGTATTTCGCCTTCTCGCTTGCCAGGAACGCCACCGCATTCGCGATATCATCCGGCGCGCCGTAGCGGCCGAGCGCCATGAACTGCTTCAGCGTCTCCGCGGTCGGACCGTGGGCCGGGTTCATGTCGGTGTTGATCGAGCCCGGCTGCACCAGATTGACGGTAATGTCCTTGGGGCCGAGCTCGCGCGCCAACGCCTTGTTGAACGCGATCAGCGCCGACTTCGACGCCGCGTAGACGCCGAGCGCCGGCGACGGCACGCGGTCGGCGAAATAGCTGCCGATGGTGATGATGCGGCCGCCCTTGCCGAGGTGGGGCAGCGCGGCCTTACTCGCGACGATCGGGGAGCGGACGTTGACGTTCAGCAGCGCGTCGATGTCGGCGAGCGAGATGTCGTTGAGGCCGCCCAGGCGAAGAATGCCGGCGTTGTTGACCAGGATATCAAGGCCGCCCAATGCGGCGACGGTCTTGTCGACCGAGGCCTGGACGGCGGCGACATCGGCGCTGTCGGCCTGAATCGCGACCGCTTTCCGACCCAAAGCCTTGATGGCGTCGACGACCTTCGCGGCGCTGTCTGCCGACTTTTCGTAAGTGATGGCGACATCGGCGCCTTCCGCGGCGAGCGCCTTTGCGATGGCCGCGCCGATCCCCCTGCTTGCGCCCGTCACCAGGGCCCGTTTTCCTGCCAGCGTCATCATACTCTCCTATTCTGTAATGATCGACACAGAATATCTGGGATCTTGATCGGCCGCGTCAAGTGAATTATGTGTTGATCATTACAGAAAGAGGCGTCATGGCGGGACGGCCACGGGAATTTGATCGCGAGGCGGCGCTGGAGGCCGCGATGCTGCTGTTCTGGCGCAAGGGCTTTGCCGGCGCCTCGATGAACGATCTGTGCGAGGCCATGGGCGTCCGCTCGCCGAGCCTCTATGCGGCCTTCAACAGCAAGGAGGCGCTGTATCTGGCGGCGTTCCAGCATTACGCCGCGACTGACGGGCAGGCGGTCTGGGACAAGCTCGCGGAGGGGGCGACCGCGCGGGCCGGTGTTGAGAATCTGCTGATTAAGGCGGCCGACACGTTACCGAAATCCCGCACGGCGCCCGCCGGCTGCATGGTCGCGCTGGGCGCCATCAGCGACGAATGGCCGGCCACCATCGCGCGCGAGGTGAGAAAGGTCAGGCTCGAGCTGCTGGACAATCTGCGCGCGCGGTTAGAGGCGGCAGTCTCCAGCGGCGAATTGCCCGATGCGACCGACGTGAATGCGTTGAGCCGGTTCTATCTCGGCGTCTTCCAGGGCATGGCCATTCAGGCCAAGGACGGTGCCACGCAGGCGGAACTGAGAGGTGCAGCCAAGGCGGCGATGGCGGCGTGGCCGGGTGTGGACTAGTCCGTAGGATGGGTAGAGCTCTTGCGAAACCCATCGCTGCGTTCGAGCATGCCGCCGCGTGATGGGTTTCGCTTCCGCTCTACCCATCCTACGAGGCAGATCGACCATAAAGGTGCCCCATGGCTGAAGGTCCAGACGCTCACGCAAGCGCGCAACGAGCAGGCTTTGCCGGTGTCACGCGCAAAATTCTCGAACGCCTTCCATTGCCTGGCAATCAGGAGCTCATGGTCGTCGAGGTCACCTATCCGCCCGGCGGCGTCGCTCCGCTTCACCGCCATCCCGTTGCAGGCGCGATCTACATCGTCGAAGGCGTTGCCGAGTCCGCTTATGGCAGCGACGCGCCCCGGCAGTATCGCGCGGGGGAGACGCTGCAGGACCGCGCGGATCTTCCACATACGCACTTTCGCAATTGCGACCCGGACCGTCCGCTCCGCTTTCTGACGATCTATGTGCTTGAACCCGGGCGGCCCTACACGCTGGAGCCGTGAAGCGTCGCGCCGTTCTCGGCGGAACTGACAGCTGTTCCGCATCAGATACAAAAAGGCCTCGCCGAAGCGAGGCCTCCTCGTTGCACCGTGCTGGCATGACTTAATCGTCATCCCAGTGATGGCGACGGATCACGAAGCCGCGGTCGTAGTCGCGATCGTGGTGGTACCAGCCATGATGCCAGCCGCGGTCATGCTCGTAGAAGCGTGCGCGCGGGCCATAATAATCGTCGCGGTCGCCGCCGACATAGACGCCGACGCCACCCGCATTGGCGATGGTGGGGGCACCGATTGCAAGCGTTGCGATTGCCGCGATAGCGTAAGTCAGCTTCCTCATCTGTTCCTCCTCCTTCTGCATCGTCGAAAGGTCAACTTCTGCCGCCATCGCCTGTTGCTGGAACTGGCAAGAAACTTTCTTGAATGGCTGTTCAGGTTTCATGCGGTCTGCCGCGAGAATGCCAAACCCACGTGCTGGATTGCGCGCGAATTGGAACATGCGCCGCTTCGGATAACCGGCCAGCAAAAGGCAAACATGTCGGGACAGCCTTCGATCCTGATCGTCGAGGACGAATATCTGCTTCAGGGCGTGCTCGAAATGGCGCTGGCGCAGGCTGGCTTTACGTCCGACATCCTCGCCTCCGGCGAGGAGGCGATCACGGTGTTCATAGCGCGCGGAAAAAATCACAAGGCGCTCGTGACCGATGTCTATCTGGGCGGCAAGCTGAACGGCTGGGATCTGGCCCGGCGCATGCGAGAGAAGGATCCAAACCTTCCGGTCGTGTACATCACGAGCGGCGCTGACGCTGCATTGTGGAAGTCACAGGGCGTGCCCAACAGCGTGCTGCTCGAAAAGCCGTTTCAGCCCGAGCGGCTCGTGGCGGCCCTCATGACGCTGCGAGCTGCCGACGATTCGAGTATCACCGCCTGATACGGTAGATCACGACATCCTCGCCATATCGATGAAGATTGATGATGGCATCGTGCGCCTGTTTTGCCCGACGGGTCAAGCGCCGCGTAATCCGTAGCGCGCATCGAGTGCGTAGGATGGATAGAGCTCTTGCGAAACCCATCGTTGCCTCCGAGCTGAAGCGTGATGGGTTTCGCTTTCGCTCTACCCATCCTACCGGCTACGTCTATTTCTTCGGACGCATCAACGGCTTCGCAAAAGCCACCGGATAACATCCCGGCGCCCCCAATCTACTGTGCATGGGGTTGTTTTCGCCATTTCAGTTTCGAGTGGGACGCTAGCCCGCCCCTAACGCGACCGCGACGTTGTAGGTCAGAAGGCTCGCGGCATAGGCGAGCACCAGCATGTAGCCGAAGGTCGCCGCCATCCAGCCCCAGCTTCCGGTCTCGCGCCGGATCACGGCGAGCGTCGAGGCGCATTGCGGGGCGAAGATGTACCAGGCGAGCATCGACAGCGCGGTCGCGAACGACCATTTCGTCGCCAGCACCTGGCCGATCTGCTCGGCCGCTTCCTTGCCGCCTTCGATCGCATAGACGGTGCCGAGTGCGGCGACCGCGACCTCGCGCGCCGCCATGCCCGGGATCAGCGCCACCGCGATCTGCCAGTTGAAGCCGACAGGTGCGAGCAGCGGCGCGAGCGCCTTGCCGATGATGGCGGCCAGGCTGAAATCGATGGCGGGTTCGGTGGCGCCTGCGGGCGGCTGCGGGAACGAGGCCAAAAACCAGATCAGCACCATCATCGAGAAGATCGTGGTGCCGGCGCGCTGCAGGAACATCTTTGCGCGGGTGAAGATGCCGATCGCGATCGATTTCAGCCTGGGCATCTTGTAGTCCGGCAGCTCCAGCATGAAGGGCGCCGGCGCGTAGTCGCGCAGCATGAAGAACTTGATCATGAACGAGACGATCAGCGCGCTGGCGATGCCGGCCGTATAGAGCCCGAACATCACGAGGCCCTGCAGGTTGATGAAGCCCCAGACGTCCTTGGCCGGAATGAAGGCGGAGATGATCAGCGTGTAGACCGGGATGCGCGCCGAGCAGGTCATCAGCGGCGCGATCAGGATCGTGGTCAGCCGGTCGCGCTTGTTGTCGATGACGCGCGTCGCCATGATGCCGGGGATGGCGCAGGCAAAGCTCGATAGCAGCGGAATGAAAGCGCGGCCGTGCAGGCCGGCGCCGCCCATGATGCGGTCCATCAGGAACGCCGCGCGCGCCATGTAGCCGAAATCTTCCAGCAGCAGGATGAACAGGAAGATGATGATGATCTGCGGCAGAAACACGATGACGCTGCCGACGCCGGAGATCACGCCGTTCTGCAGGAAGCTTTGCACCAGGCCCTCGGGCAGGGTGGCGTGGACGATGTCGCCGAGCGCGTCGAAGCCCGATTGCAGCAGCTCCATCAGCGGCTGCGCCCAGGCGAACACTGCCTGGAACATCACGAACAGGATGAGCGCGAGCACGATGAGGCCGCCGACCGGATGCAGCACGATCGCGTCGATCCGCGCGGTCCAGGTGTCGGGGCTAGCAGGCAGGCTGACGCAGTCCGAGATGATGCGATCGGCCTCGCGCTGGGTGGCGCGCAACTCGGCGACGCTGAGTGCGCGCCAGCTGTTCTCGGCAGGTTCGGCCGCGAGCTTCGCCGAGATCTCGTCGGTCAGCGCCAACAGGTCGGCCGTGCCGCCCTTGCGCACCGCGATCGAGGTGACCACGGGCACGCCGAGCTCCTTGGCAAGCCGCTCGACGTCGACATTGATGCCGCGTCGGCTCGCGATGTCGAACATGTTGAGCACGAGGATCATCGGCCGTCCGGTGCGCTTCAGCTCGAGCAGCAGGCGGATGGTCAGGCGCAGATTGGTCGAGTCCGCCACGCACAGCACGAGATCCGGCAAGGTCTCGCCGGAGGCCTTGCCGAGCACGAAATCGCGGGTGATCTCCTCGTCCGGGCTGCGGCCGCGCAGCGAATAGGTGCCGGGCAGGTCGACGACGGAGACCTGGCGGCCCTGCGGGGTGACGAAAAAACCTTCCTTGCGCTCGACGGTGACGCCCGGATAGTTCGCCACCTTCTGCCGGCTGCCGGTCAGGGCATTGAACAGCGAGGTCTTGCCGCTGTTTGGCGTGCCGACCAGGGCGAGATGCAGAAGGGGTAATTCCATGGGATCGGATGTCCGGTCGCGATCTCAGGCGACGATGATGGCCATGGCTTCGCGGCGGCGCACCGCGATGGTGATGTTGTCGACACGAACGGCGATCGGGTCGCGTCCGACCAGCCCCTCGTGCAGGACCTCCACCCTGGCCCCCTCGACGAAGCCGAGCTCGATCAGCCGGCTCTCGAGCTCGATGTCGGAGAGAGCCGAGCCGGCGTCCTTGGCGGAGAGGTGCTGGATGACGCCGGTATAGCCGCGCTTGGCCAGGCCCAGCGGCATCTCGCGGCGCGTATCATGGGTGTCGGTCATGCCCTGTATTTTCAACGCAGGGCATTGAGGTCAAGCGCGCACGCTCGTCGAAACTGCACCTTAGAGGGATTTTAAAGTGCAGATCACGAAGCCGTGGGCGGAGCGCCCTGGCGCTACTGCGCCGCGACCTTTTCCGGCTGGATGGCGGCCATGGCGCGGCTCTTGAAGTAGTCGAGCACGAACAGGCGGATCGCCGAGGACAGATTGCCCTGCTGACGGGCGCCGTCGATTTCGCCGACGAGCTCGGACAGCGTCATGTTGCGCAGGCCCGAGATCTCCTTCATGCCGTTCCAGAACGCCTCTTCCAGGCTGACGCTGGTCTTGTGGCCAGCGACCACGATCGAACGCTTCACGACGGGCGATTTCATGGCTGCTCCTCGCGATCGATCCGGTGCTGGTCCAGATGCTCCTTCGCCTGGTCCGCGCGCGTCTCCTCCGCCGACCGCTCCGCCTTCGTGCGGCCGAACTTCGTTCGGTTGGCGTCCGCCTGCTTCGCCGAGGCTTCCCGCTCGGCGCGCTTCCGGAAACGATTCAGGTTGATGACGTTCCCCATGCCGCGTCTCCATCACCCGCTCCTCTTCAGGTTGGATGAAATTTCCAGAAACAGGGCGCCGCGTTGCGCCCCGCAAGACTTGATCGTCATTCGCTCGTCCTCGTCAATCGGCCTCCAGGGGCCATAAAACGATGAATTCCGCCCCGTCAGGGGCAGCGGGGCTTTGCGTAGGACGCGCCCCCAATGCCACATTGACGGTAATCAAATCCTGTCCTTTAAGCCTTATAATTATGAGCCTTGGGGCACCGTATCATTACGGATGACTGTCGGAATTCGGAATTCATCCAGGCCGCGTCATCTTCTCCGGCTGCACCAGGCGGTCGAATTCATCCGCCGAGACGAAGCCGAGCCGCAGCGCTTCCTCCTTTAGCGTGGTGCCGTTGGCATGTGCGGTCTTGGCAACCTTGGCTGCGTTGTCGTAGCCGATCTTCGGCGCGAGCGCGGTCACCAGCATCAGCGAACGCTCCATCAGATCCTTGATGTGCTTCTGGTCGGCACGGATGCCGCTGACGCAATGCTCGGTGAATGAGCGCGCGGCGTCCGCCATCAGGCGGATCGAGTGCAGCATGTTGTAGGCGAGCACGGGCTTGTAGACGTTGAGCTCGAAATGGCCCTGGCTGCCGGCGACCGTGATCGCGGTGTGATTGCCGAACACCTGGCAGCACACCATGGTCATTGCCTCGCATTGGGTCGGATTGACCTTGCCCGGCATGATCGATGAGCCCGGCTCATTCTCCGGCAGGATCAATTCGCCGAGGCCCGAGCGCGGACCCGATCCGAGCAGGCGGATGTCGTTGGCGATCTTGAACAGGCCTGTCGCGACGGAATTGATGGCGCCGTGTGCCAGCACATAGGCATCGTTCGAGGCCAGCGCCTCGAATTTGTTGGCGGCGCTGGTGAAGGGAAGTTTCGTGATCCCGGCGACGTGCTTTGCAAACAGCTTTGCGAAGCGCGGCTTGGAGTTGAGGCCGGTGCCGACGGCGGTGCCGCCCTGAGCCAGCGGATAGAGGTCCTTCACCGCGACCTTGAGCCGAGCGATGCCGCTCTCGACCTGCGCGGCATAGCCCGAAAATTCCTGGCCGAGCGTCAGCGGCGTCGCATCCTGGGTGTGGGTGCGGCCGATCTTCACGATCTTGGCGAACTCTTTCTCCTTGTTGCGCAGCGCGCGGTGCAGCTCGCCGAGGGCGGGGACGAGATCGGCGGTGACGCGGCTTGCGGCCGCAATGTGCATCGCGGTCGGGAAAGAGTCGTTCGACGACTGGCTCATGTTGACGTGGTCGTTGGGATGCACCGGCTTCTTGCTGCCGAGGTCGCCGCCGAGCAGCTCGTTGGCGCGGTTGGCGATGACCTCGTTGAGGTTCATGTTGCTCTGGGTGCCCGAGCCGGTCTGCCACACGACAAGCGGGAAATGATCGTCGAGCTTGCCCTCGATCACCTCGTGCGCGGCGCGGATGATGGCGTTGGCGCGGCGCTTGTCGAGCAGGCCAAGCTCGAGATTCGACTGTGCGGCCGCAAGCTTGACGATGCCGAGCGCATGCACGAGCGAGATCGGCATGCGGTCGATGCCGATGCGAAAATTCTGGCGTGAGCGTTCGGTTTGCGCCCCCCAATAACGATCGGCGGGGACCTCGATGGGACCAAAACTGTCGGTCTCGATGCGGGTCGCTGGGCGGGCGGTCTTCGCGCGGGCAGCTTTGGCCATGAGCACATCCATTCTGCCGCACGAACGCCGCGCGGCCTCCTCATGTGCTCTTCTATATAGGGAGTTTGGCCGGGTGCGACGGTCTCGCGGCCAACCTGGATCATTTCTTGCGGAAACGATCGAGCCGCACGACCTCGGCGCCACCCTGGTTCGGCGGGGTCGGCTCTTCCGCGGTCTCCGCAGCTTCAGTGGCCGGTGCGGGCACTGCTGCGGCTGATGGTGCCGGGGTCGCCGGCACATTCTCGCCCGCCACCTCGGCGACATCTGAGGTGTCGAACTGGAGGCCGAACTTCACGGACGGATCGAGGAAGCTCTTGATCGCGCTGAACGGCACGATCAGTCGCTCCGGAATGCCGCCGAAGGACAGGCCGACCTCGAAGCGGTCCTCGAGCACGGTTAGATCCCAGAACTGGTGCTGGAGGATGATCGTCATCTCTTCGGGATATTGCGCGAGCAGCCGCGGCGAGATCTTCACGCCCTCGGCCTTTGATAGGAAGGTGATGAAGAAATGATGTTCGCCTGGCAGGCCATGGGCCGCGGCATCGGTCAGCACCTTGCGCAGCACGCCGCGCAGCGCATCGCGGGCCAGCACATCGTATCGGATATGATCGGTCGCCATGGTGGTCCTGTTGCATTCCAGGAGGCGGGCCCTGCCGGCCCGACTCGCCAAGCCGCAATAGTACCGCGCCTGACGGGTCAGCAGGAGTCCCCGCCGGGAAGGAAATCAGAGGTAAGTGGAGGCTTCTGTTGCCAGGTGCCTCCGAACCCCGCCTAACGGAGCTTAACCCGTTAGGACTTCAGAATGGTCTTTCAAACTGCGTTACGCAGCCTGAGCAACCGGAGCAAAGTTGTCGTTGGCAACTATTGCATAGCCCGATAACGGCGGAACAATACCGGGAAAAAGTTCGCCCTTTACGCCCTCGTCGATCCTATTTCGCCCCCGCCAAAACCCGCCTCTCGGCAGGCTGAAGCCCGAAAATCGGTGGGCTTTGGTGGAGGCGCCGGGTACCGCCCCCGGGTCCGAATGGTTTATTGCGACGACCGTTTATTTCCATAGCCGGCGAACCGGCACCCTCAATATAGGGGGCAAAGGTTTCGAAAGACAGGGGTTTGGCGCGGCCATGGCGATGTTCCCTTTGGATAGGTTCCGGACGGACTTGGCCGCAAAGAGGTCCACGTTCTAAGCTCCTGACATGTCCCCGGATTCAGCACCGGCCGCCCAAGAGCCGGATATTCCTGCCGCCGTTCATGGCCTTCCGCCTAGCCTGTGGGCGCTGTTTCTGGCCTTTGCCAGGATGTCGCTGGCGGGCTTCGGCGGGGTCCTGGTGTTTGCCCGGCGGGCCATCGTCGAGCAGCACCGCTGGATGACGGCGGACGAATTCAACGAGACCTTTGCGCTCTGCCACTTCCTGCCCGGCCCCAACATCGTCAATCTGTCGATGGTGTTCGGGTCGCGGCTGCGCGGGATCGCGGGCGGCGTTGCCGCATTCGCCGGGCTGCTGTTGCCACCGACGCTGATCATGACTGTGCTCGCGATCATCTACGCCCGGTTCGGCGATGTGGATGTGCTGCGCCGCAGCCTTGCCGGCATCTCCTGCGCTGCCGTCGGCCTCCTGATCGCGGTGGTCTTCCGGATGATGACGCCGCTGCTCAAGCGGATGGATGCCGCCGCGCTGATCCTGATGCTCGCGGTGTTCACAGCCATCGGCGTGCTCCGCCTGCCGCTTCAGGCGGTGCTGCTGGTCGCGATCCCGCTCAGCATCGGCGTCACCTCACTGATGCGACGGAAGGTAGCAGCATGACCAGCGAGAACCCGATCTGGGCGCTGATCTCCATCTTTGGTCTGATGTCGCTGTTCGCGGTTGGCGGCGCGGCGGCGGCGGTGCCCGAGATGCACCGCATCGCCGTTGATGTGCATCACTGGATGACCGACAAGCAGTTCGCCGACGCCTATGCGATAGCGCAGCTCTCGCCGGGTCCCAACGTCCTTATCGTCACGCTAATCGGCTATGCCGTTGCCGGCATCCCCGGCGCGCTGGCCGCAACGCTGGCGATGTGCCTGCCGACGGCGCTGCTTGCCTATTTTGTCAGCCGGCTCCTGAACCGGCCGAGCCAATCGCGCTGGCCCGGCCTGATCCAGGCTGCACTAGTTCCGCTATCGATCGGACTGATGGCGGCGAGTGCCCTGATCCTGGCCCAATCGACCGATCGCACCATTGCTGCACTGCTTCTGACCGCGACCGTTGCCCTGATCGCCTCCGTCTCGCGCATCAATCCGCTGTGGCTTCTGCTCGCAGGGGGGCTGTTGGGTTTCGCTGGCATTGTGTGATGAAAATCGCTAGGCAATGATCCGGGCCGGGGATCCATTTTCCAGCCGATTAGAACAACAGTGCTCGTGACTTAGGAGTCGCGGAGGAGACATGCATGGCCGATACAATGGGCCACTCGGCGACAGCCACACGAAACACCTCGGTGGCGATCGGGTTCTGCCTGCTGGCGCTCGCGCCGCAGATTTTCGAGTTCATCTGGTCGATAGGAACCATCTTCGGCTGGGGCGTGGGCCGCGGCCCGGCCACCGTCGTGATCAGCCATGCCACTGCGCTGCTCGCGGGTGCTCCCGGCGCGTTGCTCGGCGCGGTCGGTGGTGACACCAAGAAGGCGTCATCGGATGTGCTGCTGGCGCTGATCTATTCCTATCCGCTGTTCGCGGTGGCGATCCTGACGATCTTCATGACGATCAGGTCGGCACAGGACTATGTCGGCGGGATCGTTCTGATGGCGCTCGCCCTGTTCGCGCTGTGGGCCTCGAGCGATTTGCAGGGGATGCGCGGCTTCTCCTTTGGCGCAGGCACGGCGCCGCGGATGTTCGGCGGGCTGCTCGTTGCGCTTGGCGCCGGCATCGCATTGACGGGACTGTTGGCCGATGGACCGGCGATGGCGCATTACTCCTGGCGCGGGCCGCTGTTCGTGATGGCCTCGATCGTCTTCTTTGCCTTGGCGATCCGTCCGCTTGGGGTGGTGGTTTCGGCGTTCGTGAGCTTCCTGATCGCGGCGATGGGGACACATGAGACGCGCTGGGTCGAAACGATCATCGTCGGCGCCTGCCTGACGCTCGGCTGCGCACTTCTATTCCCGTACGTGCTCGGGTTGCCGATGCCGATGTTCCCGCGTTTCCTGGCTCAGTGAGGCTGTCATGGAGCTCTTTGCCAACCTCGCTCACGGTTTTGCCGTCGCATTCTCTCCGATCAATCTGTTGATGTGCCTGATCGGCGCCCTCGTCGGCACGCTGGTCGGCGTGCTGCCGGGCATCGGCACCATCGCGACCGTCGCAATGCTGCTGCCGATCACCTTCGGACTGCCGCCGGTCGGCGCGCTGATCATGCTCGCTGGCATTTATTACGGCGCCCAGTATGGCGGCTCAACCACGTCGATCCTGGTCAACATCCCCGGCGAGGCGACATCGGTCGTCACCGCCATCGACGGCCACGCGATGGCCAAGCAGGGCCGCGCCGGCCCGGCGCTGGCGATCGCCGCCATCGGCTCGTTCTTCGCCGGCTGCGTAGCGACCGTGCTCATCGCGGTGCTCGGTGCGCCCTTGACCAAGCTCGCGCTGGCGTTCGGCCCGGCCGAATATTTCTCGCTGATGGTGCTCGGCCTGATCTTCGCGGTCGTGCTGGCCAAGGGCTCGGTGCTGAAGGCGATCGCGATGATCGTGTTCGGCCTGCTGCTGTCGATGGTCGGCTCGGACATCGAGACCGGCGCCTCGCGCATGGCCTTCAACATTCCGGAGCTTGCCGACGGTCTCGGCTTTGCGACGGTGGCGATGGGCGTGTTCGGCTTTGCCGAGATCATCCGCAACCTCGATGCCGGTGCCGAGATGAACCGCGATCTCGTGCAGCAGAAGATCACCGGCCTGATGCCGACCAAGAAGGATCTGGTCGACTCGGCGCCGGCGATCCTGCGCGGCACCGTGCTCGGCTCGATCCTCGGCATCCTGCCGGGCGGCGGCGCGGTGATTGCGTCGTTCGCTGCCTACACGCTCGAGAAGAAGCTTGCGAAGGATCCGAAGCGGTTCGGCCGCGGCGCGATCGAGGGCGTAGCGGCTCCGGAAAGCGCCAACAACGCCGCAGCGCAGACCTCCTTCATCCCGCTGCTCACTCTCGGCATCCCGCCGAACGCGGTGATGGCGCTGATGGTGGGCGCGATGACCATTCACGGCATCGTGCCGGGTCCGCAGGTGATGCAGAAGCAGCCTGATCTGGTCTGGGGCATGATCGCCTCGATGTGGATCGGCAATCTGATGCTGATCATCATCAACCTGCCGCTGGTCGGCATCTGGGTGCGGTTGTTGCGCGTTCCCTACCGGCTGATGTTCCCTTCGATCGTGATCTTCTGTGCGATCGGCATCTACTCGGTGAACAATGCGCCGGTCGACGTCATCCTCGCAGGTGTGTTCGGCCTCGTCGGCTACTGGCTGATCAAGCACGATTTCGAGCCGGCACCGCTGTTGCTCGGCATGGTGCTCGGACCGCTGATGGAAGAGAACTTGCGCCGCGCGCTGCTGATCTCGCGCGGCGACTGGACCGTGTTCCTGACGCGTCCGTTATCGGCCGTGCTGCTGGCGATCGCGGGCTTCCTGCTGGTCCTCACGGTGTTGCCTTTCTTGCGGGCCAAGCGCGACGAGGTGTTCACCGAATCCGAGAACTGATCGCGCCTGCGTCGGCGCGCCGCATTCGGAAGTCCAATCGACTTGCGTGACAGCTTCGTGAAATGAGAATGCCGGCCGTGAGGCCGGCATTTTTGTGTTGCAAGGGAACGGCAAGGGGATCGAGATGACGTCTATTCGCACGCTTGCCGCGGGCACATGCGCAGCCGTGCTTGCATCGCTGTGCTCCTTTGTCGCACCGGTTCAGGCGCAGACCTATCCGACCCGCAGCATTACCATGATCGTGCCGTTCGCGGCCGGTGGCCCGACCGACGTGATCTCGCGCATCGTCACGTCGCACATGGGGCAGACGCTTGGACAGAGCATCATCATCGAGAACGTGGTCGGCGCCGGCGGCACCACAGCGACCACGCGCGCTGCGCGTGCTGGCAATGACGGCTATACGCTGATCACCGGGCATATGGGCACGCACGCCGCCTCCGTGCCGCTCTATCCGAAGCTCGCCTACCATCCCGAGAAAGACTTCGAGCCGATCGCGCTGCTGGCGGGCACGCCGATCCTGATCCTGGCGCGCAAGGATTTCCCGCCGAAGGATCTCAAGGAGTTCGTCGCTTATGTGAAAACCAACGCCGAGAAGGTGAACGCCGCGCATGCCGGCGTCGGCTCGGTCTCGCACGTGTCCTGCGAGCTGCTGCACTCCATCCTCGACATCAAGCCGGTCGGCGTGCCCTTCAACGGCACGGGGCCTGCGATGAACGCGCTGGTGGCGGGCCAGGTCGATTACATGTGCGACCAGATCGTCAACGCCGTGCCGCAGATCAATGCCGGCACCATCAAGGCCTATGCGATCGCAACGCCGGAACGCAATCCGTCGCTGCCGAACGTGCCGACGACGGCTGAAGCGGGCCTGACCACATTCCAGGCCCAGGCCTGGAACGCGATGTTCGCCCCGAAGGGAACCTCGCCCGCGATCCTGGCGAGCCTGAACGCCGCAGCCGTCAAGGCGCTCGACGACGAGACCGTGAAGAAGCGCCTGCTCGAACTCGGCAGCGTCATTCCCACCCCTGCGGAACGGACGCCGGAGGCGCTCGCTGCCCTCGTCAAATCCGAGATCGCGAAGTGGACCCCGGTGCTCAAGCCGGCAAGTTAATCAGTACAATCAAGCCGATAGGCGTGAGGCGGGACGCTAGTTCCGCCCCTTGTCGTTTGCGCCGAGAACACTCACTTTTCCGGGTATAATCGGCCAGACCAGCGAATCGCCGCTGTCGTAGCACGGGGGTGGCCGTTAAGTTTGCCGCCTTCCCCAAAGGCTCATTGGCACATGCACCAGTATCAGGACCTGCTCGAGCGGATTCTTTCAGACGGCGCCGAGAAGACCGATCGGACCGGTACCGGCACGCTGTCGGTGTTCGGCCATCAGATGCGCTTCAATCTGTCCGCCGGCTTCCCGATGCTGACCACCAAGCGGCTGCCGCTGAAGGCGATCGTGCATGAGCTGCTGTGGTTCCTGAAGGGCGACACCAACATCAAATATCTGCGCGACAACGGCGTCACCATCTGGGACGAATGGGCGGACGCCAACGGCGATCTCGGCCCGGTCTATGGCCATCAGTGGCGCTCCTGGCCGGCGCCGGATGGACGCAGCATCGATCAGATCGCCAATGTCGTCGACATGATCAAGCGCAATCCGGACTCGCGCCGCCTGATCGTCTCGGCCTGGAATCCGGCCGAGGTCGACAAGATGGCGCTGCCGCCGTGCCACTGCCTGTTCCAGTTCTACGTCGCCAACGGTAAGCTGTCCTGCCAGCTCTACCAGCGCTCGGCCGACGTTTTCCTCGGCGTGCCCTTCAACATCGCCTCTTACGCGCTGCTCACCATGATGGTGGCGCAGGTCACCGGCCTGAAGCCCGGCGACTTCGTGCATTCGTTCGGCGACACGCATCTCTATTCCAACCATTTGGAGCAGGCGCGGCTGCAGCTCACGCGCGCGCCGCGAGCGCTGCCGGTGATGCGGATCAATCCCGACGTGAAGGACATCTTCTCCTTCCGCTACGAGGATTTCGAGCTCGTCGGCTACGATCCGCATCCGCATATCAAGGCAGCAGTCGCGGTCTAGCGCCGATGTCTCTCAACATCCGCCGCGCGCGTCCGGGCGAAGCCGGGCTCATTCTTTCGTTCGTCCGCGAACTCGCCGAGTACGAAAAGCTCTCGCATGAGGTCGAGGCGACCGAGGCGATGATTGCCGGCGCGCTGTTCGGCGCCGACCCGCGGCTGTTCTGCGCGATTGCCGAGTGGAACGGTGAGCCGGTCGGCTTTGCGGTCTGGTTCCTCAATTTCTCCACCTTCAGCGGCCGCCACGGCATCTATCTCGAAGATTTGTATGTGCGGCCGTCGCATCGAGGCAGGGGCCTCGGCAAGGCGCTGCTGGTCTATCTGGCGAAGGAATGCGTCGACAACGGCTGGTCGCGCTTGCAATGGGCGGTGCTCGACTGGAACGCGCCGTCGATCGCGTTCTACAAATCGCTCGGCGCGGCGTTGCTGGACGACTGGACGCTGTGCCGCGTCTCCGGTCCTGCGCTGACGCGGCTTGCAGGGAGCGCGTCCTGATGGAGATCGTCTTCGTCGTTGCGATTGCGGAGAACGGCATCATCGGTGCCGGCAACGCGATCCCGTGGCGATTGAAATCCGACATGGCGCGCTTCAAGGCGCTCACGATCGGCAGGCCCGTGATCATGGGCCGCAAGACCTTTGAATCCTTGCCTGGGCGCCGGCCGCTTCCGAACCGCACCAACATCGTGATCACGCGCGATCCGGCCTATCGCGCCGCCGGCGCTGTCGTCACGACATCGGCGGCGGATGCGGGCGCGGTTGCGCTTGGGGATGCCCTGCGGCGTTCAGCCGCTGAAATCGCCGTGATCGGCGGCGCCGAAATCTACCGGCAATGGCTCGATCGCGCCGATCGCCTCGAGATCACGGAAGTGCATGCGCGGCCCGACGGCGACACGCATTTCGACATCGACAGGGCGCGGTGGGATGAGACCGGGCGCGTCCGCCATCCCGCCGGCCCCGACGACAGCGCCGACTTCTCCTATGTGACATATCGTCGGCGGCGGTCCCATTAACTGCATTCGCCAATGTTTACATTGACTTTTCCGCCCCCGAGCATAGCTCGTGGGTCGGTTAGGCTTGCGTTGTAAGGGTCCTTTCGGTCCCCTATAAAGCCGGACCGGACAATGCGGGCCGGCTTAAGTTCTAGTCCCGGCCTGCCGAGGAGAGCGTCGAATGCCGTGGAAGAATCAGGGCGGTGGCCCATGGGGCTCGGGTCCGAAAGGACCATGGGGCACAGGCCCACAACCGGTCGGGCCGAGGCCGCCGGATCTGGAGGACCTTCTGCGGCGTGGCCAGGACCGGCTGCAGCAGATCATGCCGGGCGGCTATTTCTCCGGCATCGGCATCACGCTGATCCTGCTCATCATCGTCGCGCTCTGGCTGCTGTCGGGCTTCTTCAGGGTGCAGTCTGAAGAACAGGGCGTCGTGCTGCGCTTTGGCAAGCACGTGCGCACCGTGGACCCCGGGCTGAACTACCATCTGCCCTATCCGATCGAGACAGTGCTGCTGCCGAAGGCGCTGCGCGTGTCGACCATTTCCATCGGCATGACCCTGATCGACGATCCCGCCCGCCGCGGCCGCTCGATCCGCGACGTGCCGGAAGAGAGCCTGATGCTGACCGGCGACGAGAACATCGTCGATGTCGACTTCACCGTGCTGTGGCGGATCAAGCCCAACGGCGTCGGCAACTTCCTGTTCAACATCCAGAACCCCGAGGGCACCGTGAAGGCGGTCGCCGAAAGCGCGATGCGCGAGGTGATCGGCCGCTCCAATATCCAGCCGATCCTGACCGGCGCGCGGACGCAGACCGAGACCACCGTGCAGGATTTGATGCAGAGGACGCTCGACGGCTACGGCGCGGGCATCCAGATCGCCCAGGTGCAGATGCAGAAGGTCGATCCGCCGGCACAGGTGATCGACGCGTTCCGCGACGTGCAGGCGGCGCGCGCCAATCTCGAGCAGTTGCAGAATGAAGCCCAGACCTACGCCAACAAGGTCGTGCCGGACGCGCGAGGCCGCGCGGCGCAGATCGTGCAGGCGGCCGAAGGCTACAAGGAGCAGGCGGTTGCCGAGGCCAAGGGCCAGAGCTCCCGCTTCCTGAAGGTGTACGAGGAATACAAGAAGGCGCCCGACGTGACGCGTGAACGGATCTATCTGGAGACGATGGAGCGGGTGCTCGGTGGCTCCGAGAAGCTGATTTATGACGGAGGCTCCTCGGGCCAGGGCGTCGTGCCCTATCTGCCGCTCAACGAATTGACGACCAAGCGGCCCACCACGACGGGTCAGCAGTCGAGCGGAGGCACACGATGAGGTCTCCGGTTACAGGCATTGTCGCGCTGCTTGCGCTGCTGCTGGTGATGATCGTCGCCTACATGTCGCTGTTCACGGTGCAACAGACCGAGCAGACCATCGTGCTGCAATTCGGTAAGCCGGTGGACGTCGTCACTGACCCCGGGCTGCACTTCAAGGCACCCTGGAACTCCGTGATCAACATCGACAAGCGCATCCTCGACCTGGAAAACCCGTCGCAGGAGGTCATTGCCTCCGACCAGAAGCGGCTCGTGGTCGACGCCTTTGCGCGCTACCGCATCAAGGACGCGCTGCGCTTCTATCAGAGCGTCGGCTCGATCCAGGCGGCGAACCTCCAGCTCACTTCGCTCTTGAACGCAGCGCTGCGCCGCGTGCTCGGCGAGGTCAACTTCATCACCGTGGTGCGTGATGAGCGCGAGAAGCTGATGGGACGCATCCGCGAGCAGCTCGACCACGAGGCCGACGGCTACGGCATCGAGGTCGTCGACGTCCGGATCCGCCGTGCGGATCTTCCTGAGCAGAACAGCCAGGCGGTCTACCAGCGCATGCAGACCGAACGTCAGCGCGAAGCAGCCGAGTTCCGCGCGCAGGGCGGCCAGAAGGCGCAGGAGATCCGCTCCAAGGCCGATCGTGAAGCGACGGTGATCATCGCGGAAGCGAACTCGACCGCCGAACAGACGCGCGGCGTGGGTGACGCCGAGCGCAACCGCCTGTTCGCCGAAGCCTATGGCAAGGATGCTGACTTCTTCGCTTTCTACCGGTCGATGACGGCCTACGAGAACGGACTGAAGAAGGACGACACCCGCTTCCTGCTGCGGCCGGACTCGGATTTCTTCCGGTATTTTGGTAACCCGTCCGGCAAGACGGCGACCGGGACGCCGGCGAAACCGTAAGCTAGACAAGGGCGACAGGTTTGGCCGCCCTTCGTCCAGACAAGAACAGCACCACGGGAGGTTCCAATCCGATGAGGTCCATTGCGTTCGCCGACTTCCTCATCGGCTTAGGCATCTTGTTTGTGCTGGAAGGCTTGATGTTCGCGGCCAGTCCGAACTGGATGCGCAAGGCCATGAAAAGCGCCATCGCCACGCCGGACAATATCCTGCGGGCGGTCGGGATCGGCTCGGCCGTGGCCGGCCTGATCCTGATCTGGGTGATGCGACGGCCGATCTAGCGGCACAGCCAACGCCAAAGTGAAGGCGGGAGGCGGGTTTTCGCCGTATTATTCGAGTCTTGAGGCCCGTTAAGCTACGCGCTTGCGCCGTGCCCCCGTTCGAGCGCAGTCTTGAGGCCGAATCCTTATTCCCTGGAGACCACAATGACCGCTGCCACCATTGTCACGACCCGCTTGCGCCAACATGCGCGGTTTGGGCTGGCCGCGCTCGCCGTCGGCGCTTTCAGCGTGTTCGGCTCGCCGGCGCAGGCGCGCGGACCGGAGGGCATCGCCGACGTCGCCGAGAAGGTGATCGACGCGGTCGTCAACATCTCGACCTCGCAGACGGTCGAGGCCAAGGGCGGCGGCAGCAACACCATGCCGCAACTGCCGCCCGGCTCGCCCTTCGAGGAATTCTTCGATGACTTCTTCAAGAACCGCAAAGGCCCCGGTGGCGGCAGCAAGGGCGGCGATAACGGCAGCGGCCCGCCGCGCAAGACCAACTCGCTCGGAAGCGGCTTCATCATCGACACCTCCGGTGTTGTCGTGACCAACAACCACGTCATCGCCGATGCCGACGAGATCAACGTCATTCTCAACGACGGCACCAAGATCAAGGCTGACCTCGTCGGTGTCGACAAGAAGACCGATCTTGCCGTCTTGAAGTTCAAGCCGCCGAAGCCGCTTGTCTCGGTGAAGTTCGGCGACTCCGACAAGCTGCGCCTGGGTGACTGGGTGGTTGCGATCGGCAACCCGTTCAGTCTCGGCGGCACGGTGACCGCGGGCATTGTCTCAGCCAAGAACCGCGACATCTCCTCGGGGCCCTATGACAGCTACATCCAGACCGACGCCGCGATCAATCGCGGCAATTCCGGCGGCCCGCTGTTCAACCTCGAAGGCGACGTCATCGGCGTCAACACCCTGATCATCTCGCCCTCCGGCGGCTCGATCGGCATCGGCTTCGCCGTGCCGTCGAAGACGGTCGCGGGCGTCGTCGACCAGCTCCGCCAGTTCGGCGAGTTGCGTCGCGGCTGGCTTGGCGTGCGCATCCAGAGTGTCACCGACGAGATTGCCGAGAGCCTCAACATCAAGCCGGCGCGCGGCGCGCTGGTGGCCGGCATCGACGACAAGGGTCCGGCCAAGCCGGCCGGCATCGAGCCGGGTGACGTCGTTGTCAAGTTCGACGGCAAGGACGTCAAGGACCCGAAGGACCTGTCCCGCGTCGTCGCCGATACTGCGGTCGGCAAGGAGGTCGACGTCGTCATCATCCGCAAGGGCGAGGAGCAGACCAAGAAGGTCACACTCGGCCGCCTGCAGGATCCCGACAAGGTGCAGGCTGCCGTGAAGACCGACGAGCCGCCGCCGGAGAAGCTGGTGACGCAGAAGGCGCTCGGCCTCGATCTCGCCGTGCTGAACAAGGATCTGCGCACGCGCTACAAGATCAAGGACACCGTCAAGGGTGTGGTCGTCACCAATGTCGATGCCAATTCGGATGCTGCCGAGAAGCGGCTCTCCGCCGGCGACGTTATCGTCGAAGTCGCGCAGGAAGCGGTCGCGAGCGGCGCCGACATTCAGAAGCGGATCGAGCAGCTCAAGAAGGACGGCAAGAAGTCCGCGCTGCTGCTGGTTTCGAACGGCGACGGCGAGCTGCGCTTTGTGGCGCTGAGCGTGCAGTAAGGCGCGCTGTCTGTTCCACACAACGCTGTATGCCCCGCGAAAGCGGGGCATACAATACGCGCAGCCCCTCCGTATTATAGCGCTGTCTCTGGAATGTTGGGGCACTCGCAAGAGCCCATAGTCGGGCTTGCCGCAGGCGACGGGCGGTCGCGGCTCGCGAACCTACGCCGCCTCCAGGCGCCTAATCTCGCTCTCGAACTCGAACCGCAGTTGCGCACCTTCCTCGTTGGGAAGCCAGTTGGTCATCTGGGGAAAGATGGTTCTGTATAGAACGACTTTCTTCGGTTCCCAGGGGAGCTTCTGCGCTGCGCGCGCCTCTGCGAGGATTCTGTAAAGCTCGATGCGTACCGAATCGGGGTCAGGGCGGTACACCGGAGTCGCAGACTCTTCGCCGAACAGGTCGGTTTGCTCGTCGCTCTGGAACAGGTCTGGCTGACGGGGATGGGCCATGTCGCTCGCAGTCTATGTCGAATCAGGACAGAAACATGCGCGATCTTGTCCAGCTAGGCGAGCGGTCAGGCGGACTTTTCCCCGTATCGCACCCGTTGGCGAACTAAGCCTTGCTTTTACTCTTTTTCTTCGAGGTGGCGGCGGTTTCAGGGACGGCAAATGCGCCCGCCGCTTCAAGCTCGTCGGCACTTTGCAACGGCCCCGCGCAAATCTTCTCCAGCAACTCGGCTTGGCGAGGCTCCAGAGCGATCAGTCGGCCAAGGACGTGCAGGAGATCGAGGAGGTCTGAGGTGTATTCAGGCAGCCAGCCTTCGGGCTGTATGCTATCGAGCGGCGAAGGCGATCGACGGTCACCGATGATTGGGCGGGTACGGTCGTTGCGGCGATAGCTGAACCACTGCCAAAGGATCTGCTTGCCGGATACCTCATACCCCCACATCGCGGGCGTGACGTTGTCAACGTAGCCCTTTCCGATCTTCAGTCGATGCAGTGCAGGATCGTAGTCCATTGTATCAGGTAACGGTTCTGGCGCCGAGGGAATGCTACCGGCCGAAGGGATGCGTGGTGCCATTTCCTTTGGCAGACGGGGGGCTTGTTTAGGGCGACCGGCTGCGGCGTCGGTGAAGCGTTCGCCGTAGCAATGAAGCCAGATGATTTCGCTGCCAATGGCGACAGCGTCACTAAAGAGATCTGAGTCGGCCGTTATTGGAACGCGGAGTCCAGGCTGTACAAAGTTAGATTTGAACCGCGCGGGAAAAGCCGAATTGGATACAATCGCCGCAATGTAAGCCAATACGTCTTCGACCTTGATTGGGTGTCCATAAATCTGCGCTAGGTGGATTGTCAGACTCGGTTTGATGTTGGGGCGAGAGTTTGATCGGTCGGTCCAGAGGGGATAAACTCGACCACCGCGCCCGTTGTAGTGATGCAAATCTGGGAGCAGACTAGTGAAGGTGATCGCAGGGCCGTCAGTCGGTGAGCGGTCTTCCGGTGCCGTGAGGAATACCTGCCGCGACGAATGTCCATTCCAAAGCGTCGGATTTGGTCGGTTTATTAGCCGCGCATCCGGAATGATCCATTGACGATCAAACGATCTTAGAGCGTAACGAGTCGGAGAGATGGCCGGACCGGGATCGCTGTTGACTGACTCCGCACGATGTTCATGGCCGGCCAATCCACCTTTCGATGCTTTTGAAAGTGTCTTGTCACCACCCTCGTGAGGATGAAATAGAACCTCTTTCTTCGCTGGATCTTTTTCCTCCGTCAGGCGGTCCCAACGAAGTGTCAATGACACAGGATCAGGTGCAATTATCCATGTGCGGCCTGGCATAACACCGGAGCCATTGTAGACGAACAAATCGCTTAGCGCGGGGTACGTTGCCCATGCGCCGGTCGCTGCCGGTAAGAAAGGGGCTCGCCACTCCACAGGGCAATCGGTCCATCCTTCGGCATCGAGTGACAGCTTCTTTAGGGCTTCAAACTTCTCCTCGCGTTTGCCTTTGGGAAGCATGTAGAAGCGCGCCCTGGCGGCCTCAGATGTATTCTTGCCGAGTTGTCGCGAAGCGAGCACGATGCAGATTGGCTGTTGCACTCCCTGGAATATGCGTGTCGCGACCTCGGGCTGATGCCCTTCAGGAGAGCAATCGACTACCCAGATTTCAGAGCAGGTTCGGCGAAGATCATCCCGCATCCTTTCAAAGCCGGGTCCGTTCAAAAATCCGGCCACGGTGATGAAGCAGACGATTCCCTCTTCATCCTCGTCCTGAAGTCCGGTTGCGGCGTAGTTCCCGGTGCCGAACACCTTCCATGTCGCCCAACGCCAAAAATATACGTACAAATTCTTCAGATGCTTGGCGTGAGCGCCAACGCCCCATTCCGCCGGCGGGCGCCAGCGGTCGAGAGGAGCCACGAGCTTTCCCCCGGAACCACGCTCGATCCAGCCGCCCCGACCCTCGGCTTTCTCCTTGTACGGTGGATTGCCTATCACGACAGTGATCGGCTGCGTCTTCTTGATCGTATTTGCGTCGCGGCGTGATTTTGCAATGGGCTCATACAACTGCCCAAGGCTTTCCTCTTCGACAAATGGATTGCCCAGCGTGTCGGTAATGAAGAGCTTAAGATCGGGTATCGGAGGAACAGGCACTTGAGGTGTCGCCATCAGTGCTTGCATCTCGGCGAGAATCCGAAGTTGCGCCACCGCGTATGGTCCGAACTGGAGTTCGAAGCCAATCACGCGCTTTGCCGCAGCCTCTATCGCACCCCGCACTGCGCCGGGTCCCTGATCGTCTCCAACTGTTGACGCGATTTGGCGCAGGACACCAAGCAGAAACGTTCCCGTGCCGACCGCGGGGTCGGCCACCACGACGTCTGCAGCGGCAAGGCCGGATGATCGTTCGAAGAGCGGGCCGCGGAGCGCTTCGTCGACGAGATTTACCATCGCGCGTACGACTTCCGGAGGCGTGTAGTACGAACCGGTGCGTTTTCTGAGCTTGTTGTCGTAGACTTCCAGGAACTCCTCGTAAAAGTACAGCCAGGCTTCGGGCTTGTCTTTGCTGATTGTATGCCAATTGACAGCGTCAAGCACGCGAGTCAGTGTTGCGAGCGAGGTTTTTAGGGCTTCTTGATTGGTCACGTCTTCCGTCAGAAGCCGCAGCGCCGTCGCGATGAGTGAGTTTGACTTCCGCAGCTCTTTGGCCGCGTTGTCGATACCGGCCAGCAAAGAAATATCTCTCGAGCGTGCGACCAGCAATCCGAAGGTGACTGCCTGCGCGTAGCCGTCGGCGAACTGCGCGTCGTCTGCCTGCGGAAACAGGAGTTTTCGCCAGTCCTGTGCCAGTGCCGTGAGACCAGCGTTGCCATGCGCCATCTGTTCGACCACCTCGTCGCGCAGGAGACGACACAACCGGGCGCAGACCTCAGCCAGCTTCTTGGCCGTCCTGGGAGGAACTGGATTCCAGTGAAGGAAATCATCGATAGTTGCCGCGAGGGTTGGCAGTGCCGTCAGCTTCGCGCCCGACGTCTCAACGTCCCCCTCAAGATAACTCACCTTGCCGATCAGCTCTCCATCGCGCCACAGGCTGAAGGAATTGCCGTCGGTGTAGAGCAGGTTGGGAAGCGATTTGAGCTTATCCCATTGCTCTTTGTCATGCGGATCGGAAAACTTGCGCGGATCAGCGCCTTTCCCCGGGGCCTTGACTTCGATAAAACCGACGAGCGCGTTGGCGATCGTGACAGCGTAATCGGGCCGCGTTTTCAGGTGAGCAAGCGTCGTCTCGCCGACCATGCCTAGGGACCTGGGTTGCAGCCCAACGATTTCGGCCAAGTCGCGCAAAAGCGTTTCGAGTGGAGCCCGGAGCTGGTCCTCTGGTGCGCCGGCGATGGCGGGATTGCTCAGCTTGGCTTTGGCATTGGTGCCGAACTCTGAAATGGCGCTTGCTAGCGTTTTTTCCGCCAACTTGGTCTCCGGCACCTGCGTCTACGGTTGAATCTCTCGAACACAATCGCTACTCGAATCGGGCCAAGGATACAATCGTCCATTAGAGCTGAGGTAGGTTAAGGTCGGTTTGATCGTTCCTCGCGGGTTCAGTCTGTGTCCAGCAGGGACAGGTTGGACTGCGTCCGTTCGATGAACTTGGCAGAGGGCCTGCCGATCACACCAGTTGCGATGGTGGCATCATGCTGCTGTTTTGCCCGACGTGTCAAAGGATTTCGTAAAAGGCGAAGGTCGTGCGCGGCAATCAGCGGCTACTTTGCATGGGGTTGTTTTCGATATTTTTGTTAGAGCTGGGTCCAACCTGATCTGATCATGTGTTGTTGGTGCGGTGCCGAAGGCTCTCGGACCGGACGGACTCTATCCCTCCGCAAACTCGTCCCGCCGATACCCCTGCGCATACAGCAGCGCGGTGAGATCGCCGTGATCGATCCTCGCCGCTGCCGCTGCAGCTACTGCCGGTTTGGCGTGATACGCCACGCCCAAGCCCGCCGCCTGGATCATCGCCAGGTCGTTGGCGCCGTCGCCGACCACGACCGAGTCGATGTCGTCGAGATCGAACGACTCCATGAGATCCACCAGCGTCGCGAGCTTGGCCGCGCGGCCCAAGATCGGCTCCTTCACTTCGCCGGTGAACTTGCCGTCGCGCACGACGAGCTCGTTGGCGCGGTTCTCCTGGAAGCCGAGCTTTGCGGCGACCGCGCTCGTGAACAGGGTGAAGCCGCCGGAGACGAGGCAGGTATAGGCGCCGTGGGCGCGCATGGTCGCGACCAATTCGCGGCCGCCCGGTGTTAGCGTGATGCGTTCGGCCACCACCTTGTCGACGACGCCGGCAGGGAGGTCCTTCAGTAGCGCGACGCGCTCGCGCAGCGCCGGCTCGAACTCGATCTCGCCGCGCATTGCGCGCTCGGTGATGGCGGCCACGTGGGCCTTCATCCCGACGAGATCGGCCAGCTCGTCGATGCATTCCTGGCCGATCATGGTGGAATCCATGTCGGCGAGAAAAAGCTTCTTGCGCCGGACGCCGGCAGGCTGCACCACGATGTCGATGGGCAGGTCGCCGCGAAGCTCGCGCAACCGCTCTTCGATGGCGTGACGGTCGCCTTCGAGGTTACTGTCGGCGCCGAAGGGAATGTCGACCGCAACCCCGTCGAACAGCCAGTGCGCGGGTGCCGCTTGCGGCAGCACAGCGCGGGCGCCGTCGACGATGGTCGAGTCGAGGGCGGGATTGTTTGGGTTGCAGATCAGCGTGGCGACGAGGGACATTTGAGGTTTTCGTGAGCGAGAGGCATTCGAGCAAGGCCGTGCTTATCGCAGGCCCGACCGCCAGCGGCAAGTCGGCGCTGGCGCTGGAGCTTGCGCTGAGCGCGGGCGGAATCGTCATCAATGCCGATTCCATGCAGGTCTATCGCGACCTCCGCATCATCACGGCGCGCCCCACGCAGGATGAGGAGGCGCGCATTCCGCATCGCCTCTATGGCCATGTCGATGCGGCCGTGAACTTTTCCGCCGGCGCCTGGGTGGCTGATGCCGCGAAGGCGCTCGAAGAAGCGCGGGCCGAGGGCCGCCTGCCGATCTTCATCGGCGGCACCGGGCTGTATTTCAAGGCGCTGACGGCGGGTCTCTCGGTGGTGCCGCCGATCGCTGCGGAAATACGTGAGGACGTACGTGCCCGATTGGAGCGGAACGGCGTCGAGGTGCTGCATGCGGAACTCGCGCGCCGCGATCCGCGTGCGGCCGAACGACTGAATCTCCGCGACCGGACGCGGATCGCGCGTGCGCTCGAAGTGATCGAGGCGACCGGCCGTTCGCTGCTCGACTGGCACCATGAGGGCCAGCCGCCGCTGATGCCGAAGGACAGTTTTCGCGCGGTGTTTCTCGCGCCCGAGCGCGACGAGCTCTATGCCCGCATCGACGCCCGTTTCGACGCCATGTTGGCCGCCGGTGCCCTGACCGAGATCGAGCAGCTCGCCGCCCGCGGCCTGGACCCACTGCTGCCGGCCATGAAGGCTCATGGCGTGCCTGCGCTGATCCGGCAGCTGCGCGGTGAGCTCAGTCTGGAGGACGCCGCGATGATCGGCCGGGCCGACACACGCCACTATGCCAAGCGGCAATTCACCTGGTTCCGGCACCAGCTTCCAGAGTTCGAGTGGGTGAAGCCGGACGAGGCGAGGGGATGGCTCGCGGGCGCCGCCAACCCGGCCCGAGCCTCCCGCTAAACGCGCTTTTGTGCTCGAGTTCCCGATTTTACCTCTCGCCGAGCCCCGGGAACAACGCTACATTACCAAAATCGCGCGGGAACGGCCGCTTTGCCTTGACATCGGGGCTTTGGTCGTTATGTTTCGCGCAACCTTTGGGAAGCTGAGCGCCTGCCATGCGTAATATTATTACCAACCTCCTTATCGTCGTCGTACCCAGGCACACCGCCGGGGGTGGCTAGCTGCCATCCACATGACAGGCGGTGTGCAGGGTCCCTCTTCGGGGCCTTTTTTATTTCCCGAACCAGACACGAACGAAGCCGCTGACAACAGCGCATCCGGAGCAAGCCAATGAGCGACAAGAGCCACGATCCGAACCAGATGACCGGCGCAGCGATGATCGTCCGCGCGCTCATCGATCACGGCGTGACCGACATTTTCGGCTATCCCGGCGGCGCAGTGCTTCCGATCTACGACGAGATCTTCCAGCAGAGCGAGGTCCAGCACATCCTGGTCCGCCATGAGCAGGGCGCGGGCCATGCCGCCGAGGGCTACGCACGCTCGACCGGCAAGCCCGGCGTTGCGCTGGTGACCTCCGGTCCCGGCGCCACCAACATGGTGACGCCGCTGACCGACGCGCTGATGGATTCGATCCCGCTGGTCTGCATCTCCGGCCAAGTGCCGACACATCTGATCGGCAACGACGCATTCCAGGAATGCGACACCGTCGGCATTACGCGCCCTTGCACCAAGCACAATTGGCTGGTGCGCGACGTCAACGATCTCGCAAAAGTGCTGCACGAGGCGTTCTACGTTGCGACCACGGGCCGTCCGGGCCCGGTGCTCGTCGACGTTCCCAAGGACGTGCAGTTCGCGACCGGCACCTATCATCCGCCGCGCAAGTCCGACGTGCACCGCTCCTATGCGCCGCGCGTGAAGGGCGATGCGACGCAGATCCGCAAGGCCGTGTCACTGCTCGCGGGCGCCAAGCGTCCCGTGATCTATAGCGGCGGCGGCGTCATCAATTCCGGTATCGAGGCAACGAAGCTGCTGCGCGAGCTGGTCGAGGTCACGGGCTTCCCGATCACCTCGACGCTGATGGGCCTCGGTGCGTATCCGGCGTCGGGCAAGAACTGGCTCGGCATGCTCGGCATGCACGGCACCTACGAAGCCAACATGAGCATGCATGATTGCGACGTCATGCTGTGCGTCGGCGCGCGCTTCGACGACCGCATCACCGGCCGTGTCGATGCGTTCTCGCCGAACTCGAAGAAGATCCACATCGACATCGATCCGTCCTCGATCAACAAGAACATCCGCGTCGACGTGCCGATCATCGGCGATTGCGCCAACATCCTCGGCGACATCCTGCAGGTGTTCAACGCCGAGGCGAAGAAGCCCGACATCAAGACCTGGTGGCAGCAGATCGCGCAGTGGCGCGCCCGCAACTCGCTCTATTACAAGAAGAGCAACGACATCATCCTGCCGCAGCACGCGATCCAAAGCCTGTTCGAGCTGACGCGCGGCAAGGACACCTACATCACGACCGAAGTCGGTCAGCATCAGATGTGGGCGGCGCAGTTCTACGGCTTCGAGGAGCCGCACCGCTGGATGACATCGGGTGGTCTCGGCACCATGGGCTACGGCCTGCCGGCCGCGATCGGCGTGCAGGTCGCCCATCCCGACAGCCTCGTCATCGATATCGCGGGCGACGCCTCGGTGCAGATGACGATGCAGGAGATGTCGACGGCGGTTCAGTACGAGCTGCCGATCAAGATCTTCATCCTGAACAACCAGTACATGGGCATGGTGAGGCAGTGGCAGCAGCTGCTCCACGGCAACCGCTTGTCGCATTCCTACTCGGAGGCGCTGCCGGATTTCGTCAAGCTCGCGGAAGCCTATGGCGGCGTCGGTCTCCAGGTCACCAAGCCTGGCGATCTCGAAGGCGCCATCAAGGAGATGATCTCGGTCAAGCGCCCGGTGCTGTTCGACTGCCGCGTCGCGGCGCTCGAAAACTGCTTCCCGATGATCCCCTCAGGCAAGGCGCACAACGAGATGCTGCTGCCGGAGCAGGCCAACGACGAAGCCACGGCCAAGGCGTTCGCCGGCGGCAAGGCGCTGGTGTGAGTTAGCGGAACGATGGTTCAGGAGAGACGAGCGCGCCTTCTTCGCCTCTCCCCGCTTGCGGGGAGTCGCACGATGACGCGAGCAACTGCGAAAAATTCCGCTGTCATCGTCCGGCTTGACCGGACGATCCAGTACGCCGCGGCAGCCGTAGGAATCTCAGGCGCCGGTGATTACTGGATGCCCGCCTTCGCGGGCATGACGAAGAAGTTTTGAAAGGGACGACAATGAACCAGCCCGCATCCGCTTATTTCATCGAGGAGCGCCACGATCCCAACGAGACGCACACGCTTGCGGTGCTCGTGCAGAACGAGCCCGGCGTGCTCGCCCGCGTGATCGGCCTGTTCTCGGGGCGCGGCTACAACATCGAGAGCCTCACGGTCTCGGAGACCGAGAGCCAGACGCACCTCTCGCGCATCACCATCGTCACCACAGGCACGCCGATGGTGATCCAGCAGATCAAGCACCAGCTCGATCGCATGATTCCGGTCTACCAGGTCGTCGACATGACCCAGACCAAGCGCTCGATCGAACGTGAGCTGGCGATGGTGAAGGTGCGCGGGCAGGGCGAGCACCGCGTCGAGGCGCTGCGGCTGGCGGATGCGTTCCGCGCCCGCGTGATCGACGCCACCACCGAGAGCTTCGTGTTCGAGATCACCGGCAATACGGACAAAATCAACCAGTTCATCGACCTGATGCGCCCGCTCGGCCTTGTCGAGGTGTCGCGCACCGGCGTTGCCGCGATCGGCCGCGGGCCTGAGGGGATGTGACCCATGCTGGCGCGCGACTGGTACTACAACGAACGCAACCGGATGGGCATCGGGCCCGCGGTCGCGTCGATCTACGACAGTCACGATGACGCCGATATCCGGGCGCGCGCCGCGCTGAAGATGCTCGGGGTCCAGCGCGGCTGGCGCATCGCCGACATCGGTTGCGGCAACGGCGTGTTGGCGACCGAAGCCGCGCTGATGGGGGCCGAGGTCGACGCCATCGACATCTCGCCGGCGATGCTGGCGCTCGCCGAGATCTACGCGCGTGATCGCAAGGCGCCCGTGCGCACCCAGTCGGCCGGCCTGCTTTCCTTCGCCTACCGGCCGGACTCTTATGATTTGATCGTCAGCGAATTCACGCTGCATCACCTGCCGGATTTCTGGAAAGCGGTGGCGATGTCGCGGATCTTTCGTGCGCTCAAGCCCGGCGCGACCTTTTACTTGCGCGACATCGTTTACGCGTCGATGCCTGACGCCGTCGAGCGCGATGTCGAGCAATGGGCCGATTTCCATATCAAGAACCACGATTTCTCGTATGAGAGCGTGGTGACGCATATGCGCGACGAATATTCCACCTTCGGCTGGGTGATGGAGCGGATGCTGACCGATGTCGGCTTCACGCTGGTCTTGGCCGACTACCACGCCCCGATGCACGGCACTTATCTCCTACGCAAACCGAAAGCCGGCGAGCAAGGCTAGAAACAACAAGCAGGGCTGCACGACAGGGCAGAACCGGAAACAACAATGAAGCCGGCCGACATCCTCATCGCCCTCATGGTGGCGATCATCTGGGGGCTTGCCTTTGTGGCGAGCCGGATCGCGCTCGACGAGTTTTCGCCGGAGCTGATGACGGCGATGCGCTTTTCCATTGCCGCGGTGCCGTGCCTGTTTATTCCCAGGCCGAAGGTCGCCTGGTCGCTTCTGATCGCGATCAGTCTTACGCTGTTTCTCGGGCAGTTCCTGAGCCAAGCCTACGGCATCGCCCACGGGGTGCCGGTGGGGCTGACTAGCGTCGTGGTGCAGAGCCAGGCGCTGTTCACGATCGGCTTCGCGGCGTTGGTCTTCGGCGAGCGCCCGACGCCGGTGCAGACGCTCGGAATTGTCATTGCGGCGATCGGGCTGCTGATGATCTGCGGCACCGTCGGTTATGATTTCAGCGTCGGCGCCTTCGCGGTGCTGATGATCGCCCCGATCTGCTTTGCTGTCGGCAATCTCCTGCTGCGCGGTGCTCGCGGTGCGCCGATGTTCGATCTGTTCGCATGGCTGTGCCTCACCGCCGCGGTGCCGCTGTTCGCACTCGCGCTCGTCGTGAACGGACCGGTGCCGACCTTCCAGTCGCTGGTCCATATGTCGCTGACCGGCCTCATCTGCCTGCTGGTGATCGGCGCGATCTCCACCAGCATCGCCTATTGGCTGTGGGGCCGGCTGCTGCGTGACTATCCGGCTGCGCAAGTGGTGCCGTTCGCGCTGCTGGTGCCGTTCGTCGGTTCGGCTGCATCCAGCATCGTGTTCGGCGAGCGGTTCGGGCCGCTACGCCTCGCCGGCATGCTGACCGTGATCGGCGGCATTGCGGTGATGGTGCTGGTCAAGCGGCCGCAGCCGCTTGCGAAGATCGCGTGAGGTGAACATGGCCAATTCGCTGTTCTATGCCTTCCTCGCCTTCATGGTGGTGATGTACTTCACCCCGGGGCCAAACAACATCATGCTGCTGGCCTCGGGCTTGACGTACGGCTTCCGGCGTACCATCCCCCACATCGCCGGCATCGTCATCGGCTTCGCCTTCATGGTCGGCGCCGTCGGCCTCGGGCTCGGCACGGTGTTCCTGGCTTATCCGATCCTCCAGACCATTTTGAAATATGCCGGCGCGGCCTATTTGATTTACCTCGCCGCCGTGATCGCCTTCTCCGGTCCGGCGAAGCCGGGCGAGGGGGATGGTCGCGGCCCGATGACCTTCTGGGGCGCGGCCATGTTCCAATGGATCAATGCCAAGGGCTGGGTCATCGTGATCGGGACCATCACCGCCTATGCGGCGATAGCCCAGTTTCCCATCAACATCGCAATCCAGACCTTGATCAGCCTGCTCGTGGGCACGGTCTCGACCGTGGTCTGGGCCTTCTTCGGCACTGCACTACGGCCGGTGCTGACTTCGGACCGGCTGGTCCGTGCCTTCAATATCCTGATGGCGATCCTGCTGCTCGCCTCCCTCTACCCCGTTTTCATGGATGCATGATGTCGCGGATTTCCATGCAGAAACGGGTTTCCCTAGGGGCTGAAAATGCTCTAGACAGCCCCCGAAATCCGCAAATTTCACCATTCGGACACTGACTATCGGCCGATTCTGGCCCTGAACGAGGAAACGACTATGCGTGTTTATTACGATCGCGACGCCGACCTGAACCTGATCAAGGGCAAGAAGGTCGCCATCGTCGGCTATGGCAGCCAGGGCCACGCCCATGCGCTCAACCTCAAGGACTCCGGCGTCAAGGACGTCGCGATCGCGCTGCGCAAGGACTCGGGCTCGGTCAAGAAGGCTGAAGCCGCCGGCTTCAAGGTGATGGAAGTCGCCGATGCCGCCAAATGGGCCGACCTCGTCATGATGCTGACCCCGGACGAGCTCCAGGGCGACATCTATCGCGAACACCTGCACGACAACATGAAGAAGGGCGCAGCGCTCGTGTTCGCGCACGGCCTCAACGTCCACTTCAACCTGCTCGATCCGCGCGCCGACCTCGACGTGCTGATGATTGCGCCGAAGGGCCCCGGCCACACCGTGCGCTCGGAGTATCAGCGTGGCGGCGGCGTGCCCTGCCTGATCGCGATCGCCAAGGATGTCTCGGGCAACGCCCATGACCTCGGCCTGTCCTACGCCTCCGCTGTCGGCGGCGGCCGCGCGGGCATCATCGAGACCACCTTCAAGGAAGAGTGCGAGACCGATCTGTTCGGCGAGCAGGTCGTGCTCTGCGGCGGCCTGGTCGAGCTGATCAAGGGCGGCTACGAGACCCTGGTCGAAGCTGGCTACGCCCCCGAGATGGCCTATTTCGAGTGCCTGCACGAAGTGAAGCTGATCGTCGACCTGATCTATGAAGGCGGCATCGCCAACATGAACTACTCGATCTCCAACACCGCGGAGTACGGCGAGTATGTCACCGGTCCGCGCATCGTCACCGCCGAGACCAAGGCCGAGATGAAGCGCGTTCTCGCCGACATCCAGGGCGGCAAGTTCGCCCGCGACTGGATGCTCGAGAACAAGGTCAACCAGACCTCGTTCAAGGCGACCCGCGCCAAGCTCGCCCAGCACCCGATCGAGGAAGTCGGCGCCAAGCTGCGCGACATGATGCCCTGGATCAAGAAGGGCGCGCTGGTCGACAAGAGCAAGAACTGACGGCAACGCCGTCATTCGGGGGACGTGACGAAGTCGCGCCCCCCGGACCTCGATCGATGTTCACTAGCCTCCGGGGTTTGCATGGACGCCTCCCCGGAAGTAACGCGGCGATGCGACGTCCGCCTCGTGCCAGCGTGATCTCGTTGTCGTGCGCGCCGCTGCCCCGCGCTGCGCGAAGCTCCTGCCGAAACCGGCTTCGGTTTTGCAGCAGAATGGATGTTTTCCAGCAAGCTCCCGAGTATTGGGACACCGTTACTGACGTGATTTCCGTGCGACTACGGAGTCCAATTGCGATAGGCAGATCAACCAAATCTTAGTGCGACTGAGCGAGGGTGAACTTTTGCTCGTACCGCAGATGGACAATGCCGAACCCTTGGCGAAGGCCGACCGGATCGCCGGGATCGTCCGTCACGATCCTGGGCTTGCTGTTTTCGCTCGTTGTCGTCGCCCTTTTTCTCGTTGATCTGGGCATCCGCTACCGAGAAGCAGTCGCATCTGCGAAAACCGACGCCCTCAATCTCTCGGCTATTCTGGCCGAGCATGCCGCGGTGACGTTCGAAGACATCGATCGTGTGCTGCTTGAGGCGCGGGCAATCCGCAGGGACGCTTTGTCCGGAAAATACGCCGATGGCGAAGCGGCCAATGTCGCGCTGCGTCAACTGGTCAAGAGCTCGTCGATTCTCGTCGCGGTCGGCTGGACCGATGCGTCCGGCGCGGTCGTTGCGCATTCCTACGACCACACGCTGCCGCGCAACAACATCTCGGACATGGCGCACTTCATCGCGCAACGCGATGGCGCTGGCACCGGATTGTTCGTTGCACCACCCTATCGCTCGGCAGGCGGCGACAAATGGTTCAGTGCGGCGTCACGCCGATTGAACAACCCGGATGGAAGCTTTGCGGGCATCGTCACTGCGCCGCTGGATCAATCTTTTCTCCTGAAGATCTACCGGAAGATCGATCTCGGCCCGAATGGCTCGGTGGTGCTGCTCCACCGCAACGGACGGGTCCTCGCGCGCGTACCGGAACAGAAAGATGTCCTCGGCAAGTCGGTCGCCGGCGGCCCGCTGTTTACCCAATATCTGCCGGTCTCCGAGGTAGGCTCATACGAGCTCACGAGCCCCATCGATGGCGTCGCGCGCATTGCAGCGTACAAGGCCGTTTCCGGCCTGCCGCTGGTTCTGGTGGTGACTTACTCGCGCAGTTACGTGTTGCAGCCGCTGTACCGGCATCTCTACACCTTCGGTCCGCTGGCTGCCGCGATCGTCACCATTATTCTGATCGGTACATTTCTGCTGCGGCGGCAAACGAATGCACTTGCGGCCGCGAGTGCTCGGTTCGACGCTGCGTTGAGCAACATGCCGCATGGGCTCAGCATGTTTGATGCCGACGCGAAGCTGCTGATCGCCAACAGCCGTTATCGTGATATCTACGACCTCACCGAGGCGCAGGTCAGGCGCGGTACGCCGCTGGGCAGCATCGTCGGCGTCTACAAGACGGCGGGAGGCGATCTCGACATTGACGAGTTCCTCGATGGCGCAAGGCGCCGGACCCCGCGGATTGTCACGCTCGCCGACGGCCGGATCATCTCGATCCTGCGTACCCCCATGGCCGATGGCGGCTGGGTCGCCACCCATGAGGACATCACCGAGAAGCGGCGCGACGAGATGCTGCTAGCGGAAAATGCCGCCGAGCTGAAGCTCATCAACACGCGGTTCGATGTCGCTATCAGCAACATGTCCCAGGGGCTCTGCCTGTTTGATGCAGACAAGAATCTCGTGATATCGAACAGCCGCTATCAGCAGATGTACGATCTGCCAGACGAACTCGTCATGCCCGGCACGCCGCTGGAACGGATATTGCAGCACTACGCGGATCGCGGCGAATCCGCCGGCGACCTGACAGTCAATCAACATCTTCAGAAGATGCCGACCCTGCGGCAGCAGGCCTATGAACTGAAAGACCAGCGCCAGGTTCTGATCCAGCGCAAGCCGCTGCCGGATGGCGGCTGGGTCGCGACGCACGAAGACGTCACCGAGCAAAGGCGCGGCGAGCAAATGCTGGCCCAGAAGGCCGCGGAGCTCGAAGCGATCAACATGCGCTTCGACGCCGCCCTCAACAACATGTCCCAAGGGCTTTGCATGTTCGATGCGGACCAGAGGATCGTGGTGTCGAACGCACGCTATAGCGAAATCTACCACATTGACGGTGATCGGATAAAACCAGGAACCATGCTGGCGCAAATTCTCGAGTATCGTCGCGAGCAAGGCACGCATTTCGTCGACGTCGCGCCGGACGTCTACCTCAATCAGAACGTGAAGCAGCTCAGCGAGATCCGGGAACTCGCCGACGGCAGGGTGGTCGCGATTGCGCGTCACATGATGGCGGACGGTGGCTGGCTCACGACCCACGAGGATATCACCGAGCGAGCGAGAGACGAGAAGCGCATCGCATATCTGGCGCAGCACGATCTGCTCACGGGTCTTGCGAACCGCGCCGTGTTCTCCGAAAAACTCGACGATGCTGCAAAGCGGTCGCAGCGTCATGGCGCAAAGTTCACCGTGCTGATGCTGGATCTGGACAGATTCAAGGCGGTCAACGATACGCTCGGTCACGCTGCGGGCGACCAGTTGCTGATTGAGGTGGCGCGGCGGCTGAGTTCATCGCTGCGGGATACCGACGTCCTGGCGCGCCTCGGCGGCGACGAATTCGCGATCATCCAGGAGAACGAAAAAGTTCAAAGCGAAGGCGCGATCGCATTGGCTCTGAGGATCATCGGTCTAATCGAGCAACCCTTCGATCTGGACGGTCATCGCGTCAGCGTCGGCACCAGTATCGGTATCGCCTTCGCGCCGGAGCACGGCGCCGATGCCGAGAGCTTGCTACAGAGGGCGGACTTGGCGCTTTATGCGACGAAATCCGCAGGGCGGAATGATTTCCGCATCTTCCAACCCGAGATGACGGAAGCTGCCGACACACAGAAGTCGATCGAAGGCGAACTGCGCGAGGCGATGGCTCGCAACGAGTTGGAGCTGCACTACCAGCCGATCATTGATGCCGGAACGTGCGCGATGACCGGCCTGGAATGTTTTGTGCGCTGGCATCACCCGTCGAAGGGCGTGCTGGCGCCTTCGCAGTTCCTCGATGTCGCCGAGCAGGCCGGACTGATGCTGCCGCTCGGTGAATGGATTCTGCGACAGGCCTGCCTGGATGCGGCCGCCTGGCCGGCCCATATCCGGGTCGCCGTCAACATGAGCGCTGCCCAGTTCCACAAAGGTAACCTACTGGACGTCGTCCTGTGCGCGCTGGTCGAGTCGGGATTGTCGCCGGAGCGCCTCGAGCTCGAAATTCCCGACGCTGCGCTGCTGGACGGGAATCTTGCGGCTCATCTGCTCACGGTCCGGCAACTAAAGAACCTGGGCGTCGGCGTCGTCCTCGACAATTGCGGTGTGGGATATTCCGCCGGGAGCTACCTCCAGAGCTTCCCATTCGACAAGTTCAAGATCGACCGGGCGATCGTGCAGGGCTGCGCAACGCGACGGGACTGCGCGGCGGTCGTCGCCTCTGCCGTCGCATTGGCGCGCGGTCTCGATGTCGCCACGGTGGCCAAAGGGGTCGAGAGTCGTGCGCAGTTCGAGGCCCTGCAGGCGGCGGGAGTGGACCTCGTCCAGGGATATCTGTTCGGGCGACCCGTGCCGAACTCGGAAGTCAGTTTCGATTCGCCGTTGCCGGCGCAAAACGTCGCGTGATGTCATGATCTTCGTCGGAACACGGGCAACTCGATCTCCGGGACACGAGAGATGAATTTGGCGAACGGCGTGATCGATCAACTCGAGACGGCGCTGGCGAGCCCGGAGCTGTCGAAGCGCGCCGAGCTCCTGCGACAAGTCGCAGACCTCTTCGTGTTCGGCTCGGGCAAGTTCACCGAGGGACAGATTGATCTGTTCGACGAGGTGATGAGCACGCTGCTCCAGAATATCGAATGCGCCGCCCGGGCGACCTTCGGGAGCCGGCTTTCCAGATTGCCTGACGCTCCGCCCCGGACGATCCGCTTGCTGGCGTTTGACGATGCGCCCGAGGTGGCCGCGCCGGTGCTCGAGCATTCGCCACGGCTCGACGAGGTGACGTTGGCGGAGAACGCGCGGACCAGGAGCCAGGATCACCTGCTGGCCATCGCCGGGCGCAGCCAGTTGACGGAACCCGTCACCGATGTCCTCGTCCAACGCGGCAACAATGATGTTGCCGTACGGACTGCCGGCAACGGCGGAGCCAGATTCTCGCCCCAGGGGATGTCCATGCTCGTCAAGCGGGCGCGGGACAATGGCGCGCTCGCCATGTGCATCTGGTCTCGCCCGGATATTCCGCGCGAGACCCTGCTGAAATTGTTCGTCCATGCATCCGAGATGGTGCGGTGCAAGCTGGAAGCTGCCGATCCCCGCCGGGCAGTCCTGATCCGCAGCGCCGTCGCGGAGGCCTCCGACGAGCTTCAGATGACGGCACGGGTGGGCTCGAGCGAGCATGCCCGGGCGATGGCCGAGGTGAGGTCCCTGCACTCTGGGGGAGTACTCGACGAGGCCAGGGTGCTCGGCTTCATCGGCGAGCGAAACTTCGACAAGACCGCAATTGCCCTGTCGCTCATGAGCGATCTGCCGATCGGAGCGATCGAGCGTGCGCTGGTCCGCTCCGAGCCCGAGCAAATTCTCATTCTCGCGAAGGCCATCGGACTATCCTGGGACACGACGAAGGCGATCTTGACGTTTCAGCGCGGCTCGGCCCCCGAGGCGAAAGCACGATTGGAGCAGTGCTTTGCGAGCTTCTTCCGGTTGAAGCCGAATACCGCGAAGGCTGCGCTCCAGTTCTATCGGCTCCGCGAGCGGGCCGGCCAGGGTGCTGTCCATTAGCGGAGGCAAACCAAAAATTAAGTGCTTATCCGGTATATTCGAACCGAGATGAGATGGATGCCCCGACACATGCATTCCCTCTCAAGCTTTGTAGCTTCATTCAAACTCTTCGATGCTTGAAGCCTCGGCGCAAGACCAAGAACTGACGCTTAAAGCACATTCTTGGTCTCGCGTCTTTTTCAGAGCTTTTTCAGAAACCTTCAATCGCCAAAAGTGCTGCGTCTTCAGAGTCAAGGATTCGGCACTTCATCCGTATTGTCAGGATGCAATCGATCATGTGTCGCGATGTTCTCGCGCCGCTCCACCTTAAGTACCGACATCCGCCGCACCTGCTTGGAGGTGGACGGCATTGCGCACCGACGCCTTCCTCCTACATGACCATGGGAACTATTGGGGGGAAGACCATGCGATCTGTCGTCGTCACCGGCGCGTCCACCGGCATCGGCTGGGCCATCGCGCAATATTTGATTGCGCGCGGCTATCGCGTTTTCGGCAGCGTCCGCAAGCAGGCCGACGCCGACCGGCTCACGGGTGAGTTCGGCCAAAACTTCACGCCGCTGCTGTTCGACGTCACCGACGAGGCCGCCGTGCTGGCGGCCGCGCGCCAGGTGCGCGAGGTGCTGGGCGGCGAGACGCTGGCGGGCCTCGTCAACAATGCCGGCGTTGCCGTCGCCGGTCCCGTGCTCGAATTGTCGGCGGATGATTTCCGCCGCCAGATGGACGTCAACGTCATCGGCCCTGTGATTGCGACGCAGGCGTTCGGGCCGCTGCTCGGCGCAGATCCGTCGCTGAACGGGCCGAAAGGGCGGATCGTCATGATCAGCTCGGTCGCAGGCAAGAATGGCAATCCGCTGTCGGCGCCCTACTGCACCTCCAAGCACGCCATCGAGGGCCTGTCGGAGAGCCTGCGCCGCGAGCTGATGCTGTTCGGCATCGACGTCATCATCGTCGCGCCCGGCGCAGTGAAGACGCCAATCTGGAGCAAGGCCGAGCAGTTCGATATGTCGGTCTACCAGAACTCGCCCTATCTCCCGGCGCTCAACAAGGTCATGGCGTTCATGATGAAGCTCGGCGAGACCGGGCTGCCGGCCGAACGTATCGCCGAGGTCGTCTTCGAGGCCCTCACGGCTGCGAGGCCCAAGGTTCGCTACCAGATCACGCCCGACCGGATGCGGCACTTCATGACGGCCGCACTGCCCAAGCGAACGGTCGACCGCATCATCGCCAAGCGGCTCGGGCTGCTGCCGCAAGGCTGAAGCGGCCGCTCAACCTGCCACGGCCGTCCGTCCGCGCGGATGGGCGGCCATCGCGATCAGCCGCAACGCCATCATGGCCAGCAGCGGAATGAGGAACGCGACATAGAGCGGCATCGCCGGCACGCGCTTGCAGAACGACACCATGAACTGGAACCAGAGATAGTAGCCGCCTACGAGGTGCAGCGCGCGCCAGGCGCGCGGTCCGAGCAGCTCGGCGGTGCGGTCGAATGAGGTCGCGCTCATGGCGATGATGACGGCGTAGCCGATGCCGCCGAAGATGTAGGAGGTTGGTGAGGTCGCCTCCGCAAAGCCGGCCGGGTCCATCTTCGCGAAAACGACGATCGCGAGAGCATGGATGGCGTGGGAGGCCGCAAAGCTCAGGCCCAGATAACGGCGGTTGCGGCGCTGCCAGCGCGTCCAGGCGTTCGGCCACAGCCGCGCCAGCGCAGCGGCACCGAAGGCCAGGCAGAACAGCAGCAGCGAGCTGCGCGCCGTGAAGCGGATGACCATGCGCATGCCCTCGACCTCGAAGTGCCGCATCGAGGCGATCCAGAGGCTTAAGGCAATCAGGCTCAGCGTGAGGACGGCGAGCAGCCGCCAGCCTTCGAACCAGCTTTGCCGTTGCGACATGGTGGTCTCCTCTATCATGTAATCATCGATTACATTTCGGGCGGCGTGATCGTCAATAATGTAATCTCTGCTTACATTCACGTTCGGGTGATGCTAGAAGACGCCATGCCCGCCCGTCAGACCTCCAAGCGTCAGACATCCAAGTCCCGCACCCTTCGCCAGACATCGGAAGCCCGGCCCTATCATCACGGCGACCTCCGCCGCGTGCTGATCGACGCTGCGCTGCAACTGGCGGCCGAGGGCGCCGAGGTGTCCGTGCGCGAGGCTGCGCGGCGGGCTGCGGTGTCGCCGGGGGCACCGTTCCGGCACTTCCCCAACCGCGATGCGCTGATGGCGGCGGTGGCCGGGGAGGCGCAGCGGCGCTTCCGCGTCGAGATCGAGGCCGCGCTGAGGGAAGTGCCATCGGCCGACCCGCTGGCCCGCTTCCGCGCTTTCGGCATCGCTTATGTACGCTGGGCGATACGTAACCCCGCGCATTTCGAGATCATCTCCACCGGCCGCTATTTCGCCCATGGCGGCTCGGCCGAGCTGACGCGCGACAATGCCGAGCTGGTCGCGCTGACCGAGCAGATGCTGGCTGACGCGGCCGAGCAGGGCCTGCTGCAATCGGCGGATCTCAAACGCGTCCTGATCGCCGGCCGCGCCCTGATTTACGGTTTTGCCCGGATGAACCTCGACGGCCATTTTCCGCGCTGGGGCGTGGCGGAGGACGAGATCGAGCGGATGGCGGAGGCGGTGATCGATCTGTTCATCGTGGGGATCGCCAAGCCCTAGCGTGCTCGGCGTGCCGCCTTTCGCCCACCCGCTAACATTAAGCGAAGGTCGGTTCGCTGGTCGCGTTGCTTGTCCGTGACCGTTCAATTACAGTTTTATGACACGGTGCAGGCTTCCGGCTGCGCCGAACGCCGCAGGCCCGCCAGACGGCCTGGCATCACCCGCCGGACCAGAAGTTGCGTGTTGTTGATGGCGTCCGCGCCCAATTCAGGTCCTTCCGCCACCACCGCCGTTCTGGCGAGCGTCGCCGCGCTCGGCATCTGGCGGCTGCTCGCGGTTGCCGCACCGCATCTTGCCGCCCTCGCTCTCATGTACGAGACCGAGACCGATTTCGGCTCGCGCCTGTCCTTCTTGCTCGCCTGGGGCATCCTCAACTTCTTCTGGATCACGTTGTTGCGCCGGCCGGCGCTGTCGGGCGCATTGTCGCTGACCATGGTCGTGGTACTGGTGCTGCTATCGCGGCTCAAGCACGACGTCGTGCAGATGACGGTCAACTTCATCGACCTGATGATGATCGACCGCGACACGGTCGCGTTCCTGTTCACGATCTTCCCGAACTTGCGCTGGTCGGTGATCGGCGCCGGCTTCGTCACGCTGCCGCTGATGTATGCGCTGTGGTGGCTCGATCCGTTCCGCATCCGCCGCCTGCCGGCGCTCGCCGCGATGCTCGCCTGTCTCGCGGGGGTGGTCGGATATTCCGTCTATCATCCTGATGAAGCTTGGCGCGGCTATTACGACGACGGCTATCTCTCAAAGTTCTTCCGCTCCGGCGTCACCGCCGTCTCCGATTTCGTGCAGTACGGCTTCATGGAGTCGGACGCCTCGACCAATGAGCGGCTCAACATGCCGCTGGTCGACGCCTGCCATCCGGCCGGCCGCCGGCCGAACATCATCATGATCCATGATGAATCGAGTTTTGACATCCGCGCCGCACAGGGCATCAAGGTGCCGCCGGGTTACGGCAGTCACTTCAAGTCCTGGGACGGTAAGGAGCGCACATTTCTGGCCGAGAGCAATGGCGGGCCTAGCTGGTTCACCGAATACAATGTGCTTGCGGGTCTTTCCTCGCGCTCGTTCGGCCGCTTCGCCTATTTCGTGACGCGTATTGCGTCGGGCCGCGTCGAGCGCGGCCTGCCGCTGGCGCTGCGCCGGTGCGGCTACGACACCATGTCGCTCTATCCCGCCTATGGCGGCTTCATGGGTGCGCGCAGCTTCCAGGTGACGACCGGCGTCGAGCGCTTCCTCGACTCCAGGGATCTCGGCGCGAAGGACGTCGAGCCCGACAGCTTCTTCTACGACAAGGCGCTGCGGCTGATGGGCGAGCGGACGCCGAACAAGCCGTTGTTCAGCTTCATCTATCTCGGCGCCAATCATTTCCCCTGGGAGACGCGCTTCCGCCCCGATCTGGTGCCGAACTGGCGCGCGCCGGGCAACGCGCCGTCGATCGACGAATATCTGCGCCGGCAGGCGATGAGCGCCGAGCAATACAAGTCCTTCATTGCGGGCTTGAAGAAGAATTTTCCGGGCGAGCCTTTCCTGATCGTGCGCTACGGCGATCACCAGCCCGAGTTCGCGCCCAATCTGCTCGAGCCCGGGCTCGACGAAGGCGCGATCGGCAAGAAGCTCGACGCTTATGATCCGCGCCTCTATGCGACCTATTACGCGATCGACGCCGTCAATTTCGAGCCGGTGAAGAGCGATACGGTGATGGACACGGTCGACGGTCCCTATCTGCCGCTGGTGATCCAGGAGGCGGCCGGCATTCCGCTCGATCCGTCCTTCGCCGAGCAGAAGGAAATCATGCTCCGCTGCAACGGCATCTTCTACGGCTGCAAGGACGGCGCCGAGGCGCGGCGGCTCAACCGGCTGCTGATCAATGCGGGGATGATACACGGGCTTTAAGGCTGTTTGCCCGTCCGAGCGCTGCTCTTTCCCCGTCACCCTGAAAGCTTCACAAGCTCTCAGGATGACGGCTTGGGTACGAGCGTGCGCGGCACAGGCCTACTGCCTGCCGACCTTCTCCCACAGCCACCTCGCCACCACATCCGGCGATGAATTCGCGTCATTGCCGCTGGCGCGCAGGTTTGCTTCGCGCATGGTGGCGATGTCGATCTTGCCGAGCAGCGGGCTCAGCGCCGCTTTGAGCCGCTCGTCGCCGGCGCGCTTCGGCGCAAGCAGCAGGATGGCATCGTAAGGCGGGATCGCGTGCTTGGGATCGTCGAGCGTCACCAGATCGTATTTCGCGATCAGCCCGTCGCTGGTGTAGCCGGCGATCACGTCGACCTCGCCGCTCGCGACCGCCGCATACATGAAGTCCGGCTGCATCTGGCGCTGCGCGCTGAACTGAAGGCCATAGGCCTGTCGCAGCGCCGCCCATTCCGGCCGCGAGAAGAATTCGTAATCGCCGGCAATCGACATCGTTGAAGCGTGCGCGGCGAGATCGGCGATGGTGTGGATGCCGAGCGCGTCGGCGCGCGTCTTCGGCATCACCAGCGCATAAGCATTCTCGAAACCGAGCTCGCCGAGCAGCGTGATGTTGTCCTTTGCTAGAGCCGTCTTCAAATCTGTCACCAGCTCCGCGCGCGGCTTGATGTCGGTGCGGTGCAGCTGGTTGGCCCAGAGCGTGCCGGAATAGTCGACATAGAGATCGATATCGCCGGCCTTCAGCGCCCCGAAGATCACGCTCGAGCCGAGACCGGACCGTGCCGCGGCGGAGAAACCGGCTGCCTGGAGGCGGTCCCTCAGCAGGGCCGAGAGCACATATTGCTCGGCGAAGGTCTTTGCACCGACCACATAGCCGGACGACGAACGTCCCATCGTCGGCACCAGCGTCGCCGCAACCAGCGCCGCGATCCCGATCGCACCGAGTCCGGCACCCAGGCGGCTGCGATTGCGCAGGCCGCTCTCGACGAGGCCAAGCAGCTGATCGACGGCGAGCGCGAGCAGGGCCGAGGCCAGGCAGCCGAACAGCACGAATACCCAGTTCTGGGTCTGCAACCCCGCGAAAATGTAATTGCCGAGGCTGGTTTGACCGATCGGCGTCGACAGCGTCGCGGTGCCGATCACCCACACGGCGGCGGTGCGGATGCCGGCCATCATCACTGGCAGTGCCAGCGGCAGCTCGACCATGACGAGCGACTGCCGCGCCGTCATGCCGACGCCCTTGGCGGCTTCGATCAGAGCGGGGTCGATGCCGTTGAGCCCGGTGATGCCGTTGCGCAGCACCGGCAGCATCGAATAGAGCGCCAGCGCCAGCATCGCCGGCAGGAATCCGAATGCGGAGAAGGAGACGCCGAACCATTTCAGCGTCACGGACGCCGCGAGCAGCAGCAGCGGGTAGAACAGCGCGAGCAGCGCCAGCCCCGGCACGGTCTGCACGATGCTGGCGAGCGCGAGCAGGATGGCGCGCGGCGCCGGGCGGTTGCGTGTGAGGATTGCGAGCGGCAGGCTGACTATCAGGCCGAGCGCGAGCGCGGCGAGGCTCACCCGCACATGATTGCCGAGATAATCGGGCAAATGCGACAGCGCCTCGCCCCAGCGCGGATCATTGAAGAAGCTCATGCCGCACCGCCCTGTGGCAAGAGCGCGTTCAGCCGCTCGACCTGGCGCCGCGGCGTGCTTAGCAGCTCCAGCACATAGGCATCGCTGCTCGTCGAGAGCTCAGACGGCGTGCCCTGCGCGAGCAGCTTGCCGCCGCGCATGACCGCGATGCGGTCGGCAAGCAAAATCGCCTCCGTCATGTCGTGCGTAATCATCACGGTTGTCAGGCCGAGCTTGCGGTGCAGCTCGCGAAAATCCTCGCCGAGCGCATCACGGGTGAGGGGATCGAGCGCGCCGAATGGCTCGTCCATCAGCAAGATGCGAGGCTTTGCTGCCAGCGCCCGTGCCACGCCGACGCGCTGGCGCTGCCCGCCCGAGAGTGCCTCCGGCAGCCTGTCACGATGGGTGGCACGGTCGAGCTGGACGAGCTCCAGCAACTCGTCGACGCGCGTCGCGATCGCCGCTGCCGGCTCGCCCAGCAGCTTTGGCGTGATCCCGATATTGTCGGCGACATTTAGATGCGGAAACAGCCCGCCGCTCTGGAAGACGTAGCCGATCCGGCGCCGCAGCGCGACCGGATCGATGTTTTGGACGTCCTCGCCCTCGACCGTGATGATGCCGTCATCGGCCTCGATCAGCCGGTTGGCAAGCCGCACCAGCGTCGTCTTGCCCGAGCCCGAGCCGCCGACGATGGCCAGAAATTCACCCTCGGCGATGTCGAGCGACACGTCGTCGACGGCCCTGAGGGGGCCGAAGCTCTTGGTGACGCGGGAATAGCCAATCATCGGTCTGGACGGCATCGGGCGGGGGCTCACTTCGCTGACCCGCCCGTGGAGGGAGGGGATGACGAGGCCCATGCGTAGCACGCTTGGCGCCTTGATTGAACTTGGTCGCGCGAGCGGCTAAGGCATCAAGCCAAGTTCGGAGGAAACACATGACTACGCCCACGGCAGTGGCGCTGGAAGATGCCAAGGTCGCGTTCCGGCTGGGGGACGGGCGGGTCTATACGGCGGTGGAGAAGGCCCATCTCGCAGTCGCGCAGGGCGAGTTCGTCGCCATTGTCGGCCCGACCGGCTGCGGAAAATCCACGCTGCTCAATGTCGCCGCCGGGCTGCTCAAACCGGCCGCCGGCAGCGTCAAGATCTTTGATCGGCCGCTCGCCGGGCTGAACCGGGATGCCGGTTATCTTTTCCAGGCCGATGCGCTGTTCCCCTGGAAGACGGCGCTCGACAATGTCGCGATCGGGCTCGAGATCAAGGGCACACCACGCAGCGAGGCGCTGCCGCAGGCGCAAAAATGGCTCACCTCCGTAGGTCTCGGCGCGTTTGCCAACCGCTATCCGCACATGCTCTCCGGCGGCCAGCGCAAGCGTGTGGCGTTGGCGCAGGTCCTGATCCGCGACCCGAAGATCCTGCTGATGGACGAGCCGTTCGGGCCGCTCGATGCGCAGACGCGCCAGGTGATGGGCAATCTGCTGCTCGACCTCTGGAATGCCGACCGCAAGGCCGTGCTGTTCGTAACCCACGATCTCGAAGAGGCGATCGCGCTTGCGGATCGCGTCGTGATCATGTCGGCGGGACCGTCCTCGCGCATCATCGGCGACTGGCGCGTGCAGCTCGCCCGCCCGCGTGACATCTTCGAGGTGCGGATGGACAAGGACTTCCACGCGCTGCATCGAGAGATCTGGAGTGTGCTCAAGGACGAGGTGATGAAGGGCTACGCGCAATCCACCCACGCGGCGGAGGCCGTCTGATGTCGCGCGTCACGCTGCTTGCCTTGCAAGTCCTGGTCGCGATCGTCTGCATCGTGCTGTGGCAGTTGCTGTCGACCGTGCCGGTGTTCGGCAAGATCCTGCTGCCGCCGTTCTTCTTCTCCAACCCGGTCGACGTGTTCGAGCAGATCGTCAAATGGTTCGTCTCCGGCGTGATCTGGAAGCATCTCTGGATCACGCTGGTGGAATCGATCCTCGCCTTCGTGATCGGATCGCTCGGCGGCGTCCTCATCGGCTTCTGGTTCGCGCGCCAGCCGCTGGTGGCCGCGGTGTTCGACCCCTATGTGAAGATGGTCAATGCGTTGCCGCGTGTGGTGCTGGCGCCGATCTTCGCGCTGTGGCTGGGGCTTGGCATCTGGTCCAAGGTCGCGCTCGGCGTGACGCTGGTGTTCTTCATCGTGTTCTTCAACGTCTACCAGGGCGTCAAGGAAGTCAGCCGCACCGTGCTCGACAACGGCCGCATGCTCGGCATGAGCGAGGGGCAGCTAATGCGGCACGTCTATTGGCCGTCGGCGCTGTCGTGGATGTTCTCCTCGCTGCACACCTCGGTCGGCTTCGCCGTGGTCGGCGCCGTCGTCGGCGAATATCTGGGATCGGCGGCAGGCCTCGGCTATCTGATCCAGCAGGCCGAAGGCGTGTTCGACGTCGCCGGCGTGTTCGCCGGCATGTTTGTGCTGTCGGCCTTCGTCATCCTGATCGATTTTGGTGTCACGCTGGTCGAGCGGCGGCTATTGGTCTGGCGGCCGACCGTGGACGGCCGCGGCTAGCGGCAAAAGGGCCCGCGCATCTGCGCGAACCCCGATAGCAAATGCTCAATCCAGCAGCTTGACGTCGTCGGGCGCCTGCGGCGGCGTCTTGATCGCGATCGCCTTGACCTGGCCGCTGATCGGCTTGGTGCCGCCATGCGGCGTGCCCTTCGGGATGATGACGAGATCGCCCGGCTTCACCGTCACTTCCTTGTCGCCGAGCCAGATCGTCCCGGTGCCGTCCAGGATGTACTGAATCTCGTAGGTGTTGGGATGCAGGTGTTTCGGCACATTGCCGACTTGGATCGACACGGTCGAGCCATCAGCGGTCATGAACGTCTTCGAACGGTATCCGACTTGGTTGGCGGGGCCGAGTGCGTCGCCTTCCATGTCGCCGGTATGGATGATCTGCGCGGTGATGTTTTCGGCGGCGAGCGCCGGCCCGAGCAAGTAGGTCGCGCCGCATCCGGCGACAAAGGCAGCGGTGATCGACAGCCCGGCAGCAAGGCGATTCATGGATGATCCTCCCCTCAGAGATTATTGTTGTGGGCGCATGCTATTGCGCCGAAAGGCCAATGGCCAGTGCCACTTAAGCGGTGCTTCTCAAGCCAGTTGCGCTGCTCTATGGTGCCGCCAGCCGAACGGAGGAAACCAATGAAGAACACGATTGCCAGGCTCGCTGGCGCGCTGCTCGCGCTGACGCTCACCACCGGTCTTGCCGCAGCGCAAAGCAAGGTGACCATCGCGATAGGTGGCGGCGCCTGCCTGTGCTATTTGCCGACGGTGCTGGCCAAGCAGCTCGGCGAGTACGAGAAGGCCGGCCTCAATGTCGAGCTGGTCGATCTCAAGGGGGGCTCGGACGCGCTCAAGGCCGTGCTCGGCGGCAGTGCCGACGTGGTTTCCGGTTATTTCGACCATTGCGTCAACCTGGCGGCCAAGAAGCAGGAGCTGCAGGCTTTCGTGGTCTATGACCGCTATCCCGGGCTTGTGCTGGTCGTCGCACCGTCGCATAGCGGGGACATCAAATCGGTCAAGGATCTGGCCGGCAAGAGGGTCGGTGTCAGCGCGCCCGGCTCCTCCACCGACTTCTTCCTGAAATATCTTCTGAAGAAGAATGGGCTCGATCCGGCCGGCACCGCCGTGATCGGCGTCGGCCTCGGCGCCACGGCCGTCGCTGCAATGGAGCAGGGTCAGATCGATGCCGCGGTGATGCTAGATCCCTCCGTCACCGTGCTCCAGGGCACCCACAAGGATTTGCGCATTCTCAGCGACACCCGCACCCAAAAGGACACGCTAGAGACGTTCGGCGGGGAATATCCGGGCGGCGCGCTGTACTCGACACTGGCCTGGATCAATGGACATGAGAAGGAGACGCAGGCGCTGACCAACGCAATGCTGGCCACGATCGCCTGGATCCATTCGCATTCGCCCGAAGAGATCATGGCCAAGATGCCGGACGAGATGGTCGGCAAGAACAAGGACCTTTATCTCGCCGCGCTGAAGAACACGATCCCGATGTTCTCCGAGACCGGCAAGATGGATCCCAAGGGCGCCGACGCCGTGCTGGCGGTGTTCAGCGTCGGTTCGCCCGAGGTGGCCAACGCCAAAATCGACGTCAGCAAGACTTTTACCAACAAGTTCGTCGACCAGGCTAAGAAGACCACGGGGAGCGCCAAATAACTGACGCGAAGGCTTGGTAATCAGGCGTCATGACGTCACTCACCATTCATCGCGTCTCGACGCTTGAACTTGCCGTGCGCCCCGTCGTCTGGCCGTTCGCCGGGGACCGGCGCGCCGAGATCGAGGCGCATTTCGCCGAGCAGCAACGTGCGCGGCCGAAAATCTGGAACGGCCGAGTGCTGCTCGGGCGCGATGCCGTCTTCACCGGCGGTCATCTCGCCGCGACCTATTTCGAGACGGATTTCGCCAGCTTCCTGGCTTGGCGCGACTGGGGCTTTCCTGATCCGGCCGTGTTCAATGGGTTCGGCATGGCCGCTCTACGCACCTCCGACGGCGCCTTCGTGATGGGCGAGATGGCACATCACACCGCCAATGCGGGACGCATCTATTTCGCGTCAGGCACACCCGATCTCGATGATGTCAGGGACGGCACGCTTGACATTCCCGGCAGCGTCGTCCGCGAGCTCGAGGAGGAGACCGGCCTGCTTCCCGCCGATTATTCGGCAGAGGCGGACTGGCATTGTGTCGTCACCGGCAGCGCACTTGCAATGATACAGATCCTCAACCTGGATATGCCGGGTGAAGCTGCTCGCGCGCGGATCGAAGCCAATCTGGCTCGCCAGGACGAACCGGAGCTTTCGGCCATCCATCTCGTGCGCGGGATGGATGATCTCACGCCGACCATGCCGCGATTTGTCACGGCCTTCATCGCGCAGCAGTTCGCCTCGCGCTGACGCGCGAGGCTTGACATCGCGCGCCCCAGCCCATGTGATGGGCGCAAAAGCAAAACAAAAAATTGCAATGCACAATCGTCCAGGGAGGTTTAGATGCGCCTCCTACAGCAACCAGTAGCGGCGGAGCGGGGCGGTGCTGGAGGTCAGCGGGCTGGTGAAGCGGTTTGGCGGCTTCACCGCTGTCAATAACGTGTCGTTTAGAGTCGAGCAGGGCGAGATTCTCGGTCTGATCGGTCCCAATGGCTCGGGCAAGAGCACGATCTTCAACATGCTCTCCGGCACGCTGGCGCCAAGCTCCGGATCGATCCTGTTCGATGGCTCGGAGATCGCGGGGCTGGTGCCGCACCGGATCATCAACCGGGGCATCGGCCGCACCTTCCAGATTCCGCGGCCGTTCCGGCGGCTGACGATTTTCGAGAACGTCGTGCTTGCCGGCTTCTATGGCCAGGGCCGCCATAGCCGCGTCAAGGCCGAGGAGGCGGCGGAGCGGTCACTCGCGATGGTGGGCCTGCCGACCGATCGCCACGCCAGCGTTGACGGCCTCGGCGCGGCCGGGCTGAAGAAGCTCGAGCTCGCCAAGGCGCTCGCCACCGCGCCAAAGCTTCTGCTTGCCGACGAGAGCCTCGGCGGTCTCGACGATGCCGAGATGGACCAGGCTGCCGACATGCTGCGCAACATCCGCGACGAGCTCGGCATCACTATCATCTGGGTTGAGCATATCATGGGCGTCCTGATGCGCGTCGTCGACCGCGTCATGGTGCTCGATCACGGCGAAAAAATTTCGGAAGGCCTGCCGAGCGCGGTTGCGGGCGATCCGCGCGTCATCGAGGTCTATCTCGGCACCGATGCCGAGACCACGCAGGCTGCGGCCGCCGAAGCGCGCCGCCGCGCGGGAGGCCAATGATGCTGGAGCTTCGCGGCGTCAATGCCGGCTACGGCACGTTCCAGGCGCTGTTCGACGTCAATCTCGACGTGAAGGCCGGTGAGGCCGTGGGCGTCATCGGTCCGAACGGCGCGGGCAAGACCACGCTGATGCGTGTCATCTCAGGCCTGATCCGTCCCTCGCGCGGATCGATTGCCATGGAGGGCGCCGACGTCGTCGCGACGCCGGCGCACAAGATCGTCAGCCTCGGGATCGCGCATGTGCCCGAGAACCGGCGGCTGTTTCCGCAGCTCACGGTCGACGACAATCTCAAGATGGGCGCCTTCATGAAGGAGGCGCGCGGCCATTATGCCGAGCGGCAGGAGGTCGTGTTCGACCTGTTTCCGCGGCTGAAGGAGCGCCGCCATCAGATGGCCGGCACCATGTCCGGCGGCGAGCAGCAGATGTGCGCGATCGGCCGCGCGCTGATGTCCAATCCAAAGCTCCTCCTGCTCGACGAGCCGTCCGCCGGGCTGGCGCCGGTGGTGGTGCAGCAGGTGTTTGAGCTCATGAAGCGGATTCGCGCGCGCGGACTGACGGTGCTGATCGTCGAGCAGAACGTGCAGCAGGTGCTGCGCGTGGTCGACCGGGCCTATCTGATCGAAGCCGGGACGATCCGCGCCTCAGGCACCTCGGCCGAGATGCTGGCGAGCGACACGGTCAAGGAAGCTTATCTCGGGGTGTGAAAGGGCGGGCGAGGGCATGCAGGCGTTCCTGGACATTTTCGACATCTATCTGCTGGAGGCCGTGATCAACGGCATCCTGCTCGGCGGCGTGCTGGCGCTGCTCGCGCTCGGGCTCAATTTGATCTTCGGCGTCATCGACGTGACCTGGATCTGCTACGCCGAGCTCGTGATGATCGGCATGTACGCGATGTACTTCCTGGTCCAGTATTACGGCATCAGCTATTTCATCGCAGCGCCACTGACCATTCTGCTGGTCGCGATCCTCGGCGCCTTGCTGCATTATCTCGTGATCGCGCCGCTGTTGACGGCGCCGCCGATCAACCAGCTGCTCGCGACCGGCGGCGTGCTGTTCGTGCTGCAGAGCTTTGCCACCGTCGCCTTCGGCATCGACTTCCGCAACCTCGGCATCCGCCTGCCGGTGCTCGCCTTCGGCGACATGAATTTCAGCTACGCGCGACTTCTGTCGTTCCTAGCGGCGCTGGTCGGCATGGTCGCGGTCTATCTGTTCATGACCCGCACCTTCACCGGCACCGCGATCCGCGCCATCTCGCAGGACCGCCAGATCATGGCGCTGATGGGCGTCGACACCAAACGGATCTATCTCATCACGTCCGCGATCGGCGGCGGGCTGGCCGGGCTCGCCGCCTGCCTCTTGGTGTTGCAATACGATGTGCATCCCTTCGTCGGCCTCTCGTTCGGGCCGATCACCTTCCTGATCTGCGTGCTCGGCGGCCTCGGCAATTTCATCGGCGGCTTCATTGCGGCCTTCGTGTTTGCCGAGATCATCTCGCTCGGCGGCTTGTTCTCCGATCTCGAATGGGGCTACGTGCTCGCCTTCGCCTTCTTCATCGTCATGATGTTCATCCGGCCCGCGGGCCTGCTCGCGAGGCGCCGATGATGGGGCAGGGCCGGCTTGTCGCATGGGGATTAGGACTGACCGCGCTGGTCGCGCTGCCGTTCGTGTATCGCGATCCCTATCATTTGCACATTCTGGTGCTGATCCTGATCTGGTCGTTCGCCTACACGTCGTGGTCGATGATGGGGCGGTTCGGCCTGGTCTCGCTCGGGCATGGCGGCTTCATGGGGATCGGCGCCTATGTCACCGCGCTGCTGTGGAACCATCTCGGCTTGTCGCCATGGATCGGGATTCCCGTCGGCATGGTCGCGGCCGGAGCGCTGGCGCTGATCGTCGGTTATCCCTGCTTCCGCTTCCGCATCACCGGGCATTACTTCGTGCTGGTGACGCTCGCGCTCTCCGGCATCGTGCTCCAGATCATCACGGCCACGCGCGACTATACCGGCGGTTCGCTCGGCTACACCCCGAACCGCGCCTCGGGCAACAAGCTGTTGGCGCTGCAATTCGACGACAAGACGACCTGGTATCTGATAGCGCTTGCGGTATGGCTCGGCGGCATCGTCGCCTGGCACCTGATCGATCGCAGCATGAGCCGCTACGCGCTCGAGGCGATCTCGGAGGACGAGGACGCGGCTGCCGCCGCCGGCGTCGACGTCACCGCGGAGAAACTGAAGATCACCTTGATCAGCGCCGTGATGACGGCACTGGCGGGCGCGATCTATTGCCAGTACCAGATGTTCATCACGCCCGACACCGTCTCCGGCATCGCGGTGTCGCTCCAGATGGTGTTCGCGGCCATCGTCGGCGGTCTGTTCGTCTCGCTCGGCCCGACCGTCGGCGCCGTCATCACCATCCTGCTCGCCGAAACCCTGCGCATCGGCTTCGGCACCAGGGCGGTTGGCTGGGACAATCTCGTCTACGGCGTGCTGCTGGTGCTTTTCATCATATTCCTTCCGAAGGGCATCCTTGGTAGCCTGCTCGACCGATTGAAGTCGCAACGCAAGGTGCCCCGCGCTCATGAGCAAAAAGCCGTCCAGATCGCTCGCCCAGGAACTTGACCGCTACATCACGCCATTCCGGCACGACGGGTCCGGCAAGTTTCGCCTGAAAGGCTACAAGACCAACGAGAAGGGCGATCTGGACAAGGAGGCGGCGCAGGAGATTCTCGACGCCAACAAGAAGCGGCTGGTCGCGTTCCAGGAGAAGCTCTACGCCCAGGACCGCTGGTCGGTGCTGATCGTGTTCCAGGCCATGGACGCCGGTGGCAAGGACAGTGCGATCAAGGCGATCTTCGAGGGCATCAACCCGCAGGGTTGCGAGGTGACTTCCTTCAAGGCACCGAGCAGCAAGGAGCTCGACCACGATTTCCTCTGGCGCCACGTCCTCGCGCTGCCGGAGCGCGGCCATATCGGCATCTTCAACCGCTCCCATTACGAGGAATGCCTGGTGACGCGCGTGCACCCGGAGATCCTCGCCAGGGAGAAGCTGCCGCAAAAGCTCGTGACGAAAAATATCTGGAAGGAGCGGTTCGAGGACATCTCCGCCTACGAACGTTATCTCTCCCGCAACGGCACCCTGGTGCTGAAGTTCTTTCTCAACGTCTCCAAGGAAGAGCAGCGCGCGCGTTTTCTCGACCGGCTGGAGGAGCCGGCCAAGCAGTGGAAGTTCTCGATGGGCGACATCGAGGAGCGCGCCTTGTGGCCGCGCTACCAGGCGGTCTATCAGGACATCGTGCGCCACACCGCCACGCGGCATGCGCCGTGGTATGTCGTGCCCGCCGACCACAAATGGTTTGCCCGCGTGGTGATCGGCTCCGTCATCGTCGCGGAGCTCGAAAAACTGGACCTGCGCTTTCCCCGCGCCGACAAGGCTTCGCTGGCGGAGTTCGAGAATGTGCGCAAGGCGCTGGAGAAGGAGGGGAAGGGGAAGCGGTAAGCGTGCCCACCAATCTTCGTTCGGACAGGAGAGATGGTGGGCACGGCACGAGTGCGCCTTTGCCCACCCTACGATTTCTGCGCAAGTCGGCTGTCAGTACGCCCGATCTCGAAAACAACCCCATGCACAGTAGCCGATAATCGTGAAATCAATGACTTGAATGACAGCGCAAATGATATTCGGATTCAAAGAATTTCGTTTGACCCGTCGGGCAAAACAGGGGCATGATGTCACCATTGCGCCGGTGCGGCTCTGATGTGGTCCGTCGTCGCGGAACCGCTCTGCAAATGTGATGCTCAGGCCATTTGATCCCGCTTGACAGTTTTATGTCACAGGAGGAGCATGCCGATGGTCGCAAACAAGCGACGCGTAACGTCCACCTCATGAGCAAGGGGAGGTCTATGACTCCACCTCCGCAAATCCAGCCGCGTTAAGTGCGATGGAGCTCGTTCGGACTATCGCATAGCGGCGAAAACCGCGAACGGCACGCCGGGTAAAGGTTTAGTGGGCTGCAGTCAGTAAGGCATGGCCCCTACCTGCCCGGCGCTGTGCGTTTTGCACCCTCGCGCATCGGCTACGCCTTCTTCTGCACGCCGAAGAGATCACCGAGCCATTGATAATACACCGGCTGCTTGTCATGCAGCGTGGCGCGATTGTTGGGGGGACGGTCGACATTGCCCCAGAGATAGAGGCTTCCGGTCACCGCGAAGAACTCCTGCACATTCTTCAGCACGTAGGCGTCCAGCGGATAGAGCTCGTCCTGCCTGGCGATGCCGTAGAAACGGACGAGGTCCGGATTCTCCAGCGCGCCCGGCAGGACGCGAAAATGATAGGCGTGGAGCAGCTCGTGCAGCAGCACCGGCTTCTCCGGCGCAACGACGGCCGCGTCAACCGTGACGCCCTTGACCTTGGACGTGAAGTGCCCGCCGCCGTCGCCCTGTCCGGGCTTGACCGAGACCGGCTGGCTCTTGAAGAAAGTCATGATCTCGGGCTTCGCGCCGCATTCCACGACGATGTCAATCTGATGCTTCAGCGACGCGACGACCTCCATGATATAAGGCGGGTCCTGCGCGGCGCTGGTGTCGACCGTGATGCCGCGATAGGTGAAAGTCGGTCCATTCTGCGCGACCGCTGATGGCAGGCCGAGCACGACCGCGGCTCCCGCAAGCACGAGCCGGCGCCGATCGGAATCTGTCATGTGATGCCCCCGAATTCCCACCCGCAACCTCGCATGCTTTTGCGACATTGACCACGAAGCGGTTCCATCACATCTGCGTTGCGGGAAATGCCCAAGGAAATGCCCAAGGAAATGCGAGAGGAAATGCCAAGAGATGGTCGCCTCACCGGCAAACTTCCGACACAGGTTGGGGGCGAATAGCCTCCATCCGGCATGACGCAGTGCTTCGTGCGGTCCCGATTCCGCCGGCGCATTTCATTTATTTTGAGGAATCCGCGTGTCGCATAAGCTTGCTTCGGCGCTTGTCGCTGTCTTCTTTCTCGTCCTTTCGTCCGTCTCCCCAGCCCACGCAGCGCCGCCTGCGCCGGCCGCCAATAGCACGGCCGCACTGTCGCCTGACGAGGCCAGGCGGGCGCTGGAGACGCTTCAGGACGACAAGAAGCGTGCGCAAATGATCGATACGCTGCGCGCGATCGCGAATGCGTCCGGTCCGCAGCAGCCCGCACCCGCGCCCGAGCAGAAGTCTGCGATCCCGCTATCGGCCGACGGCCTCGGTGCGCAGCTTCTGCTCACCGTGTCAGAGCAGATCGGCGACGTCTCGCGCGATGTCGCCGATATGGCGCGGACGCTCACGCATTTCTCGGCGTTCTATTACTGGATCGTGCGGACCGCGAACGATCCCGACGCCTACAATCTCCTGATCGAGATCGCCTGGAAGCTGGCGCTGGTGTTCGGCTGTGCGCTTGCGGCCGAATGGGGGATTGTCCGCCTGATGCGGCGCCCCGTAGCCTTCCTCGAAGGGCGCGTGCCGCAGACAGCGCACTTGCCAGCTCAGGCGCTGCTCATTGCCGGTCCACCCTCATCGGTCGCCGACGTCACTCCCGAGCCGGAATTGCACAAGCGCAGGCACAGCCTCGCGCGGGTCTGGCAGCTGTTGCTGCGGCTGCCCTTCGTGCTGGGGCGGCTGTTGCTCGAATTGCTTCCGGTGATTGTTTTCGTTGGCATCGCGACCGCACTGCTCGGAACGGAGATCGGCGAGCCCGCGACCGTCCGCCTCGTGATCCTCGCCGTCGTCAACGCCTATGCGTTCTCGCGCGGGCTCATTTGCGTCGTCCGCGCGCTGGCAGGCCCCTTCGGCCTGTTTCCGGTGCGCGCAGAGACGGCAGCCTATATCGAGATCTGGGCGCGTCGCATCGTCGGCGTCGCCGTAACCGGCATTGCCTTCGCCAACGTGGCGCTGCTGCTCGGCCTGCATCGCGCCGGCTACGCCGCGCTCATTCGCATGGTGATGCTGGTCGTGCATCTCTTCGTCGTCGTCATCATCCTGCAATGCCGGCGCCAGGTCGCCGACGCCATCCGCGCACCCGCGGACCGGCAGGGGATCGCCGCGCGTCTGCGCAACCGCATCGCCGGCGGCTGGCATTATCTGGCCATCGCGCTCGATCTGGCGCTGTGGGCGGTCTGGGCGCTGAACATCCGCAACGGCTATTCGCTGCTGCTGCAATATTTTGTCGGCACCGTCGCGGTGGTGCTGATCACGCGGGTCGCCATCATGGTGACGCTGAGCCTGATCGACCGCGGCTTCCGCATCCAGCCGGAGATCCTGCAGCGCTTTCCGGGGCTGGAGATCCGCGCCAACCGCTATCTGCCGCTGCTGCGCAGGATCGTCTCCGGCGTGATCGCCTTCATCGGCTTCGTCGCCGTGCTCGAGGTCTGGGGCGTCGATGCCATCGTCTGGTTCTATGGCGGCCAGATCGGCAGCCGGCTGCTCTCGGCGGTGGCGACGATCGGCGTCGCTGCCGTCATCGCCGCGGCGATCTGGGAAGCCAGCAATGCGCTGCTGGACCGGCAGATCAATACGCTGTCGCGCGACGGACATTATGCCCGTGCGGCGCGGCTGCGCACTTTCCAGCCGATGTTGCGCACGGCGCTTTTGTGCGTGATCGCCACGGTCGTCGGCCTCACGGCGCTGAGCGAAATCGGCGTCAATGTCGCGCCGCTGCTCGCGGGTGCCGGCATCGTCGGCATTGCCATCGGCTTCGGTTCGCAAAAGCTGGTGCAGGATCTCATCACCGGCCTGTTCCTGCTGCTGGAGAACACGGTCCAGGTCGGCGACACCGTCAGCGTGTCGGGCCTCACAGGCGTGGTCGAGAACGTCTCGATCCGCACCATCCGCTTGCGCGCCGGCGACGGCGCCGTGCACATCGTGCCGTTCAGCGCGGTGTCGACCATCACCAATGCCAGCCGTGGCGCCGGCAATGCCTCCGTCAGCGTCAATGTCGCCTACAAGGAAGACACCGACCGCGCCGGCCAGATCCTCAAGGACATCGTCGAGGAGATGCGCCGCGAGCAGGAATTCCGCCCGCTGATCCGCGGCGATCTCGAGCTCTGGGGCATCGACAAGGTCGATGGTGCGATGGTGTCGATCGTCGGTCAGATCCGCTGCACCGAGGCGGGCCGCTGGCCGGTCCAGCGCGAGTTCAACCGCCGCATGAAACAGCGCTTCCAGCAGAACGGCATCGAGGTCGCATCCCCGGTCCAGACCATCCTGATGCAGATCGCGCCGCCGGCCGACAGCGCCGACAATCTGACGCCGCGGCGGGCGGCCGGCTAGAGCGTGTACCCATAAACGTCAGCTTACCAATGCAAACCGGAAGTCTCCCACCTTGCGTGTGATCGGCGGCTTGTGACCCGAACCAGAAATCGCGTCTCGCGTGCTCGATCCGTTAGGAGCCTAGCTTCTTGGTCTTTAGCGCCCCCAAGGCTTCGGCATTGTGCATAACTCGCAACTAGCGCATTTCCATGCAATTATTTCGCGCATAGGCTACGCGGGGTTATTGGGGGTTGTTATGAGAGCGCGAGGCATTTCCGGCGGACGACAACTTCTGTTCTTTGCTCTTATCGGACTCGCTTCAAGTGGATGTGCCATCCATGCGCTACCCGGCGATCTGGCTGGCGTTGGAACGAGCGTAATTGTAAAGCAGATTCGTTGTGAGGCCCGCGCTGCCGGCGTGCAAGCACTGTTGAACTATTTGGCCGACGACGACAATTTTCGCAACGGTCAAGTCGATTTGACTTCGCATACGATAGGGACAGATCTCCTCCAGAGAGCTAAGAACGACCCGGAAGCCGTTGCCAAATTTGATCCCAGACAATTGAAGGGGAGAGCCAGACATATCGTTGATATCCTCTACAGCACGGGTATTGCGTACAATTTTGATCTGACCGGGTTGGAGATGAATAACTTCGACCCTCAGATAAACTTCATTCGTCCCCTGCCGATAGGTTCCGTCGTGTCGATGGGCGTGAGCGGGAGCTTTGATCGGTCGCGACAGAACGAGCGCATTTTCACGATCACCGATACTCTTGGCGAATTGATCGCGAACACCAAACACCCGACTTGCACGCGCCCGGTCGACGAGAATTACATTTATCCGATTGCTGGAAGGGTGGGCATCGACAAGGTAGTCGACGATTTTCTCAACCTTACGATTTTTGGGAATCTGGTCGCAGAGAACGACAAGCCCAAGGGTACGGTCAATGTTAAAGGGCCGCCAACCATGGTCGATCAACTACAGTTCGTGACAAAGATCGGTGGCACAGCTACGCCCAAGATCGTGTTCGCGCCTGCCGGCCGCGCCTTCCAGGTGGCTGATGCGAGCTTCGGCGTCGCCGCTTCGCGAACGGACACCCATCTACTCACAGTGGGCATCTACCTGGATCAAGCGGCGGCCCAAAAGTTGGACGCGGAGCCCTATCTGCCCCACAGGCTGCCAGTAACACGGGCTGCGGCCGTTGGTGTTCCACATCCCGGCCAATTCATCACTTACTCTGGCGGACCTGCGGAGCGGGGAGCTGCGGCCGCTGTTGAGCAGTTCCTTGCCCTTAAGATCTTCAAGCCAACGATCGTTGTTGCTCAGTAGGGAGAATACTCATGGCAAAGAAGGTCGTGCGAAAGACTGCGACGAAAGCAAAGGCAGATCGGAAGAAGAAACCGAGGCCGGGCGACGCTTCGCACGTTGAATTCGGAGCCCATGGTTTGGCTCACATTCTGAATGCAGTGAAGACGGCAGGCTTGACTGAAGAGTTCAATAAGCACGTGGGCAAAGCCGGGACATTCGTTAGAGTGCGGCGAACCGGCCTGAAGAGCATCAAGCAGTTCGTCGACAGCAAACCCCAATTGGCCGAACTGTCGGATCGAATGGGCCGTTGCAACTGTCCGAAGGACGATCCGGACTGTATCTACTTTGGCCCGACCGGGTGACGTTCCGCCGGCGATCGTTGGCACGCGGCGCCGCAGCACAAGAGCACAAAGCTAATCGCGACGAAGACATCGTGTCGGCAACGCTAATGGGGTGCGGCACGACGCACGGCATCAATTGTTGCGATCGCGCAATTTGGCACTTGTAGCTAACATTGACGTCCGCACTATCGTCAGCTTTTGGCCCTAAGCCGAACTATGCGTGGCCTGCAAACACGTCGGCTGTCGAGGGTAGACCGGACCAGACTCGCGCTCGTGCTGACCGCAGCTCGTGACCCAGAGCCGACACAAAGAGTCGGCTCCGTCCAATTATGCGAGTTGGACCGTTGCGCGACGCACGATGATCCGCTCGCCTTCTTCAAGATACTTGAGCTCGTCGTTGTACTCGCTGTGGACCAGCCAGATGTCTACCGTTCGCCCGTTCACCTCCCGCTCGCAAACGAGGACGCGCCCCTCCTTCAAGCCAGTGAGCAGATCGAGGTAGTCGAGTTCGATGTAGTTACCGCGAGCATCGGCGAACATAAGATTATCGTGCGCATGCCAGGGCATGCCAAGAAAACCGATCAGGCAGTCTTCCTCGCGTTCGGCGTTCTCAACGCACAGAATTGCGTCACGGCCAAGATCGACCTCTATACGATAATCGTTACCTAGTCGCACTACCAGGCCGACTTCTCGGCATAGCTGGTTAACAAGATCGAGGTCGTAACGCATGGCAGCGCACCAATCACCGATTATAGAGCTTCATCATTGGGTGGCCGCTGTCGTAGCAGTTCTGGCGCGCGATGTCGCCTTGTGGCCCAACTCGGACCTCACACGAAGTGCAGCTCGAGTTTATGAGTCCACGCCCTAAGCGGCCCGGCATCATTTCCAGCTTGCCTCTGCCCGTACGGCAGCGTTCACTCCGGCTTCAGCCCGCTGACGACATGCGGGCGGCAAAAAGGGTGGGAGAGAACGATGCGGGGGCTGTGGGCTGCATTGCGCGGTCATGTAATCGTCATTTGCGCGTTGATCGAATCCGTGGCGTGGAGCGCGCCCGTCGACGCCCAGCCGTTTCCGTCCCGTCCGATCACGCTGGTGGTCCCGTTCGCGGCCGGCGGGCCCACCGATACGCTGGCGCGGATCCTGTCCGAGCGGATTGCCACCGAACTGCATGCGACCATCGTGGTCGAGAACGTCGCCGGCGCCTCCGGCAGCATCGCGGGCGCGCGCGTTGCACGCGCCACGCCAGATGGCACCACCATCACCATCGGCCATTGGGGCACGCATGTGCTCAACGGCGGGATCTTCAAGCTGCCTTATGACGTGGTCGCCGATTTCGAGCCGGTCGCGCTGGTCGCGATGGGTACGCAGCTGATCGTCGGCCGAAAGTCGCTCGAGGCCAACAATCTGAAAGAGATGATCGCGTGGCTCAAGGCCAATCCCGGCAAGGCCACCGCGGGGACGGCCGGCGCCGGCACCGGCGCGCATGTCGCCGGCGTCTTCTTCAAGGAGAAGACCGGCACCGACTTCCAGTTCGTGCCTTACCGCGGTGCCGGGCCCGCCATGATCGATCTCGTCGCCGGACAGATCGACATCATGTTCGACCAGGCCTCGAACTCGCTGCCGCAATACAGAAACGGTGCGATCAAGGCGTTCGCGGTGACGGCGGCGACCCGGCTCGCGTCCGCGCCCGACATTCCGACCGTCGACGAGGCGGGCCTGCCTGGCCTGTACATCTCCTATTGGCACGGCATCTGGGCACCGAAGAACACGCCGAAGGAGATCGTCACAAAGCTCAACACGGCCATCGTCGCAGCACTTGCCGACGCTTCCGTCAAGCAACGCTTTGCCGAACTGGGCCAGGAGATTCCGCCAGTGGACCAGCAATCGCCCGCAGCCCTCGGCACCTTCCAGAAGGCCGAGACCGAGAAATGGTGGCCGGTCGTGAAGGCCGCGGATATCAAGGCGGAATAGGGGCTTTCCTTATCCTGAGGAGGCCGCGCAGCGGGCGTCTCGAAGGATGGACGCGGGCGAGATAGGGGCCTTCATGGTTCGAGACGCGCGAAGACGCGCTCCTCACCATGAGGAGCGCGAGTTGCCCCGCGCCGTTAACTTTTTCGCCGCGTGCAACTGCGCTCTCTCGCGAAAATCTCGCTGCGGTGCGAGATCACAATCGTGGCCCAAGGAGCAACGTCCTTGATCTCGATGGAACGCTGGCCGACAATGCTTGCCCTTCAATAAGAAACTCCCTGGGGGAATTCGTGAATAGACCTGCTCGGGTCGACACCCATTCGACATCGTCCGATTCCGCGCACGGCATGGCCTTGCTGCGCGATCCCTTGCTCAACAGGGGCACGGCCTTCACGGAAGCGGAGCGCACAGCGCTCGGCCTGCGTGGCCTGCTGCCGCCTTGCGTGCTGACAATGGAGACGCAGGTCGAGCGCGTGCTGACCAATCTGCGCACGCTGCCGACCGACCTGGAAAAATTCGTCGCGCTGAACGCGCTGCATGACCGCAATGAGGCGCTGTTCTTTCGCGTCGTGGTCGACAATATCGACGAGATCCAGCCGATCATCTACACGCCGACGGTCGGGCTCGCTTGCCAGAAATATGGCCTGATCTACCAGCGGCCGCGCGGCATGTTCATCTCCTCGCGCGATCGCGGCCAGATCGCGGAAATCCTGAAGAACTGGCCCAATGCCGCAAAACTCATCGTCGTCACTGACGGCGAGCGCATTTTGGGGCTTGGCGATCTCGGCGCCAACGGCATGGGCATTCCCGTTGGAAAACTCTCGCTCTATTCGGCCTGCGCCGGCGTGCATCCCGAGCAGTGCCTGCCGATCGTGCTCGACGTCGGGACCAACAACGAGGAGCTCCTCAGCGATCCCTACTATCTCGGCCTGCGCGAGCGGCGGCTCACCGGAGACGCTTACGACAGCTTCGTCGACGAATTCATGGTCGCAGCGCGCAAGACGTTTCCCGATGTGCTGATCCAGTTCGAGGACTTCGCCAACCATTCCGCGTTCAAGCTGCTGCACAAATATCGCGACGAAGCCTGCGTCTTCAACGACGACATCCAGGGCACCGCAGCGGTTGCGCTCGCCGGCCTGTTCTCGGCGCTGCGCGTCAATGGCGGCAAGCTCCGGGATCAGCGCATCCTGTTCCTAGGTGCAGGCGAGGCTGCGACCGGCATCGCCGATCTCGTCGTCTCCGCCATGATCGCGGAGGGCGCAACGGAAGCCGAGGCGCTCCGGCGCAACTGGCTGGTGGATTCCCGCGGCCTCGTCGTCGGCGGTCGCGAAGGCCTCTCCGGCCACAAGCTCCGTTATGCGCACAAGGACCAGGCGCCGATCGCCGACTTCCTCACCGCGATCAAGACGCTGAAGCCGACGGCGATCATCGGCGTCGCCGCGGTGGGTGGCGCCTTCACGCCCGAGGTGCTCAAGGCGATGGCCGAGTTGAACGAGCAGCCGATCGTGTTCGCGCTGTCCAACCCGACCTCGAAGGCCGAGTGCTCGGCGGAGGATGCCTATCGCTACACCGAGGGCCGCGCGCTGTTCGCCTGCGGCAGCCCCTATGATCCGGTCACGCTCAATGGCCGCACCTTCGTGCCGCGCCAGGGCAACAACTCCTACATCTTCCCCGGCGTCGGCCTCGGCGTCATCGCCAGCCGCTCGCGGCTCGTGACCGACGAGATGTTCATGGCGGCCGCGCATACGCTCGCCAATTGCGTCGGCAAGGAGGACCTCGATCAGGGCAGCCTCTATCCTGCGCTGCCCCGCATCCGGGAGGTCTCGGCCCGCATCGCGGTGGCCGTCGCCGATGTCGCCTATCAGCGCGGGCTCGCCGACGGACCCGCGCCCAACGACGTCAAGGGCCTGGTCCAGTCGCAGATGTACGAGCCGAAGTATTGAACCAGTCCAAGCCTGTCGCTTATGACGGTTGAATACTGCCGGGAGAGTTCGGCCTGCATGGTTCGAGACGCCCGCTTTGGCGGGCTCCTCACCATGAGGGTCTGGTATCTCGCAGCAGACGCGTCCTCATCCTGAGGGCCCGCCGCAGGCGGGCGTCTCGAAGGATGGCCGCAGGCAAGCCGCCTGCCCTTTCGCATATGCGACAGCCCGGCACGCCGACCCCGGCTCAGCCGGAATCGCCGTTGTCTGCCCGTGCCTTATGTGCGACGCTGCGTAGCGTTACAAGAATCTCAAGCTGTTAGGTAAGCCACATGGACGATCGTTTGCCCGACCTGGGCGATCTCGAGCACGAGGTCATGCAATTGGTATGGGCCCATGGGCCGGTCACGGCCGAAATCGTGCGCGAGCGGCTATCGCGACGCCTGAAGGAATCGACGGTGCGGACGGTGCTGCGCCGGCTGGAAGAAAAGGGCTATGCTCGCCACACCGTGGACGGGCGCACCTACGTCTATCACGCCGCCGAAGAGCGGGCGCGGGTTGCGGCCAAGGCGGTGCAGCGCATCGTCGACTGGTTCTGCAACGGCTCGATGGAGGAGGTCCTCGTCGGCATGGTGGACAATGCGATGCTCGACCAGCAGCAATTGCGTGCGCTGGCCGACCAGGTGGCTAAGGCGAAGAAGGCGAGGGGAGTGAAAAAAGAATGATCGCGGCTCTGGCTGAGGCGGCGTTACGCTCCTTCGCGCTGGGAGGCGTCGTCTGGATCGGTCTCATCCTGTTTCGCGTGCGCAACCCGCACGTCCAGATGACGGCGTGGGTGGTCGTGCTGCTGGCATCGCTGGCGATGCCGTTCGTGATGCATTGGCCGACGCTCACCATCGACCGGATGCCGTTGTCGGTGCCGGTGCCGGACGAAGCGTGGCCGGCCGACTTCTCGATGCTGGAGCGACCGCAGCCGTCCCTGCCGATCGCGCCCGCTGCGGCCATCGCGCCGATGCTGAAGCGAGGTGTCTCGATCGACTGGTGGATGGTCGCCACCACCGTCTATGCCTGCGTCGCCGGCCTGATGCTGCTGCGGCTGGCCATCGGCCTCTGCCTGACCTGGCGTCTGGCGCGCGCGGCGAAGCCGGTGAAAAGCCGTGAGATGATCGATGCCGATGTGCGCGTCAGCCGCGACGTCGGCGGCCCCGTCACCTTCGGCTCGACCATCCTGGTGCCGCCGCAGTTTTTCGGCTGGGACGCGAAGAAGCGCCTCGCCGTGCTCGCCCATGAGGGCGCGCATGTCGCCAATGGCGATTTCTACGTCCTCTTGCTCGCCTCGCTCAACCGCGCGGTGTTCTGGTTCAGCCCGTTCTCCTGGTGGCAGCTGGCGCGCCTTGCAGAGCTTGCCGAGATCATCAGCGATGCCCGCGCGATCGAGATGATCGACGACCGGCTGTCCTACGCCGAAATCCTGCTCGACGTCGCGACCTCCGTGAAGCCGCGGCCGATGGAGCTTGCGATGGCGCGGGCTTCGACCGTGCGCGCGCGGGTCGAACGCATTATCGCAGCCGCCGCCATGCCCGCAGCGGTCGGTTGGCGCAAGCGGCTGTGGATCGCGGCCGCGATCGTGCCTGTCGTGATCGTGTCGGCCGGCATGATCGCCTATCGCACGCCGGATCCGGTGCCCGCCGGCGCAGATCTCGGCCAGGTGCCGGCCGAGCATTATCATCCGTTCGTCAATTTCTACGCCGTCAATTTCAACGTCATGGGCCCTGCCTCGGTGTTCGCCATCTTCCGCGAGGGCGACGAAATCTACGGGCAGCTCACCGGACAACGCAGGCTGCGCCTGACCGTCGCCAGCGACGGCACGGCGTCCTATGCGGCGTCGTTCGGCGAGATCACGTTCCCTGTTGATGCGGAGCGTCGCTCGTCCGAATTGACGCTGCGCATGAATGGCCGCGACGTGCGCGCCGTTCGCGTTGCCGAGATGCCGGCGCCGGCTACGGACCCGGTGTCGCTCGATCAATATGTCGGCTGGTACAGGATCGCGCCGGGCCGCGTGCTCACCGTGCGGCGCGATGGCGATAGTCTGCAAGTGCAGGAGACCGGGCAGGGCCGAGCGCCGGTTCTTGCCGAGGGCACTGGCGCGTTCTCCGTCCACGGCGATCATCTCCTGATCTTCCTGCGCGATGACGCGGCCGGCGTCTCGCGCGTGCTGGTCCAGAACGCCACCTCCGGCGCCCGCCTCGCGCAGCGGATCGATGCAGCAGCGGCTCAGGCGATCGAGGCCGACTTCGCGCGCCGCCTGGCGGAAGTCCCTGACAGGTTCAGGGAGCAGGTCCCGGCTGCGCGCAGCAAGGAGGCGATCCTCACGGGGATCGAGGATTTGCGCCGCGGCACGCCGAACTATGATCGCATGAGCGCGCCGCTCGCCGCCAGCATCCATCGTCGGCTCGACGAATTGCGCGCGACCTTCGTGGCGCTCGGTGCGATCGAGACGATCTTCTTCCGCGGCGTCGGGCCCGGCGGCTACGACATCTATGGCGCCAAGTTCGAGAACGGCACGGCGGAATTCCGCGTGCTGCTCGAGCCGGACGGCAAGGCCGGCGACGTGATCTTCCGGCCCGACGGCAATGACGAGCTTGGCGGCATCGTCTCCTGCTCGGAAGAGGCGAATGTGCGCGGCCACGCCGGCACCTCGCCGATCAGGATCATGCTCTACAACGAGACGGATGCCGATATTAACGTCTTCAATCTCGGCGCTGACGGCGAGCGCAAGGCGCAGAGCGTCGTCAGGTCGGACATGACCTGGGCCGCGCTGACCACCGTGAACAGCCCATGGGTCATTGCCGACAAGTCAGGGAAGTGCATGGAGATCCTGGTGCCGGGCCGGCAGACGCGCTTCCATAATGTCGAGGCCTCGAACGTCAGTGCCAGGCCGGGGCGTGCGTCGCGTCGCGCCGTCCCGATCGCCAATGGCGAGGCGATGCTGCGGCACTATATCGAGGGCATCGGCAAGGGGCAGCCCGACTACGACCATATGACCACCGAGGTCGCCAACATCACGCGTCAGCAGCTTCCGTTCGACCAGGCCATCGTGGCGCGGCTCGGGGCGTTGCGGGCGGTCTCGTTCCGCGGCGTCACCGCGCTCGACAGCGACATCTATGTCGCCCAGTTCGCCAAAGGCTCTGCGGAATGGCGCATCGGCGTCAGGAACGGAACGATCACCAAGATCGCGCTGGGGCCGAATTTCTAGCGGCGCGGCGGGACGGCGCCGCGTTTGCGCCAATCGCGGCTTGCACACGAGCGCCGCGAGCGTTACGATACGTAACACTACGTTAGGTAGCGGGCCCCCGCGAATTCGGCGCGGCCCTCGCAAGCTGACCGGGTTCATGATGTACATGCTGACGCAACGGGAGCTCGACTTTCTCGCCAGCCTGAAAACCGGCTGGCGGCTGCTCTATCGGCGCGAGTTGATGCGGCTCATCAGCGGTGAGGTCGCGAGCGGCGAAGCGCGGCCGGAGACGCGCCCGATCATCTGGCGCGCCGCATCGGGGTGATTTTTCGCAAGCCTGTTTCGATTCAGGACAGCTAACTGTGGTGGATTCATCACAGCCGGCGCGAAACGCTGGCGGTCGCAAGGCCGCTTTTGTTCAGCCAAGGTTCTGCCCTCATTGCCCACCGAAACTTGGGGTTGTTCGGAGGGCGCATCATGTCTCGCTTTGCAAGTGCAGAAACTACTGCCGAAACGGCCCGGATTTCGCCGGCAACCTCGAGCCGGTTGTTGCTCGCCATTATCGGCGCCGCCTCGCTTGCCGCGTGCGCGCAATCACCGGTTGGCCGCCAGAAGGCTGACCTTGCCAGCACCGGCCGGCAGGTCGCGATCGAGCGGCCGCACCGCGTGGCGGCGCTGCATCCGCGGCCGATCAGCCGGGTGCGGGTTCCCAGCGAGACCGCGGACGCAAGGCCTACGGCCTCGCGTGGCGTTGCGAGCTTCTATTCGGACACGGAAACTGCGAGCGGCGAGAAGTTCGACAAGAACGAATTGACCGCGGCTCACCCGAGCCTGCCGTTCGGCACCAGGCTGCGCGTCACCGACGTCTCCTCCGGCCGCGCCGTGACCGTCAGGGTCAACGATCGCGGGCCCTTCGTTCGCGGCCGCGTGGTCGACATCTCGCCCTCCGCGGCCGAGGCGCTCGGCATGGTCGACAAGGGCATCACCAATGTCCGGCTCGACGTCGTGCGATAGAGCGTTGTTGATCGCCGTCGGCGTGCCGCGTTTAACCGGCTGTTAGCTGCTCTCCCGCACCATGGGTGCCCGGCAATTCGGGGCTTTGGGGGGACGGCGCTTGAACACGATCCAGTATCTCGAAGATCAGGCAGCGCGCGCCGAGCGGCTTGCCAAACGGATCACGGATACGCCGACGATCGAGAAGCTGCTGACCTTCGCCGGCGAGCGCCGCCGCGAGATCGAGGTCATCGCCGGCAGGCGGGTCATCTATGGCTCTCGACGAAATCGCTGAGATAGTCGGGCAGCGTCACGCCATCGACGCCGCACCGTGCCTGGATCTCATCAGCGACATCGGTCGAGATGTCCTTCATCCAGTGCTCGAGCGTGTTGAACGAGATCACCTTGATGGGGTCGTTAAAGCAGCCCGCGACGAGCTCGCTGATCGTAGCGTCGAGATCGCTTCGTTCGACCCGGATTTCAGTCGCTTCGTCGAGACGATCGATCACCACGAACAGCGTTTGATCTGCGCCAAAGGGCACGACCGGGACTTGCGCGCCAGCTTCAAGCATGTGAGTTGCTCACGTCTTGGCTTTGGATTGGCTTCCGATCCTATTAACAGGAAAAACCGGAAGAAGGTTCCTACCCAAGCCGGCGGAAGCGGCTAAGACGTTCGTCGTGCGCGTGCAGCCGCTCGCCCACCGGCAATCAGAGAAATTCCCGCAGCCGCGACAGCTCTGCGATGTGTTCGGGCGAGAGGATGTCCGTGACCAGCGGCGGCTGCGGCGCGGTGTGGATCTCATAGAGATGCCGGGTCGGCGCGGGCTTTTCCATGAAGGCCGAGATGCACTCGTCGAGCGTGCCTTCGCTCACCTGATAGGACGCGCGGTCCGGCCGGCGCTGGTTTCCGAGTGACGGCCATTTGTGCAGCACGGCGCGCGCGCTGAAATCGATTTTTGACTCAACTGATACGCCACCCATCGTCCCCGCCTCACGCAACAAGAGCCCCAGCACGCAATCTGCCGTGCCGGGGCCCATACCCATCGCTGCATCTCAATGCCACGCATCGGTAATGCGGCGGCCGGGAAAAGGTTCCCGGCCGATGGCGGCTTAACTCGCGGCAGCTGCGATTTTGTGCCCCGGGCTTTCATGGCTGTGGCCGGTCTCGTCGCCGCGACTGACCTCCGGCGGCAGCCCGGCAAAGCGCCGCAAGGCTTGAGCCATCTGCATCCGGCCCTGGACGCCGGTGATCACCACGTCGACCATCGGAAAGGACGAGTGGAAATGGCCGCGGGCTTTCAGCTGCTCGACCGGGACGCCGGCGGCCCCCATCGCTTCCGCATAGGCGATCCCCTCGTCGCGCAATGGATCGAACTCGCAGGTGACGACGAAGGCCGGCGGCAGGCCGGCGACCTTGCCGCGCAGCGGCGAGACACGCGGATCGGTGCGGTCGGCCGGCGAGCAGTAGAGGTCCCAGAACCAGTCCATCAGCGATCGCGTCAGGAAGTAGCCGGTCGCATTGTCGTTGTAGGAGGGCCGGTCGAAGCTGCAGTCGGTGACCGGACACACCAGCAGCTGGCCGGCGATCTCGGGCCCGCCGCGGTCGCGCGCGAGCTGGCAGGTGACGGCAGCGATGTTGCCGCCGGCGCTCCAGCCTGCCACCAGCACCGGATCCGGCTTGCCGCCGAGCTCGGCCAGATGCCCGGCGATCCAGCGCGTCGCCGCATAGCCGTCCTCGGCCGCGGTGGGGAAGCGATGCTCCGGCGCGTGGCGATAGCCGACGCTGACAAAGCTCATGCCGGTTCGCCGCACCATGTCACGACAGAACGGCTCGTCCGACTGCTCGTCGCCGAGCACCCAGCCGCCGCCGTGGAAATAGACCACGATCTGATGCGGGCCCGGTGTGGCCGGCTTGTAGAGGCGATAAGGCAGCGGGCCATCCGCGCCGGGCAGGGTGCCGTCGACGACGTCGCCGATCGGCCGTCCCGCGGGCCGGCCCTTGTTGAACTCGTTGACGAAGGCACGCGCGCCGATCGCGCCCATCGACTCGATCGGCGGCAGGTTCAGCGACGCCAGCAGGTTCAGCACCAGCCGCACGTCCGGCTGCAGCCGCACCACCTCGCCGTCATTGCATTGCGCGGCGACGTTGGGGCCGGTGAGCCTGAAGCCGAGCATGCCGCGGCTCGCGACCTCGTCGCAGATGCTGCGATAGGGGCCGACGCCGCCGGTGTAGGGCATCAGGCCCTGCACCTTGCCGGGCACGTTGGCGCCCGTGTACCAGGTGTTGGCGAGCCGGTGCAGCGTCACCATCGAGCAGTCGGCCATGTGCCGGCCCCAGCCGGCTTGCGCCGTCACGGTCGGCTCGATCGTGGTGAAGCCGGCGTCGCGCAATGCGGCGAGGCGGTCGACGACCCAGTCGACATGCTGCTCGATCGAGACCGCCATGTTCGACAGCACCGACGGGCTGCCGGGTCCGGTGATCATGAAGAAGTTCGGGAAACCCTCGACCGTGAGACCGAGATAGCTCTGCGGCCCCTGCGCCCAGACATCGCTGAGCGACTTGCCGTTGCGACCAGTGATCGGATGCACGGCGCGGATCGCGCCGGTCATGGCGTCGAAGCCGGTCGCAAACACGATGACGTCGACGTCGACGTTGCGTTTGCCGGTGGTGATGCCACCTGCGGTGATCGCCTTGATCGGCTCCTGGCGCAGATTGACCAGCGTGACGTTCGGCCGGTTGTAGGTCGCGTAGTAGTTGGTATCGAGGCAGGGACGTTTGGCGCCGAAGGGATGATCGTGCGGCATCAGCGCTGCCGCCGTCTCCGGATCCTTCACGGCCGCCGAGATCTTCTCGCGAATGAGATCGCAGATCAGCTTGTTGCCGTCGAAGTCGACGCCCTGGTCGGCCCAGAGCTGCGTGAGGATATAGACGAGGTCACCCTTGCCCCAGGCCACCTCGAAGCGTTCGCGCCGCTCGGCGTCGCTGAGCTGCCAGCTCACCGCCGTCTGCTGCGGGTAGGGCACGCCGGCCATCGACTGGCGCGCCTGCTCGCGATAGGCCGCGCGGTCGCTCTGGAACAGGTCCCTGCGATCGGCCGGCGAGGGGCCGTTATGCGCAGGCAGCGCGAAATTCGGCGTGCGCTGGAACACGGTCAGAAGCGCGGCCTGTTCGGCAATTAGCGGGATCGACTGGATGGCCGACGATCCCGTGCCGATCACGGCGACGCGTTTTCCGGCGAGATTGACGCCGTCATGCGGCCAGCGTCCGGTGAAATAGACCTCGCCCTTGAAATCCCCGACGCCGTCGATCTCCGGCGGTTTTGGCGCGGAGAGGCAGCCGGTGGCCATGATGTAATGGCGGCAGGAGACCGGTGCGCCATTGTCGGTGGTGAGCTGCCAGCGCTCGGCCGTCTCGTCCCACTTGGCTTCGGTGACCTTGGTCTTGAAGCGGATGTCGCGGCGCAGGTCGTAGCGGTCCGCGACGAAGCCGAGATAGCGCAGGATCTCGGGCTGGGTGGCGTATTTCTCCGACCAGGTCCAGACCTTGTCGAGTTCCGGATCGAACGTGTAGCTGTAGTCGATGGTCTGGATATCGCAGCGCGCACCGGGATAGCGGTTCCAGTACCAGGTGCCGCCGACGTCGCCGGCTTCGTCGAGACCGGCGGCGGAGAGGCCGGCCTTGCGCAGGCGATGGAGTAGATAGAGGCCGGCAAATCCGGCGCCAACCACGGCAACATCGACCTGTTGAGCTGTTCCACTCGCCGCCTTGGACTCACGTGCGGCGACCATTGCGTCCGGCATGGTATTCCTCCCGTGTATTTTATTTTGCCGGCAGGCTAGCGCCGCAGGCCCGGCTTGTCATCAGAGCAGGTGCAATCTTCGGTAGTCCCGTTTGCGGCGTCATCGTGGCGGCGCGAAGCTTGCGTCAATGCACGCATCGCGATGCACCATGGCCGTGATTGCCCGGATAATCATGCACGATCCGTCTGTGTATGCTTGCGGCTACAAGCCAGGGCGTCATGACAGAGTTGAGTGAGCGAACCAAAGCCAACATGGACGTCGTCCTGGAGGAGACGTGCCGCCAATTGCCGCATGGCGGCGATCACGACAGCCGCAGGTTCATCGCCGAGCGCCTGATCGAGGCGGCGCGATCCGGCCACTCCACGCTCGGCGAGCTCGGCATCATCGCACGGCGCGCGCTGGCGGAGATTATTGCCAGGGGCGACTAGCTCCCGCCACAGCGCTTGCCTCACTGCGGGGCTCGGACGTAACCTGCCGGGGAACAATTCGCGCATCGAGATCCCCTGAAGATGCGGTCCCTGCTTGCGTTCATTGCAGCCTTTGCATTGCTCTGCACCGGCAGGGCCGTGGCCCAGCCGGTTGGGCAATTTCCATTTGCGTTGACGCGCGAAGGCCAGATGCTCGGCGCCGTCGAAGGCGAGGTGGCATCGTTCAAGGGGCTTGCCTATGCAGCGCCGCCGGCAGGCAGCCTGCGCTGGCGTCCGCCGCAAGCCTTGCCCGAGAGTTCGGAGATGAGCATGGCCTACGAATATGGCGCGCCCTGTCTCCAGCCATCGCTGCCGGCCGGACGCGAAAATTGCCTCACGCTCAACGTGTTTCGTCCCTTCGGCGTCGACGGACCGCTGCCGGTGATGGTGTTCATCCATGGTGGTGGTTTCGTTAAGGGCACCGCCAATGATCCACTGTTCGATGGTGCGAGGCTCGCGCAGGCCGGGCTCATCGTGGTCACCGTGAATTATCGTCTCGGTGCGCTCGGCTGGCTGACGCATCCCGCGCTGTCGGACGGCGGCTCCGGCAATTTCGGCCTGATGGACCAGATCGCGGCGCTGCGCTGGGTGCATGAGAACATCGCGGCCTTCGGCGGCGATGCGAACAACGTCACGCTGTTCGGCAACGGCGCCGGCGCCACATCGATCGCACTGCTGATGCTGTGCGCGCAATCCCGCAATCTCTTCCAGAAAGCCATTCTGCAATCGGTGCCCGGCCGCACGCGCCTGCCGTCGTCGCAGGAGGCCGAAGCCGCAGGCCGGCAATTTGTCACCGCGCTCGGGCAACAGGCGGATCTGCGTGCCGCCGAACCGGCGCGTCTGCTTGCTGGTGAGAAGCGTCTGCTGGAGAAATCGCCGCGCAGCTTTATGCCGGCGATGGATGGAGATCTGGTGACAGAAGACATTGCCGCGGGATTTGCGGCAGGACATGAGAGCCGCATTCCCCTGATCATCGGCTCGAACGACGACGAGACGCGTTACGACAGCGAGCTCGAGATCAAGGAGATGCTGTCCGCGTCGGGCGAGAGCATCGACGAGCTGCGCAAGCTCTATCCCGATGCCGCAAGGTCCTCAGACGTTGCGGCGAGCTTCTACACCGACAAGGTCTTCTCCGAGCCGGTGCGAATGCTCGCCCGGCTTCATGCCGCGACCGGCGCGCCGACCTTCCGCTACCGCTTTGCCTATGTGCCGGAAGGCAGGCGCGGCAATCCCGACGAAGGCCATGGGCGCGAGTTGCAGTTCATCTTCGGCGTGGAGGGCGTGCCCGGTGCGGGCATCTTCTCGCGACGCGACCGCGAGGTCGCAAACCGCATGCGGGCCTACTGGATCAACTTCGCCAGGAGTGGCGACCCCAACGGCGCAGAGCTGCCGCATTGGGATGCTGCCGCGGATCGCGACCATCTGTTGCTGATCGCGAATGATCGTACCGCGAGCGGCGACGACCCTTGGGGGGAGCGTCTGGACCGGCTCGCAGGCGAAAGCAAAAAATGAGTTGGACTTAGGCCGCGAGCTCGACGCGCGGCGCCGGGCTCAGCCGGTCTTCTTCCAGATAGTCCATCGCGCCGTCCTTCTCGACGGCATAGAACTGCTGGCCTTCCCTGGACCGGTAGGCGGCGCGAACGATGCCGCGGCGTCCCTTGTCACTGTTGACGACGTCCCCCAGCGCAAACTTCCTCATCTCACGTCTCACTTGTCTTCTGGCCGTTCCTTCGGCCACGGTTGGATTGTGGGCGGTAAATCGTTAACGGCTTGCTAACCATACCGGTTTGCCTATGCTCGCCGCCGTTCGCGCGGGCCGTTCGCACGCGCATGTTGTGAAACAGGCGAGCCGACATCCATGACGCGATTACCGACCTTGTTTTTGTCGCACGGCGGCGGCCCTTGGCCGTTTATGGAAGACAGGCGAGTGCAATATGCCAAGACGGCTGCTGAGTTCGGCCGTTTGCCGCAGCTTCTTCCCGAGCGGCCGAAGGCGGTGCTCGTCATCACCGGCCATTGGGAGGCCGACGCCTTCACCGTGTCGACGTCGGCGCATCCGCCGATGGTGTACGACTATTACGGTTTCCCCGAGCATACCTATCACATCACATATCCGGCGCCGGGCCAGCCCGAGCTCGCTGCGGAGGTGAGCGCGCTGCTCAAGCACGCCGGCCTCCATTGCCGGGAAGATCCCAATCAGGGGTTTGACCACGGCACTTTCGTGCCGCTCGGCCTGATGTATCCGAACGCCGACATGCCGATCGTGCTGCTGTCGCTGAAGTCGAGCTACGACGCGGCCGAGCACATCAGGGTCGGGCAGGCGATCGCCTCGCTCCGCGACGAGGGCATTCTGATCGTCGGCAGCGGGCTCACCTATCACAACATGCGCGGTTTTGGCCGCGCGGAGTCCAAGCCCGTCTCGTATGATTTCGAAGCCTACCTGAACGAGGCGATCAGCAACCCGGATGCGGCCCGCCGCAACGCGATGCTGGTCGACTGGGAGAACGCGCCGAGCGCACGTCTCGCCCACCCGCGCGAGGACCATCTGCTGCCGCTGATGGTCGCGGCAGGCGCCGCCGGCAGCGACGTCGGCAAGCGCGTCTTCGTCGACGAGGTCGCAAGCGTCGCGATGGCGTCGTATGTGTTTGGATGATTTTCGCAGGGCGGATTACGCTTCGCTAATCCGGCCTACGCATTGCGCCCGCGGGATGCCACCAGGTTGCGATAGAGCGTCGCGTACTCGCCCGCCCGGTTGCGCCAGGAGACGTCGGTCGCAAGGCCCGCGAGCTGCAATTGCCGCCACGCGGACTTGTCATGGAAGGTGAAGCTCGCGCGCCCCAGCGCTGCCGAGAGATTTGCCGATGTCACGGGCCCGAATGTGAAGCCGGTCGTCTCGTTCACGGTATCCGCGAGGCCGCCCACACGCGACACGATCGGCACGGCACCATAGCGCAGGGCGCAGAGCTGGGTTAGCCCGCACGGCTCAAACCGCGACGGCACAATCAGGGCGTCAGAGCCGGCCTGGATCAGATGCGCGAGCGCCTCGTCATAGCCGATCACGGCCGCAATCCGGCCCGGATGTCCGCGTGCGGTTCCCTGGTAGCGATCCTGCAGTTCAGCATCGCCGCTGCCGAGCAGCGCCAATTGCATCCCATCGCCCAGGATGGTGGGCATGGACTCCAGCAGCAGATCGAGCCCCTTCTGCCACGACAGGCGGCTGATGACGCCGAGCAGCAGCGCATCCGGCCGCGGATCGAGGCCGAGCCGCTGCTGCAGCGCCGCCTTGTTGGCCGAACGAAACGACAGCTCCTCGGCGCCGAACCGATAGGCGATATGCGGATCGGTTTGCGGATTCCACACTTCGATGTCGATGCCGTTGAGGATGCCGCTCAGCACGCTGGCACGCTCGCGCAGCAAGCCGCCGAGCCCCATGCCGCCTTCGTCGCTCTGGATTTCATGCGCGTAGGTCGGCGACACCGTGGTGATGCGATCGGCCAGCTGCAGGCCGGCTTTCAAAAAGCTGACGCCGCCGAAATATTCGAGGCCGTGGACGTCGAACGACGCATGCTGGGGCAAGCCGATCGCGTCCGCGAGCGTGCGGTCGAACTTGCCTTGATAGGCCATGTTGTGAATGGTCATGACGGTGCCGGGGCGCGCCCCGCCATCGTAGTGCAGATAGGCCGGTGCCAGCCCGGCCTGCCAGTCATGGGCATGCACGACATCGGGCACGAAGCTTGCGACGAGACCGTGGCCGATATCGGCTGCAATGCGCGACAGCGCGGCGAAGCGTATGCCGTTGTCCGGCCAGTCGGTGCCTTCGGCGGTGACGTAGGGGTTGCCCGGCCGCGCGTAGAGATGCGGCACATCGAGCACGAACAGGTCGAGCCCCTCGTGCGAGCTGGCAAGCAACCGGCCCGGCCCGCCGAAATAATCCGGCCAGCGCCGGATTTCATCCGCGCCCGCGAGCAGCCGCATCACGTCCGGGTAGCCCGGCATCAGCGTGCGCATCTCGACGCCGTGCGCCTTCAGCGCGATCGGCAGCGCGCCGGCGACATCCGCGAGGCCGCCGGTCTTGACGATGGGGTAGACTTCAGAAGCGACCGCGAGGACGCGAACAGGCATCATGTATTGAGCCTGTCGATCATCGGCTGGGTGATCAGCGTGATGCCCTGCTCGGTGGTCCGGAAGCGCTTGGCGTCGAGCTCGGGATCCTCGCCGACGACAAGTCCTTCCGGAATCTCGATGCCGCGGTCGATCACGACGTTCTTCAGCCGCGCGCCGCGCCCGACATGGACGTAAGGCATGATCACGGCGTTCTCGACATTGGCATAGGAGTTGATGCGCACGCCGGTGAACAGCAGCGAGCGGCGCAGCGAGGCGCCCGAGATGATGCAGCCGCCAGAAACCAGCGAGCTGACGGCGTAACCGCGCCGGCTCTCCTCGTCGTGGACGAATTTCGCGGGCGGCGTGATCTCCGAATAGGACCAGATCGGCCAGGCGCGGTCGAACAGATCGAGCTCCGGCACCACGTCGGTGAGGTCGATATTGGCGGCCCAGTATGCATCAACCGTTCCGACATCGCGCCAGTAGGAGCGCGGTTCGGTGCCGGTGCGCACGCAGGAGGTCGAGAACTGATGCGCGATGGCGCGGCCGTTCTTGACGATGTAGGGGATGATGTCCTTGCCGAAATCGTGGTTGGAGTGCGGATCCTCGGCGTCGCGCTTGAGCTGGTCGAACAGGAATTTCGAGTCGAATACGTAGATGCCCATGCTGGCGAGCGAGACATCCGGCTTGCCCGGCATCGGCGGCGGATCCTTGGGCTTCTCGAGGAACTGCTGGATCCAGCCGTTCTCGTCGATATGCATGATGCCGAAGCCGCTTGATTCCGCGCGGGGCATTTCGAGGCAGCCGACCGTGACGTCGGCGCCGCTGTCGACATGCTGCCGCAGCATCACCTCGTAATCCATCTTATAGATATGATCGCCGGCGAGCACCACGATGAAGCGAGCGTTGTGCGACTCGATGATGTCGATGTTCTGGTAGATCGCGTCCGCCGTGCCGACATACCACATGCTCTCCGAGACGCGCTGGCTCGCAGGCAGGATGTCAAAACTCTCGTTGCGCTCGGGACGGAAGAAGTTCCAGCCCATCTGAAGATGCCGGATCAGGCTGTGCGCCTTGTACTGGGTGGCGACCGCGATGCGGCGGATGCCGGAGTTGACCGCATTCGACAGCGCGAAATCGATGATGCGGGATTTGCCGCCGAAATAGACCGCGGGCTTGGCGCGCCGGTCGGTCAATTCCAGCAGCCGGCTGCCGCGACCACCGGCCAGGACAAACGCCAAAGCCTGGCGGGCAAGCGGCTCATTTCCGGCGGCACTCATGTCATCCTCCCACTCGTCCGGCGCAAGCTCGGGCTCTCGCGAAGTGCCTTCCGGCCGCGCACCATTGGAACCGATAGTAACGGTACGAATAGTAAATCGGGAAGGTGCTTGTTGGTTGCGAACACATGGAAAGCTTAACGCTTTGCCGCCGATCTCAACTCTCCCGCGCCGTCGTCCCGGTGTCATCTCGGCATCGCGGATGATCACATTTCAGGCAGGTGCGGCATCTTGTGCGCTGCACGCAAGCTCGAGGCTTTGACTTAACGCTGGGATGCCTGAATCATGGCGCCCGGATCACTTTCCAAACCGAAACGTCAGTCAGGAGGTGAGACGATGACGATCTGGAAAACGGCAATTGCCTGTTCGCTCACGGCTGCGGTCGTGGCTGGCCATTTGGGGCAGGCGACAGCGGCCCCGCTGCCGACCAATGTCGCGACCATGAAGGCCGCGGCCGGCGATGACGTCACGCCGGTCTACTGGCGTGGCCGAGGCTTTGGATGGGGGCTCGGCGGCCTCGCTGCCGGCGCGATCATCGGCGGCGCCATCGCCAGCGGCGGTCCCTACGGCTATTACGGCGGCGGGCCGTACTATGGCTATGGATATCCGGGACCGGGCTACGGCTATGCGCCGGCCTATTACGGTTACGGCTACGGGCCGGCCTACCCGCGATACTATCGCCCCTACCGTTCGTATTACGGCTACTACCGGCCGCGCCCGTATTACGGCGGGTACTGGTAAGAGCTTTTTGCTTGAGCATATGATCGTTCGGAAAACCGCTTCACAGTCTTCCGGATCATGCTCTAGAGCGACAGCCACACGATCAAGCTCATGCAGGCGAGATGGGCGAGCACGATTGCGGCGAGATGCAGCGGGCCGGCTTTGAGACGCAGCCTGCGCATCTCGCCGCCTCCGCGCTAGTTCGATCCTGCGGCCGCGGCGGTGAAGCTGCGGTCGACGGCTTTGCTGACGTCGAGCGTCTTCGGCAGGATGCCGTAGCGCGTCGAACGGTCGGATGCTTCCTGCACCTCCTTCACGACGTTTTCGTCGATCGGAATCGGGCTGGTGCGCTGTGCAGCGTAGGCCGACAGTAGCACGTCCTCGGGCAGCTTGGTCAGCTCGGCCGTGCTCCTGGCATATTCGTCGAGGTGATCCAGCGACCAGAGCCGCGCCTTGTTCAGCCGCTGCACGAGGTCCTGCACCGCCGCGCGCTTGGTGGCGATGGCGCTGTCGGAGGCGACGATGAAGGTGATGGTCGGCGTCAGGCCTTCGCCGTCGGCTATCACGCGCGCCTTGTCCTTTAGCGTTGCGAACGAGACATAGGGCTCCCACACCGCCCATGCGTCGATCGAGCCGGCCACCAGCGCGACCTTGGCATCGACGGGGCCGAGCGGCGCGAAGGTCGCATCCTCGATCCTGATCTGTGCTTTCTCCAGCGTCGCGTCGATCAGGAACTGTCCCCAGCCGCCGCGCGTGCCGGCGAGGCGTTTTCCCTTGAGGTCGGCGGCCGATTTGATCGGTGAATCCTGGCGCACCAGGATCGCTTGCGTTTTCGCGTCCGACCTGGTGCCGCCGATCGCCTTGATCGGCGCACCGGCGGCATAGACCGTCAGGAACGAGAGATCGCCGGTGTAGCCGACGTCGAGCGCGCCGGCGTTGAGCGCTTCCAGTATCGGCGCGGCCGCCGGGAATTCCGACCATTCGATCTTGTAGGGCAGGTCTTTCGCAAAGCCTGAAATCTCCAGCAGCGAGCGGTTGCCGCCCTTCTGGTCGCCGACGCGGAGCACGGCCCTGTCGGCCGCGAACGACGACGCCGCCGTCGACAAGGTGACGGCGGCAGCAAACAGCGAGAATGCCAACCGGCGCGTGATGGAACGATCGTGGGAATTGATGCTCATGTGGCCTGTCTTGTTGATCTGTCTTTTTTGCCCTGCTCACGACGCGCGAGCGAACGATGCAGCTGGACGATCAAGTCTATGAGCGCGCGATGCGCAGTCAATGAAATGGCCAACCGTATTGCGCGCGCGCCGGGCAAGGACGTTTCAGCGAATGACCGCTTTCGAGAACACGCCGTGCACGCGCACGAAATCGCGCGAAAATGATGCGGGTGACGGAGTCGTGATACGAAGCGCGGGCCGGTGCTTCGGCGAAAATCGTTTCATCGTTCTCGCGCGCGCCGGTGGAGAGAATGTCTTCGCTTCGCGCAACATTCGAAATTCCATTTCATTGACGGTGCGAGGAACGCGCCGCATGATTTGCGCATCGCATCAACGCGGCGCGCGAAGCGCCGACGGAAAGATTTTCTCTCAACGCAGCTCCGCAGGAAATGTGCGCAACGCGAACCGTTGTACATGCGGCGGAGCCATGCCAGCGCAGGAGCCAGAGGCCGATGAACAACGACAACAAGCGCGGCGGATCGAGGCTCGACCGGCGCCACTTGCTCCAGGCGGGGCTTGCGGCGGCCTTCGCCGCGCCGCTCGGTGCGCTAGGCGCGCAGGCCTTTGCGCCGCAGGCGATCGGATCCGGCGTCGACTTCTCGGAGTTCCCGCTGTGCCGGACGGCGTCGGATGGCCCGGTGCTGTCAGGCGCGCCGCGCAAGCTGAAACTGTCGTGGAATGCCGGCGCGGTCTGCCTCGCGCCGCTGCCGGTCGCGATCGAGCACGGCTTCTTCCAGAAGCAGAATCTCGACGTCGAGCTCGTCAACTATTCCGGCTCGACCGATCAGCTGCTCGAGGCGATCGCCACCGGAAAGAGCGACGCCGGTCTCGGCATGGCGCTGCGCTGGCTGAAGCCGCTGGAGCAGGGCTTTGACGTCAAGATCGCCGCCGGCACCCATGGCGGCTGCATGCGCGTGCTGAGCCGCGCCGATTCCGGCGTGACCAAGCTTGCCGATCTCAAGGGCAGAAGCGTCGCCGTCGGCGATCTCGCCGGGCCCGACAAGAATTTCTTCTCGATCCAGCTTGCAAAACTCGGCATCGACCCGAACAAGGACGTCGACTGGCGTGCCTATCCCGGCAACCTCCTCAACGTCGCGGTGGAGAAGGGCGAGGTGCAGGCCTTCCTGTCAGGCGATCCGCTGGCCTATCTCTGGCTGAAGGACACCCAGTACAAGGAGGTCGCCTCCAATCTCGACGGCGACTATCGCGACAAGAGCTGCTGCATCGTGGGCCTGCGCGGCAGCCTGGTGCGCGAGGAGCCGCAGGTCGCCCGCGCCATCACCCAGGCGCTGCTCGACGCCGCGATGTTCACCTCGCAGAACCCGTCGCTGGCGGCCAAGTCGTTCCAGCCCTACGCACCGAAGGCGGCAACGCTCGCCGACATCGAGGGCATGGTGCGCTACCACACGCATCATCATCACCCCACGGGGGAGGTGCTGAAGCGCGAGCTCAAGGCCTATGCCGACGATCTCAAGAGCGTGCAGGTCTTCAAGCAGAGCACCGACACGACCAAATTTGCGGAGCGCATCTATGTCGACGTATTCTCTGTCTGACGGGCTCGCGTCCGGCGCGCCGCGCACCTCGCACGCGCCGTGGCTTGCGACCTGGGTCCAGGAATCCGGTGCGGGCGTGGCCGCCAGCGCCGCCTGGATCGCCTTCGGTCTCTCCTGCCTGTGGTGGAAGGACGTCGGCGACTGGTCGCGCACGCATTCGCTCGGCATCGCCGCCTTCGTCATCGCCGCCATCGCCCTGTTCGGGACCGTCGGCGCGGACTATCTCGGCCCGGCCGGCCGGGCCCTGCGCCAGCGCGCGCCGTGGCTTATCGCGCTCGGAGCTTTCCTGACCTTGTGGGAGGTCGCGACCGCCAAATTGGCGTGGCTGCCGCTGCCGTTCTTTCCGCCGCCGCAATCCATCATCGAGGTCTATACCGACGATCTGCCAAAGCTGCTCGACAGCGTGTTCGCCTCGGTCAAGCTTCAGCTCGGCGGTTATCTCATCGGCGCCACAATCGGCTTTTTGACCGGCGTCTCGATCGGCTGGTCGCGTGCTGTCGGCTATTGGGTGCATCCGGTGCTGCGCTTCATCGGCCCGCTGCCGGCGACCGCCTGGCTGCCGATTGCCTTCTTCACCTTTCCGTCGAGCTGGAGTGCTTCGACCTTCCTGATCGCGCTGGCCACCGGATTCCCCGTCACGGTGCTGACCTGGTCGGGCGTCGCGAGCGTCAGCACGGCCTATTACGACGTCGCGCGCACGCTCGGCGCAAAACCGTCCTTCCTGGTGCTGAAGGTCGCGATCCCCGCGGCGCTGCCGCATGTCTTCGTCGGTCTGTTCATGGGGCTCGGCGCGTCCTTTGCCGTGCTGGTCGTTGCCGAGATGATCGGCGTCAAGGCCGGGCTCGGCTGGTACCTGCAATGGGCGCAGGGCTGGGCGGCCTACGCCAACATGTATGCGGCGCTGATCGTGATGTCGCTGCTCTGCTCCGGCGCGATCACGCTGCTGTTTGCGATCCGCGACCGCCTGCTGGTCTGGCAGAAGGGGACCGTGAAATGGTAGAAGCTGCTTTCGCCGAAGCGATCGCGCATGCGGCCGCAGGCGCCGCCCTCGACATCGAGCAGGTCAGCCACGCCTTCGACATCGACGGCGCCGAGCTCCCCGTGCTCAGCGAGGTCAGCATCGCCGTCGAGCCCGGCGAGTTCGTCGCGCTGCTCGGGCCGTCCGGCTGCGGCAAGTCGACCTTGCTGCGGCTTGTCGCCGGCCTGGACAAACCCAAAGCGGGAACGCTGCGCGAGGACGAGGTCCGCATCAGAAGTCCGCATCCGTCACGCGTCGTTGTGTTCCAGGACCCGACGCTGTTTCCCTGGCGCACGGTCTGGGACAATGTGGCGCTGGGGCTGGATGCCCAGGGCATTTTGAAGAGCCAGCGCCACCGCGTCGATGCCGCGCTCGATCTCGTCGGGCTATCGGACTTCCGCACCGCCTATCCGCATCAGCTCTCCGGCGGCATGGCGCAGCGCGTCGCGCTGGCGCGTGCGCTGGTCAACGATCCCAAAATCCTGATCCTGGACGAGCCGCTGGGAAAATTGGACTCGCTGACCCGCATCACCATGCAGGCCGAGCTGGTGTCGCTGTGGCAGCGCAAGGGTTTTACCACGCTCCTTGTCACGCATGATGCCGAGGAGGCGCTGGTGCTCGCCAACCGCGTCATCGTCTTCAGCGAGCGTCCCGCGCGCGTGAAGGCCGACATCCGCGTCGACCGGCCCTATCCGCGTCATCGCGGCGACCCGTATCTGGCCGATCTGCGCCGCCAGATTCTTGGCCTCCTGGGATTGGATGCCACATGGTGACGTCCGCAGCCAAAGGGCGCACAGCCCATAGCGAACCCGACTACATCGCGCGTGCTGAGGCCCTGGCCGAAGGCTTTGCTGCGCGTGCGGCCGAGCATGACCGCACCGGCAGTTTTCCGTTCGAGAACTTTCGCGAGCTCTCGGAAGCAGGCCTGCTGTCGCTGACCGTGCCTGCGGCGTTCGGCGGTGCCGGCGCGGGCGCGCGATATACCGCGCGCGTGCTCGGCATCGTCGGCAAAGCCTGTTCGTCGACGGCGCTGGTGCTGTCGATGCATTACATCAATCATCTGGTGATGGCGCGAAGCCCGACCTGGCCGATACGGCTGTCGCGCAAGCTCGCACAGGAAACCGTCGAAGGGCTCGCGCTCGTCAATGCGCTCCGCGTCGAGCCCGAGCTTGGCTCACCCGCGCGCGGCGGCTTGCCGGCGACGATCGCGCGGCGCACCGAGACCGGTTGGCGCCTCACCGGCCACAAGATCTATTCGACCGGCTCGCCGATCCTGAAATGGTATCTGGTCTGGGCCCGGACCGACGAGGCCGAGCCGCGTGTCGGCCAGTTCCTGGTGCCGGCGGGCCTGCCGGGCACCCGCATCGTCGAGACCTGGGATCACCACGGGCTGCGCGCCAGTGGCAGCCATGACGTCATCTTCGACGACGTCGTGATCCCGCTCGATGCCGAGGTCGATGTCCGCAAGCCCGCAGACTGGCGCGCGCCGGACGTTGCGCAGGCGACCGTCCACACCATCTTCGTTGCCGCGATCTATGACGGCATTGCGCGTGCGGCGCGCGACTGGCTGGTGACCTTCCTGAAGACGCGGGCGCCGGCCAGTCTCGGCGCAGCGCTGGCGACCTTGCCGCGCGCCCAGGAGATCCTCGGCGGCATCGAGGCGCGGCTTGCGGTCAACGCACGTTTGATCGGGAGTTTCGCCTCCGATTTCGACGACGGCTTGCAGGTCAGCGCGGTCGAGTCCAACATCATCAAGCTGACGGTGACCAATAATGCCGTGGCCGCAGTGGAGGACGCCTTGTCGCTGACCAGCAATCATGGCCTGTCGCGCAAAAATCCGCTGGAGCGGCATTACCGTGACGTGCTCTGCGGCCGCGTCCACACGCCACAGGACGACAGCACGAAAAGCTCCGCCGGGCGCATCGCGCTCGGCATCTGACCAATCAACCTGTTCAATCAACATATGGAGTTCCCTGATGTCGGTCGAGTTCATCGGCTTTGTCGCAAACAGCAACGCTTCCGAGACCATCGTGCGCCAGGGGCCGGTGCTCGATCCGCATTATATCGAGACGGTGGCGAAGGCGCATGAGCTTGCCGGTTTCGACCGCGCGCTGCTCGCGTTTCATTCGACCACGCCTGACGCGCTCCAGATCGCCCAGCACGTGCTGACCATCACCAAGAATCTCAAGGTGATGATCGCGCAGCGCCCGGGCTTCACCGCGCCGACGCTGCTGGCGCGCCAGCTTGCCACGCTCGATCAGCTCTATGGCGGCCGCGTCTCGCTGCACGTCATCACCGGCGGCAACGCGATCGAGCTCAGGCAGGACGGCAACACGCTCGACGACAAGGACGAGCGCTATGCCCGCACCAGCGAATTCCTCGACGTCGTGCGGCTGGAATGGACCAGCGAGAAGCCGTTCAACTACAGCGGCAAGTACTACGCCGTCGAGAACGGCTTTTCGCAGGTGAAGCCGCTGCAGAAGGGCGGCATCTACACCTTCGTCGGCGGCGGCTCCGATGCCGCGATCGAGGTCTCGGGCAAGCATGCCGACACTTTTGCGTTGTGGGGTGAATCCTATGCGCAGGTGCGCGACGTCACTGCGCGCGTGCGTGCGGCAGCCGCGAAGCACGGGCGGCCGAGCCCCCGCTTCAGCCTCTCGGTACGGCCGATCCTCGCCGACACCGAGGAAAAGGCCTGGCAGAAGGCCGAGGCGATTCTCGATCGCGCCACCGCGCTGCAGGACCAGACCGGCTATCGCCGGCCCAATCACGCCACCGAGGGCGCCAAGCGGCTGCTGGCAGCGGCCGACCAGGGCGCGCGCATCGACAAGCGGCTGTGGACCGAGATCGCAAAACTCACCGGTGCCAACAGCAACACCACCGCGCTGGTCGGCACGCCCGAGCAGGTCGCCGAGGTCTTCGCCGACTATTACGATCTCGGCGTCAGCCATTTCCTGATCCGCGGCTTCGATCCGCTTCCCGATGCCATCGACTATGGCCGCGAGCTGATCCCGCTGACGCGCAAGCTGATCGCCGAACGCGACCAGCAGCGGGGGATCGCGGCGGAATGATCCGGTTCATCATTGCTGCAGCGCTCGCATTTGCGGGTGCCGATCTCGCAGCTGCGCAGACCACGCTGCGCGTTGGCGACCAGAAGGGCAATTCGCAGGCCGTGATGGAAGCGGCAGGCGTATTGAAGGATGTGCCCTACAAGATCGAGTGGAAGGAATTTCCGGCGGCCGCGCCGCTGCTGGAAGCGCTCAGCGCCGGTGCGATCGAGACCGGGCTCGTGGGCGATGCTCCCTTCACCTTCGCCGCCGCCTCCGGCGCGCCCGTGAAGGCGATCGCCGCGATCCGGCAGACGCGCGAGGGGCTCGCGATTCTCGTGCCCGAAAATTCGCCGATCAAGAGCTTCGCCGATCTCCGCGGCGAGAAGATAGCAACCGGACGCGGCTCGATCGGGCATCAGCTGATTTTGGCCGCGCTCGAAAAGAACGGCTGGGCTGCGAGCGACGTGCAGATCGCGTTCCTGGCGCCGTCGGACGCCAAGATCGCCTACACGCAAGGCTCCGTCGATGCGTGGTCGACCTGGGAGCCTTACGTCAGCCAGGAGGAGGTGCTGTTCAAGTCACGCCGCGTCATCACGGCGGAAGGCCTGACGCCGGGCCTGAGCTTCCAGGTGGCGCGGCCCGACGCGATCCGCGACAAGCGCGCAGAGCTGACCGACTTCATCCGCCGCCTCACCGTAGCGCGGGCGTGGTCGCTGACCAATGCCAACGGTTATGCCGAGACCTGGGGCAAGCTGATGAACATCCCGACCGCGGTCCCGCAGAACTGGCTCTCGCGCGCAAAGATCCGCATCGCGCCGATCGACGACGGCGTGGTCGCGGACGAGCAGAGCACGATTGATCTCTACTTCCGCTGGGGCCTGATCAAGCAGAAGCTCGTTGCTGCCGAGATCGTCGACCGATCTTTTGCGGATGCCATCGCGAAGGCGGGGTTGTAGCGAGCACTTTCCCTCTCCCCTTGTGGGAGAGGGTGGCTCGCCGCGCAGCGGCGAGACGGGTGAGGGGTTCTGTCCGCAATCACGTTTCTGACATCTTGAACTCGCGGATGCATACCCCTCATCCGGCGCTCCACCTTCTCCCAAAAGGGGAGAAGGGAAGCAACGCACGCAGAGCCTTCCTCGAAATGTTCGTTCTGCATTTCACAGACGCAGCAACATCGACATTTCTATTTGCACCACCTCCCTTGCGCCGCGCCCCACTCCGTCAAAAATCACTCAGACGACCACATCGGGAGACCGGCCATGGGCCTGCAAGAAACAAAAATCGAATCGCTTCCCTTCGTCACAGCTGAACTCAACTACCTCGCGCCGGTATCCGGCAAGCCGCGCACTTATGCCTTCGATCCGCCGCCGGGCGAGCCGAAGAGCACCTCGCTGCCGGAGCCGCATCAGGTCCCGATTTTCGATGCGCGGCTGATTGCGGACAATGTCTCGCTCGATCGCGAAGGTTTTGCGCTGGTACGCCATCCCAACCAGGTGAAGGACTTTTACAACGACGAGGAAATCCGCACCGTCTACTACCCCGCCGTCGAGGCCTTCCTGCGCGCGACACTGAAGGCCGATCGCGTTTTCATCTTCGACCACACCGTGCGCAAGCGCGTCGAGGGTGCTCCGGATATTCGCGACGGTGGCCCACGCCAGCCCGCGACGCGCGTCCATGTCGACCAGACCGCCGTCTCCGGCGCCAACCGTGTACGCGAGCATCTGCCCGACGAAGCCGAGGAGCTGCTCAAGGGCCGCGTCCAGGTGATCAATCTCTGGCGGCCGATCCGCGGTCCCTTGCGCGATTCACCGCTCGCGATGGTCGATGGCACCACGGTTTCTCCCGACGATCTCGTCGCCTCAGACCTGATCTATCCCAATCGTCGCGGCGAAACCTATTCGGTAAAATACAATCCGAACCATCGCTGGTTCTATTTTCCGGAGATGACGGCGGATGAGGCGCTGCTGCTCAAATGCTATGATTCAGCAACCGACGGCCGCACCCGTTTCGCTCCGCACACCGCCTTCGTCGATCCGACCACGCCGGCCGATGCTGCGCCCCGCGAGAGCATCGAGGTGCGCACGCTGGTCTTTCACAAACAGTAACAATGTGTGATGGCACTGCCGGGCATCGCCCGGCAGTTCCCGGAACCAAGTGGAACCGGGCGGCGTTGGCGCGCGGGCCAGGGCCAATCGGGAGCGGTGCCGTGCGAGCGCAGCCGACACTATTGTATTGTCTGACCACTTTCTCGCTTTCTGCATTTTCCATCGCCCACGCCGAAAGCGGACTTGCCTCATATTACGGATACGGGAAGGCCGCGAGGAATGGCGAGCTGACCTGCGCGCACCGGACGCGTCCGTTCGGCAGCGTGCTCAGGGTGTCCTACAGCGGGCGGACGATTCAATGCCGCGTCAATGATCGCGGTCCCTTCATCCGCGGCCGCATCGTCGATCTCTCGGTGCCCGCCGCCCGCGCGCTCGGCATGATGAGCGCAGGCGTGGTGCGGGTCTCGGTGGAATAGGCTTGCAAGCGCGCTATAGTGCCGCCCAAAGCAAGGGGCGGGGAGCGCTATGGCAAGGATCAAGGTCGGACTCGTCGGCTGCGGCTTCGTGTCGGAGCTGCATATGCATGCGTTCCGGCGCGTCTACGGCGTCGACGTCGAGGTTGCGGCGGTCGCCGCGCGCGGCGATCGCGTCGTCGAGTTTGCCCGGCGTCATAACATCCCGCGGGCCTATCGCAGTTTCGCGGAATTGATCGCTGATCGCGCGCTCGAAGTCATCGACATCTGCACGCCGCCCAATCTTCATGCCGAGATGATCGTCGCCAGCATGCAAGCCGGCAAGCACGTCATCTGCGAAAAGCCGTTTGCCGGCTATTTCGGCCGTGAGGGCGACCAGCAGCCGATCGGCAAGCACGTGCCGAAGGCGCTGATGTACGAACGCGTGCTGGAGGAGATGGACGCCACCCGGGCCGCGATCGAGCGCACCGGAAAGCTCTTCATGTATGCCGAGGACTGGATCTACGCGCCGGCCGTGACCAAGACCGCCGAGATTCTCAAGGCGACCAAGGACAAGATCCTGTTCATGAAGGGCGAGGAGAGCCATTCCGGCTCGCACGCGGCGCATGCCGCGCAATGGGCGATGACCGGCGGCGGCTCGCTGATCCGGATGGGCTGCCATCCGCTCTCGGCCGTGCTCTATCTCAAGCAGGTCGAAGCGAAGGCGCGTGGCGAGACCATCAAGGTTGCAAGCGTCACCGGCGATGTCGGCAACGTCACGGCTGGTCTCAAGCCGGAGGAGCGGACCTACATCAAGGCCAATCCGGTCGATGTCGAGGATTGGGGCACGCTGACGGCGACCTTCTCCGACGGAACCAAGGCCACGGTGTTCTCCGGCGACATGATCATGGGCGGCGTGCGCAATCTGATCGAGACCTACACCAGCGGCGGCTCGTTGTTCGCCAACATCACCCCCAACACGCATCTGATGAGTTACCAGACCTCCGAGGAGAAACTCGCAGGCGTCTACATCACCGAGAAGGTCGACCGCAAAACCGGCTGGCAGTATGTCTGCCTCGAGGAGGAATGGACGCGTGGCTATCTCCAGGAGATTCAGGATTTCATGGAATGCGCCGCCACGGGACGCCAGCCGCTGTCGGACCTCGCGCTGGCCTATGAGACGATCAAGGTGAACTATGCCGGCTATTGGGCGGCGGAAGAGGGACGGCGCGTGGTGTTGTAGCGATTGGTTCGCTGAACTAGCTGCAATGTACACTGCGATCCTTCTCCCCTTGTGGGAGAAGGTGGCGCGATGCCGGATGAGGGGTTGTCTCCGCGAATTCGAGCGTGAGAGATTCACGTGCGGAGAGAGACCCCTCACCCGTCTCGCCGCTATCGCGGCGAGCCACCCTCTCCCACAAGGGGAGAGGGGAAGACGGCGCCGAAGTGCCGCGAGCTGTTTCAGCACATTCAGTGCTACGTCCCGTAGGTCGAGCCCTTCGGCAGCGGAAACACCGGATCCTGGGTGCGGATGTTGGTCGGCCACACCACCGAGATGTGCTCGCCCGCGTTCTGCATCACCACCGGCGTTGAGCGTTCGTTCTGGCCGGAGAGCGGCGTGCCCGGCGGGAAGAACTTGACGCCGTATCCCTGGATAGTGCCGCCGGCGGGGATGTCGACGTCGAGCGCGGCCTTGCGGATCGCTTCGGGCTCGAAGCTGCCGTACTTCTCTTTCGCCACCGGCAGCACGTTGTTGAGCAGCACCCAGGTCTGGTTGAAGCCCATCGAGCAGTGCGGCGGCACGTCGGTCGCGCCGGTCTTGGCCTGGTAGCGCGTAACCATGGTCTTGATGAGATCGCCTATGCCAGGCGCGAGCTTCGACGGATCGAGCAGTTGTGCCGGCACCGGATCGATGTTGCAGAAATTGTCGATGTCGGCGCCGAAGGTCGCGCGCAGCTTGTCCAGCTGGCTGTAACCGGCGCCGGCGCCGAACAGCATCTTGAAGCGCAGACCGCTCTCGCGCGCCTGGCGCAGGAACAGGGTGATGTCAGGGTTGTAGCCGGCATGCGAGATCACGTCGGCTTTGGCGCGCTTGATCTTGGTCACGAGCACCGAGAGATCGGGCGCCGCGGCCGAATAGCCTTCCTTCAACACGATCTGGAGCCCGGCCTCCCTGGCATAGGCCTCGTCCGCGGCGGCGACTCCGACGCCGTAAGGGCCATCCTCGTGGATCAGTGCGATCCGGACGTCCTTCGGCTCCATGCCGAGCTTCGCCTTGGCGTGCTCGCTCATGAAGCCGGCAAAGGCCTGGCCGTACTGGTCCGAGTGGATTTGCGCGCGAAACACATATTGCAGGTTCTTGTCCTTGAACACGGCCGTCGAGACCGCGGTTGTGATCCAGAGGATTTTCTTCTGCTGCTCGACCTTCGCGGCCATTGGCACCGCATGCGCGCTGGAATAGACGCCGTTGATGATGTCGATCTTCTCCTGGCTGATCAGCCGTTCGGCTTCGTTGATGGCGACATCAGCCTTGCTCTGGGAGTCGGCCGCAACCGGCACGATCTTGGTCTTGCCGCCGATGCCGCCCTTCTCGTTGACGAGATCGATGGCGATCTGGGCGCCGACCGAGGAGGCGACCGAGCCGCCGGCGGCAAATGGTCCGGTAAGATCGTAGATCAGGCCGATGCGCAAATTCTCGGCTTGCGCCTGGGCCCGGGTCCAATCGAGGCTGAGTGTGGCGGCGGCAGCCGCCGTACCCTTCAGCAGCTGCCTGCGTGAAGTCGGCATCCTATCCCTCCCTCCGAACCGTCGTTTGCGACTGGTTTTATGTTTTTTGGCGAGTATTTGGAGGGCGCTCGTGAAAGTCAACATGCACCGCACCAGGCAGATCGCGGCCGTGCGTGGATCAGATCGGCATTTTTCCCTGAGTATCATTCTTTTTGTGGAGCGCTCAGGAAGAGACCGCTCCGCTGTCCCTCACCACGGATCGTTCCGTTGCCTGCATCATGCGCGGACGCGAACATCCGCTTGTCGCGCGTGTGCTTTCAGCTTCGGCCCGACGCGACGTCGTCTCCCGCAATCGTGATGGTCTCGCTCCCGCGCGCTCGCCGCAGGCCAGGCTTACGACCGGCATTCGGCTTGTGCGCATCGGAGATTGCGTGCCATCCTAGCGGGGTAAAGTGCACGGGAAGCCCAATTCCCGGCTTGGCCATCGTGCCGCGTTAAGGGTCGAAACAAAAGCTCAGGGAGAAGAGACATGGTGTGGACGCTTCGTTTTGCGGGGCTCGCTTGCGTTGGCCTGTTGCTGTCCCCGGTCAGTGCCTTGGCAGGGCCGAAGGTCGTGTCCGGTCCGGGCGCCGATCCGGGTTGCTTCAAGCCCTGGTCCGCCCAAACCAAGTTCTTCCAGTGGGACAAGAAGCCTGGTCCCTACAAGATCGCGCTCGTCAACGGCTTCGTCGGCAACACCTGGCGCATCCAGATGGTGAAGACTGCAAAGGCCTTCGCCTCGCAGCCGGGCATCAAGGAGAACATCAAGGAGTTCAAGGTCGTCTCGACCGGAACCGATGTTGCAGCGCAACTCGGCGCGATGGAGGACTTCATCAATCAGGGTTTTGACGCCATCGTCACCATCGCGGTGGCCCCCGATGGCTTCGACCGTATTATCCGCCTCGCCGACAAGAACAATGTGGTCGTGGTGCCCTTCGACAACGTCCTCGACACCGACAAGGTGATGATGGTCAACGAGGACCAGAAGGAAATGGGCCGCATGTCGGCGAAGTGGCTCATCGATGAGAGCGGCAAGAAGGCGGGCGACATCCTCGAGGTCCGCGGCCTGCCGGGCAATTCGGTCGACCGGGACCGCCATCTCGGCTTCCGCGAGGTCATGGAAGCGCCGGGCAACAGCTTCAAGATCACCGAAGTGGTCGGCAATTGGGATACCGGCACCTCGCAGAAGGTGACGGCGGACGCGCTCGCGGTGCACGGCCATTTCGACGGCGTGTTCACGCAAGGCGGCTCCGACGGCACCGTGCAGGCGATGATGTCGGCAAAGCACCCGTTCGTCCCGATGTCGGGCGAGGGCGAGAACGAGTACCGCAAGCAGATCGCCGATCACGCCAAGGACGGGCTCAAAGGCATGTCCTATGGCCAGTCTCCGGCGCTGGTCGCCATTGCCACCAAGGCGGCGATCTCAGCGCTGCAGGGCAATGTGATGCCGCAGCTCATCTCGATCCCGATCCCGGTCGCGACCTACAAGGATCTGAAGCCCGGCACCAACTACTGGCCGGACCTCAACGCAAACTTCTTCGCACCGAACCAGTTCGCGCCCTGCGGCGTCAATTTCACGGCGCCGGAGATCATGTCGCAGAGCGAGAAGAACACCCAGTGAGCGCACCGGAGATGTTCCGGTTGCGGCCCGGCCTTGGCCGGGCCGCTGCTGCGTGAGCCCGCCATGCCGGACGCTACTCTAAGCCAATCCGCCTTCCTCACCCTGTCCGGAATCTCCAAGCGCTACGCCGGTGTGCGGGCGCTCGAAGGCGTCGACTTCGCATGCGAGCGCGGCAAGATCCACGCGGTGCTGGGCGAGAACGGCGCCGGCAAGTCGACGCTGATCAAGATCATCGCCGGCGTCGTCCAGCCCGACACCGGCACTATGCGGCTCGGCGGACACGATGTGAGCTTCGCGACACCGTCCGCCGCCAATGCAGCCGGCGTCGTCTGCATCTTCCAGGAATTGTCGCTGATGCCCGACCTCTCGGTCGCGGACAACATCTCGATCGCGTCGCCGCCGCGCCGCTTCGGCCTCATCGACGCGCGGGCGCAGCGCCGCCGCGCCGAGGAGCTGCTGGCCGAGATCGGATGCGAGGACGTCAATCCCCTGATGCGCGTGCGCGACCTGCCGCTGTCGCGCCGCCAGGTGGTGGAGATCGCCAAGGCGCTCGGCAAGAAGCCGCAGCTCTTGATCCTCGACGAAGCCACATCGGCCCTCACCAGTGCCGACGTCGAGAAGGTGTATGCCATGCTGGCACGGCTCAAGGCCGAGGGCGTTGCCATTCTCTACATCTCGCACCGGATGCACGAGGTCGAGGCGCTGGCCGACCGTGCTTCCGTGTTCCGCAACGGTCGTCATATCGAGACCTTCGACCAGGGCAGGAGGTCGACCGCCGATATCGTTCAGCTCATGATCGGGCGCGACATCGCCACCCAGTATCCGCCCAAGCCCGCACGCGGATCGACGAAGCCGGTGCTGACCATCGAGAACCTGAGCTGGGACAAGCGCCTGGATCGCATCTCGCTCCGCGTCGGCGCCGGCGAGATCATCGGCCTCGGCGGGCTGGATGGCCAAGGGCAAAAATCCTTGCTGCTCGCGCTGTTCGGCGTGCTGCGTGGCGTCTCCGGGCAAATCACCGTCGAAGGCCGCGAGGTGCGTCCGGGCTCGCCGGCGGCGGCGAAGTCGGTCGGCATCGCGCTCGTGCCGGAGGACCGCAAGACCGAAGGCCTGATGCTGCCGATGTCGATATCGGACAATCTGGTGATCGCCTCGCTCGACGCGATCTCGACCGGACCTCTGGTCGACCGCGCGCGCGAGACCGATGCGATCAAGCGCGCCATCGCGCGGCTGCAGATCAAGATCGGCGCGCCCGGCGACGCCGTCGCCACGCTCTCCGGCGGCAACCAGCAGAAGGTCGTTCTCGCCAAATGGCTGATGACCGATCCCAAGCTCATCCTGCTCAATGATCCCACGCGCGGCATCGACGTCGGCACCAAGCAGGAGCTTTACCGGCTGATGCGCGAGCTCGCCGACCAGGGCGCTGCCATCCTGTTCTACTCGACCGACTATGACGAGCTCATCGGCTGCTGCGACCGGGTGGCGATCATGTATGACGGGCGCATCGTGCGCGAGCTTGAAGGTGATGAGCTCACCGAGACCAACATCATTGCCAGCGCGTTGAACATCGACGCCGCGACGCCGGACACATCCGGAGCCGTCCATGCTTGACGATGTCGCCATCAGGATTCGCCAGAACATCGGCATCGTCACCGCCGTCCTGTTGTTCTCCATCCTTTATCTGCTCTACAACCTCGCCCACCCCAAGGGCTTCTCGTCGGCGGTTCTGGTGCAGAACGGCGACGAGATCTTTGCACTCGCCATGCTGGCGATGGCGCAGACCGTGCCGGTGCTGGCGTCGGGGCTGGATCTCTCCGTGGGCGCCGTCATGACCATGGTGGGGTGTTTCGCGAGCTATCTGCTCACGGGGGCTGCGGGCGGCAGCCCGTTGCATCTCGAGATCTTCGGCCTGCATCTCGGCCTTGGTATCTTTCCCGGCGGCGTGAGCGGCATCCTGCTCGGGATCGTCATCTGCCTTGCGACCGGCGCACTGGCCGGCTTCGTCAATGGCTGCGTCGTCGTTTATGGGCGCATCCAGCCGATCATTGCGACGCTTGCGACCGGGGCGGTCTATATCGGCATCGCGCTGTTCCTGCGGCCGACGCCGGGCGGCAAGATCGACGAGGATCTCAACTGGGCGCTGACCAACTCGCTCGGGGATTTCGCCGCGACCGTCCATATCTTCGATGATGGCGGAGCCGGCTGGTTTGCGCCGGTGGCTTGGATCCCGGTGCCGTTCGTGCTGCTCGTCCTGATCGCGCTCCTGGTCTGGGTGCCGTTCCGCCGCTCCGTGCTTGGCCGGGCCGTCTATGCGGTCGGCTCGGCCGAAGGCGCAGCCTACATGTCCGGCCTTCCGATCGAGCGTGCCAAGATCGCGGCCTTCACGCTCGCCGGCTTCTTCGCTGGCTGTGGCGGCCTGTTCCTCGCCATCCAGACGTCCTCAGGCAATGCCGACATCCCGCAGGCCGGCGCCTACACGCTCAACTCGATCGCCTCCGTCGTTATCGGAGGGACCTCGCTGCTCGGCGGGACCGGCAGCGCGATCGGCTCGATCTTCGGTGCGATGGTGCTGCGCGTCATCTCGTTCTTCTTCCGCATCTTCGACATCGCCCCGCTGTTGCAACCGCTGTTCGAGGGCCTGATCCTGCTGGCGGCGGTCAGCATCGGCGCGCTCGGCGTCCTGCGCGTCAAGAATACGCTGGAGCTGTTCCGATGAGTTCGGCCTCCCTCAGTCTCTCTCGCGATGACCGCCCGATCCTGATCGCGGCGCTGTTCATCCTCGTCATCCTGGTGGCGGGGACGATCTATACTTTTGCGCGCTTCGGCAGTGCGCCGCTGCTGTCACCGGCCTATTTGCTGCAGCAGCTCCAGATCGGCGCCTTCCTCGGCATCGTGGCCGCCGGGATGATGCTGGTGATCCTGATCGCCCAGATCGACCTGTCGGTGCCGTGGACGCTCGCCGCGGCCGCGATGATGGCGACAACGATCGGCGGGCCGCTCGCAATTCCGGTCGGGCTCGGGGTCGGACTCGTGGTCGGTCTCGTCAACGGCATCGGGGTTGCTTACCTGCGCGTGCCCTCGATGATCTTCACGCTTGGCGTCAACGCGGTGATGCGCGGCCTGATGGTCGCCCATACCGGCGGCTACGCGCCGCAGACCGGCGCCACCGACCTGATGCGGATGCTCGCCGGCGACCGCACGCTCGGCATTCCCAACGCCTTGTTCGTCTGGATCGCCGTGTCGGTGCTCGTCACGATTGTTCTGCAGCGCACGACGCTCGGCCGCTACGTCTATGCCATCGGCAACAAGGAGGCGGCCGCGTATCTGGCCGGCGTCGACACCCGCCGCATCACCGTGATCTGCTTCGTTCTGTGCGGTGTCGCAGCCGCGCTCGCCGGCGTTCTGCTCGCCGGCTACTCCACCAAGGCGTATCAGGGCATGGGGGATGCCTATTTGCTGCCGTCGATCGCGGCGGTCGTGATCGGCGGCACCAACATCCTCGGCGGCCGCGGCCGCTATCTCGGGACGCTGATCGGCGTCGTGCTGATCGTGCTTCTCAACAGCGTGCTGTCGATCATGGACATGCCCGAGGCCGGCCGCCAGGTGATCTACGGCCTCGTCATCATCTTCATGCTGCTGGTCTATGGGCGCGGCGAACGCGTTACGAGTTGACGCGGCGCGCCTCTTTGGTTGCGATCGCGCCCCTACACCGCCGCCCGTGTATTGAGGTAGATCGAATACAGCGAGGTCTGTCCGCAGATGTAGAGGCGGTTGCGGCGCGGGCCGCCGAAGCAGACATTGGCGACGATCTCGCCGATCGGGACCGTACCGAGATGCGTGCCATCCGGCGCATAGCAGAACACGCTGCGCCCCGCCGACGTCCAGATGTTGCCATGGATGTCGCAGCGGAAGCCGTCATAGAGCCCGTCCGGGCAGGTGGCAAACAGCGAGGCTTCCCCGACTGTTTGCCCCTTGACCTGATAAGACCAGATCGTCGGCGGCAGCCCGCGGACATGAGTCGCGCCGGTGTCGGCGACATAGAGTCGGGTTTCGTCCGGCGAGAAGGCTAGCCCGTTGGGCTGCACCCGGTCGGAGACGACGCGCGTGATGACGCCGGAGCTGCCGTCGATCCGGTAGACGTTGGAGGCGCCGATCTCGGACGGACTTTGCTGCCCTTCATAGTCGCTGTCGATGCCGTAAGTCGGATCGGAGAACCAGATCGAATGATCTGACTTCACCACGACGTCGTTGGGCGAATTCAGCCGGCGGCCCTCGAACGCATCCGCCAGCACGGTGATCGAGCCATCGTGCTCGGTGCGGGTGACGCGCCGCATGAAATGCTCGCAACTGACCAGCCGCCCCTGGCGATCGGTGGTGTTGCCGTTTGAATTGAAGCTCGGCGCGCGGAACACCGACACCGATCCGTCGGTCTCGTCGAAACGCATCATCCGGTTGTTCGGAATGTCGGACCAGATCAGGTAGCGCCCGGCCGGAAAATAGGCGGGGCCTTCGGCCCAGCGGCAACCGCTGGTGAGTTTCTCGAGATTGACATGGCCGATGACGAGCCGCTCGAAGCGAAGGTCGTGCGCGACATAAGGGAGCATGGGTCCTCCTTGATGGCCGCAGATTCTTGGAGTTGCCTGCGTGCACCCTTACTGTGAGCGACCCTGCCGAATTTGCAAGCGGGCTTCACTTCAGGGGCGCATCGAGCGAGAGATGAAATGCCCGGGACATCTAGCGCGAAGACGCGCTTCTGCCCGGGCATCACATCGTTGCGGTGGCCTTGTTCCGCTTTCTTACTGCGACAGCTTCACAAAATTCGGAAACTTCAGCTTGCCTTCCGCGATCTTCTCCGGCCAGACCACGACCTGCTTCTGGTCCTGCCATTGGAAGACGAGGCCGGTCACGGCGCCCGCGCCGGACTTGATACCGTGGGTGAACTCGTCGTCCTTGCCGTAGAACTTGATCTGGCCGATCGTGCCCTCGAAGTCGGTCTTCTCCATCTCGGCGACCATCTTGTCGGGATCGGTCGAGCCGGCGCGCTTGATGGCGTCGGTGATGATGTAGACCTCGTCATAGGCGGTGTAGCCGGTATAGGCCGGCGGCGTGCCGAACTTGGCGGCGAAGGCCGCCGCGAACGGCTTCGTCTTGGATGTGACGGCAACATCGGGCGTTGCGACGGCCAGTGACGGCACGCCGTCGGCAGCACCATTGGTATCCTTCCAGAAGGTCGGGCTCAGCGCCTGCGCGCTGATGCCGAACATCGGGATCGGCACCTGCTGGTTCTTCCACTGCACCGTCGGCTGCACGCCGACATGCGAGATGCCGGTGACGATCACATCAGGCTTCTTGCCTTCGATGTTGTTGAAGATCGGCGTGAAGTCGGTGGTATCGGGCGAGAAGCGCACATGCTCGACCACCTTCAGCCCGGCCTTGGGCAGGCAGGCCTCGTAGCCGACATCGAGCGGCTTGGTCCAGGCGGCGTCCTCGCTCATGATCGCGACCGTCTTGAACTTGAGCTTGTCGACGAGGAGATCCTTCGCCGCGTCGCAGACGATCTGCGCTTGCGCGGCCGAGGTCAGATAACCATGGAAGGTGTACTTGTTCTTCTCATAGTCGTTGTGGATCGCCTTGGTGATCTCGTTCGAGGCGGCGCCGGGCGTGATCAGCGGCATCTTCAGGCGCGCCGCCCAGGGCTCGAGCGCCAGCACGACCTCGCTGATATAGCTCGCGATCACCGCGGAGACCTTGTCCTCGCTCACCGCGCGCTGGAAGGCTCGTACCGAGTCGGCCGAGGAGCTCTTGTTGTCATAGGTGACGATCTCGACCTTGCGGCCGAGGATGCCACCCTTGGCGTTGATCTCGTCGGCGGCGATCTGCGCGCCGCCCGGTGTCGCAGCACCCGCGATCGACTGCACCTCGGCGATGACGCCAATCTTGATCGGGTCGCCCGATTGCGCATAGGCGGGGGCGGCGAGGCAGAGCGCCAGCGTGGAGGTGAGGAGGCCAGAGCTCAAGATGCTCGATGATCGCATGGTCGTTTCCCTTTCGCTTGTTTGTTGTTGATATGCGCGAGCTAAAGAAAATCGGCGCCGGCCTCGGCGGCGAAGCGGCCGGGATCGCCCTCCCAGACGATCCTTGCGTGCTCCAGCACATAGACGCGGTCGGCATGAGGCAGCGCGAAGGTCACATTCTGCTCACCGAGCAGCACCGTGATCGACGTGGTCTGCCGCAGCTTTTCCAGCGCCTTGGACAACAGCTCGAGGATGACGGGTGCGAGGCCCAGCGTCGGCTCGTCCAGGATCAGGATCTGCGGCTGCATCATCAGCGCGCGTCCGATCGCGAGCATCTGCTGCTCGCCGCCGGACAGCGTCTGCGCCAGCTGGCCCTGGCGCTCCTTCAGGATCGGGAATAGCTCGAACAGCCAGGCGAGCTGCGCGGCGCGCTTGTCATCGGTGAGATGTTGCCCGCCGAGATCGAGGTTTTCGCGCACACTCATCTCGCCGAACAGTTCGCGTGATTCCGGACATTGCACGAGGCCGCTGCGGGCGATCTTGGCCGGGCTGGTGCCGCGGAGCTTTTCGCCGCCGCGGATGATCTCGCCGCTATAGGGCAAGAAGCCGGAGATGGTGTTGAACAGCGTGGTCTTGCCGGCGCCGTTGAGGCCGACAACCGAGACGAACTCGCCTTCATGGATGTGGATCGAGACATTCTCCAGCGCCTGCGCCTTGCCGTAATGGACGCTGACATTCTCGACCTGGAGCAGCGGCACCTTGTCCTTGAAGCCGGTCTCGGGCCGTGCATGGGTCGCGATGGCGCCGCCGAGATAGACCCGGCGCACGGTCTCATTCTTCATGACGTCGTCGGCCTTGCCGGTGACGATTTCCTCGCCGAGATACATCGCGAGCACGCGGTCGACCAGCGCCGCGACGCTCTTGACGTTGTGGTCGACCAGCATCACCGCGCGGCCCTCGTCGCGAAAGCTGCGGATCAGGTCGGAGAAGACATCGACCTCGGCGCGGGTCAATCCGGCGAAGGGCTCGTCGACCAGCACCACTTTTGGGTCACGCGCGATTGCCTTGGCGAGTTCGAGCCGGCGCAAATCGGCGAAGGGCAGCGTCGGCGGCCGGCGGTTCATGACGTTGCCGAGCCCGACGCGATCGGCGATCCATTTGGCGCGATCGAGCAGCGCCTTGTCCGGAAACAGCATGAACAGGCTGTCCGGCAACAGCGCCACCATGATGTTCTCCAGCACCGTCTGCCGGTTCAGCGGCCGCGAATGCTGGAACACCATGCCGAAGCCTTTGCGCGCGATCCTGTGCGCGGGCAGGCCGGCGACATTCTCGCCCTCGAACACGACTTCGCCCGCGGTCGGGCGCTCGATGCCCATCACGCTCTTCATCGCGGTGGATTTGCCCGAGCCGTTCGGCCCGATCAGGCCAAAGATCTCGCCGCTGTTGACCTCGAAGCCGAGGTTCTTCACCGCCGTCAATCCGCCGAAGCGTTTGGTCAGGCCGCGGACTTCGAGCACGGGCCGGTTTGAAAGCCTCTGGTCCATTACGAGCGAGCCTCGCGCGAGAGGGCTGCTCCGAGGAAGCCGCCGGGGAAGAACAGCACGACGAGCAGCGCCACCGCCGAGACGATGAAGGTCGCGAGCTCGCCGGTCGGGCGCAGGAATTCGCCGGCGACGATCAGGAAGATCGCGCCGAGTGCGGCGCCGAGCACGGTGCGGCGGCCGCCGAGCACAGCCGACACGATCACGTTGACGCCGACCGCGACGTCGACGACGGTGCCGACCGAGGCGGTGCCGAAGTAGAACACCAGCAACGCGCCTGACAGGCCTGAGAAGAACGCGCTGACGATGAAGGCGGCGAGCTTGTGCTTGACGATGTTGAAACCGAGCGCGCCGGCCTGCACCGGATCCTGACCGCTGGCTTGCAGCACGAGCCCAACCGGCGATTGCGACAGGCCATAGAGGATCGCCGCCGAGATCGTCATGAAGCCGAGCGCGATCCAGTAATTGGCGCCGGCGCTGATGGTGATGACGTCGGGGATGGTCAGCCCGATCTCGCCGCCGGTGAGGTCGGCGAACACGACGATGAAGTTCTGCAGCATCAGGACCGCGACCAGCGTGGTCAGGCCGAAATACGGCCCGCGCACGCGCAGCGCCGGCAGCGCCAGCACGAGGCCGGCGATGACGGAGGCGAGCGCGCCCAGCACGATGCAGAGATAGACCGACCAGCCGAACTGGGCATTGAGGATGCCGGCAGTGTAGGCGCCGACGCCGATCAGGAAGGTCGGTCCGAAATTGACCTCGCCCGCGAAGCCGAACAGCAGGTCCCAGGCCATCGCGAACACCCCGAAATAAAATGCGACGGTGAGGAGCCCGAGCACGTAGCCGGAGACATAGAGCGGCAGCGTGGCTGCGATGATCACGAGCGCCAGCGAGACGAAGAACAGGCGCGAGGTAAAGAAGCCCGCCATCTCAGCGCCTCCCCAGCAGGCCCTGGGGCCGGATATACATCACGAACACGAGCAGCAGCAGCGCCGGAATGGTGCGGTAGGCCGGCGAGACCAGATAGGCCGTCAGCGTCTCGAGATAGCCGACCACGAAGGCCGCGATCAGCGAGCCGGAGACGCTGCCGAGGCCGCCGAGCACGACGATCGAGAATGCGCTCGCGGTCAGCGGACCCACGCTGTAGGAGCTCACCCCTAAGAACATGCCTAGCAGCACGCCGGCGATGCCGGCGAGGATGCCGTAGATCGCCCACACCACGATGTAGATGTTGGTGAGCTCGAGCCCGAGCAGGGTGACGCCGCGCGGGTTCATCGAGGCCGCCAGCACCGCCTTGCCAGTGCGGGTGCGGTTCACCAGCAGCCACAGCAGCGCGATGACGAGGCAGCACACGATCGCGGTAAAGATCTCGTTCTTCGGCGTGCGGACGCCGAGGATCTCGACGACGCCCTCGACGATCGGCAGCACGGTCTTGGCGTTGTTGGTGAAGAAATAGGCGATCAGCTCCTGGATCATGATGCCCCAGAGCAGCGTTCCCGTGAGGACGAAGATCTCCTTCTCCTCGTTCGGGATGCGCCGGGAATCCTGGATCGGCTTCACCACCGCAAAGTAGGTGGCGAACGCCGCGAGCAGGGCGACGCCCACCCCGATCAGCGCGCCGGCATAGGTGCCGACATTGAGCACGCTGGCGGCGGCCCAGGCCGCCACCGCTGCCGCCACCATGATGGCACCGTGGGAGAGATTGAGCACGCCCGAGACGCCGAAGATCAGTGTGAAGCCGGTGGCGCCGAGAGCGTAGAGAGCGCTGATGGCAAAGCCATCGATCAGAATCTGGAAAGCTCGCATCTATGATTGGCCAGGAGTCTCACTAGAGGAAAAGGTGCTGCGGAGGGCCGCAAGTGGAAGCTCCCGGGAAGTGATCCCGGGAGCATGTCGGATCAGTTGCTGAGCTTGATGAAGCTCGGGAACTTGATGTCGACCTTGGCGACGTCCTTGGGCCAGACCGCGCTCTGCTTGCCGTCCTGCCATTGCAGCATCAGACCGGTGATAAGGCCCTTGCCGTATTTGATCGAATGCGTGAACGGATCGTCCTTGCCGTAGAACTGGACGCGGCCGATCGTACCTTCCCAGTCGGTCTTCTCCAGCGCCTCGACCAGCTTGTCGGCATCGGTCGAGCCGGCGCGCTTCACGGCGTCGGCGATGTAATAGACCTCGTCATAGGCGGTGTAGCCGGCATAGGAGGGATAGTTGCCGAACTTCTTCTTGAAGTTCTCCGCGAACGGCACCGACTTCGGCGTCACCGCGACGCCGGGCCCGGAGACACCCTGATAGAGCACGCCTTCGGCGGCCTGGTTGGTGTCCTTGCCGAAGGTTTCGTTGGTCGCCTGCGAGGAGATGCCGAACATCGGGATCGGCACCTGCTGATTCTTCCATTGCACCGTCGGCTGCACCCCGACATGCGAGATGCCGGTGATGATCACGTCGGGCTTGGCGCCCTCGATCTTGTTGAAGATCGGCGTGAAGTCGGTGGTATCGGGCGAGAAGCGGATGTGGTCGAGCACCTTCAGCCCGATCTTGGGCAGGCATTCCTCGTAGCCGACATCGAGCGGCTTGGTCCAGGCGGCGTCCTCGCTCATGATGACCGCCGTCTTCATGTGCATCTTGTCGACGAGCAGGTCCTTGGCGCCGTCGCAGACCGAGAGCGCCAATGCCGCCGAGGTCAGATAGCCGTGGAAGGTGTACTTGTTCTTCTCGTAGTCGGCGTGGACGCTCTTGCTGATCTCGTTGGAGGCGGCACCCGGCGTGACGAACGGCGTCTTCAGCCGCGAAGCCCAGGGCTCCAGCGCCAGCACCACTTCGCTGATATAGCTGGCGATGACCGCGTTGACCTTGTCCTCGTTCACCGCGCGCTGGAACGCGCGCACCGAATCTGCCGAGGAGGAGTGATTGTCGTAGCCGATGATCTCGATCTTGCGGCCGTCGACGCCGCCATTGGCGTTGATCTCGTCGGCGGCGAGCTGCGCCGCCTGCGGGATCGATGCGCCGGCGATCGCCTGCGCTTCCGCGATCACGCCGATCCTGATCGGATCGGCCGCAAAAGCCGGGCCTGACGCTGCCAATAATGCGCCGATGGCGACCGCACCAAGTGCACTTCGCAATGCACCAGAGAGTGCTTTATTCATGTTGTTCTCTCCCTTGAACCAAGCTTCTTTGAGCTATTGGGCGGGACTATAACGACGAGAGAATCCCCGGCAAGTGAAACTGTATTCAGGATTGTACGTTGGGGACTAAAGTCTAGCGCTTGCGCAAATATCGGGCAGAGCGGATCGATATTCCGCACGCAGGCATGCAGATTTCGGCGGCGGGCATGCATGAGCATTCGAGGCTACAAGAAAGGGTAGCTGAGCTGCTTAGCGCGCTTGCAGCAGCGATGGATCGAGCGGCACGAGCCGGGCGGGATCGAACGGCGCGAGATCCACCTGACGCGTTCCGCCTTCGGCGATGAGCTGCGCCATGGCCTCGGCGGTCGCGGGCGCATTCAGGATGCCCCACACATTATGTCCGGTCGCGACGTAGAGACCGTCGCTCTGCGGCACTGGGCCGATCAGCGGAAGGCCGTCCTCGGTCACCGGACGGAAGCAGGCCTGCTGAGCGATGATCTTGTCAGGGCGAAACAGCGGCGACAGCCGCTCCGACATGGCTTGCAGGCGCGCAATCGCATCGCGGTCCGGCGTCACGGCCGCCGGATCGAGCGGCAGCGGCGCGATGTCGGACAGCGCCGTGATATGCGTGCTGCCGTCGGCGCGTGGAAAGACCTCGATCGACACGGCGCCGCCATCCGTCTCGCATTCCAGGAACAACGCATCGGCCGGCACGTTGGAGCCGAGGTCGTAGACGATGCTCGGGCTGCGCTGGCCATAGACAGCGGGCAGGCTCATCCATTGCGCCGCGAGCAGCGACCATGGTCCCATCGCGATCACGACGGCATCCGCTTCGATGATGCTGCCTTCGACCTCGACACCTTTCGCGCGCGTCCCATGCGGATCGCGAACGATGCCGGTGACGCGGCCGGGGCGAAGCTCGGCGCCTTGCGCGAGCGCCGCCGTCATCACGGCCGACGTGAACTTTTGCGGGTGAACGATCGCGGTCGTCTCGGTCGTGCCGATGCGCTGTGCGATCACGACGCCATCGCTGAGCCAGCCGAGTGCGGATGGCGCAGTCCGCCGCGGATCGCCATCGGACGCCACGTAGCCGCCATATGCGCTCATCGGGCGGTAGCCCCAATCGCCCGCGATCTCTTCCGGCAGTTGCGCGTGAAGCGCAAAGCTGCGCCGCGCCAGCGCATCGAGCGGCGTGCCCGCACACCAGTCACATGCCAGAAAACCGCCGGCCTTGCCGGAGGCCGCGGCCGCCACTTCCGTCCGTTCGACGACGATGACATCGACGCCGAGGCGGCGGAGGAAATAAGCTGTGCAGACCCCGATCACGCCGCCGCCGCAGATCACAACGCGCATGGCTTTATCCCTGACCTGGGGCCTACCGTTGAGGAGACAACCTAGCTCGAATAGCCGCGTTCCAGGGCATGACACTGCTGGTATCGCTCCAGCGCCAGATGGACGAGGCGCGTCAGCAGCTCTCCATACGGCACGCCCGAGGCCTCCATCATCTTCGGATACATGCTGATCGACGTGAAGCCGGGCAGGGTGTTGATCTCGTTGAAGCAGAATTCGCCGGTTTGCCGGTCGAGAAAGAAATCGACCCGCGCGAGGTCGCTGCATTCGAGGGCCGCGAACACTTGCACCGCGAGCGCGCGCACGCGCTCCATCTGCGCCGGGTCGAGCCTGGCCGGAAGATCGACGCGGGCGCCGTCGGGGTCGAGATATTTGGCCTCGTACGAATAGAATTCGTGATGGGCGTTCGGATTGAGCTCGCTGGCGACGCTCGCAAACAGCGTCTCGCCATCGAGCACCGCGACCTCGATTTCGCGCGCGTCGATGCCCTGTTCGACCAGCACCTTGACGTCATAGCGAAACGCATCATCGAGCGCCGTGCCGAGTTCATCCCAGGTCTTGACCTTGTGAATGCCGACACTGGAGCCCATGTTGCACGGCTTGACGAACACCGGGAGGCTCAGCCCCTCGACCGCCTTGGCGAGAGACGCCGCGCGGTCCGCAGCGAAGGCCCTGCGGGTGAGCACGCGATAGGGCGCGACCGGAACGCCGGCGAATTCCGCGAGCCGCTTGGCGACGTCCTTGTCCATGCTGACGGCGGAGGCGAGAACGCCCGACCCGACATAGGCGACCTCGGCCAGCTCCAAAAGGCCCTGCATGGTGCCGTCCTCGCAAAGCGGACCGTGCATGACCGGAAACACGACGTCGATCTCGATCGGGCCGGTTGCGCCTTCGGCAATCGGCATGAGAACGCCGCGTCCATCGGCTCCTCGGGCGAGCCGCATCTCGGGCGCATCGGGCAGGATCGGCAAGGCCGCCTGCGCCGGATCGATTCCAGCAAGATCGTTCCACTGCCACCGGCCGGTCTTGTCGATGGAGACCGGGATCACCTCGAAGCGCGCGCGGTCGAGATGCCTGAGCACGGAGGCCGCCGATTTCAGCGAGACCTCATGCTCACCGGACCTGCCGCCATAGAGAACAACGACGCGAATTTTGTCTGCCATGGCTCAATTATCACGCGCCCTGTCTGGAAGTCACGTGTTGCCTGCGGAGACTAGATCGACCTGGATGCCAAAAGTTCTCGGGCGCGATCGAGATCGGCCAGCGTGTCCACACCCAACGGCTCCGTCTGGATCACCTTCGCATCCATCCGCATGCCGTGCTCGATCGCTCTGAGCTGTTCAAGGCTTTCGCGCTGCTCGAGGGCGCCGCGTGCGAGGCTGACATATTTCGTCAGCGCCTCGCGTCGATAGGTGTACATGCCGACGTGATGATAGTGCTTCCCCGCTCCTGAGGGGATCACGGCCCGGCTGAAGTAAACCGCGCGACCGATGGTTTCTCCCGGGTGGATCGCAAGGGCGATCTTCACAACGCTCGGTGCCTGAAGCTCGATCGGATCCTCGATCTCGGTGGCCAGCGTGGCAATTGAACAATCGGCATGCCGGGCCAACGGCTCCATGGTCGCACGTATCGTCGCCGGATCAATGGTCGGCAGGTCACCCTGAAGGACAACGACGACATCGTATGCCGCTTCCGCGTCGATCAACTGCAGTGCCGCGTGCGCACGATCCGACCCCGTCGGGAGGGTTGGGTCGGTCAGGACGGCCCGGCCGCCCAAATCGTCGATGACCTCCAGGATGGCTTGATCGCCGCAGGCAACGACGACGGGGCCGATATCGGCCTCGAGACCTCTTCGCCAGACGTGGACGATCATTGGCTGACCGTTGATATCCGTCAGCGCCTTGCCTGGGAGCCTGGTCGAACCGAGCCGGGTGGGTATGATCACGATCGGACGCATCGAAACCTTCCGCTTCCTGAATGGGCAACGTAGCGCGCATGTTTGAGGCGCCAGCGGGCACGCTGGCGCCTCGTCGCAATTCAGCTCACGCCTGCTCAGCCCGGCCCCGCACCTTGCGTCGCGGTGAACACCGCGTAGAGCGACTGGCTCGCGGCCATGAACAGGCGGTTGCGCTTCGGTCCGCCGAAGCAGATGTTGCCGCAGACTTCCGGCAGTCGAATGCGGCCGAGCAGCTTGCCCTCCGGCGACCACACCGTCACGCCGTTATAGCCGACCGCGCGACCGGCATTGCTGGAAGCCCAGACATTGCCGTTGACGTCGCACCGCACGCCGTCGGGTCCGCACTTCACGCCGTCGATCACGCAATCGGAGAAGCTCTTCAGGTTGGACAGCTTGTTGTCGCTGCCGACATCGAACACGAAAATCTCGCCCTTGCCGCCGGGGCCGGTGTCGCCCGGTCCCTTGCCGGTCGACACGACGTAGAGCTTCTTGAAGTCGGGCGAGAAGCACAGGCCGTTCGGATCGGGCACCTGCTCCTCGGTGACGACGAGATCGACACGGCCGCTTGGATCGATGCGATAGCAATTGGTCGGCAGCTCGCGCTTGCCAGGTGTAAAGCCGGCCGGCTGTCCGATCCGCGGGTTGAGCTTGCCGGGCGCATTGCTCGGTCCGCCCGCCGCATCGGGCTCACCTTCATAGAGCTGGCCGCCATAGGGCGGATCGGTGAACCAGTAGCTGCCGTCGGGATGCGCGACGACATCGTTCGGCGAGTTCAGCCTCTTGCCGTTGTAATTGTCGCACAGCACGGTGGCGGTGCCGTCATGCTCGTAGCGCGTCACCCGCCGGGTCAGATGCTCGCAGGAGAGCTGACGGCCCTGGAAGTCGAACGAGTTGCCGTTGGAATTGTTGGAGGGCGCCCGGAATACGCTGACGCGGCCGTCGTCCTCGCTCCAGCGCATCTGCCTGTTGTTGGGAATGTCGCTCCAGAGCAGATAGCGGCCTTGCGCGCTCCATGCCGGACCTTCAGCCCAGAGCACGCCGGTGTAGAGCCGCTTGATCGCGGTGTTGGGTTGCGCGAGATCGTTGAAGGACGGATCGACCGCGATGATATCGGGGTCCCAGAAATAGGTGGTCGGTGCGCCGCGGGGGCCGAAGTCGCGCGGCGGTGTGGTGATCGTCGTCGGCGGGGCGGCAGGTCCGGTCTGGGCCAGCGCGGCGCCCGTTCCGGCGATCGTGGCCGCGGCACCGAGCGCAAGTCCCTGCACCAGCGTTCGTCGTGAAAGCGCAACATCCTGCTCACGCTGCTGTTGGCGTGTCATTCGCGTCCTCCCGGGTCATGTTCAGCTAGCCGGTTGATCCGGCCGAGCAAGTGCAAGGTTAGTCCCATTCATCCCCGGTTGCGAGGGCGGCCAGGAATATGTGTGAACCGCTGTTCGGCCCGGTGTGACGCGACAATTCGCGTGCCTTCGGGGAATTAACCGAGCCCCAGTTTGGGCCCCGTCAAGCCTTGACGTCGCCTCTATTGCTGCGCAGAAAACCTTGGGAGAAAGGCCGCAGCAAATGGTGCAGGGTATCATTACATTGATCGTGTTGCTCGGGATCGCGTATGCGGCCGGCTATTTCACGCGCGATTTCCAGTCCCGCAAACGGCGTGCATCGGCTCGCCGCTCGGGCGGCTATAGGCAACCGGACTGGCTTAGCCCCACCGTTCCCGCCAACACCAACGAAACTCCGTCCCCCGCCCTCGGTGAACTCGGCCAGATGCTGGATCGCTGGGAAAGCAGGGCCCGCTCGCGTCGTACGGGGTAGCTTTCCAGAGACAACAAGCTCGACCGTCATCCTTGCGTGACCGCGACGCGGTTGTCGCTGGAGGTATGCGCCCTAACGATGATGGTGAGCATGGCCCGCACTCACAAAAGCAATTCCGGCATTGCGAGCGAAGCGAGGCAATCCAGACCGCCCGTCGCGGAAAGACTCTGGATTGCTTCGCTTCGCTCGCAATGACGTTGAGGAAGTTGCGCGCAACACCTCCTATCGTCGTCCTCCCGAAAGCAGGACTGACTATCCAAGGCAGAAGTTTGGTGAAGACCGGTCGTTCAGACCGTCAGCCATCGATAGACCTTCGCGGCATGTTCCTGGCTTTCGCCGGGATGACACCGTGAAGCGGTGGGTCACCCATGCTGACCATCTTTTGGCGTTGCAGTTGCGGTCATTTCTCGTCTAGAAACGACGCACTGAGCCTCCCGGCAACCAACCGTCAACGGTTTTGCCCGAGGATTTGGGGCTCAAAAGGGTCTGGCAATGCTGATTCGCGGCCAAATCGATGGGATTTCGAGGGAGGTGGCTCTGGCCGCCGCCACGATCCCGGCCGCGCTGCTGCCCACCCTCCTGATCGGCGGGCTTCTTCTTACTTGCCCCTGAGGGCCGGCTGGGCGCCACGCGCCTGGGCGCTCAGGGGTTGGTCGAGATCACCGGACACCTCAAGCGCCCAGCAGACTGTCGGCGCGAAAGCTCAAAAGGAAATTTGATAATGGCCCCCGCGAACAAGTCCGATAAGGACCGCGTCATCATTTTCGACACCACACTGCGCGACGGCGAGCAGTGCCCCGGCGCCACCATGACCTTCGAGGAGAAGCTCGAGGTCGCGGAGCTGCTGGATGATATGGGCGTCGACGTCATCGAAGCCGGCTTCCCCATCACCTCCGAAGGCGACTTCCAGGCGGTGAGCGAGATCGCCCGCCGCTCCAAGAACGCCGTGATCGCCGGCCTGTCGCGTGCGCACCCGGCCGACATCGACCGCTGCGCTGAAGCCGTGAAATTTGCGAAACGCGGCCGCGTTCACACCGTGATCGCGACCTCGCCTTTGCATATGCGGGTGAAGTTGAACAAGACCCCGGAGCAGGTGCTCGAGACCTCGGTCGCGATGGTCGCGCGCGCCCGCAACCAGATCGACGACGTCGAATGGTCGGCCGAGGACGGCACCCGCAGCGAGATGGATTATCTGTGCCGCATCGTCGAAGCCGTCATCAAGGCCGGCGCCACCACGGTGAACATCCCCGATACCGTCGGTTACACCACGCCCGACGAATACACCCACTTCATGAAGACGCTGATCGAGCGCGTGCCGAACTCCGACAAGGCGGTGTTCTCCGTGCACTGCCATAACGACCTCGGCATGGCCGTGGCGAACTCGCTGGCCGGCGTGGTCGGCGGCGCGCGCCAGGTCGAGTGCACCATCAACGGCATCGGCGAGCGCGCCGGCAACGCGGCGCTCGAAGAGATCGTGATGGCGATCAACGTCCGCAACGACAAATTCCCGTTCTGGAACAAGATCGACACTACGCAGCTGACCCGCGCCTCGAAGGTGGTGTCGGCGGCGACCTCGTTCCCGGTGCAGTACAACAAGGCCATCGTCGGCCGGAACGCGTTCGCGCATGAGAGCGGCATTCACCAGGACGGCGTGCTGAAGGACGCCTCGACCTACGAGATCATGCGGCCCGAAATGGTCGGCCTGAAGCAATCCTCGCTGGTGCTCGGCAAGCATTCCGGACGCCATGCCTTCGTGCACAAGCTGGAGGAGATGGGCTACAAGCTCGGTCCGAACCAGCTGGAAGATGCGTTCACGCGGATGAAGGCGCTCGCCGACCGCAAGAAGGACATCTACGACGAGGACATCGAGGCGCTGGTCGACGAGGAGATGGCGGCGTCGCACGACCGCATTAAGCTGACCTCGCTGACCGTGATCGCCGGCACCCATGGCCCGCAGCGCGCGACCATGAAGCTCGACGTCGACGGCCAGATCAAGATCGAGGAGGCCGAGGGCAACGGTCCTGTCGATGCCGTGTTCAACTGCATCAAGCGCCTGGTGCCGCACGAAGCCAAGCTCGAGCTGTACCAGGTCCACGCGGTGACCGAAGGCACCGACGCGCAGGCGGAAGTGTCGGTGCGGCTGTCGCATGAGGGACGTGCGATGACGGCGCGGGCGGCGGATCCGGATACGCTGGTGGCGTCCGCAAAAGCCTATCTCGGCGCGCTCAACAAGATCGTCATGAAGCGCCAGCGCGACACCGTGACGACGGCCGCGGCAAGCTGATGCTGCTGTCTTCGCCTCTCCCGCTTGCGGGAGAGGCCGACACGCGAAGCGTGGCGGGTGGGGGTTCTCTCCTCTTGGGGGCTCTCGCTCGCGGAGACACCCTCTCCCCGCCCCTCTCCCGCAAGCGGGAGAGGGAGCACAGCGGCGCTTACGGCGTTCTCTATGAATAGCTGCCCTGCTAACGGCCAATAGCACGCATGGGCGGCGGCCTGTATTGATGCTCCCGGCATGAGGACAGGCCACCCGCGCGCCGGGCGGCCCAAAAACAACAGGGAGAGATTATGCGCACCTTCGCGATCGCGGCATCCGTCGCGGCATTGGCCTTGACCTTTGCCGGCCCCGCCAGCGCCGACCCGATCATCATCAAGTTCAGCCATGTCGTCGCGACCGACACCCCGAAGGGCAAGGCGTCCGAGAAATTCAAGGAGCTCGCCGAGAAGTACACCGGCGGCAAGGTCAAGATCGAGGTCTATCCGAACTCGTCGCTCTACAAGGACAAGGAAGAGCTCGAGGCGCTTCAGCTCGGCAGCGTGCAGATGCTGGCGCCGTCCAACTCCAAGTTCGGCCCGCTCGGCATCCGTGAGTTCGAGGTGTTCGATCTCCCGTACATCCTTCCCGACCTGAAGACGCTGCGGAAGGTGACGGAAGGCCCGCTCGGCGCAAGACTGCTCAAGCTGCTGGACTCCAAGGGCATCACCGGCCTTGCCTATTGGGACAACGGCTTCAAGCAGATGAGCGCCAACAAGAAGCTGGTGACGCCGGCCGATTATCAGGGCGTCAAGTTCCGCATCCAGTCCTCGCGCGTGCTGCAGGCGCAGTTCAAGGCGCTCGGCTCGCTACCGCAGGTGATGGCGTTCTCGGAAGTCTACCAGGCACTGCAGACCGGCGTGGTCGACGGCCAGGAGAACACCTGGTCGAACATCTATACCCAGAAGATGCACGAGGTGCAGAAGTACATCACCGAGACCAATCACGGCTACATCGGCTACGTCGTGATCGTGAACAAGAAGTTCTGGGACGATCTGCCGGCCGACATCCGCGACCAGCTGTCGAAGGCGATGAAGGAAGCGACCGACTTCAACAACGCGCAGTCGCAGAAGGAGAACGATGACGCGTTCGCCGAGATCAAGAAGAGCGGCAAGAGCGAGATCATCAAGCTGACGCCGGAGCAGGACGAGGCGATGCGCAAGGCGATGGAGCCGGTCTACAAGGATGCGGCGAGCCGCGTCGGCCAGCCGCTGATCGATGAGTTCCTGAAGGAATCGAAGAGCACGACGAACTAGCACGACGAACCGAGCGCACGTCGAGCGAATCCAAACGAAATATGAAGGTGGGCCTCCGTGCGGGCTGCACGGAGGCCCTTTTTTGTTGCGAATGATGTCCGGCGGTGGCTGAACGGACGTTCAAGTGAATTATACCTCTGAAAGAACGCCCTCCCTGTCCAAGTTGTAAGTTGCACCTTGGCCTCGCGACCCTCATCTTCGGGACATCCTTCCAGAGGAGGTACGTCATGAGGAAGTTCACCATCGCCGCCATCGCCGTGCTCAGCATCGCCGGGTCGGGCGCGGTCTATGCCCAATTTCATCGCCCGTGGATGGAGCACTTCCGCCACATCCGCATGAACCCCGAAGACCGCGCCGCCTTCGTCGACGCGCGGATCGCCGCCGTCCATGCCGGGCTGAAGCTCAACGCCGACCAGGAGAAGCTGTGGCCGCCAGTCGAGGCCGCCGTGCGCGACTTCGCCAAGCTGCGCATCGACCGCGCCAATGCGCGGATGAATGCCGGCCCCGGCGATGCTTCGAAGGATGCCGACAAGCCGGAGGATCCGGTCGCCCGCCTGCGCCAGCGCGCCGAGGACATGGGCGCCACCTCCGCGGCCCTGAAGAAGATCGCCGATGCCGCCGATCCGCTCTACAAGACCCTGGATGACGGCCAGAAGCGGCGCCTCGCCCTGCTGACCCGCCACCGCGGCCCGTTCGGCGGCGGCGAGGACGGCCCGCCCCACCGCTTCATGGAACGCGGCATGGACCGCATGATGGAGCGTGGCATGGACCACTTCCGCGGCGGCGACCGCGACGGCGGCCCGGATCGGGAAGGGCGCCTGTGAGCGCACCGGGATTCCCCGGGTATTAACCTCTGAGAAGCCGCTGGAATCCGGCGGCTTTTCGCATTTCCGGGGCTGTGGAAGAACCTTGGAAAACATGCGCCACATCGCTTGCCAGACCCGGATCGCTTTGCTAAACGACCGGCCTCGCAAGGCATTGACCGCCTTTCGGGCGCATAGCTCAGTTGGTAGAGCAGCTGACTCTTAATCAGCGGGTCCCAGGTTCGAGCCCTGGTGCGCCCACCATTGGAAAACCCTTATTTTCTAAGCCCTTCGCGGAGAAGTCGCCGAGAACAAAATGGGTCTCGTGCGACGTTTCTTGTGGTCGAACGTCGCACGGCGTGCGACGAGTCTTCGATGTTCTTCTCAACCACTATAGCTAACTAGAAATAGAACCGCGCTGCAACGCTCGGCAGCCGATCGCCAGAACGGCGGGCGGTATCGACTACGCTGAGCCATCCAGACTGTACGAACGAAGATTCGGCACTTCTGCGATCAGCCCTTCATCCCTTCTTTGCGCACCTGCAACTCGAGCCGGTCGATGCCAGCATCGGCGCGCTTGGCATTCCGGGCACGGTAATGCTTCACAATAGTCTGCGCGCTTCGGTACGAGTGCCCGGTGATGTCGCAGATCGTCAGCAGGTCGCAGCCGGCACGATCGAGTAACATAACGCAGGTATCGCGCAGGTCCTGATCATGCTTTTGATCGAGCTCGCCGGCACCATTGATGAACATGAGCGATGGGCATGGCTTCAGAAACCAGGCCGTATCGTCACCCTTGCAGTCGCGCGTTGCCTGCGCATCCAACCATTCCGCCAGCACTCGCGCGCGCTGATCGACCGCGCGTGCGCGCTGCGCCTTGTTCCCTTCATCAAGCGGGAAAGGTGCGAATAGTCCTTCGACGATTCTGCTCAGTTCGGTGGTCAATCGCTCCGAGCGAACGATCGCTTGGCGTACGGTATCACGTGAAAGGAAGCCGAATACGGCAACGGCACGTGCCGTCGACGCCCAATGTCGATAGGTACTCTCGTCATATGGCTCGCCATTATCCTCGTTGACGACGAGTTCGGCCGGAACCGCATCAAGTTGAAGCCGAAGCTTGAGCGCCTTCACCCGCGCCCGCGCCGCATTTAGCCGTGTAGTAAGCTGAGGAGCCTCCTTAATATCGACGAGTTCGCCAGTCTTGCTCTGCCGGAAGGCATGTCGTCCTTCGACGTCGCTTTCGTTGCGCATGATCAGGCGATCTGTCTGACGTTGCCCGGTGAATAGTGCGAGATAGAAGCTGTCGCCGATCGAAGAACGTTCGATTGCATCGGCAGCGGCAACCCACGCAGAGAACTCCGGCATCGTGACGAGTACGATCCGGCCCTCCGGATGATCAAACTCCATGCCCTCCCGAGGGTTGGATCCGAGACGCCAAAGGATGCTTTCCTGTCCCCACGTGAACGCGGACGAAAGCGTGGCGATCATCGCCAGCGCCATGTGGTGCCCCCGCGCCGATTTTGCGTAGTTATAAAACGCACGTAGCTCCGGCTTGCCAATTGACGATGGCGTGGCGGTGGCAATCGGTTCGAGTTCGCGCGCGGGCTCGGCTAATCCGAGCAGCTTAGCGGCGCGTATCTTGGCGCGCATTTTCGCAGCGGCCTCGCGCGTCTGCGGCCGGTACAGGATGGCAGAGATCGATTTGCGATAGGATGATTGCGAGGCCGCCGACAGCGCTTTGAACTCGGCCGATTTGCTCCAGTCGTCCAGAAGGTCCTCGATCGTGGTACGCTTCCGAACGGTAACCTTTTTCGGAAGCTTGCCAGCGCGCCGCGCCGCTTCGATCTCTGCCCTTCGCTTGTCAGAAAAATCGGAGGCCTCCTGAAGATTGAACCACGCGCCGACCGGGCGGCCCTTTTCGTCGTGCGGCAGATGGCGCAGGTCGGAATCGACAAAGCCGAGCGCCCTGGCGTAAGCGCCATGCGACGAGCGCGGCCGGCCGTCACGCCACTTGACATAGGGAAATTTCGGATCGGCCATAGAAAGCCTCGGTGCCGAAGTGGGGGAAGACACGCATTGGAATCAGCACCATATTGAATGTCAAGCGCCATGATCTCCGTAGGCCATTCTCAGCCGCTCGCGATGTTCTTGGTCGCTTGCCGCCGGCGGTGGCAGGAATGCGTCATTGGCGATCGTCTTGGGGCGCATGGGGTGATGGCGTGTCAACCACGCATCGAACCCAGTACGTTCCCATTTGAGGGGCCCACGTTCGCTGATCGGTGCTGGCAAGCCGTCGCGCTCGTGCCGAATTTGGCGTGTGCGATAGAATACGTCCAGTGAGACGCCTATCGCGAATGCAACCTCTGTCGAGGAGTAGGGTGCAAGCATCTCCCTTGAACTATTTGGCATCGCGCAACGCCGCATCGCTTCTTGCTCCTTTCACCGATGTCGTTGGTATGGGAGCAGACGAAATCAAAGGTGAATAGGGCATGTGCCCCTCATAGAAGATTCGGCTAGCCTGGAGCGCAAATGGGATGAAAGAGGCATCTTTGCCCGCTTTCTGCAAGCCTGCAACCAGACCCCAATCAGGGGCTATCGATTAGCTAGTGCGTTTCGTTCGCGCTGTTTCTGGTGAGAAGCTGGTATGGGTGAGGCTCGACGTTCAGACCCATAAACTTAACGTCCCTGGATCAAGTCCTGTCTCCCGCAACGGAACAATCCGAGACAGGCGCGATAAAATGCCTCAAGGCAGCGGAACGACAACAGCAGTCAAGTCGTGAAAGAGCATAGCCCAGCGTACAACAGCGAGATGTGGGCTGTCAGCGCTTGTCGCCGTACTTGATGGGCCGGGAAGGGAGCAAACGGGGCCCTTGCTCAGCTTTCCCATGATGGATTTTGCCGCCGAGGGATTCCAATTAATGATGGCGCGATCATTAGAGATTTCGATGCGTCGAAACGCCATTCTCTAGCCGAACGTTTCTTTTTTCTGCGACATGTTGACAGCGTTTGCTTGCCGCCCTTTTAGAGGGCGTCGTTTCCTGCCGATGCGTGCAAGCTCAATGGGTATTCTCAAATGAGGAAAGTGCTCGCGGCCAAGCTGCATGGTATCCATGTTACGGAAGCCAATCTTCACTATCACGGTTCAATCACACTCGATCCGGATCATTGTCATGAAGCTGGCATTCTGCCGATGGAATTCGTGGAGATTTGGAACAAGAATTCCGGGGCACGTATATCGACCTATGTGATTCTTGGGCCACGCGGCTCGCGTTGTTGCATCCTGAACGGGGCCGCCGCACGCACCTGCCAAGAAGGCGACCAGATCATCGTCTGTAGTTCAACTTACCTGGACGAGACGCGGATGGTTCAGCTCAGGCCGAAGATTCTCACTTTTGATCGCAGCAACCAGATTACCGATCGCCTGACATACGTGGTCACTCCAGAGCCTTCGGGGCGTTACCGCTTCGAGATCGTGGGCGACTCAGGCGATATCAAAGCCATACCGCTTCGCGCCGCAGAATCGAATTGAGGTCGTCAGCAGATCGGAGATCTAAAGTGAGCCACGTTTCCGGCCAGCCTGTTGAGTGCGTGACGATTCCAATGCTGCAGCGGTGGAGGCGGGAGGGGCGGCGTCTCGTCATGACCACCGCCTATGATGCGGTAACAGCACGCATTGCCGATTCCGTCGTCGATATCACTCTAGTCGGCGACAGTGTCGGCAACGTTTGCCTTGGATTCGACAACACGCTGCCGGTCAGCATGGCGATGATGAACCATCACCTAGAAGCGGTTGCCCGCACTAGGCCACGTACTTTGCTGGTCGCCGATATGCCGTTTCTCAGTTTTCACCTCGGTATCGAGGAAACGATACGCAATGCCGGCGGATTCCTGCAGCGTGGCGCAGCTGCGGTCAAACTCGAGGGCGGCGCCAAACGCATCGAAATAGTGCGCGCCCTGGTCGATTGCGAAATTCCTGTGATGGGCCATCTGGGTCTTACCCCCCAAAGCGTCAATGTTATGGGTGGTTTCAAAGTGCAGGGACGGAGCGCCGATGACGCTCTACGCCTGCTCGATGACGCTTACCGACTGCAGGAAGCGGGATGCTTCGCTTTGGTTCTGGAGGGTATTCCTGCCGAGCTCGCCGCGCGGGCGACCGAGACCCTCGAAATACCGACCATCGGGATCGGCGCAGGTTCTGGCTGCTCGGGCCAGGTGCTCGTATTCCATGATGTGCTGGGGCTAACTCGGGTGCATCGTCCCAAATTCGTTCGTGCCTATACCGACGGGTTTCAATTGTTGCAGGACGCGCTCTCACACTGGGCAGCAGATGTGCGTAGCGGAGCATTCCCGAGATCGCAGGAATCTTACCGTCTTCCCGAGGCCCTTGCCGAACCAATCGCAAATTGGGCGCCGCCCAGCGTGAAGGCCTGAAGCAACGATGCAAACGATCACAAAAGTCGCTGAGCTTCGCCGCGCCATCAACGAGGCGCGCTCAGGTGGAAAGCGCTTCGGTTTCGTGCCAACAATGGGTTATCTGCACGATGGCCATCTGACGCTTGTCCGAGCAAGCCAGATGCAATGCGATATCACAGTCGTAAGCATTTTCGTCAATCCCCCCCAGTTCGGCCCAAATGAAGACCTCAGCGTCTACCCGCGCGACTTCCCGCGAGATGAGAAGCTGTGCCACGATGCCGTGCCGCGATCCTCTTCGCACCGGAAGCGCAGGAGGTCTATCCGCCGGGATTCCACACTTTTGTCGAACTTGGCGAGCTCGCGAAACCTCTGTGCGGCTCCTTCAGGCCGGGTCATTTTCGTGGTGTAGCGACTGTGGTGTCCAAGCTGTTCAACATGGTGCAGCCTGACGTGGCCGTTTTTGGACAGAAGGATTTTCAGCAATGTGCGGTCGTGCGTCGCATGGTGATTGATCTCAATTTTCCGATTGAGATCGTCACGGTCCCTACGATTCGCGAAAGCGACGGACTGGCGATGAGTAGTCGCAACCGCTATCTCAGCGAGGAAGAACGTCGGCGCGCCCTTGCCATCAGTCGTGGTCTCTTCGCCGCGGTGGCTGAGTTTCAGGCGGGAGCGCGCAATGCGAAAGAGCTGCTTGCGATCGCCAAGCGGCATTTGGAGGACGTTGACCGGCTGCAATATCTTGAGCTTGTCGACGCCGATACGCTCGAGCCAGCTGAAAGTCTGCTACATCGGCCTGCCGCCTTGTGCGCCGCAGCCTACATCGGCTCGACGCGTCTGATCGATAACGTGTTGCTCGCAGTATCTGCGCGGTAGCGGCGACGGGCTGGCTATGACCTCGGAGCCGTGCGAGCAGTGGTGAAGCGGTAATGGCTGGGAGCCGTCTCTTAATCAGCGGGTCCCAGGTCCGAGCCCTGGTGCGCCCACCGCAAGAATAGCGACCTAAGGGCTCGAAGAGTCTAGGTAACGCCTTGGTATCCGTCTGAGACTCGGACCGGAAAGCCTCTCCCTCTGTAGAGCGCTGATCTATCCGGATTGTTAGTCAAGATATCGAACTGCAACAGGATCGACAACGCAACAATCGAAATCGCCGAAGGGGCGCTGAATATCAAGTATCGTGCCGAATGAGCTCGGCAAAAGCACGTTGGCGAAGGCAATTGTTAGCCAGATAACCCACTTCGAACGCTTTCCCTCAGGCGCTCATTTTGATGGCACGACAGCGCTCCCTCGGGCGATCGAACTCGTCCTGCCACCACCGCATCATCGTGCCCTCTCAGAATTCGGCGGCTGGAAATATCGACCGCATCTGCTGAGAGAGGCACACACATCGGACCAGTAGATAGAGCCAACTGATCGGTTGCGCCTCAATGCGGCTGTGCTAGTACGCCCACTCTCGATTTGAGGAGCGAAAAGTGGCGAAGACGGTAAAGAAGACGGCGACGAAGAAGAAACCTGTGCGACGCGAAAACACAAAGGCTGACGTGAAGGAACTGCGCGCTCATTCGAAAGCGAAGACCCCGGTTGCAGAAATTGCGAAGCTCATAAAACGCTCCGAAGGCTCGCTCCGCCAAAAGGCGCTCAAGCTTGGAATCCGGCTCGGTCACCAGCGCTAGAAGGCGGCATCATGACGCTCTTCAATAAAGTGTTCTCGACCAGAACGTTGTTGCAAATCATCTGCGTTCTCGTCGCTGTCGTCGCAATGAAGTTTCTGAGCGCTCATTATGACTCCAGCTGGGCAGCCGCAGTTGGCGGATGACTAAAAGAACCTCCTCGAAGGTTGAGCAGGAAAGAAGCCCACCCAGTTGCGAGCAATTGCGCGGCGTTCAACGTACGAAGTAATGGCGCCTTCAGAGCCGCAGGGTGAAGGAGACTAGTCAAAGATCTAGCGCGGGCGATGTCCCGATATGTGGGGCAGGACTCGAACCGGCAACCAGACCGTTATGAGCGGCAGACTACCGATCAGCTTCGTTGATTTTGCTCCGGTTTCAGCTCCCTTCGATCGTGTTTGTTACGCTTCGGTGAGGTCGTTTCTGGTGCGAAACTGGTGCGGTTGCCGGTTCGGACGGTGGGCGATCACCGCCGGGCATTGCTATTCGATTCGAGCGAGCGTCGGCGGTTCGATTCCGGTCGCACTTATCTCGAACCAGCTCCTGGAATTGTCTTGGCTCTTATGCCGAGAGCTGTCCCTGGCCGACAATCGCATAATGCCATAACTAATTGAATTTGAAATAATTTCTGTCGCCAATTGCTGCCGATACCAACAGAAATACCAACAAGATGACGCTCGGTATTAGCTCGCAAAAATAAAACAGCAGGCTCCTCGGCAGCTGGCAGAGCCGATACCGTTCCGGTCTCCACAATCGCCCCGTTGCGGCTCAAGCAAAGCCAGAGCCGCTGTAGGCTGTGATCCCGGCTCGGTCGTACATAGTTGGCCTCAACCAACAGCACGCGATCCGGAACCGCGCCTGCGGATTGCTGCAGGATGTCGTGTTAAGCCGGAATGACCGCTATCAGCGGCAGACATAACTGCCGTTGACCAGCACGCGGACACACGCCGTGCCGACTGCGGCCGCGCCGACGGCGGCGCCTCCCACGACCGCGCGTCTGGTGGTGCGGCGTGCAACGCCGGCGACTGACACGGGTGTCAAGGGGCGCCCGACCCGTGCTTCTGCCCGGCGTAGCGAGAGCGAAAGGCCTTCGTCGGCCGACCAGCCAATTGAACCAGACACTCCGACGGCGACCACGGCAACCGCGAGTGATATTTTTGTGAGCATGTCGCACTTCATGATAGTCTCCGTCCTGTGAGAGTGAATTTAGATCGCTCCATGGACCGGTGCTCGGACCATTGATCAAGGTCAAAGAACCGAAAAAAATCGTGCAGCTGGTAAGCGTGGGCTAAACGCGAAGACGCTTTCAGCCGAATTCGGGCACGCGCGTCAGTCCGCTCGGCTCTTTTACTTCTGCACGCAGAGGGGCCTCAGCGTCTCGTCGGTGCTGCGTGCCTTCGCGTATTCCATCAGAGCCGTCCGGGCTGTTTCGCAACGCTCCGCGCTCGAAAATTCTTGCGTCGATATCACGGCGCCATTGGCAACGCCGAGCCAGCTGACGACAATCAAAACATAGGTCATGCTTTTCTTCCGCATAGCCGGCATGTGAGAGCGCCGACAGCAACGAGCTCCTACTCTCTACCGGGCTCAGCTATGGCAGCTTCCGCCTTCGCGATCACCGCTTCAGCACGCTCTATCGCGGCACGGAATTCCTCGCTCTTCCAAGTATCAACCGAATGGCCGTCGTCGAACGACTCGTCTGTGGCGTCTTGCGCGCGTGAGACCAACTCACGAAGCGCCGCAATGGCCTCGGAGAGCAACACGGCATCCGCTCCGTTTGGGAAGACTGCACCTCTTTATCCCCATCACATCGCAATTATGGACCGTCAAGTAGTATCACTACAAAGGACGACTATTGCAATTGCCCGCGGTCTCATGTTCGCCGCTTGGCTAGAGTCTGGCTTTGCTCAGGCTGTGGCAGGCCCTGCGGAGCTCCAGTTCCACGGCAGCAGTTCATCGAGACGATTGACTGGTTGTCCCTTGACCATCCGCTGCAGCACGTCACGCAGATAGGCATAGGGTTCGACGTCGTTGAGCTTGCAGGTCTCGATGAGAGAGCAGGTGACTGCCCAACGATGTCCGCCGCCATCACTGCCGGCGAAGAGGTGGTTCTTGCGGCCGAGCGCTACCGGCCTAATCGCGCGCTCCACCGGGTTGGTGTCGAGTTCAATACGGCCATCCTGCAGGAAGCGTGTCAGGCCGTCCCACCGCGAGAGCGCGTAACGGATCGCCTCGGCAAGCGTGCTGCTGCCGGGCACGCGAGCGAGCTGCACCTCGAACCAGGTATGGAGGGCCTGCGCGACCGGCTTGGAGAAGGAGCGCCGCTCAGCGAGCCGATGTGCGGACGACTGCCCACGGACGCGAGCTTCAATGGCATAGAGTTCGCCGATCCGGCGCAACGCTTCCGTCGCTATGGGCGAACCGGTGGCCTCGGCAACCTCGTAGAACTTGCGTCTTGTATGGGCCCAACATGCCGCGAGCATGACGTCGCCGTTGCTGGTCAGCTGCTCGACGCCCGCATAGCCGTCGACATGCAGGACACCTTTGAAGCCCACCAGGTGAGATACCGGACGTTCGGCCTTTCGGTCGGGTGCGAACAAATAGACCGCCGCTGGCGGTTCAGGTCCGCTCCAGGGCCGCTGCTCGCGGGCGTAGACCCACAGGCGTCCGGTCTTGGTGCGTCCTCTTCCCGGATCGAGGATCGGGATCGGCGTGTCGTCGGCGAACAGATGGTTGGAGGCAAACACGTTCTTGCACAATCGCTCGTGCAGAACTTCCAACCACCAGCATGCGCCGCCGACCCATCCGGCCAGCGTCGAGCGGCCGAGATCGACGCCGTGCCGGGCGAAGATTTGCGACTGCCGATAGAGCGGCATGTGATCGCAATACTTGCTGACCAGCACGTGGGCGAGCAGGGTTGGAGTCGCCAATCCACCGGCGATCGGCCGCTCCGGCGCAGGTACCTGGGCAACCTTACCGCAGGCTCGGCAGCCGTATTTAGGGCGCGTGATGCGTACCACGCGAAGCTGCGCCGGTACCCAGTCCAGCATCTCGCTGACGCTCTCGCCGATCGCATGCAGCGCGCCACCGCAGCAGCTGTAAGCCTCACCATCGACGTCAAGCAGAATGTCCTCGCGCGGCAGGTGATCGGGAAGCGCCTTGCGCCGCGATGGTGCCTCGGGCGGCTCCGTTACAATGGCCGGCCGGCTTTCCTGAGTGCTGCCGATATCGCTGTCGATATCTTCCAGGGTGAGCGCGAGCTGGTCGGGATCAAGGCGTTCGGAGCGACGTCCGAACTGCGCGCGCTGAAGCTGCTTGATGATTGCCTGAAGACGCTCGATCTCGCTGTCTCGATGCTCAATTGTCGTGGCGATGTCGCGCACCAAGCTTTGCAGAAGTGTCGTGTCCGACGGCAGATTGTTGAGATCGAGCTGCATGTCCGATTCTACTCGAACATGCCGATTCGAAGAAGCAACTTCGCTTTATTCTATGCGGGTTTCTGCGAGTCAGCCCGCGATCGCGGGGCGCCATCGACGCTCGGGTGTGCGCCAATCGATGCCTTCGATCAGCATCGCAAGTTGCGCTGGAGACAGCGTCACGGTGCCACCTGGTTCGCTCATTCTGGGCCAGATGAAGCCACCTTGATCGATGCGCTTGGTGAACAAGCAGAGCAGAACAGGATCTTCAGTCTGCTCGCATTCCTGCCGCGGAAGGCAAACAGATGGCCGGAGAACGGATCCTTCTTGAGGTGTTCCTGAACCAGCGTAGCCAGCCCATCCAGGCCCTTGCGCATGTCGGTATATCCCAAGGCCAGATGCACCTTCACCCCGGTCGGCACGATCATCATCGCGCCGTCTCCTGCTCGATGACGTGTCGACGGACTGCATCTGGATCGCTGCCCATCGGTGCAAAGACACGTCGCCCATCGTCCAATTGGACAACCGCCATGCCGTCGGGCGGCTGCAACAGATCGTTCAGGACGAGCGTTCCCGATTGCGCTCCGGTAACTTTCACAGCCACCAACTTCGCCCGTGCTCGTTTGCCAAACCCAAACGGTACCCGCCATCGGAACAGCATGCTGCTGACGATGCCGTGGCGCCGGCAAACCTCGGCGGAACTGGCGCCGGGGTGCTCGGACTCGTGCACGATCGCCGCTTTTCCTCGTCACTGAAGCAACGTCGATTGGCACGTCCATCGCTCGGCGGATCCGCTGTCGGTGCATCTGTCAAGCGCGTTCCCGCGACGGACTCTTTAGCAGCGCTGCTAGCACTAGTGCTTACCAGGGGGCGGGCACTCGGATGAAGATGGGTCCGCCAGTCGATTTCCGCTTCATTGGCGTCGATCAGATCGCGCCACCGCCTCAGGCTGTGCTGCGAGATGCCATGTGCCCTAGCATACGCTTGCATGTTCATTCCGCACCATCTCATCGCTTCGACGTGCATCGCCCAGAACGCTTGCACGGCTCTGCAGCGCTGGTCCGTCGACACCGGACTCCGCTTTTTGCGGAGCCGCTCCCGACGTTCCTCTCGACGCAATTCCGCACGTGTTTTCAGAGCTTCGGCGTCAATCAGATGTCGCAGCCAGCGATCGAATGTGCCGCCGGAGAGACGATGCTGACGACAATATTTGCGTTTGCTGAGACCGCTCCGTCGCCACGCTTCAACGTGCACCGACCAAAAAGAACGGCGCGCTTCGTTCTTGAAATATTCCGTACCCACCGGAGATCCTCCAATGCAGCAAGGAACCCGATATGGAACGACAACGCACTTTCGGAAAGTCGTGCAGGATTCGGACGCTTACGTTGACTTTGCCCGCCCGTAAGCGTCCGGCCGGTGCACGTGAGGTCAGGTCTTGACATGATCGACTGGTTTCCAGCTCCAGGGCAGCAGTTCGTCGAGGCGGTTGACGGGGTGTCCGTCGACCATTCGCTGCAGCACGTCACGCAGGTAGGCGTAGGGTTCGACGTCATTGAGCTTGCACGTCGTGATCAGGGAACAGGCGATTGCCCAACGATGCCCGCCGCCATCGCTACCGGCGAACAGATGGTTTTTCCTGCCAAGAGCAACGGGCCGGATCGCGCGTTCAACCGGGTTGGTGTCGAGCTCAATGCGGCCATCATGAAGGAAGCGCGTCAGTCCATGCCAGCGCGAGAGCATATAGCGGGTTGCTTCAGCAAGGGTGCTGCGGCCGGAGACGAGCGGAAGCTGCAACTCGAGCCATGCATGCAGAGCCTCAACAATCGGCTTCGAGAACGATCTGCGCTCAGCAAGCCGGTGAGCGGACGATTGTCCGCGAACACGCGCTTCGATCGCGTAGAGTTCGCCGATCCGACGCAAAGCTTCTGTTGCCACAGGCGAATCGGTGGCCTCGGCAACCTCATAAAATTTGCGCCGCGAGTGGCTCCAGCAGGCAGCGAGAACAACGCCGTCTCTGTCGCCGAGCTGCTCAAAGCCGGCGTAGCCGTCGACGTGCAGGATGCCTTTGAAGTTCGCCAGATGTGTGGCTGGGCGCACGGCCTTGCGATCCGGCTCGAACAGATAGACTGCAGCCGGAGGCTCAGGTCCAGCCCACGGCCGCTGCTCACGGGCGTAGACCCAGAGCCGTCCAGTTTTGGTACGACCTCGACCGGGATCGAGCACCGGGACCGGCGTGTCATCTGCAAACAGATGGTCGGAGGCGAACACGTTTTTGCACAGCCGTTCGTGCAATGCTTCGAGCCACCAGCAGGCGCCGCCGACCCAGCTCGCGAGTGTCGAGCGGGAGAGATCGACGTCGTGGCGAGCAAAGATCTGCGACTGCCGATAGAGCGGAGTGTGATCGCAATATTTACTGATCAGTACGTGCGCGAGCAGCGCCGGTGTTGCCAGGCCACCGGCTATCACTCGTTCCGGCGCGGCCACCTGCATCACCTTGTTGCAGGATCGGCAAGCGTATTTAGGACGGGTGGTTCGGATGACACGGAGCTGAGCTGGCACCCAGTCCAACATCTCACTGACGCTCTCGCCGACCAGGTGAAGAGCGCTTCCACAGCAGCTGCAAACGTCGCCTTGGACGTCGAGCAGAACGTCTTCACGCGGCAGGTGGTCTGGCAAAGCTCTGCGTCGCGGCTGCGTTGCCGCGGCCTCCGAGGAGCCGGTTGGGTGCTCTTCCTCGATGCGCGCAATGTCGCCGTCGACATCTTCCAATCCCAGCGCCAGCTGGTCGGGATCGATGCGCTCGGAGCGGCGTCCGAACTGCATTCGTTGCAGCTGTTTGATGATCGATTTGAGGCGCTCGATCTCACTGTCGCGGTGGTCGATGGTGGTGGCGATGTCGCGCACCAGACACCGCAAAAGCTCTGGATCGGCAGGCAGATTGTTGAGATCGAACCGCATGTCAAATGGTACTCGAACACGCTGATTCGAAGAAGAATCACAACTCAGTTCAGCACTTGTTTTTGCGGATCAGCCTGCAATTGCAGGCTTCCAAACACGCTCTGGCGCGCGCCAATCGATGCCTTCGATCAGCATCGCGAGCTGCGCCGGTGTGAGTGTGATCGAACCGTCGTAGCCTGCCATCACCGGCCACACGAAGCCGCCCTGGTCGATGCGTTTGGTGAACAGGCAGAGCCCGTTGCCGTCCCAGAACAGGACCTTCAGCACCGATGCCTTTTTGCCTCGGAAGGCAAAGAGATGACCGGAGAACGGGTCCTTCTTCAGCACGTCCTGAACCAGCATCGCGAGCCCGTCCATGCCTTTCCGCATGTCGGTGTAACCGAGCGCCAGGTGCACTTTCACGCCTGCTGGAACCAACATCATGGCGCCATTTCTCCGCTTTCGATCTGTGCTCGCACGGCATCCGGATCGATTCCGGCCGGAGCGAAGATGCGACTTCCATCGGCGAGACCAACGACCATCATGCCCTCCGGCGGACGCACGAGATCGCGCAGAACATGCGCTGCTGGAGAGTCGTCGGTGATCACCACTCGGGCGAGCTTCGAGCGCGTCTTTTGCGCGATGCCAAATTGCGAACGCCAGCGGAACAGCAGCCCGGTGACGATCCCGTGCTTGCGCGCAACGGCAGAGACCTTGGCGCCCGGCTGCTCGGTTTCCTTCGCGATCGCGAGCTTCTCCTCATCGCTGAAGAAGCGCCGAACGGGTGCTCGAGGCGCCGTCGGATCGCCGATTTCCGCGGCTGTCAAGCGACGTTCGGGGGCCGAGTTCCTAGCACTAGTGCTAACGGCCGGGCGAGCGGAGGGGTGAAGATGCGCGCGCCAGTCGATTGCGAGTTCGCCGGCGTCCAGTCGGTCACGCCATTTGCGCAACGAATGCGGCGACAGCTGCATTGCGGCGGCGTAGGCGCGCAGGCCCATTCCGCTCCAATTCATCGCCTCCACATGCATTGCCCAGAACGCCTGAGAGGCCCGATTGCGGACGTCCGCGGTGACCATGAACCTGCGCTGCTTCTGCTTTCGCAGCGCCTTTTCGCGTTCGTCCCGGCAGCGCTCGCGACGCAATTCCGTCTGATATTTCTCGAGCTTAAGCGCAGTCGCGTCGCCGGCGAGCCGCTTCAGCCAGCGCCGAAACGTGTTCTCGGTGAGGCGTTGCTGAAGGCAATAATTACGGATTCCGAGATCGCTTCGGCGCCATGCCTCGATGTGCAGCGACCACCATTCACGTCGCGCTTTGTTCTGGAAGTGTTTCGGTCCCACCGGAGAATCTCCACAGCAGCAGAGAACCCGAAATGGAACGACATCGCACGAGGAGGAAGATGTGCAGAAACCGGACGCTTACGCCCGCCCGATTAGGAAGGCGAGATAAAAGGGGCTCGCCGGTCGAACCGCAAGCCATTGGCATGGCTTGGGTTCGGGCGTGCCGGTCGGTCGGGGCGCGTGCCGCGCCTTGGATTTTAAACAATGAGATCAAGGATGCTTTCGGCACTGTACGCGCCTTCACCCGTTTGGAGGTCCGGCTGTGACCGCGGGCGACAACGATCTGCGTATTCGGCCCGGGCGCATCCGCAACACCCGCGCGCCGAAGCCCAAGAGCTTCATCAACCAGGTGCTGCGCGCCGCGAAAAAAGCCGGGCACACCTCGAGTCTCTCTGCGGTTGGTAGGCGCTCTGCGGTCTACGGGCGCTCGACCTTTGGCCGCGGCAGACTCGGTTTCAGGCGCGCCAGATTGTTCAGCCCGACACGGCGCGTTGTGATGAAGGCGCGCGTGGTTCGGCACAAAGGGCGAGCCTTCTGTTCAGCCCCCCTGACCGCCCACCTTTCATATCTGAAGCGCGACGGCGTGACTCGAAGCGGTGAGAGAGCCGAGATGTTCGATGAGGGCTGCGACCGCGCCGATAGCGCGGCCTTTGTAGAGCGGTGCAAGGACGACCGGCATCATTTCAGGTTCATCGTCTCACCAGAGGATGCCGGCGACATGACCGACCTCAAAGCTTTCAGCCGAGATCTCGCCAGGCAGATGGAGGCTGATCTTGGCACGCGGCTCGACTGGGTGGCCGTCGATCACTGGAACACGGACAACCCTCACGTCCAACTTCTCGTTCGGGGCGTCGATAAGGATGGGGCCGATCTCGTGATCTCCCGGGATTACATCAGCCGGGGCCTGCGCTCACAGCAGCGTGCCAAGGCTGCGCGATCAAGAGCCAATGCACGCCGTCAAAGGAACGCCGCATCACGCGCTGGGAGCATGAGCATGTGGTCGAGGAGGTCCAGAGACGGCTCGATTCCAATCCCGATGCCATGCGGACGCGGCGCGAGACGGTCCAGCATCCCTTCGGCACGATCAAAGCCCGTATGGGTGCGACACACTTCCTGATGAAGCGCCTAGGGAATGTCGCCGCTGAGATGGCGCTGCATGTTCTCGCCTATAACCTCACAAGGGCGATGAACATCGTCGGCAAACCGGGCCTGATTGCAGCCATCCGCGCCACTTAACAGCGGGGAAAGTGCGTCCAAAGGCGACGCCGCGCGTCTATAACCACCTTGGCCGGCTACTTAGACGTTCCAACGCGAAAACACTGGCGGCCTGGAACGATCGTCGACCACGGCCGCCTCTGAGCTACCCGTTTCCACACAACCAAGACCCAAAACGGAAATTAGCTCTTAGAACGCGGCGATTTTTTATCAGGTCGGCCGAAATTGCATAGCCAAGGCTAAACAACCACCGCCATCCTGACGAACCCCGAGGCTTGTCTCGAAGGAACGGCTTGGTAAAGCCTTCCCCGCGACTGCAGGAGAGATCATGGCCAACGTTAAGCGCCTGCTATCATCATCCAGCATCCTTCTCTACATGTCTGTCGCATCGGGCGCATTGGCCCAGCAGATCACAGGCGCGCCCGGTACGCCCGCCGCTACGACGACAATTGATGGCAAGCAGCTACCGCCCCAGCCTCCAAAATTCGGCGGCGTGATCAAGGAAGATGCCAAGGATTCCGAGGCGTACTGGCCACCTTCCGTCGTGCCCCCCAAAGGTGCACCAAACGTGCTGCTGATCATGACCGACGACCAGGGTTACGGCGTATCCGGCACCTTTGGTGGTGTTATTCCGACTCCGACCATGGATCGCCTCGCCGAGACGGGGTTGCGCTATACCCAGTTTCACTCCACCGCACTTTGCTCGCCCACACGGGCCGCACTGATCACCGGCCGGAACCACCATTCGGTCGGATTTGGCGTCATCGGCGAAATGTCCACGGGCTATCCGGGCTATGACTCCATCATTGGTCCCGAGAGTGCGACGATCGGGACCATTCTCCGCGACAACGGATATGCCACCTCCTGGTTTGGCAAGAACCACAACACCCCGAGCTACCTGTACAGCTCCGCGGGCCCCTTCGATCAATGGCCGGTCGGCATGGGATTTCAATATTTCTATGGATTTATGGGCGGCGAGACCGACCAGTGGACGCCGTATCTCTTCCGCAACACGACGCAGGTTTCTCCGTGGATTGGCAAGCCCGGCTATAACCTCATTACCGATATGGCGGACGACGCCATCAGGTACATGAACAGTCTGAACGCGGCCGCGCCGGAAAAGCCTTTCTTCGTCTATTACGTGCCGGGTGGCACCCATTCACCGCACCAGCCGAAGAAGGAATGGATCGACAAGTTCAAGGGCAAGTTCGACATGGGCTGGGAGAAGCTGCGCGAGCAGATCTTCGCTAACCAGAAGCGGCTCGGGGTCGTTCCGGCGAACACCCAGCTCACCCTATGGCCAGATACCCTGCCGAAGTGGGACTCGCTTTCATTCGTGCAAAAGAAACTCTATGCGCGGGAGGCGGAGGTGTTTGCCGCTTACGCGGCCTACACCGACTATGAGATCGGCCGCGTCGTGCAGTCGGTTAGGGACATGGGCAAACTCGACAATACGCTGATCATCTATATCAGCGGCGACAACGGCACCAGCGCCGAAGGCACGCTGGAGGGCACCCCGAACCAAATGACGGCCTACAACGGCGTCCTAAAACTTCCCGAAGCCGAGCTGATGCTGCACTATGAGAATTGGGGTTCCGATAAAACCTACCCGCACATGTCAGTGGCGTGGTCGTGGGCCTTCGATACGCCATTCAAGTGGACCAAGCAGGTGGCGTCGCACTTCGGCGGCACCCGGCAAGGCATGGTCATGTCATGGCCCGGCCACATCAAGGACGTCGGCGGCATCCGCAGCCAATTCCACCACATCATCGACATCGTGCCGACGATCCTGGAGGCCACGGGCATCCCGGCGCCCGCGACGGTGAGTGGAATAGCGCAAAAGCCCATCGAGGGCGTCAGCATGGCCTATACGTTTGACCAGGCCAACGCCAACGCGCCGTCTAAGCGCGATACGCAGTATTTCGAGATGTTCGCCAACCGCGGCATCTATCACGATGGCTGGTATGCATGTACGACGCCGCCAGCGCCTCCCTGGCTGCTCGGAACGGCCAAACTGCCCGAAATAAGCGAGTACAAATGGGAGCTTTACAACATCGCCGAAGACTTCTCCCAGGCCAACGACCTCGCGGCCAGCAATCCCGACAAGCTGAAGGAGCTGCAGAAGCTGTTCCTGAGCGAAGCGGCCAAATACCAGGTCTTACCGCTGGACAATTCCGTCCTGCCGCGGCTCGTCACGTCCCGGCCGAGTGCGACTGCCGGGCGAACTGTTTTCACCTATACCGGCATTAATCCCGGTATTCCCGCCGAGAACGCGCCCAGCATAATGAATAAGGACTACAAGATCACCGCCGAAATAACGGTCCCGCAGGGCGGGGCTGAGGGGATGATCGCAACGCTCGGCGGCCGCTTCAGCGGCTATGGCCTCTATCTGCTGAAAGGCAAGCCGGTCTTCGTCTACAACATGCTTGATCTGAAACGCTACCGCTGGGAAGCCGGCGTGGGGGCGCGCGACTGGTTGGGCTCTGCGCTCAAGCCCGGCAAGCACACCATCGTGTTCGATTTCAAATATGACGGACCCGGCTTCGGCAAAGGCGGCACCGGCGTGCTCTCGGCGGACGGTAAGGAGGTTTCCCGCCAGTCGATCCCGCACTCGATCGCGTTCCTGATGGCGATCGACGAGTCCTTCGATGTCGGCCTCGACAGCCGCACCGGGGTGGACGACAGCTACAAACTGCCGTTCCAGTTCACTGGGAGCATCGACAAGCTGACCTTCAACCTCGGACCGACGCAGGTCTCGAGCGACGAGCAGAAGGCGATGCGTCACGCACTTGAAAGAGCGAGGGATTGAGAAACATCGGCGATGACCGGCGCATCGGGTGCGGTGGATGTCGCCTTTGGCCGAAACGGACATGCCGCAATGGCCCGCGCGCGATGGCCGGCGAATGTCAGTTCTCGCGGGGGGCGAATTAATTTGCCAGGCAAAAGGGTTCACCCCCAGATGGAATTGACTGAGCTGCGGGAACCTGCGCGAAATAAGAACGCGCAGCTTTAGATGGAGTGCTGGCGGTGGATTCTTCATTCGGCGCGTTGGATGCGTTCGCGTTTGTCGTGTTCGCTGTTCTGATCTTTGTTGCCATCATCGTCGTGGTCAACCTGGGCAAACTTCCAGGTCAGCTCGCGCACAAATGGAATCATCCGCAGGCCGGCGCGATCAACGCCATGAGCTGGGTCGGGATCGCGACTGCGGGATTGCTGTGGCCCGTGGCATTCATATGGGTGGTTTCCAAACGGAAAACTGTCCGCCTGGAGTGAAGACGGGTGACGCGATCTCACCACCGGGCGGCTACGTGGGCGGGGGAATGCAGTACCAGGTCGATGTAGGCATCGGTCCAGCCGGAGATGTTTGTATCACCAACAATTGGCAGGACTGAAAGCAGTGTTCCCCGGATACCCAGAGGCACTCTCGACGCTCGGTGCGGGTCAAGGCGTAGTGGTGTTTTACGGCATGGCGAAACCGGTGCGCACACCGCTTATCGGCCCGGCCAGCCAACCGTAGCCGCACGTCGCATTGGCTCGGTTCAGGCGGAGCGGAGGCTTCACAGTTCGGCTGTCCAGCATCTCAGGCAGGCACTTCTGGCCAGGAGAGTATGGTGGGGACTGATGGCGGATAGCGCGCCGTGATTTCAACCAAGTAAAATCTACATTCGCGCTGCGCCAAGCAGCGCAGAATGGATGGCGCGAAATCACTGGCAATTGCGATGGTGCGGCGCGGCCCATCCCGTTCCCCGTCCAACAAAGTGGGAATTCGGAACCGAAATTGTTCGCCAGCTGCCGGAGTCGCATAGCGAAGTCGGAGCCGGTGCCCGATCCTGCCTGTTAGCTATTGCGGTTCCAATGGCGTCGGCCGTCCAATGAGATGGAGCGGATGGTGGAGAACGGCACCGCCAGGTTTGCCAATCCGGACGACTACCAAGCCGGTATTCGAGACGCGAGTGTGAATTTCATCGTCACCGGCGGCGGAGAGTTCAATGCGTGCTTGACGTGGTTGAACTTGCGCCGTTTGCGCGTGCTTCGTGCTTCTGAAAATCTGCCACGCATTGCCTTTATCTCGTTCTCGCCGGCGCGGGTGTTTATTTCCTTTCCATCGAGCGAGAGTCCACCCTTAACATATGGCGGACTTGGAGTGCAGTTCGGTGACGTCGTGTTCCACAGCCGCGGCGAGCGAATGCATCAGCGGGCCAATGGCGAAAGCCAGTGGGGCCTCATATCGTTGCCGCCCGAGCAGCTCGCGGCCTGCGGTACGGCCCTGATTGGACGGAAGATAACTTCGCCGCCTGCCGGGCGAGCGCTGCGACCGTCGCGGAGTGCCGCAACGCGCTTGCTACGGCTACATTCAAAGGCCTGTCGTCTGGCCGAAAAGAGACATGAACTGATAGCGAATCCGGAAGTCGCGCGGGCACTCGAGCAGGAATTACTGCATGCGCTTGTCAATTGCCTGACGGCCGACGGTGCCAACGGCAATCGAAAAACGCAGCTGCGTCACGCCGAGAACATGGTACGGTTCGAGGATGCATTGGCCGCGCATAGTGGACGACAGTCGAACATGCTCGCGCTTTGCTCGGCGGTGGGTGTGCCGGAACGAACCTTGCGATTGTGCTGCACCGAATTCTTGGGCATGAGTCCTACCCGGTACCTTTTGCTGCGACGATTGAACATGGCGCGCTCGGCCTTGCGGCGCGCCGACCCTGCAACGGGGAGCGTCGCAGAGGTTGCCCGAGAGCATCAATTCCTGGAGCCGGGGCGCTTCGCCGTGACCTACCGCGCCATCTTCGGGGAAATGCCTTCGTCCACGCTGCGGCGCACCCTGATCAAAAACACTTGATGAAAACCATTTGTGCCGAAATCGCATAGTGCACTGCCCTTCAAGGGTGTGATTCATCAATCAATGCAGATTTATTGATGAGTGGTCCGGAGATCGTGATGAATCTCGCGGTAACGCAATCTTCGTCTGACTACGGCCAATCGTTCGATCATCCAGCAGGTGAGGAAATGCTGTATGTGCCGGGTGGCACCTTTGGCATGGGTTCGGATCGGCATTATCCGGAGGAAGCGCCAGTCCACCGCGTCACCGTGGATCCGTTCTGGATGGATAGTACGCCGGTCACCAATCGCCAATTCTGCGAGTTCGTCAATTCGACCGGCTATGTCACCTTTGCCGAAATTCCGCCCGATCCGAGAGACTATCCGGGCGCGCTACCGCACATGCTCTATGCCGGATCGCTCGTCTTCTCTCCACCGGCGCGGCCGGTCGATCTGCGCAACTGGAGTGAATGGTGGACCTTCCTCAAGGGCGCGGACTGGCGCCACCCCTACGGGCCGAACAGCGATATTAACGGGCTCGACGATCACCCGGTCGTTCACGTCGCTTACCAGGACGCCGAAGCCTTTGCGACATGGGCCGGGAAGCAATTGCCGACCGAGGCCGAGTGGGAATTCGCTGCGCGCGGCGGGCTCGATGGCGCGGAGTTCGCCTGGGGTGACGAGTTTACGCCCAGCGGCAAGCACATGGCCAATACTTGGCAGGGCGAATTTCCACGCCAGAACCTTTGCGCAGACGGATTCGAGCGCACGTCGCCGGTTACCGCATTCCCTGCTAATGGCTACGGCCTGCACGACATGATCGGCAATGTCTGGGAATGGACGGCCGATTGGTATTCGCAGAAGCACGAAGCCGATGCACCAAAGGCGTGTTGCATTCCGGAAAATCCGCGCGGCGGACCGGAGGCCGCGAGCTACGACGTGTGTCAGCCAAACATCAGGATTCCGCGCAAGGTGCTTAAAGGCGGCTCGCACCTCTGCGCGCCCAACTATTGCCGCCGCTATCGCCCGGCCGCGCGCCATGCCGAGCCGATCGACACCTCGACAAGCCATGTCGGCTTCAGGTGCGTCAGCAGGAGGAGGAGCACGTCATGAGTAATGATAGGATCTCGGAAAAGCCTGAGATCGGCACGGCGCCAACCGGCGCTGGGTTGAAACGCCGTGATTTGCTGTTAAGTGGTAGCTCTCTCGTTGCCGCTTCAGCACTCTCGGCCGTCGGGCTGACAAGCACCGCGCAAGCGCAACAGCCAGCACCGGCGCCGGCCGCGCAACGACCCAACATCCTCGTCATCATGGGAGACGATGTCGGCTGGTTCAACATCGGCGCCTACCATCGCGGAATGATGTCCGGCAAGACGCCAAACCTCGACAAGCTGGCGTCTGAAGGAATGATGTTCACCGACTATTACGCCGAAGCCAGCTGCACGGCGGGGCGCGCTAACTTTATAACGGGCGAGTTGCCGATCCGCACGGGATTGACGACTGTCGGTCAGGCTGGTGCCGATGTTGGCTTACCCGACCAAGCCGTGACAATTGCCACCGTGCTCAAATCGCTCGGCTATGCAACGGGACAGTTCGGCAAGAACCACCTCGGCGATCTCAATAAATATCTGCCGACGGTGCACGGGTTCGACGAATTCTTCGGCTATCTATACCACCTCGACGCGATGTCTGATCCGTACTGGTACTCGTTCCCGACCAGCCAGGACTATTACAACAAGTACGGTCCGCGCAGCCTGATCCACAGTTACGCGGCGGACAAGGACGATCCGACCGAGATGCCGCGCTGGGGCAGGATCGGCAAGCAAAGGATCGTCGACGAGGGCCCGCTACCACCATTTCCCGATATGTTGAACGTGCCGAATATGCACGATCTGCCGTTCCTGAAGGCGAAGTACGATATGACCACCTTCGACGAAGTGTTGGTCAAGACGTCCAGCGACTTCATGGATAAGGCCAAGCGCGACGGCAAACCTTTCTTCGTCTGGCACAACACGACGCGCATGCACGTCTGGACCTTCCTGCAGAAGAAGTACAGCGCGATGCAGAATCACGACACGAACTACGGTCTTGAGGAAGCCGGCATGGCCCAACTCGACGACAGCGTCGGCGCCCTGCTCAAACATATCGATGACATCGGCGAGACCAACAACACCATCGTCATCTTCACGACGGACAACGGTGCCGAGGTGTTCACCTGGCCGGATGGTGGCATGACCCCGTTCAAGGCCACCAAAGGGACCAGCTATGAAGGCGGCTTCCGCGTACCGGCCATCATTCGCTGGCCGGGCCGCATCAAACCGGGCTCGGTCGAAAACGGCCTCTTCTCAGGGCTCGATTGGCTCCCGACACTAACCGCTGCCGCCGGAAACCCGAACATTACCGAGCAACTTCTCAAGGGCGTGAGCTTGGAAGGCCGCACCTACAAGAATCACCTCGATGGTTACAACCAGATGGATCTTCTGACGGGCAAGGGGCCCACCGCTCGCCATGAGATCTTCTATTTCGCCGGTCCCCATCTCGGTGCCCTTCGCTACGATGACTTCAAGTTTCAGTTCTTCCAGCAGCCATACGGGTGGCCTGGCGAAAAGGACACCACGGACATGCCGACCATCATCAACATCCGACAGGACCCCTTTGAGCGGACGCCGATAACCCGCGGAGAAAGCCTGAACAACGCAGGCGGAGGCTACATGAACGATTTCATGGGCCGCGAATTCTGGCGGTTCGTCGTTGTTCAACAGGAGGTCGGCAGATTGGCGCAAACGGCTATCGAATTTCCTCCAATGCAAGCGCCTGCGAGCTTCAACCTCGAGGCCGTAAAAAGGGAGGTTGAGGAAAAGATCAAGGGCCACCAGGGCGAGTGAGAAGCTTCCTGACCGGGAGTCGGTCCTATGGCGACAGCGGCGGGTCAGTCACTGTGGCTCGCCGCTACACAGTTCGCCGTGTTTTTTAACCTAAAGGGGCTGGGCCATGAAATGTAGCAAGTGGTCGTTTTCCGTCGTCTCCGTACTCTTCGCAGTGCTTCTGTCATCGAGCACCGGAACACTCAATGCGCGCGACGCCGATCTCTCCACTCTCACTCTCGCCGCGGCTCGGACCGCCAAACAGCAATGCATAAATACCTGTCGTGCACGCTATCGCGACTGTCGTCATTTGAACAACTTGTCGTCGTTCCAGTGTCGCGGTGTTTACCAGGACTGCACGCGATACTCTTGTACCGGTTCAGGACCGGGATGATCGCCGTACCCTTTGCTGCCCGACCCTGCTGACAGGCGTCGGCCATCTGACCGAATGACGCTGCGCGGCAGCGCGAAGGACTTGAGGATTTCGCGCTGGCCACCGAGCGGGGGCGCTGCAACTAAGGCGTGCAGCGATGTCCATCGGACGACGCGTCTGGAGTGGCGAGTGATGTCGAGGAAATTACCGCTCTGGCTTCGCTTCTTCGCGCTTATCGGCGTCGTGATCTTTGCAACAGGCGCAGGTCTCCTTGCCTATCGCTACTACGCTCGCCCGGTCACGCTGACCGTGGCGGTCGGCTCGATCGACGGCGAGGCAGCCATGGCAATGTCGGCGATGGCGAGCGAACTCGTTTCGACGAACGCGCCGGTCCGGCTCAAGGTCATCGACAGCGGCACAGCGCTTGAGGCCGCTGCCGCGTTCTCCACGGGTAAGGTCGACCTCGCCGTGGTTCGCGGCGATCTCGGCGATTTGTCGCAGGCGCAAGCCGTCGTCGTCGTCAGCCATATGGTCGTACTGGTCATCGCGCCGCCGGGATCGGGCATTGACAGCATTGAAAACCTCAAGGGACGCGCGGTCGGTGTGGTCGGTGGGGTGGCGAACGCCAAAATAGTCGATGTGCTGACCAAGGAATATGATTTGGCGAACGCAAAAGTTGTGTTCAAAAATCTTTCTTCGGCGGACGTCCGGCAAGCCATTCAGTCAAAACAGGTCAGTGCCCTGCTGGTCGTGATTCCGCTCGCCGAAAAATACCTCTCACTCGTTCGCGGATTCTTTCAGCTCGACCATAAAAAGGTCCCGGTATTGATCCCGGTCGATTCAGCGGGGGCAATTGCAGAGACTGAACGCGCCTTCGAAAGCTTCGACGTGCCGAAGGGCACGCTGCGGGGATCGCCGCCGGTCCCGGAAGATGATCTGACGACCTTGAGGACGTCGTTGTACCTGGTTGCGCAAAAGAAGCTCGGCACCGATCTGGTGACCAGACTCACGCAGGCGATCATGAGCGCGCGCAGGAGCCTTCTGCGCGAGCAGCCGATTTTCGCCCAGATTACCGCGCCCAGCACCGACCAGGATGCCTACCTTCCGCTTCACCCCGGTGCGGCCGCTGTCTACAACAGCACCACGCAGAGCTTCATGGATGAATACGGCAACTGGATCTATTTAACGCCGATGGTGCTCGGTGGCGCCGCCACTATGCTTGCGGCGGCGTGGAAATTCCTGGGGCTCGGCAGCCGCGCACCTGAAGGCCCGCTCGACTCTCTCTACACCCTGGCGCGTCGAATTCGGAAAGTCGATACAGAGGCTGAGCTTTCGGATATCGAAGAAGAAATCGACGGCATTCTAAGAGCGGAGTGCGCCAAATCCGCTGGTGGAGACGAGCGCGCGGTGGATGATGCCACATTGAACGTGGCAGCCCACCGGCTGGAGGGCTTGATCCACGACCGACGAGCCTTACTCGCGAAGAGGCCCGCAGTTGCTTCCGCAGCCTAGGCGACACCGCAACGTCGCGGCATGCCGTGTACGGCGATTGCAGGAACCCAAAATGGACGGAGTGACCCCGCTGCCTCGCAACACTGGTGAATCATGAAAGCAATCGCGTTATCGGGCATCACGTTTGTATGCATCTCAGGCGGCGCCCTGTTCGGTATGTTCCTTCCTGGGCATCACCTGAGCACCGATGAGAAGGATGTGGTCAGGCTGGGCACGGGCCTCATCGGGACGATAGCCGCGCTTGTCCTCGGCCTGCTGATTGCCTCGGCGAAGGGCTCCTACGACACGCAGAGCACTCAAGTGACGCATATGACGAGTAGCGTGGTGGTGCTCGACAATCTGCTGGCGCAGTACGGACCGGAGACGAACGACGTGCGCAATCTGTTACGGCGTAGCGTCGCTGTTTTGGCCAATCGAATGTGGCGCGAGAATAGTTCCGAGGCCGCCAACGGCACCCCCTTCGCGGCGAGCGCCGCAAGCGAGGCATTCTTCACGAAGCTTCAGCAGCTTTCGCCGCAGAACGATGCCCAGCGCTCCCTGCAGGCCAGGGCCGTGCAGATCGCCACCGACATTGCGCAAAGCCGCCTGCTGCTGTTCGCACAGACGAGCAACTCGATCCCCATGCCGTTCCTGGTGGTGCTGATCTTCTGGCTCACCATCATCTTTGGAAGCTTCGGCCTGTTTGCCAAACCCAGCACAACCCTTTTCAGCGCGCTGTTCGTTTTTGCACTGTCGGTCGCGGGGGCGATCTACATGGTCTTGGAGCTTGGTCAGCCGTTTGCGGGTTTGATGCAAATTTCCAGCGCGCCACTTCGCAACGCTCTCACGCCGCTCAGTCCCTAACCCATTCGCATGATCGGGGTTGCGGTCGGAGCAGGGCCGACTGCTATTGCGGTCGTCGCGACTGCTGCAGCGGCTTTTTCGAATTGATCAATATGCGCGTTGTACGATGTCCGAATCTGTGCCCGTTTGAGACACGCCCGCCTATCCTGAGAATGTCCCTTCACCGGGGTAGAAAACTGGCGCGAATGACCCTTACGGTCATCAGTACTGCCACAGGCTCCGCCAAAGAGGAGATGGCTGCGAAGCCGGCTTCCAGTCGCGTGCGACCTTCTGCGCTTCTCCTATCTGAGCTGGGGTCATCCTCCGTTCGGCCATTTCTAGAGTCTTGACCGCGCTTTGCTTACCCCTGCCGCCACTAGACTGAACCACATATAGGCACGGACATAGTCCTGCGGCACGCCCCGGCCTTCGGCGTACATGCCCCCGAGAAAGAGCTTGGCTTTGCTCCGCAGCCTTCCGAAACCAGATCATTGCCTCCCTATGGTCCTGCGGTACCCCTTTTCCGAATGCGTATTGATTTCCGAGTAGAAACTCGGCGACGGCGTCGCCTTGCTCTGCAGCCTTGAAACATGACTGCCTCGGTAACGTCCTCCGCCACTCCGCGGCCGTCGCGATATAGGACCGCGAGATTGGTTTGGGCAGGGGCCAAGCCTTTCTCCGCAGCTTTCCGAAACCACAATGCTGCCGCAGCATTGTCCTGCTGCACGCCCTGGCCCGTCACATACATAAGTCCCAGATTGAATTGGGCTGCAGCGTCACCATCATTGGCCAGCGGACGAACAAGACGCAGGGCCTTTGCGTAGTCACCTCTGGCATGCGCAACAACCGCATCCTCGAATGTGCCAGCGGCGACAGGTGCAGCAAAGGCATTCAGTAGAACGATAGTGGAGATAGCGCGCTTGAGCTTCATGGTCGAGCGATTTTGCTCTTCGCTATGCTCGAGCAGTAGCGGCACATTCCTAGGCTCCAGCGATTTCCGTGGTGTAGCGTCTGTTGCTCTTTGGTCGCAGTTTTCACCTTTTTTCTGGCAAATCAATCCTGAACGAACTTTGCGTACTGAGTCCTGCTTGCTCCGGGGATACAGTGTCGCCGAGTTGTATTAGGAGGCGACACACCTTACGGAGAATAATTATGACACCGACAATTGCACTGGCCAGGGCGGAAAGCGGGCGGCCAATCTCAGCACATCGACGCAGACTTGCCGTTGCAGCAATCGTGGCGCCCGCGATGATGTTTTTTTCCCAATCTGCGTTCGCCGATGAAAACGGCATCAGTTTCTGGATCCCCGGCCTCTTCGGAAGCCTCGCGGCCACGCCGCAGCAACCGGGTTGGTCCCTGGCAAATATCTACTACCACACCTCCGTATCCGCCGGCGCCGACGTCGCGCGGGCGCGTGAATTCACGCTCGGCAGGGTTCCGGCCAACCTTACCGTGAATGCAACTCTCAATCTGAATGTCAACGCCACGGGCGATCTTGGCCTTGTGCTTCCGAGCTATGTATTTGCAACGCCAGTGCTCGGCGGCCAGGCGTCAGTGTCCCTCCTGGCAGCTTATGGAGTCGTCGGCACCAGCCTGGCGGGGACCCTGTCGGGCGTGCTCACGACGCCGTTCGGCAATGTTCCCTTCGCGCGGTCCGACACCATCAGCGACACGACGTGGGGCTTTGGAGATCTGGCGCCGCAGTTCGCGTTGCGCTGGAACGCCGGCGTCCACAACTACATGACCTATATCACGGGTGACATCCCGGTTGGCGCTTACCAATCTGATCGCTTGTCGAACCTGGGCATCGGACACGGCGCGATCGACGCTGGCGGCGGCTACACCTATTTCAATCCGCAGACCGGACACGAATTATCCGGCGTGCTCGGCTTCACCTACAACTTCAAAAATACTGCCACGCAGTATCAAAACGGCGTCGACATGCACTTCGACTGGGGTGCATCGCAATTCCTGTCGAAGCAGGTCATGGTTGGCCTCGTGGGCTACGTCTACAGGGAACTTGGCTGTGACAGCGGTTCGGGTGATCGTGCCGGTTGCTTCCAGTCGCAGGTAGCTGGCATCGGCCCGCAAATCGGTTTCTTATTTCCGGTCGGCGACATGCAGGGCTATCTCAATTTCAAGGCTTATGGAGAGTTTGCTGCGGAAAACCGCCCATCAGGCTGGAATACTTGGGTCACCTTTTCTATCTCGCCGCCCGCGCCCGGACCGCCTCCAACAACAAAACCCATCGTCAGAAAATACTAGGAACAACCTAGCTGCGGCCGGTCAGTTGTTTAGAAAATCGAGGCGCGACAACAAACAATTAGGAACGCCGGGACCCAAGGTTGGTTGTGATCACGAACTGAACCGCCTTGGGGGCCATAGTGCCAGACGAAGACCGGCTAAACGTGGACGAGTGCGAGGAATTGGCAGAAGCGCTATGCCAAGATGCTGCATCCTTCCCAAACGGACCCAACAAAGAGAACTTATTGAAGCTCGCGGAGGCCTATCGCGCGCTTGCCATTATGAAGCGCCTAGTGCTTCGCAAGGTAAATTGATTTCTCCCACACGGAAACTAATCGAACAGGTCTGCTTTTGGACCTATCTGAGACATCAGCGGTGCTGCGAGGCGGTGCATAGCTCGCGCACGAATGCCCCCAAGAACGTAGATGCGACCGAGCGTCGCTCGGCAATATTGCGCTATGACAAAATAGTGCATTGATCTGAGGTTGTTCTAAGATCTACATTTCAACCAGGACACCGGCACCTCCGCCGCCTTTGCGATCCGAAGACTCGTTGCAGTACACTTTTTGTCCGACCAATCACGCTTGTTGCCCGCCAAATCGTAGTCTTGTTTTTTGGGGGAGAGAAAGAAGTGGCGTGGAGTAGAGTTCTTTGCTTTACCGATCCGCTGGCGTGCCAAGCAGCCTTCCCGCATTCTGACGTTGAAATACTTCCGATTACGAAAGATTTTCGGATCGAGCTGACCCAGGTCGCCATGAGCCGGCTCTGGTTGCAACGCACTCACGTATCCTCGCCGACGGTCAGCACCGCCACAAGCAAGCCCGGTTGGCGATCCATCGGCTTTCTTACCGAGTCCAATTTGTCACCGTACCATCACTGTGGCATTGAGGTCATCCCTGGCGACATCATTGACAACACGCTTGAAGCTGAGCATCGCCGATGCGGCCCTGGTCTTGACTACGGCGCGATGTCCATCCCAATCGACGAGCTTGATACTGCAGTTGAAGCGATAGCTGGCTGCGAGCCGATGCAAAACTCAGAACGGCACCTTTTTCGTCCGCGCCCTACCTCGATGTTACGACTGCTGAAGCTACATCGGACGATCGGACAGCTCGCGCACGACACTCCGGATCTTTTGCAACTGCCGGAGGTGCTTCGCGCCCTGGAGAATGAATTTCTGTACATCATGGTCAGGTGCCTCGCTGACGCCGCCGACGAGAAGACCAGCACTCGCAGCCGATGCCGAGATGCAACCATCGCGCGGTTCGAAGAGTTTCTGGAAGCGAATTCCGACCGGCCGCTCTATCTTGCCGAGATCTGTGCAGCTATAGGGGTCGCCGAGCGAACGCTTCGCGCCTGCTGCGAAGAGCATCTGGGCATGGGACCGATCCGTTTTCTCACTCTCCGTCGAATGCACCTCGTACATCGGGCGTTGCTGAGCGCGGTTCCCTCGACGTCAACCGTTACTCGGATAGCTACCGACCATGGCTTTTGCGAGCTTGGCCGTTTTGCGGTGACCTATCGCGCCGTGTTCGGAGAGTCGCCGTCCCAGACCTTGAAGTGCCCCGCGAAGCAGATTGCGATCCACCTCAATCGCCCATCATCACTCGTGGCCCCGGAAGCCACCGCATAATCTTGCAAACGGGGGAGCCTCTATGCTTGCCCCGTTCGAGAGATCCCGGTTCGACCTGACATTATCCGCTTATCCGGTCAGACCGGAAATCATCACGTCAGGGGGCAAATCGACGCGATTGACCGGTTGTAGACATTCACGTGCGAGCACCTCCACCTGCGTTAAGACGGGTTACGTAGGGGCCGTTGTCGTTAGTCGTGCGGCGAGTATGTGGGGAGGGTGGAGGCGCGAAGGCGGCCAATGACTTCACGCCTCTATATAGTACCGCGAACCACAGCCCCGAGATTTGCCCGGTTAGCTGACCACCGATTGACCACCGAAACCGCGTGAACAAGCGGCGATACAGGTGGTTAATCGCGAGCAAACTCTATTGTTTTCGTTGATCTTTTCGCTTGCTACTTACGTTCGGGACGCAGGGGTCGCAGGTTCGAATCCTGCCACTCCGACCATTATTTCAAGTACTTAGACAGCCGCGCGACTTGCGAAGTGGCGGACTTATCGGGGCATCACCTAAAGCGCGATCTACGAACCAAACTGGCGCGGTCAAGTTTTTCAGCTTCAGCAATATGCACGTTGGCGGGCACTTTGTTCCGCGTAAGCGATTAAAAGCTTTGAAGAATTGTCGTTCAACATCTGAGCCGAGTGTTGCGGCTTTGCTACATCAACCTGCCGGCGAACGGGATAGCGTTTACTACACAGGTGGACGTCGTGCCTTTTTGAAATTCTTTCCGGGAGATTCCTCGTATGAAAAAGCTTCTGATTGTCGCGGCCGGTGCGACGGCAGTGGGTTTATCCGCCCCCGCGTCGGCAGCCGATTTGGCGGCTCGTCCGTACACCAAGGCGCCACCGCCGATTGCCGCTCCGATCTATGACTGGACTGGTTTTTACATCGGCGCCAACGGCGGATGGGGCCAAAGTCGCGGTTGCGTGGATTTCGTCACGCCCGCAGGAACAGCCGCGGGTGGTTGCGCTTCTCGCTCCGGTGGTCTTGTCGGCGGACAGATCGGGTATCGCTGGCAAACCAATCAGTTTGTGTTGGGATTGGAAGCGCAGGGCGATTGGGCCGACATTAAGAACACGCGCGTCAGCCTGATCGATCCGCTGCTTTCGACCACAGGCAAAACCGACGGCATCGGTCTTTTCACCGCCCAACTCGGTTGGGCGTGGAACGCGTCACTGCTGTATGTGAAGGGTGGTGCGGCCGTGACGCATAATCGTCTTGATGTCTTTAACAACCTCACAGGAGTCGGCCTGGACTCGGCCAGCCACACGCGTTGGGGAGGTGCCTTGGGCGTTGGCTGGGAGTATGGCTTCACGCCGAATTGGTCGGTCGGTGTGGAATACGACCACCTCTGGATGGGGAATGACAACCGCACCTTCGCAGGCGCAGGCGTGGTCTCGCCCGGTGGCGTTACCATCCTCGGCGACCGGGTTAGCCAGGATGTGGACATGGTCACCGTTCGGTTGAACTATCGCTTCGGCGGCTTTGGTGCCCCGATCGCGGCGAGATACTGATCGCGCCAGTCTGCGCAAACCAAAGCCCCGGCTCGCCGGGGCTTTTTTGCGGGTTTAGCATCGCAAGCGGTTGCTCGTTTGCAATGTCTCGGTTGGGTCAAAAGTGACGGTCTGAGGCTTGGCGAGTGATTTCCGCTTGCCTCTCGACTCCCGACTTTCCCCTGCGCTGCGCAAACTATCGCGAAGGGCCAGATTCGGAAGTGCGGCGTTCTGATACCAAGCGGCAGCCGTTTGCCGTTTTTGCATAGCCCGAGGAAAGACCCTGCGGTAGGTTCTCCCAGTGACATGTGGGGACTGCATCTGCGAATATTCCTATCGTTGTTATTGAATGCCTTGTGCATGCGGGCGACCAGGGTTGCGGTTCGGCAATGGCTACTTCAGAGCGGAAGTCGGCGGAAACGCCCGAGGCAACTGGGAGAGCCGGTCACGAACCGGCATTCTCCAGGACCATCAATCTGGCTCTCCAAGGGGGCGGAGCGCACGGTGCGTTTACCTGGGGTGTACTCGACCGACTTCTGGACGAGAAAGGCCTCGCCTTCGAGGGGCTCAGTGCGACCAGCGCCGGAGCGATGAATGCGGCGGTCTTTGCCTATGGGCTTGCGATCGGCGGTCGCGAAGGGGCACGCAAAGCGCTTACCGACTATTGGAAGCGGGTGAGCGATGCGGCCAGGTCGGGGCCGTTGCAGCCAAGTTTTATCGACCAAATGCTGGGGGATCACAAGCTGACCTGGTCGCCCGTTTTCTCCCTTATGGGGTTCGTGACACGTGTCCTATCGCCATATGAGTTCAACCCTTCAGACTATAACCCGCTTCGTGAAGTGGTCGAGCAATCGATCGATTTTGGCGTGTTGGGGCGCCCGGACTGCCCGGTCAAGCTCTTCCTCTCTGCGACGAACGTTCGTACTGGCAAGGTGAAGGTCTTCGCCGGAAAGGAAATTTCAATCTCTGCCGTGATGGCTTCGGCATGTCTTCCCACGGTGTTTCAGGCGGTCGAGATCGACGGCGAAGCTTATTGGGACGGTGGCTATATGGGAAACCCGGCGCTCTTCCCGCTGATCTACGACTGCAAGAGCACCGACATTGTCATCGTTCATATCAATCCGCTGTTTCGTGATGAGGTGCCGCGCACCGCTGTCGATATTTTGAACCGCATCAACGAAATCAGCTTCAATTCGTCGCTGATGCGGGAGATGCGGGCGGTCAGTTTCGTCACCAATCTTGCCACGCAGAAACGCCTCGTCGGTGAAGGGCTGAAACATGTGCTGATCCACAGCATCGCCGACGACGAATTCATGGGTGCACTTAGTCCCACAAGCAAGTACAACGCCGATTGGGACTTTCTCATTTATCTTCGCGACCAGGGGCGAAAATGTGCGGGCGACTGGCTCGCGAAACACTTCGTCAAACTGGGTGTCGAGTCGTCGGTAGACATCCATAAATTCTACCTCTGAATCTGATAGAAGGTCGTGATTGTTGTCGCTTGATGTCCGGTAGCCCGAAAAGACCCCTCACCATTCCTTGAATGTCGGTTCGGTGCACCCCCCGCAGACCCAGGGAAAGGTCCAATCAGCCGTACGCTTGGCGCTTTCGGGGAGGTACCTGCTCCAGGCGTCCGCGCGCACTGGGTTGAGTGACTGCCAAATGATGTCAAATGCCCCGGAAGAATTTATTTTGCCTATCACGACCGGCTTGGAAAGATGATGATTAGTGTTCATCACGACCTCGAAGCCGCTCGGCGCCTTGATTCTCTGACCATACATGGCCTGGCGAACCGCATCGACGTCGGTGGTACCCGCTTGGACAACGGCTTGCGCCCACATCCTGAAGCCAATGAAGGTGGCTTCCATCGGATCATTCGTAGTTTTGTCTCGTTGCTCGTTGAAATCCGCCCACATTTTCACGAAAGCCTCGTTCTCTGGTGACTGGATAGACCGGAAGTAATTCCAGGCAGCCAGATGCCCGACGGGGAAATTGTCAGCACCGAGTAATTCTCGCTCGCCGATCGAGAAGGCCATGACTGGAATTACCTTGGCATCTACGTGTTGGGCTGCGAGTTCCCTATAGAAGTACGTGTTTGCATCTCCGTTGATGGTTGATATGACCGCGGTCCTTTTTCCCTGCAAGCCGATGGCTCTGATCCGCTCGACGATTCCTCGCCATTCGGAGTAGCCGAACGGCGTATAAATCGTCGTGATATCCTCTGGCGATACGCCCTCGGCGGTCAAATACGCGCTCAAGATCCGGTTTGTTGTGCGCGGATAAACGTAGTCAGTACCAAGCAGAACCCACCTGCGAACTTCGCCTCCTTCCTTGCTCATCAGATATCGAACCGCCGGAATTGCCTGCTGATTGGGCGCGGCTCCCGTGTAGAAGATGTTGCGCGAGCTCTCTTCGCCCTCGTATTGCACGGGGTAGAAGAGCAGGCCGTTCAACTGCTCGAAGATTGGCAGAACGGATTTGCGGGAGGCGGAAGTCCAGCAGCCGAACACGACTGCAACCTTTTCCTTCGTGAGCAATTCCCGAGCTTTCTTGGCAAAGGCATCCCAATCGGACGCCGGATCAACGACGACCGGTTCCAATTTCCGTCCGAGCAGCCCACCTTTCCCGTTCTGGTCGGCTATCAGCATCAGAACCGTGTCTTTAAGTACTGACTCGCTGATTGCCATGGTGCCGGACAGAGAATGCAAAATGCCGATTTTGATAGTGGCTTCGTCTGCGCGAACCGTCGGACCGACGAGCAGGAACCGCAAGACGAGCAATCCAAGAACGACAACTCGCGGGACCGGAGCTGACTTCATGTCGATGCCCCGACGAGCTCGAAAACGCGTGTTTCCTTGGTCATGCCCTTGGCCAGGACCGACTCCAAAGCTCTGAACTGGAAACAATGTTGAGCCCGCAAATAGACGCCTTCGCTCACAAGGATATTGGTCCCAAACTGCTTGTTCAGGCCTTCGAGGCGTGCCGCCAGATTCACCGTATTGCCCAGGGCTGTGTAGTTCATGCGCTCCATCGAGCCAAGATTGCCGACGACGGCGTCCCCGACGTGAATGCCAAACCGCGTGAAGAATGGTTTTAGACCTTCAGCTTCAAAATGAGAGTTGAGTTTGTCACACGCCGCTCCGCCCGCAAGGGCGGCCCGACAGGCCCGCTCAACGTGGTCAGGCTGCGGATTGGGTGCGTTCCAGAACACCATTACCGCATCACCAATGAATTTGTCGACCGTTCCGGCTTCGGCGAGGAACGCCTCTGTAAGCACGGAGAAATAACGTGACATCTGGTGCATGAGAACGTCCGGATCGGCGGACTCTGCGATCGCCGTGAAATCCCGAACGTCGGTGAAAACGACGGTAATCTCCGCTCGGACTCCGCCAAGCTCGGTGGAGATGGAATTGTCGATGATCCCCCGGACGATTTCCTTGGGGATGAAGTGCGCGAACGACCATATGGCGCGCTGCGCGAGCTCCATGGCGCCGCCGAGCTCGTGAATTTCCTTAATGCGCGATGCGACTGGCAAGGGGGCGGGCGCAGCCAGCGTCTGAAGCTTGACCGCCTGAGCCGTTATGTTTTTCAGGGATCGCGACATTCTGCTGCTAAATATCCAAACGACGGGAACGAAGGCGGCGCCAACGATAGTTGCGAGCAATAGCCCGGTAAACTGCAGGCTCCGGACATTTTGAGCAAAGTCATCCTGGACCGCGAGCAGCAAGATGTTGGCGTTGTACTGCTCGCCCACAGTGAATTTTGCCATCCTGAACAGATAGTCCCGCCCCTGGTCGTCGCGGACGCTTCCTTCATAGCGGTCGCGACCGCGCGACGTTCGTAAGGCTGCCGCCACGACCCCGGTGTTGATCTCCTTGACGTTTGGCAATTGTCGTTGGGACGGATGTGTCATCGCATCGACAACGAACTGCGCGAAATCGGGATGGGCTATGAGCGAACCCATTGAGTCGAAAATCAGCACGATACCGTGCTCCCCAGGCCGTTGCGCCTGGACGAAATCGCTGAAGGCGTCGAGCTTGAGATCCGCGGCAAGGACGCCGGGCACTTTCCCTCGCAAGGGTGCGCTGATCGTGATCACGGGTGCACCGATGCTAAACGCAAGGTACGGCGACGAGACCAGCGGACGGTCGGCTTTCATCGTCTCGCGATACCAGGGCCGCTTGCGCGCGTCGTATCCGTATTTCCATAGATCAAGCTGTCCGACTTCGTTGCCTTGCCGATCTTCAAAGATTCGTCGCATTGGAAGTTCGCCACTCTGCGCAGGGCGGATCAAATTGATCGCAACGGTGGCCCCAGGCGTCGCACGTAGCCTCTCGCGTTGCTCATCGTTGAGGTCGCCAATGCGCCGCACCTGCAACCAGGCGCCATTTTTGAAACCGGCATAGATACTGTCCATTTGGGGCAGTTCCTGCAGTGCGGCCTTGAACAGGGGGATCGCGGGGCCCGTCTCGGTTCTCTCATTTGAATCGGCTACGCTGGAACTGGTCGCCAGCACATGCGCCAACGAAGCTATCGCGGTGATCTCCGTCTGAAGACGTCCCAAGGCCTTCGAGCTGGTTGCGTCCATATAGGCGGACGCAGCTTCCTTCGTTGCCCAACGAAGCGCCCGGACCTGAATGGCGATCAGCAAAACAGCAAGAGCGACGATAAAAGCCATCACCGCGAAGGTGAGCGAGGTTCGAAATGTCAACATTCCGCGTGCGCTCCTCAATCGTTAAGGGTGCAGCCGGTAAGTCTCGTCGCGGCGCAACTTGCGGATGATGACCATGAGAAGTCACGCATCACGGTCTCAATGCGGTCCATAATCAATTCAGTCGATCCTGCCGGCTATGCGGTTTCGGCAGATGAGCAACAGTGATTGCAGCAGCGCTCACCATCAGCGCAAATACCAGTCCCAGGATCGCAGCAAGCAGCGTCAGGAACGCGGCTATCAATGTCACGCGATGTTGCATTTGGGTCACGAAGTCCGCATCGGCGCGCAGAAGTGTCAGCATCTCTGCCCGGATTGCGTCCAGCTTGCCGTTGAGTTCGTTGCGGAGGACATCCACCCGGGTCAGGCTATCGTCAATCGCCGCTGTGTTGCCGGTGTCGAGCTGATCCAGCAGGCGACCAATGTCATCGTTAAGATGGCGCCGGGAATCGTCGACGGCCGCATCCAGCCGGGTTTATAGTCGCACCAGCGAAACCGTATCGCCGGCGGCCTGCTTTTGCACGAGGGCGCCGATAAGCTTGCGCGCCGATCCGATTTCGTTCTCGAATTCATCACCCTTTGCGTCAAAGCTGGCGCGAATGACAGCGACGTCATTCGAGGGCGATCGGACTTTAACAATACGATTCGCCGCAGTTCGAGCGCGCGTTCCACCGAACGAATGTCGGCGCGGGCAAGGTGGCCGTAGGCGGGAACGTAGCTTCGTGCAAGTTCAGCCAACTGGTTGCCAAGCTGGATCGCAGACACCATCGATAGCAGGGCGGTCACCGCCATCAGCACGATCAGGACTATGGCGATACCCATGATCTTTCGTCGGATCGATAGTGCGATCATCCGGAAACGTCCTCCAGCCCGATCTCGTACCGAAAATCCCTCGTCGGATCGGTCGATACGCTGTCCTTCAGACTAACATAGTCAGCGATGGACCAATTGCATTCCAGATCAGTTCCGCAAGTAAAAGCGACCAGCATCACCTCTCTCAGCTGGATCGGGTGATCATGCGCGCGTTCCACGCTGGTGGCTCATCGGACTAAAGCACCCGCTTCGCGCCCGGGATTTGCCGCAGCGCTCGCGTCAGCGCCCAACTGAATGCGACCGTCAGCACGAATACGATGGGACTTTCACGGTAGCTGGCATGTCAAAGTCAAACACACAATACTGCAACCACAGCGTGATCGGATAGTGGACCAGGAACATGCCGTAGGCATCGGACTGCATCCCAGCTGATCTTCGCCATCCGGCCGTCTGCGGCCAACAGCCCGCGATCCATATTTGCAAGGCCGATGCCGGCGCCAAAAAAGAAGTAGGTAGAGCATCAGGCGCCGTGCTGGAATCGAAAACGGCCCGAACCGCTGCCGCCACATTTGGTTTCAAGCCCTGACCGCTGCATAACGCGGTTCGAAGGTAGCAATACTTGCGCAGAAGGCGGCAGACTATGCGATTTCGGCAGACCCGGATTTCAATTTAACGAACCGAAATGAGACGGCGTCGTCGCGCGTCTATTTCGCTGCCATCGCTCAGAACCTGTGACGGCCCACATCGCTGGTCGCTCTATGCGGCTCGCCGCATCGCGGAGTGTGGTAGCTGCCTAGAGGGCTTCAGCGTTTGCGGATCAAATCCGCTCGCCTCCGGCGCGGTCCATTTCCGCGATGAAGTCCTCGTTCCACGGACAAGCCTGGCGACTGTCTCGGCATGGATGATATAGTCTCCCAAGGACGTCACCGCGATGGCGGTGTGTAGGGGTCGGGGCTGCCGAGTTTGATCGGAGGGTATGTCTTGAAGCTCTCCTCCAATCCGCCGATGATTTTCATCGCCGGGTCAGCGACCCACGAGTTGTAAGCGGCAACATCGCGCGCCTCCTTTCGGTCGGTAAGCAGATTGATGACTTTTGGCAAAGGCAATTTCTGTGGCGGCGCATACATATTCTCCTGCCAGACCAGGTGCACTTTCCAGTTGCGCCATTTCACAGCCGAGAGCCGGTCGGCTACATAGGCGGGAAAGCCTTCGCGGTTGGAGGCCTCCTGCTTGCCGAAGAAAAAGTCGAGCTGATCCACGCCATCAATCGGACGGTCCTTCGGAACGTCTGCGCCGCTGACGTGAGCGATCGTCGTGAAGAGGTCGACGATGTGAACGATCTCGTTGCTCACACGGCCTGCGGGCACCTTGCCCGGCCACCGAATAATGAAGGGGGCACGCAGCGAGCCTTCCATCGCGGTGAAGTAGGTCCCGCGCCAGGGCCCGCTATCACCATCCCAGGGGTTGGTGGCTTCCGGGCCATTGTCGCTGGTGAAAATGACGAGCGTATCGTCTTCAACGCCGGCCTGCTTGATGGCATCCAGGACCTGTCCGGTTCGGTAGTCCATCTCGGCGAGGCAGTCCGCCCAATCGCCGTTGCCGGTCTTGCCTGCGAACTCCGGATTCGGCAGTGTTGGCATGTGCATCAGCGAAAATGGAACGTAGGCAAAGAACGGCTTGCCGGCGCTTGCGTTACGTTTGATAAAATCGACGGCGCGCCTTGTGATCTCGGCTTCCATAGTTCGGCGATTGTCGACATTGAGAGTCGCGACAACCCGGGGTGTCTCACCGCTGCGCGCTTCGTAAATCGGCTCCGGCTCGACCAACCTGGCGCTCCAGCCCTGCTTGTTGCCGACCGATGGCCACATGCTCCGGGTCTCGTCCAGCGACGGCCACATCGCCTCGTCGTAAGTGCGCGGGATGCCATACCACTCGTCGAATCCTCGATTGGTCGGCAGCCGGGCCTGAGCGCTGCCGAGATGCCACTTGCCCCACATGCCGGTGGCGTAGCCTTGCCCCGACAACAACTGAGCGATCGTGACTTCCCACTGGGTCAATCCGTCGGGGACGCCGCCGATGGGGACTTCGTAGGTGCCGGAGCGGATCGCGAAGCGGCCGGTCATGAGCGCGGAACGGGACGGGGTGCACTGCGCCTCGACGTTGAAGTTGAGCAGGCGCGTTCCCTCACCGGCAAGTGCGTCGATACGCGGCGTGGCCGCACCGCGAAGAAGGCCACCGCCGTAAACACCCAATTCCCCATAGCCCAGATTGTCCATGAGCATGACGACAATATTGGGCTTCCTTGGCTGTTGCGCCAACACTGGCGAAAAGGCGACTGTCATCACGACAAGCGACGCCAACGAGCTGAACCGGACGCCTTCGATCATACTCATCTCACGCTCCGTTGTTGGACCAGGTTACCTGACCCGCCGACCGCATCGTCCGCTCAGATCTGGCCGGGTTGGGCAGGCGGGCTTGGCCAGTCTGACCGCAGGTTGGTTGGATTCTGGCGGTCGAACAAATCCTGGCGCAGGATTAATTGGCCCTTCCTGCCGACGTCCGGCAATGGCTTGCGGTACGTATCGTGAGCCGCCCCGACCGGGCGACGAGGGGCCTCGGCTGAAGCGAATGTCGGGAGCATCGCTGCAAAGACGAAAAGTATGATGGGCTTGCTACGCCTGGTCATGGGAATCATCTCCGCGGGCGCGTTGTTGGTCTCTGCGCCGATAATGCCCGAAGAGTTGAACAGAGGCTATGCGATTCCGGCACGAAGAAATATGCCTGAGGGTGATCGTCAGCATGGATCGTGCCATCCCGAGCCGCCGTCGCATCGGAGAGCGATATACGTCAATGCCCCAACGATCTCGACAAGCTTTCCAGGTTCTGCGGCCTGACGTGTATTAACCCATGTCGCGGCGCATCGATGTCGGCAATCAGGAGCAGGGAAATCGAAACGACCAGGGGCAGCACGAGAGCGAGCTTGCCGGTGGTCTGCATCCGGTAACCGAACAGCACGTTGCAGCACAGCGCAATCGCCGCCAGTAAATACCAGGCGGCTTTGGGAATCCGATTCCAGTAAGCCGCCTACGTATAGCCTTGCGAGTTGATGACGTCGTTCATGCCGGCGAGCACAAGGGAAGCAACGGGCCCCGGAAGGACCGCAGCCGGTCCTCGGACCGCAGCCCAGAGATCGGCCTCTTCTTGATTGGTCCGTTCGTCTATTCGTGTCGCGGCGCGTCATCGGCATTGATAAAGAACAGGATCCGTTGCTTTGTGTAGTCGCTCAGAAGCGCCCGCACCCTTGCGGTATCTGCCGGTGGCAGAAAGTCGGCACGCAAATATTCGGTTCCGATCGCATTGGCTTCCGCCTCCTCGAAATTTTTGCGTTGGTCGTAACGGTTGGTCGCCATCGAGAAGCTGAAGCCAATAATCAAGGCGAGCAGTGTCAGGGATGCTGCAAGGACGAGGCTCAGATCGTCCTTCTGCTCATCGGTCATGATAGATGGCGCCTGCGCACCCGTGCGCTTGTCACTGAAGCAAGTGACAGCGACACAAAGGCCACCGCGAATACCAGTACGGGATAATGTGTCAGCTTTCCATGAATGGCTTGCCTTCTTCGTACGGACGGGCAAGGGATGCTTCTTATAGAGCAACCGATCTCACTGCGCGATGACGGAACTGACGCTGTGCCAGCCCCGATCCTTGAGAGCGATCAGCGGTGGTGCTGGCAGAGTTACTGGCGGATCGATTCTCTTGGTGCCATCGACGACAAGACGTGCGACGTCGATTTCTCCATCAGTATAGTAAGGATCGCCCTCGCCATTCCGCGCGAACAGGGTTGGCCCTATCCCTGATATCGTGAAAAACGCCTCGACCATATCGGCAGCGCGTAAGTCATGCATCAGCAAGTCGCGTTCGGCGTCAATATCAGGCCCAATGTGATGGGTGACTTGCCCGGTGTCGCGGCTGAGCCCGACCCCCCGGTCGAATGTTATCGAGCCGAGCCAAACCGGTCGGCCACTCGCTCCTTTTTCAAGGACCTGCCATAAGCGGACATGGTGTCGGCGATCAGCACTGGTACCAATTGGTTTTTCGAACGCGAGCTCTTGCTTTTTTCCATCGTAATAGAGCGGGCTGACCGGCGCGTCGTGGTACGGTCGATCGAGTACGACGCTGCCAATGATGTCGATGCTGGTCCGCAAGGTAATGGCGTCTGCGGGAAACCATTCGGCAGCATGCATCGCGCGGGTGATGTCTTCCTTGTCGCCGACCAACCCCACGTTAAGCGCATCACCGGGAATGCCATCAGCGGTACGCGTCACCATGGGCAAATCGGCAAGGCCGGGTTCGTGTTCATGGTGCGTCCACAAAGCGGGCGCCAGGACGTAAGCCAGCGAGAGATAGGCGATTGCAGCGGCCCCGAGACCGATGAGCCATCGCCGACCTCTCGCAGACAAATTCATCCAACTGTTCCCCGCGGCCTTTTCAAAGACAGAGGTTCGGCGGCGGCGTGGTGGTGCCAGTAGGCAAGCATCACCGCCCCAATACGACGAAACTGACGTTATCCGTTCTAAATAGTGACCAAAGTGCTGACTATGCAAGAACGGCCAGAACCGCCGAAAAATCGAGAGACGCCGGCCTGTTCGTCGCGCGGATGACGGATCCCTGTCGTTCGATCGTCGGGCCAAATCTGCCGGATTTGCATAGACGCTAACTGCCCATTCGTTAAAGCTTCGCTTTCGGCGGGTTCGAAAGCACCGTTCGAAAGCAACTGGTGTAGCGCCTGGAGTTAGGCAATGAAGTGCAAATCTCTGAGCATGATAGCTGGCGGGACCCTTGGGCTGGCGCTGGGTTTGACTTGCTCGTTTTCTGCGCTCGCCGAAGTCGATCCTTTGCCTTCATGGAATGCCACGCCGACGAAGCAAGCCATCGTCGAATTCGTCGGACGCGTAACTACAGCCGGCGGGCCTGATTTTGTCGCACCCACGGAACGGATCGCGACATTCGATAATGATGGCACACTTTGGGTTGAACAGCCGATGTATGTCCAACTGGCTTTTGCACTCGATCGGGTGAGGGCAATGGCACCTCTGCATCCTGACTGGGCGTACATGGAGCCGTTTCAATCGGTCCTAGAGGGTGACGTCGAAGCCTCGGCCAAAATGGACGAGCACGATATCGTTCAATTGATCATGATGACCCATGCCGGCATGACTAACGATGAATTCTCAAAGATCGTGACGGACTGGCTCACCACGGCACGCGATCTGCGCTTCAAGCGGCCCTATACCGAATTGGTCTATCAACCGATGCTCGAATTGCTCTCCTACCTGCGGGCAAACGGTTTCAAAACCTTCATTGTGTCGGGTGGCGGTGTCGAGTTCATGCGTCCATGGACCGAGAAAGTATACGGCGTTGACCCTGAGCAGGTGATTGGATCGTCGATCAAGACCGAATTCCGGATGCGGGATGGCATCCCCACTCTATTCCGGGTGCCGTATTTGAATTTTATCGACGACAAGGCCGGTAAGCCGGCTGGCATTAACGAGGCAATCGGCCGCCGTCCGATTGCGGCGTTCGGAAACTCTGACGGTGATCTCGATATGCTCCAGTGGACGACCATCAGCGATGGCGCGCGTTTCGGTGCTATCGTTCATCACACGGACGCCGAGCGCGAATATGCCTACGATCGGCAGTCCCATTTCGGACGTCTCGACGTTGCATTGGATGCGGCCGTTACCAACAGATGGACCGTGATCGATATGAAGAAAGATTGGAAAGTGATCTTTCCATTCGATCTGCGCTAAGTTTCCACACGATGTGTTATGGGACCAGTTGGCGAGCGCAGATGATGCCTCTACTCCCCGGAAAACTCTTTAGTTGCGCGGCTCCTTGAGATAGATCAAGCTCCGCCCACGTCAAGTCGCACAACTGGCATCACGCAACTAGACGGTGGTTGGGGAATCCCATTTGACGGGGGCTCCCGCGTTGTTTGACGTCCGACAGATCGTTGTTGTCGGCAAATCCTGGAGGGGGATAATGCCTTGGAGCAGGGTACTTAGCTTTACCGACCCCACTTCGTACCAGTCGGCATTTCAATCAATCGATATCGATCTAATTCCTGCCGGGAAAGGCAATTTCTACGCGGAGTTGACACAAGTCAGCATGAACAAGCTGTGGGTTCACGCGGCGCATGAGGATCTGCCGCGCATCTGTATAGGCGCGGCCAAGCTGCGTCGTGCCGCCTTCGGCTTTCTTACCAGGTCGAACCAGCCGGCGATGCAGCATTGCGGCATGAAGGTTTTGCCGGGCGACATTGTCATTGACGACACCGACTTGATGTTTCGGCGGACAGAGGTCGACTGCAATTGGGGGGCGATGTCGATGTCGTGGGATGATCTCGGCGCTCTTTACAACGCGATCATGGGCCGCGAGTTTATCGCACCAGCGAGGAAACATCCCGTAAGACCACCTTCTGAGCTGATGTCTCACCTGCTAAACCTTCATGCAATGATTGTCCAACTTGCGAGAACCACACCTGACATTCTTTCTTTCCCCGACGTAGTCCGTGCGTTGGAGGAGGACATCACCCTAACCTTAATCCGGTGCATCACCGAGGGTGAAGCACCGAAGATGACTGCGGGAGACCAACGTCATGACCTGATCATGGCTCGGTTCGAGGAATTTCTCGAGCGTCATCCTGACCGGCCATTATACCTGACGGAGATTTGCGCGGAGATCGGCGTAGCCGAGCGGACCCTGCGGGTCGTCTGCGAAAAACATTTGGGGATAGCGCCGATCCGCTTTCTCGCGATACGGCGGCTCCACCTTGTCCGTCGCGCACTTCGACAGGCGGACCCCTCGAAGACGACCGTTACCCGAGTTGCGATCGATCACGGTTTCTGGGAGCTTGGGCGTTTCTCTGTGGCCTATCGAGCCCTCTTTGACGAGTCGCCGTCGGATTCACTGCGTCAGCCCTGCGCCGATATCTCGAAGGTATCTGACGTCACCCATTGCCGCAATTGCGAGTTACCGACGGGCACTCCGAGCTGCTGATTGTCTCCGCTCGAATAGCGAGGCAACTTTCGAATCAATCAATCACATTGGGCAGCGCGAATAGCTGAGCGTGAACTCCGGCATTCCCGGAAAAATTCGTGCGATAGTGTTCTCATCGATGATTTTCGCGCTGAATTGAACATTCGATGTCATGATGTCATCCGCACACTTCGCGATCATATGAACGACATTCCCGTCTTCCCTTCGCCTGTTGATGGTACAGGTCTGCATCTGTCCCCGAATCTTGTCTCCCTCCAGGATGAACCCCCCGCCGTACTGGTCAGAATCCTGCCTGAAAGAAATCGCGCCATCCTTCTTGATGAACACTTGGCCGCAGGAGGAAGGAGAAGTGGCCCATGGGCCATTTACTTCGAGCGCATTCGCTGGAACCTCGAGGGCAATCCAACTAGCGACCAGAATCGGAATGAGGACGCACGCTCTGGGCTTCATTTGTTTCTCCCGCGTTGCCAGTTGGCCGGCCATTCGGCGGCGCATCACAGTTTATGCTAGACCATTGCCGGATGCCGGCTATGCAACTTCGGCAAAGGGGAGATAGAGTTCAGCCGGTTCGAGGCATTTGCCTGGCTAACCGGCGCGTTCAAACTCAGCTGATGCTCGAAGTGGGCAGTTCGACAATGAGCAAAGCATTCCCGGTGCTGGAACACAGCCGGTGGACGTCAATGCTATTTCGTCACAAGATGCCGGGTCGGCTTCGCATCCGTTTCTGCGGTTGGGGAAATCGCAAATGTCAGCCACGTATTCCAACCGGACGGCCGATTTGCCGCGTTGAACTCCCCGTATGCCTTCACGTTAAGATATCCCTGCATGCCCCCGATGGGAAAGAGATAGCCGAACTGCGGGCCTATGCCGAAGACACGGGATCTGAAGCCGCCGAGGAGAGGATGTCCGCCTGTGTCGTCCGAAATCTGCTGATAGGCGTATCCGACGAAACCAACGAAGGTCTGTTTCGAAAGAAACTGGGCCACACTCCAGTCAAAATGGAAATCGATCCCGCTTTGAACTTGCGTGTCGGGATTCTTGAAATTGTAGGTGAGTCCCGCAACGCCGGACAGTGTTACGCCCGTAGCGGGGTTCAAGTAAGTGTAGCCGCCGCCCGTATCGATCGCGCCGTGGCCGATGCCGAGATTGGCGATACGGCTCGGATCATAAGCGCCGACTGGAATATCACCCGTCACGTAGGTCATGTAGTTGTTCACGCCCGAATTCCATTTCAGGGTGATCATCGGATAGAGATCGCCGACGGATGTAATCGAATCTCCGATACTTCCCATCCGGGTTGCGGCAAATCCTCCGACATTGGCTGTCAGCGTTCCGTCGATGGTCGCGGCCGAACGGCCGAATATTCCGGTAACGCCGATCGCCAATTGGCCGCCGAGGACCGGGGTGCCGAATGTGTAGGTCGGGTTCAGCAGCAGGAGATCGGCTTGCGCATTCAAGCTTGCGTTGAAGCTGACGTTGACGTTCGGTGCGAACCTGCCGATCTGAATCTCTCGCGCCGCAGCGACGGAGCCGGATGCTGCTACGCTGGTGTGATAATAGACAGTACCCATGGACCAGCCTGACGCCGATTGTGGGGCTGCTGGTAGACTGCTGACCTGTCCAGGCAGCCAGAACGAAACGCCACTTTCGTCGGCGCGAGAAACCTGGGGAACGAGGATCAGCAGCGTACCGATCGCGCCGGCGCCAAGCCGCAAGCCGCTCCAGTTCAGACGATCACGTTGCATCTGCCCGCTCCCCGGTAAATTCGGTCCCCATGCTATCTGTAGTTCTGGAAGATGCTATGCAAAAACGGCAAAAGGCTCCAACTGTTCGCCTCTGATGTGTCCGCGCAACACTTAGGGTGTACCGGGCGAGCCGCGTGGGGCCGTCCGGATGCGACAAGACGTCTGAAGGGCTCCAGCTTCCGAAGTTGCATAGGCAGATCGTGGCCGATCTTTCATGCTGCGTGCTTGGCATGGCCGACAACGACGGCGGCGCGCCTCAAATGAGAACATTTGGATGGTGGAGAACGGCACGGCCACGTTTGCCAGTCCCGACGAGTACCGCGCTGCAATTGAGGCCGCGAAGGTCGATCTCTTTGTCACTTCAGGCGGAGACTTCAAAGGACGCCTTACCCGGTTGAAGTTAGGCGGGCTGCATCTGCTGAGGGGACGGGAGAATCTGCCGCGCATTGCCTTCGTTGCATTGTCCCCCGCTCATGTGCATGTCTCGCTTCCGGTGAGCGGGCGACCCGGCTTGATATATTGCGGGATCGGTTTGAATCCGGGCGACCTGATTTTCCATTCGCTCGGCGAGCGAGCGCATCAGCGGACAGCTGGGGAAGGGGACTGGTGCGTCATATCGCTGGCACCCGAGGAACTGGCCGCATGCAGCAGGACATTGACCGGCAAAAGTATCAAGGCGCCATCAGAGAGCTGCGCAATAGTGCCGGCACGCGGCACAGCCAGATTGTTGCTGAGCCTGCTTTCAAAGGCATGTCGTCTCGCCGAAGCCAAACAGGAGCTGATTGCGAGCCCTCAAGTTGAGCGATCACTCGAGCAAGAACTTCTGAATGCGTTGGTGAATTGCTTATCCACGGAGAGCGCCGATAGACCCTTGAAGTGGAGGCGACGCCATGCCGACATCATGGTGCGCTTCGAAGAGGCCCTGGCGGTACGAGGTGAGACCCATTTGAATCTGTCGGAACTCTGCGCCACGATCGACGTCCCGGAGCGGACCTTGCGACTTTGCTGCGCCGAATTTCTGGGTGTGAGCCCGGGCCGGTATCATTTGTTGCGGCGGTTGAACAGGGCGCGGTCGGCGTTGAGGCGCGCCAATCCGAGCACGGCAAGTGTTTCCGAGATTGCGCGGGGTCATCAGTTCACCGAGCTTGGGCGCTTCGCCGTGGCTTACCGCGTCTTTTTTGGTGAAACCCCGTCATCAACACTGCGCCGCGTTTCAATCGAAACGGAATAGTTGGGAGACGGTCTGCCGAATTCGCATAGCGCACCCAAAGCGAGCTTGGGAAGGTTGATATCGTGGGGAGCTCAACCGCGGCTACCGGCCAATGACATCTCTTTTTTGCAGCAGCCTGCCGGACTTCGAAAGTCTGTCTGTTCACCCATCACGATTTTGAAGATAGGAGCTGAAGCGATGAAGATGAGTAAAAGTCTAAGAAATAAGCTGTTTTCAACCGCTGCCCTGGCCGCGGCCAGTTTGCCGGCGATTACTTTGCCAGCCGTTGCACAAGGGGCGTCTGGCAAGCCCAACATTCTTTTCATCATGGGTGACGACATCGGCATCATGCAACCGAGCATCTACCATCGCGGTCTGATGGTCGGAGAGACTCCGAACATCGATCGCATCGGAAACGATGGTGCGCTCTTCATGACATATTATGCCGAGCAGAGCTGCACCGCCGGGCGCAACGCCTTCTTCACCGGCATGCATCCGCTTCGCACGGGCATGATACCTCCGCAGCTGCCGGGCAGCCCGTCCTGGCTGCGGCCCGGTACCCCCGCCGTTGCCAAGTTCTTGCTCGACCTCGGTTATAACACCGGCGAGTTCGGCAAGAATCACCTTGGTGACAATCCCGAGGCGCTACCAACCGCGCATGGTTTCCAGGAGTTCTGGGGCTATTTGTATCACCTCGACGCGATGCAGGGGGTGAGTTTTCCTGACATCAACAAGAGCCCGACCGTGCAAGGCATTGCGCCCCCGTGCAGGGCAACCCCGGTCCCGGGCCTCACCGATGTCCCCGGTGCCGTGGATCCTCGAACAACGACGTGTCTGACGCCGCCGCGACCGGTGCTTGCGTGCAAATCATCGGACGGCTCGCAAGCAAACCAGACCTGCAGGGACGAAGGTCCCTTGACGCTCGACCGATCACGAGGCGTGGACGAGGAAATCTCGGCCAAGGTCATCGACTATCTTGATCGCAACGATCCCAAGAAGACCAACAAGCCGTTCTTCGTCTGGTACAACCCGGCGCGCATGCACATTACCACCGTGCTGCCCCCGAAATACGAGGCGATGATCGGCGAGCCGGGTGGCAAGGACTGGGGCCTCAACGAGGCCGGCATGAAGCAGATGGACGACAATATCGGCTATGTCATCAAGAAACTCGAGGACATGGGCCAGCTCGACAATACCATTATCGTCTTCACGACCGACAACGGCGCCGAGAACATCACTTTCCCCGACGGCGGGACCACCCTCTTCAAGGGGGGCAAGCTGACCACCTGGGAAGGCGGCATGCGCGCTCCCCTGGTCGTTCGCTGGCCGGGCCACATCAAGCCCGGCACGGTCAAGAGCGAGATGATGTCGGCACTTGATTGGCTGCCGACACTCGTCGACATCGCCGGCGGCCCGAAGGGCGACGCCTTGAAGAAGCAGATCGAAGCCGGAAGCTATCCCGGCATCGTCAAGACGACACTCGATGGCGTCGATCAGCGCGCCTATCTCGAAGGCACGGATAAATCCGCGCGCGAAGTCTTCTTCTACTACACCGGCGCGCAGCCATCGGCTGTACGCTACAAGAACTGGAAGATGTACTACACTATGGTGCCGGACACCGGGACCGGCGGGTTGTTCGGAGCGCAGAGCTTCCATTGGACGCAGGTTGCCAACATCAAGCGGGACCCATTCGAACAGACGGTCGGCTCCGATGCCAAATCGTTGCTGGGCTATGCCGGTTCGATTGGTTCGCCGAGCACCGCCTACCTATATGACTGGAATATTCTGCCGCTCGGCCAACTGCTCTGGGAAAAGGAGCTCTTCTCGTACAAGGACTTCCCTCCGATGCAGGCGCCGGAGACCTATAACCTCGACGGTATCCTTGCAGAGATGAAGAAGTCCGGTCATCAGAGCGAGTAACTGAACGCCTGCAGACATCCAACGTCAGTGGCCGGCCCAAAGGCCGGCCACTTTTAGCAAGATGTAGCGGGCCGGCTTTTGCGCATCGAGTGACGCTCGACAATGCACGCTCGAAACGATCCCGATCTTGTGAGGAATCCAGGGGAGAACACTCCATGAGCTTTGTAAGCAAGCTTCGATCGGATCTGCTCAGTCTGACCGCACTGACCACGATCGGGTCAATGACCGCCGGCACCGCTTTGGCGCAACAGCCGCAGAAGCCGAACATTCTCGTCATTATGGCGGACGACATCGGCTATTGGAACATCAGCGCCTACAATCGTGGGATGATGGGATACCGGACGCCCAACATCGATCTCATTGCCAACGAAGGTGCGATTTTCACCGATTATTATGGACAGCAGTCCTGCACCGCCGGCCGGGCTGCTTTCATCACCGGCCAAAGTCCGTTGCGGACGGGGCTTCTGAAAGTGGGCCTGCCTGGAGCAAAGGAAGGATTGTCGGGCAAAGATCCGACCATCGCTGAGCTGCTCAAGCGGCAGGGATATGCGACTGCTCAGTTCGGCAAGAACCATCTCGGCGATCGAAACGAATTTCTGCCGACCGTCCACGGTTTCGATGAGTTCTTTGGCAACCTCTACCATTTGAATGCCGAGGACGAGCCGGAGCACCCTGATTATCCGAAGAATTCTGCCTTTATAGAGCCCAGTTCGGCCCGCGTGGGGTCTTGAAATGCGTCGCGACCACCACCGACACGCCCGGTGACGACGCCCGGTTTGGCGCATGGGGAAAGCAGAAATGCCTGCGATGATACGCTGGCCCGGACTGGTGCCAGCGCACACCGAGATCAACGACGTCTTCTCCGCGGAGGACTGGGCAACGACACTGGTCGCGGCGGCCGGCGAGCCAGCTGTCAAGGAGAAGCTTCTGCAGGGTTATGATGCAGCCGGGCAGACTTTCAAGGTTCACCTCGACGGGTATGACCAGCGCGATCTTCTCAGCCGCAGGGGACCGGACAAACGCCGCGAATTCTTCTACTGGACCGACGACGGCAATCTCGCCGGCCTGCGCTATGATGCGTGGAAGGCGGTGTTCTTGGAACAAAATTCTGAGGGCTTGAGTGTCTGGCAGCAGCCGATGATTCAGCTCCGCTTGCCGATCCTGTACAATCTGAAATCTGATCCGTTTGAGCGCGCCCAGCATGAGTCCGGCGACTTCATTGAGCATGCCTTCGTAGTCGTTCCCGCGCAGGCGACCGTGGGCCAGCACCTTGCGAGTTTCGTGCAATTTCCGCCGCAGCAAAGACCAGGCTCGTTTTCCGTTGAGCAGGCGATAGAAAAGCTGCGATTGCCGCCGGTCAATAACTAGCAGGGGGAGACTCTCGTCACGACCAACATCGCGTTGCTGCCTCGGCAGTCGAGCACCTGGTGGCTTCTCCTTCAAGATTTTGCCGGAGTGATCCCGGGTCTGATGCTCGCGACCCACCCCCCCAGTCCATCCTGGGCACCAATTGACTCTATCGATAATTTGCAGGGGCCCGGGAAACGACTACGATAGCGCGCCATCGGCGTTTCTGCCGAATTCGCATAGTGACGAGGGCCGCCGCTCGGGCAGTATCGTCGTCGAAATTATAAGCGCTTATTGGAAAGGGCGGCCGGAGTTTGAAATGAATTTCACCGATACGAAATTCCATCCGGGTCAATCGCTCACGCGTCCCGCGGATGCGGGGATGGTATACGTGCCGGGCGGCACGTTTCGCATGGGCTCGGACAGGCACTACCCGGAGGAAGCGCCGGTCCATCGAGTCACGGTAGATGGCTTCTCGATAGACCGGACGCCCGTCGCCAACCGCCAGTTCCGCGAGTTCATCACTGCGACCAGCTACATCACCTTTGCCGAGGTGACGCCCGACGCGAAGGATTATACCAACGCTTTGCCCCACATGCTCAAGGCCGGCTCGCTTGTCTTCACTCCGCCCAAGGAGGCTGTTGACCTGCGTTACTGGGGCGAATGGTGGACGTTCGCATTCGGCGCCAACTGGCGCCGGCCTTATGGCCGCCACAGCAACATCCGCGAGCTCGACGACCATCCCGTCGCTCACGTCGCTTACCGTGACGTGGAAGCTTATGCCAGATGGGCCGGCAAGGAATTGCCGACCGAAGCCGAATGGGAGTTCGCCGCGCGTGGCGGATTGAACGACGCTGAATTCGCATGGGGTGACGAACTAACGCCTGCCGGCAAACACATGGCGAACACCTGGCAGGGCAATTTCCCGCATGAGAATCTCGCGGCCGACGGTTTCGAGCGAACCTCGCCGGTCACGGTATTTCCGGCCAACGGCTATGGTCTGTACGATATGATTGGCAACGTCTGGGAGTGGACGACCGATTGGTATTCGCCGAAGCATGAAGCGGATGCGCCGAAGGCCTGTTGCATTCCGGAGAACCCCCGCGGTGGCCCGGAGGGCGCGAGCTATGATCCGCGTGACCCGAAGATCAAGATTTCCCCGGAAGGTGCTCAAGGGCGGCTCGCATCTGTGCGCGCCCAACTATTGCCGTCGTTATCGGCCGGCGGCGCGTCATGCCGAGCCGATCGACACGTCGGCCAGCCATGTCGGGTTCAGGTGTATCTCCAGGAGAACATCGCCATGAGAAAGAACAAGGCGTAGCTCAGTTGGCGCGCCAATTTACCTGCCCCAGTATGAAGCGCTTTATTGACGCAAGTTAGTGATGATCTGCGCCGTCTTACGGATTTCTTTCTTTCGGTCCAGACGTAACGCGGGCAACTTGGTCGGCCATCGTCGATGCAAGTCCTTCGCTTCGCGGCGGTGCTTGCGGCTGACATCGCAGGGTATGGCTGTGACGAAGAAGGCACGCTGGCTCAACTTAGAATAATCCGTCAGATTCTCAGTATCCCTCCGGCGGCGGCCGCCTTGTGTAGTTTGAGGGGCGGCCCGAGGATTTGACCTTAAGTCTAGCTTTAAGGTCGCGTGGCGAATGCAGGTCAATGTGTTGGGCGCCGAACGTCGGCGGCGATGGGGTTACGACGAGAAGGTCCGCCTTATCGAAGAGACCTTGCGGGCTGGTGAGACAGTCTGCGGCGTCGCGCGCCGGCACGGGATGGCTCACAGCTTGCTTTTTACTTGGCGTCGACAAGCGCGCCAGGGTCGACTGGGCGGAGACTCCGTGCCGGCTCTCGTTCCCGTCGAGATCACGCCGGTGGCTGCTCCGATCTCGAGCGACGCGCCACTACCGGCGTCTTCCCCGCCTGCGCAGCGTGCAAGGGCTGGGATCATCGAGATCGAACTTGGCGGCGGCTGTCGCGTTCGCGTTGACCGTGACGTGGACGTTGAGGCGCTGCAGCGAGTTCTTGAGCTGCTGCGGCGACGATGATCCCGATTCCGAGCGGCGTCAGGGTTTGGATCGCCACTGGCCACACCGACATGCGTCGCGGCATGCGAAGCCTGGCTCTTACAATTCAGGAGATTCTAAAGCGCGATGCGCATGCTGGCGATCTCTACATCTTTCGGGGCCGCCGCGGCGATCTGGTCAAGATCCTCTGGCATGACGGATTGGGCATGTCGCTCTACGCCAAGCGTCTGGATCGCGGCAAGTTCATCTGGCCGTCGGCGTCGGCTGACGCGGTGTCGATCTCTGCGGCGCAGATGGCTTACATGCTCGAGGGCATCGACTGGCGGAATCCGCAACTGAGTTGGCGGCCGCAGAGCGCGGGTTGAGCGAAGAAACTGCGGCTGCGGGCATTTTGGGGAGTCACATCGCGCCCAATCTGTGATTCACTGCGTCGCATGGATGCCGACCGCGACGCTGTTCCGGATGACGTTACCGCCCTGAAAGCGGCGCTGGCAGCCGAGCGCGCGAAGGGTTTGGAGATCGCGGCTGAACTCGCGGTCGCCCGCGCGAAAGCGTCGGACGACGAGGCGCTGATCGCCCAGCAGAAGCTGCGGATCGCTAAGCTGAAGCATCAAATCTACGGCCAACGGTCAGAGCGTTCGGCGCGGCGTCGTGATCAATCACCCTCGCTTCGACAAGCCCGCATAACTCAAGCAGATGATGCCAATCGCGGCCGTTGCGCGCGAGCCGCGATGCATCGAAGCAAATCAAGGCGCCAACGGCTCCTGCGCACAACCATGCGACCAGCCGATCAAAGCCGGGCCGGGCCACCGTTCCACTCGCCGAACGGCCGGGGTCATCATCAATGACTTCCACGTCGGAGAAGCCGTGCCGTCGCGCAATATCCACAAGATCGTACTGTCGCCGTTGGCTCTCCAGATTGGCCATCACCTGGGATTGCGTTGACTGCCGCACATAGACGACGGCTTTGCGCTTCAAGAGCGCTTCCGGGATCTGGTCAGTGTCGGGCATCACCGAGCTCCTCGACTACCAGGCCGGCGGCCTGCATGAGGATTTGGGCGAGCGTCAGTAACGCCTTCAACCGCGCCGCCTCGTTCATCCTGTCCAGCCTGCGAATATCAGGCTCAGTTGCCCGTCTGAAATCCGTACAGCTACGCGCTCCTGCTTCATCGGCGTTCTCCCATGCGACTCGATCGCTCGGGGAGTTTGTGGAAATGGCGAGCGCTGTGACCAGTCTCTTCAGCTCTGACAATGCGGCAAGATCAACTTGTGGTGGCCCGGAGGTCATCTCCGCGCATGCGATTGGATCTACCATCCAGCCGGGAATCGTGATGACCGTGCCCAATGCGGTTCGGATCCGCAAAAACTGACCTGTCGCGCGTTGCTCCACACGACGCACGTTCACCATCCGGCCAAAATAGGGATGCCAACGATAGTGGACTTCGAAATCCTCCCCGACATGGGCAGAATGAACGGTAAACGGCTCTTGGCCGGAAATCCTGGCTGTTCTGCGGCTCAGACGGTGGTGGCGACCGTGCCGCGACGATGTACAGCCTGATAGTCACGGCAAAAATGAACGGCATCGACCCGCAGGCGTGGCTTGCGGATATCGTCGCCCGGATCGCCGCCCATCCGGCTCACCGTCTGAACGAGCTTCTGCCCTGGAATTGGACGCCAGCATCAGCAATCTCCGCTCGAGCGGCATGACCACCCACCTCAACAAGGTCCATCACGTCACCACCATCACCCAGGTCGCGAGGGACCTCGGCGAAGACGAAGATTGGCTGCGAGACGTCGCCAATGAAATGGAGATCGAGGACGGAGCCATCTGGGTCTATGGCGTCGGCGAAGACGGCATCCAGGCGTTCACCGACTTCGGCATCGAACGTCTCATCGAGATGATCAGGTTCTACAAAGAGAACCCTGAACTGCTCAGGCGGTAACCCTGCAGCCTACGCCGAATGGATACGATTCTCATCGATCCTACAATAGCTGTTAATCGTGGACGCGTCGTCAAGACTACTGGCGATGGAATGCTGGTTGAGCTTGCCAGTGTCGCAGATGCGGGCCCGTTGTGCCGTGGAAGTCCAGCGCGGGTTGCGGTTAAGAACGCCGATGTTTCGCCCGATGACAGGATGGAATTTCGCATCGGCATCCATGTCGATAATATCATGCTTGACGACAATGATAACTTTGGCGATGGCGTTACCATCAGGTCGTTACTTCCGACAAGCCGCGGGACGTTCCCTGTGTTGACGACCGGCGCATCCTGAACGGTATCTCTTGGGTTTTACCAGCAGTTGGTCAACCAGAGCCTCCACCACGAGAATGGAGCTGAATGGCGATCAGCAGTCCCGTCAGCGCGATAATAAACGTCATTACCGCAAACGTGATGGAAGTCCGGAATGTGAGCATCCGAGTTTGTCTCGATCTTCCGTCCACACTGCTGCTCACAACACGCGCTTCGCGCCCGGGATTCGCCGCAACGCGCGCGTCAGCGCCCAGCTGAAAGCGACCGTCAATACGAATCCGATGGGTGCTTTCACGGTAGCCGGCACATTGAAGTCGAACAGCCAATACTGCAGCCATAGCGAGATCGGGTAGTGCACCAGGAATATGCCGAAGGCATCAGGTTGCATCGAATCGAGTATGCTCTTGCCCGAATTGGCGAACCTTAGGAAGTAGGCCAGTATCAGGAATAGGATGGCTACGCTGAAGACAGTGAAGCAGAGGGCATAGGTCGCTTCATACCAGTCGGGCAAACTCTCCGGATTGCCCAGATTGTCGCGCTTGATCGAGATCAACACCCACATGAGGTAATAAGGGACGATCGCCAGCAGCATCCAATCCCAACTGACCTTTGCCATGCGGCCGTCTGCAGCCAGCAATCCGCGATCCAGTTGCTGAACACCTATGCCGGCGCCGAAGAAAAAGTAGGACGCGTAGAGAAACACGCGGCCGTGCTGCACCGAGAACGGCCCGAACTCGAACCAGCTGCCTGCTCCGAAGTGAATCCGTCCCGGAATGTAGAACGCGGCGGTGACAGCAAGCATGACCGCGAAGAACACCGCGGGTCGGCGGCGACCGTGCAGCGAGAGGCGATTGATCGGATCGAGCATGTTGGGCGACAGCCGGTACAGCATGCAGGCAATGAGGTCGAAAGCGAACAAGACCCAGAGGAACCAGATTGGTCCGCTCGGCCACGGACCTTTCGTGATCGTGGTCCACCAGAATTCAGAAAAGCCGATTTCGGGATGCTGCCGCAGCGAGATGGCGTAGTAAGCAAGCGGAATCAACGTGAAGGCGCAGATCACGAATGGCAGGCCAAGCCGTAGCAGGCGATCTGACAAATAGTTCAGCTGACCCTTCCGGGCGATACCCGGCCATACAAAAAGCCCCGACAGGAAAAAGAACATCGCCATGAAGAAACTGTCGGTGGCGAGCACGATCATGTCGAAGCCGAAGAATTCCTTCGGGTCGGTGTGACCGTAATAAGTATAGGGGATGACGGCGTGGTGCAGCAGCACCACCAGCGTCAGAAAGGTCCGGGCGCGATCAAGCGAAGGGTTTCGGGATTTGACCTTGGGCACCGCCGCAGTGTCGGCGGCTCCCGTCGTGATGGACATCAATGACATGAGCGTGCCCCTCGTCGTTTGTGATGCTAATAGATCGCTTCCGGAGACAGTTGCCGTGCGAATGGCTTCGTGAATCTCGATACAACCGGTATCTATCGTTGCAGCACACCGGTGTGGACACGGTATACTATCTGCCTGCCAGCTCGCATTGCGTATTCGCTGCGGCGCCAAGCTCCTCTGCCGGTGCGGCGCACCATTACGGCTCGCCCTCGCCGAATTCGTTGAGCGCCGCGAGCGGCTATGATGCGAGTTTCCTCCGGTATACCCTCCGCGCGAACGGAGCTTGATTCGTCATGCTGGAAACCGTTCTCTTGTTGCTCGGGATAGGGGCCGTCGCCCTTCTGCTGATTGCATTCTGGGGCTTGCACAAACAAGTATAAGGTGCGCCGAGAATCTTGTTATCTTCAGCTCAGCCGAACCTCACGGGGGAAGCGGGGAATGGTTAGGCCCGGCGCGCGATCACCGCACGAGAACCGTGCCGGGCCAAGAGCGTTTGTTTGTCAGAAATCCCGCCGGTTCACACTCGCATGCGTTCGCCGCTCTCAATGCAGTGTTTACTGAGCGGGTGCGCTTTGACGACGTAACCGACCATGACATGCATCGATCTCGAATTGACCGGGCGCGGGAAGCGCAGCGACGTTATCCAGCGCTTCAATCAATTCTGGTAGCCAAGGAGCACTCGTGACGGCGGTGCTCGTGGGTGCACTGTTGTTTGCGCCCTGGGTATTCATGCCCGGAATCGAAGCCGAAATGGCGCCCCCGTAAATCGCGTCCAAAAGCATTTTCAACATGATCGCCGTCCCCGTTATTGATTGGCAAGGAGGCTAAGCGCGGATTGTATCGATGGTGCTTCGCCGCCCTGCGAAATGGCTTCGTGGGTAGCCGCGCAAAGCAACGTGGAATACGTCGTGGATGAAACACCCGATCCACCGAATTTCGAAGCAAGATCAATAACGCTTGGCGGAGGGTAGATCCGCCGTTGGCGACCAGCGACGTTCCCAGAGCGATGGTATAGTGGGCGTCGGAGAAGGCTGATTATGAGCCGGTACCGATCGATTAGGCCAGCCCAAGCCGCTTCATTAGACGGATAACCGTCGCGGCACGCCAAGCCCCTTCGGTGAGCGGGGGAATTTTGCGCTCGTTGAGCACCCCGACAGCCTTCCGCGCAGATTTGCCGGCCAGTTCGTTGGGCACGGGTCACAATTGCTGCGCGCTCTGCCCTAGCTAGAGCTTACGCAGCGTAGCCCCTGAGCCCGTCTAACGTGACGGCTTCGACCCTTCTTGGGCTGCCAAGGCGTCGTTGGCGCGGCAGGATATCGTGGCGCGTTCTTCTCCGCCAGGGCAGCGTAGAGATGCAGCATGAACGGGGTCCGCGTCGGCACCCACTCCGCGCCGATGAACGGTGTTTTATACGCCATCGGGCCACCGATAAAAATGCACATCGCGACTGAGATAGTCGAGCTTTGCCATGATGATCGGCGATTTGATCTTATGCCAGCCGCTTCTCGCCGGCGCCGTCGGTCTCGACTGCGGCGACCTTCATCTTGGCCTGAGCCGGCAAATATTTGCCGACCGGATCGGAAATGAAGAGCTTGCCCTCGTCGTGGAGCATCATGACGGCGACGGAAACCATCGGCTTTGTCATCGAAGCAATGCAGAATATCGCATTTCGAGGCATCGGCGTTTTGGCGTCCGGGTCAAGAAAGCCCACCGCCTCGAAACACGCCAGTTGGCACCAGTGGGCGACGGCGATGACCGCTCCCGGGATCCGCTTCCCTTCCACTTCGGTCCTTAGGGTGCCAGTGAGATGCTGGAGTCGTTCAGACGACTGATTGGCAAAGGCTCCCCGAGGACCGGGAGCGACAAGAGAGCCTCCGCAAATACCAACAGTCGCCCATCCGGCTTCCGAAGTTGCATAGCCGGCTCGTCCTCGATCCTCCAACCTGCGTCTTGGGTCATAGCTGTTCGTGTTTCGGCGTGCAGCACATGAGGTAGGCTTTGATGGCGGAGCAGGGCACAGCCACGTTTGCTAGTCCCGATGACTTCAGCGCCGCAATCGGAGCTGCGAGAATCGATCTCTTCATCACGGCTGGCGGAGACTTCAACGGGCGGTTGACATGGTTGAATTTAGGCGGGCTGCATGTGCTTTGCGGCCATGAGAATCTGCCGCGTATCGGCTTTCTCGCGCTGCCGCCGGCTCAGGCGATCATCTCGTTCGCGGCGAACAGGGAAGCGTCATTGACATACTGTGGAGTTCGCATGCGTTTCGGCGATCTCGTCTTCCATGGTCTCGGCGAGCGGGTGCATGTAAGGACAGATGGGGAAGGCATTTGGGGGCTCATATCGCTTCCGCCCGAGCTGCTTGCGGCCTGCAGCAACGCCCTGACCGGGCAAAGCATCAGACCGCCTTTGGAAGGTCAGGTGATACGGCCCCCGCTGGGGGTCGCAAAACACTTGCTTTTTCCAAGGCCGGTCGTCTCGTCGAGAGCAAACGCGAGCTGATAGGCAATCAGGAGGTTGCGCGCGCCCTCGAGCAAGAACTCTTGTATGCGCTTGTCAACTGTCTGACAGTCGACAATATCAGCGATAGTCCGAGGCGAATACGCCGTCACACCGATGTCATGGCCCGGTTCGAGGAGGCTTTGGCCGCACGAAACGAGCCCCACCTGAATTTGTCTGAGCTCTGCGCAGCGATCGGCGTGCCGGAGCGGACATTGCGACAATGCTGTACCGAATTTCTAGGCATGAGCCCGACACGATATCACCTCGTGCGACGCTTGAATAGGTCGCGCGCGGCGTTGCGGCGGGCCGATCCGGAAACGGCCAGTGTCGCGGCAATCGCGCGAGACCATCATTTTCTCGAACTCGGACGCTTCGCCGTAGCTTACCGGGCCGTATTTCATGAAATGCCGTCATCAACATTGCGCCGCGCCCGAACCAAAATGTGATGAGCACAAAAGATTGCTGCCGAAAGCGCATAGCGCACAGGCCCGCTACCCAGCACAATCGTTGTCACATGCTCCCATCAAGCTGACCGGGGTTTGTTCGACAGCACCGGATGCTTTTCCAAGGCGAACGGTCGAGCTTCCAGTTCTTGCTGAACAAATGGAGACGCTCATGAAGCCTTTCACCGGATCCCTTCGACTGGATCGCCGCGCCATTCTCTCGTCTCTGGCGGCGCTCCCGTTGGTTTCGGCTTCACTTCACTTCGGGCCAGCATTGGCACAAGCGCAGCTCGATGCCCTGCCATCCTGGAATGACGGCCCGACAAAGTTATCTATCCTCGATTTCGTGAAGCGCGTCACAGATCATGACGGTCCGCATTTCGTGCCGCCCCAACAGCGTATTGCAACCTTTGACAATGATGGCTCGCTTTGGGTCGAGCAACCAATGTATGTGCAACTCGCCTTTGTGCTCGACCGCGTGAAAAGCCTGGCTCCGATGCATCCGGAATGGAAGGACAAGCAGCCCTTCGCAGCAGTGCTGGACGGTGATCTGAATGCGCTCGCTGCTTCCGGTGAGAAGGGCGTGGCCGAACTGGTCGCGGTCACGCATGCCGGCATGACGACGGCGGAGTTTGAGAAGATCGTTACTGACTGGCTCGCCAACGCGCGAGACCGGCGCTTTAAACGGCTTTACACCGAGTTAGTGTACCAGCCGATGCTGGAATTGCTCGCCTTCTTGCGGGCGAACGGCTTCAAGACTTTTATCGTGTCAGGTGGTGGCATCGAGTTCATGCGGCCGTGGACGGAGGCCGTTTACGGCGTTCCTCCCGGAACAGGTGGTCGGATCTTCGATCAAGACCCGATATGAGATGCGTGACGGCGCCCCTGTTCTATTCCGCCTTCCGAAGTTAACTTCGTCAATGACAAAGCCGGTAAGCCGATTGATATCAACGAGCATATCGGTCTTCGCCCAATAGCAGCCTTCGGCAACTCTGATGGAGATCTCGAAATGCTGCAATGGACGACGCTCGCCTCCGGCGCCCGGTTCGGCCTGATCGTCCACTATACCGACGCCGAGCGCGAATATGCCTACGACCGGCAATCACATTTCGGGAAACTGGACGTGGCGCTGGACGCCGCGGCAGTGAACGGATGGACGGTGGTCGATATGAAGAATGACTGGAAACGAATTTTTGCTTCGAGTGAGGACGAAAATCGACGGGCCTGAGCCAACCATTTTTCCCGGAAGGTAGTTTTGCCGAAATTGCATAGTGCGAAATCCTGCAACTCGGCAGGATAGCGACAACGACTTCCCTTAGCCGGCCGAGATCTCAGATGAACTTCGACAGCATGAAATGCTTTCCAAAGCCGATCGTCGACCATCCGGCAGACGAGGGCATGGTTTATATTCCCGGCGGGACCTTTCGCATGGGATCGGACAAGCACTATCCGGAGGAGGCGCCGGTTCACCGGGTTACCGTGGACGGCTTCTGGATGGACCGGACGTCCGTCACGAATCGCCAGTTCCGTGAGTTCATCAACGCGACCGGCTATGTCACTTTTGCCGAACTGACGCCCGACGCGAAGGACTATCCTGGAGCGTTGCCCCACATGCTCAAGGCCGGCTCACTTGTCTTTATGCCGCCGGGGCATTTCGTGGATTTGCGCCACTCGCACGAATGGTGGACGTTCAAATTTGGCGCGAATTGGCGCCGTCCCTACGGACCGCACAGTAACCTTCGTGGGCTCGACGACCATCCGGTCGTGCACGTCGCCTATTGCGACGTCGAAGCGTACGCAAAATGGGCTGGCAAGGAAATGCCGACCGAGGCCGAGTGGGAATTCGCTGCGCGCAATGGCTTGGACGGCGCGGAGTTCGCGTGGGGCGACGAACTGATGCCCGGTGGCATGCATATGGCGAACACCTGGCAAGGCAATTTTCCGCACGAAAATTTGGTCACTGACGGATACGAGCGGACGTCGCCGGTTACAGCGTTCCCGGCCAACCAATACGGCGTGCACGATATGATCGGCAATGTTTGGGAGTGGACCGACGATTGGTACTCGCCGAGACACGAGGCCGATGCGCCGAAGGCGTGTTGCATTCCGGAAAATCCCCGCGGTGGTCCCGAGGCGGCAAGTTACGACCCCCGAGATTCGAAAATCAGGATTCCACGCAAGGTGCTTAAGGGCGGCTCGCATCTTTGCGCTCCAAACTATTGCCGCCGCTATCGTCCGGCCGCGCGTCACGCCGAACCGATCGATACGTCGGCCAGCCACGTCGGTTTCCGTTGCATCGTCAGAAAAAGGAGTGCGTCATGGGCAGCGACAAGAGTTCAGAAAAGTCCGACACCGGCACTGCGCCATCCAGCTCAGGGTTGAAAGCGCCGCGATCTGCTCCTGAGCGGTAGTTCTCTCGTTGCAGCTTCGGCGCTTTCGGCTGCCGGACTGACAAGTCTTGCACAAGCACAGCAACCAGCAACGGCGGCCGCGTCGGGCGGGCAACGGCCCAACATCGTTGTCATCATGGGTGACGACATCGGCATGTGGAATCTCGGCGCCTACCACCGCGGCATGATGGCGGGCCGAACGCCGAATCTCGATAAGCTCGCGGCCGAGGGCATGCTGTTCACCGACTACTATGCCGAAGCCAGCTGCACGGCGGGCCGCGCCAATTTCATTACCGGCGAGCTGCCGATCCGCACTGGCATGACGACGGTTGGACAGGCTGGCGCTCCCACAGGCATACCCGCACAGGCCGCGACCATCGCCACCGCCCTGAAAGATATGGGCTATGCTACCGGCCAGTTCGGCAAGAACCATCTTGGCGACAAAAACGAATTTCTGCCGACCGTGCACGGCTTCGATGAAGTTTTTGGCTACCTTTATCACCTCGACGCGATGGAGGACCCAGCACATCCCGCCTATCCGCAGGAGCTGCTGAATTCCGTAGGTCCACGCAACATGATCCATTCGTATGCGACCAATGTTGACGATCCCACCGTGGATCCGCGCTGGGGCAAAATTGGCAAGCAGAAGATCGAGGACGCGGGCACGCTCTATCCCAAACGAATGGAAACCGTGGACGATAAAATCCGCGACCTCGCGCTAAAGTTCATCGACAAGGCCAAGACCGATAACAAGCCGTTCTTCGTGTGGCTCAATCCGACTCGCATGCACATCGTCACGCATCTGTCGCCGAAATACGAAGCGTTGCGCAATTCCAAGAACGGGTGGACCATCCATGAAGCCGGCATGGCGCAGCTCGACGACGACGTCGGAATCGTCATGCAGAAACTCAAAGACCTGGGCGTCGACGACAACACCATCGTGGTGTTCACCACTGACAACGGCACCGAGGTCTTCACTTGGCCGGACGGCGGACAGACGCCATTCGCTCAGAGCAAGGGCACGGTTTTGGAAGGCGGGTTCCGTGTGCCGTGCATGATCCGCTGGCCCGGCAAGGTGCCGGCGGGCAAGGTTGAGAACGGTATCATCTCCGGTCTGGACTGGTTTCCGACGTTTCTCGCGGCGGCCGGTAACCCGAACATCCCGAAGAGCTGAAGAAGGGCAAACAGATCGGTGACACCACCTACAAGTGCCATCTGGACGGCTATAACCAGATGGACATGATTACAGGGAAGGGGCCGTCGAACCGGCATGAAATCTTTTACTTCGGCGAGAGCGAGTTGGGTGCCGTGCGCATCGACGACATGAAGTATCGCTTCATCGACCAGCCTGGGGGCTGGTTGGGTGAAAAAACCAAGCCTGATGTACCTTACCTGACCAACCTTCGCCTCGATCCCTTCGAGCGCACCGGCTGGCCCAATGCCGGGACCAAAGAGGGAGCGCAGCAATATTTCGACTGGTTCAAATACGAATTTTGGCCCTTCGTGTTTGTTCAGCAGTATGTCGAGAAGCTTGCGATGACTGCGATCGAATTTCCACCGATGCAAAGGGGAGCGAGCTTCAATCTTGAGGCCGTAAAGGCAAAGATCGAGGCGGCCAGAGCAGCAATCGCGAAGTAGCGGCAAATCGGACATCGCCCCGACCCGGGGGCGATGTCTCAAGACAACCGCCTTGCAACATTCAAGGAATACCCGCCGCGCTAGAAAGCGGCGAGCTTCACCAGCTCGCAGATCTTGGAAGAATTGAGCGGAAGCGGCGGCCACAATGGAGGCCGCCCAGCAAAGAAGCGAAAGCTACGGCCGCACTTCCGCGTGCCCAAGTGAGTTGGCTAGGCTCTGCAGGTTCTGGGGTATGACGTGAATTAAGCCATGCCGCGGCGCGTCAATGTCAGCTATCAGAAGGAAGGCCGTCGAGACGACAAATGGCAACACAAGATCGATAGTTCTCACTGCCTTGCGATTCCGCGACCTATATCCGAAAAGCACGTTGGAGCACAGTGCGATGGCTACCATGAGCCACCAGGTCGCGCGCGGGATTCGATTCCAGAACGCCGCCTGTGTATAGCCCTGCGAATTTATCACATCGTTCATGCCGGCGAGCACCAGCGCCGTAATGGGAGTTGGTTGCGTGCTCGCCGACCTGCGGACCGACGCCCACAAATCAGTTTGCAGCTGGCCAGTCGACTGATCGATCTCGGTTTGTCGGGCCTCATCTCGATTGAGGAAGAACAATATCCGCTGGTCGAGGTAAGCGCCAAGAAGCCTCCGCACGTTTGCGGCATCTTCTGAGGGTAAAAGATCCGCGCGCAACAGTTCGGTTCCAATCGCATTGGCTTCGGCTTCTTCGAGACCCTTGCGCTGTTCGTAGCGGCTGCTGGCCATGGAAACGCTGAAGCCGATGATCAATGCCAATAGCGTCAATGTGGCCCCGAGAACGATGCCAAGATCCTCGGTTTGCTCCTCGTTGACCTCTGGCCCTCGTCGGCGGAGCCATGAGCCCGCCGCTGCACCGAGCCACAGCCCGACGAAGGCGGCCATAAAAAGTAGTAATGGATAGTGTGTAAGATTGTCCATCGACTAGGTCGCTTGATCGGACATTCGATTTACTTGACCATCGAGACCCAATTCGCTCGAACGCACACGTGCGGCGCCCAAGCTAACGCGCACTATTCGATCAGTCGTTTGCTGGCCACGCTATGCGATTTCGGCAGAAATCAGAGAATTTCCTTCAACGAAACGTAACATTTTCTGCCTTGCCGTCGGTCGCCCTCGGGCGGCAACCAACGCCGTTCCCGGTGTCCGGGCCCCGCATTGCAAAGTCGGGACGAACCGCCCATGCTGTTTCTCTTGGGCGTTTGGGCGCGCCGCGTGTTTCCAGGCACCGCGACGAATTGCGGTTTGCGAATTGTCTCTGTAAGCGCAAGTAGATGGAGCGGAGCTGCCGTGTCACAATCGGCACATTGATCTAACTCAAATAATCGCACGTTGATCACAAGTTGTGGCAGAGCTAGTCTAGAATACAACTCCGAATTCGGATCGCCCGGAGCACATTGCCTTTTTTGAAAGTTAGGTCCTTCGGACGCTCGTCATTTTTAGAAGAAGTTGGCCGACCAGAGGGCATTTGCTATTTGAGCAACAGAATGGCATCGCTCCGAGTTTTCAGTCTTGATGATCCATCGGCATGTCAGGCGGTTTTCCCTTTTGCCGACGATCACCCGCTCGCGAGGCAGATGCTCCGGGAGCGGCTGGCGCGATGGTCGCTTGCGCGTGAACGACGCCACCTTCGTGGTCTTGGCCGCAGACATTTCGGCGGCCAGTTCATCCTCGGTCGCTGAGGCCTCGAGCTCCTCCAGCGTTAGTTCGAGCTGATCCAACAGCCGCGCGGTACGCTCCGAGCGAGGGCCATAACGATCACGGTTCAGCTTTTCGATCTGCAGCTTCAGGTGAGCGATCAGCGCCTGGTCATCAGACTGTTGGGCGCGAACGTTGGCGAGTTCGGCACGCGTTGCCAGCAACGCCGCCTGCAGCGCCTCAATGTCTTCCGGCAGCTTCCTGGGACTATCACCCATGCACCGATGAATCACAAAAGCCACGATTTGGCGCGTACTTTTTGCAATCTCACGGGATTCTTGAGTAACCTATCCGGCGCTCTGCGGCCGCCAGCTGTGTTGTGGGTTGCGCCAGTCGATCGCCTCCAGCAAATAGCCCATCTGAGCTGCGGTCAGCGACACAACACCGTCCACCGTCGCCGGCCAGATGAAGCGGCCACGGTCCAGCCGCTTGGCGTAGAGCGACAGCCCGACCCCGTCGTGCCAAAGCGCCTTGATTAGGGTGCCGGCACGACCACGGAACACAAAAACGTCGCCGGCAAAGGGATCTCGCCCGAGGCCCTCCTGCACCAGCAACGCCAGGCCCTGCATGCGTTTGCGCATGTCAGTGTGACCGGTTGCGATCCAGATTCTCGCCCCTGCTGCGATCGGGATCATCGCCGCTCCAGCAGATCCAACACGCGAGACAACGCGGTCATATCGACGCCGGCATCCCCGATCACTCGATAAGCTTTGCCGGAGACAATCTCCATGCGTCCGCTTGCCGACGTCGCTAGAGCTGTCGACTGCACCGGCGGCGGATCCGGCATCACCATCGCCGGGACAAAGCTGGGCCGAGCCTCTTCATCACCGCTCGCCCGGGCCCCAAACGATCGCCGCCAAGTCAACAGCAGCGAGCGCGAGATGCCGTATCGCCGCGCTGTCGATGAGACGGGCCGTGGGGTCTGCAAACTCTCCAAGACGATCTTGAGCTTCTCATCGTCGCTCCATCGACGACGCCGGCCAGTCTCAACTACCTCGAACCGTTCGACCTGAGCACTGCACTTATCGATGTCCATAAGGGCTGTTACACAGCACTCGTCTTAACCTGACAAGGCGGCCCTCACCGGAGGGAGACGGATATGCAGACGACTCGGGATGATCCGACAACTGACCACAACAGTCCAACGAACGATCATGATCGTGCGACGAATGCCCATTCTCTGTCGGACAAGCCTCAGTGTGCGACTCGTAAGTTATTGATTTTTCTCAACCCGTGGCTGACTCTTAATCAGCGGGTCCCAGGTTCGAGCCCTGGTGCGCCCACCAAGCATTCCAAAGACTTACGACGGGATCGCGTAGAACGGTGAGAGAACGTTCGACCGCGCGTTGAGGCTCAATCGGTCAAACCTTTGAGAATTACACCCTCAGTGGTCGGTGTTGCGCTAGCCCGCCGCGTTGTTCCAGCGATTGCAGGCTTACCTGCTGCGTTGGCAGCAGCACTATCGCGCGGAGTAGCCCGACAACGGCGCAAGCATCACACCCAGCCACCATCGACGATATAGTGCTGGGAGGTGCAGGCAGAGGCCTCGTCGGAGGCGAGGAAGACGGTGAATTTCGCGACCTCGTCCGGCACCAGCCTGCGCTTCAGGCACTGTCGCTGCTGAAGTTCGATCTCGCCCGCCGGCGTCATCCATTTCTCGAGCTGGCGGTCGGTCATGATCCAACCCGGCGCGATCGCGTTCACGCGGACATTGTAGGGACCGTAGTCACGCGCCAGCGAGCGCGTCAGTCCGATCACGCCTGATTTGCTGGCGGTGTAGGCGGCCATGCCGCCTTGTCCGGCGATCCACGACACCGAGCCGAAATTGATGATGGCCCCGGCGTTCGCAGCCTTCATATCCGGCAGGACGGCTTGCGATGCAAAGAATTGGTGTTTCAGATTTACCGCGACGCGGTCGTCCCAATATTCCGGCGTCATCTCCTCGGTGTTGTGCCGTTCGTCATGGGCGGCGTTGTTGATCAGGATGTTGATCGCGCCGTGCACCTTGCGTGCCTCCGCCACGCCGGCGCGCAGTGCGGGGATGTCGGTCAGGTCGACGTGCTGGAAATGCGCAGCCAGTCCCTGATCGGACAGGTCGCGCGCCAAGCGCAGGCCTTCGTCGACCTTGATGTCGAAGAACACGACCTTGGATTTCTGCTCCGCGAAGCGCCGCACGATCGCAGCGCCAATTCCCGCTGCACCTCCGGTGACGAGCACGACCTTGCCGGCGAGGTCGGAATAGGTGGCAGCCATGGGCACCTCAGCTTGTTTTGGGCAACGCGACGGGCCGCCCCGATTCTTTTCCAGACCTTAGCCATTCCTTCCGTGAGGTGCATAGGTCAGATTTTCAGTTGCGTACCTCAAAAATTGAAGGCAGGATTACAGCAAGAATAAAAGCCGGTTGGGAGGATGTGATGAGACTGCTCGGGAAGCTGGGACTCGCCGCGGCCGCATGCCTGCTTGGCGCCAACGTCGCCGCAGCCGACACCACGGTGAAATGGCTGCACATCGAGGTCAACCCGGCCCAGGTGAAGATCTGGGAGGAGGTCGCGCGCAGCTATGAGGCGTCGCATCCGGGCGTCAAGGTCGAGATGCAGTTCCTCGAGAACGAGGCCTATAAGGCCAAGCTGCCCACCATCCTGCAATCCAAGGATCGGCCGAACATCATTTACAGCTGGGCCGGCGGGGTCCTGAAGACGCAGATCGAGGCCGGGGTCCTCGACGACATCACCGATCAGGTGAAGGGCTACAGCGATAGTCTCACGCCGGCAGCGCTCGCCGCATTCACCAGCAATGGCCGCGTCTATGGACTGCCCGTCGCGCTGTCGCAGGTCGGCTTCCTCTGCAACAAGGACCTGATGGCCAAGGCGAAGGTCGATCCCGCCGGGATCAAGACCTGGGACGATCTGCTTGCCGCCGTGAAGACGCTGAAGGCAGCTGGTGTCACGCCGATCGTGGTCGGTGGCGCCGACAAATGGCCGCTGCACTTCTACTGGACGCATCTTGCAGTGCGCGTCGGCGGCAAGGCGGCCTTCGATGCGGCGCTGCGCGGCGAGAATGGTGGCTTTGCCGGCGAAACCTTCCAGAAATCCGGCGAGCTGTTCAAGCAGCTCGTTGATCTCCAGCCGTTCCAGAACGGTTTTCTCGGCTTCAAGAACCCGCAGGCCGTCGGCTATTTCGGCGACGGCAAGGCCGCGATGACGCTCGCGATCTCGACCGTCTATAATTTGCAGCGCGCGCTTGCCGCCGACAAGGTCGGATTGAGCGAAGGCAAGATCTGCTGGTTCGATTTTCCGGTCGTCGCGGGCGGCAAGGGCGCGCCGACGGATACGCTGGGCGGCATCACCGGCTGGCTGATCACCAAGGACTCCCCCAAGGAAGCGGTCGATTTCCTGAAGTACTTCGTCTCGAAGGACGTGCAGACGCGGCTTGCGGCGGGCAACTACATTATCCCCGTGGTCCAGGGCGCGGACGCCGGCCTCAACAACGCCTTCATGAAGCTGATCGCGGCCAATCTCGCGAAGTCGAACTACCACCAGAACTTCTATGACCAGAGCCTCGGCCCCTCGGTCGGTCGCGTCGTCAACGATGTCACGGCGGAGATCGCCGGTGGCAGCATGAGCCCGCAGGACGCAGCCAAAGCGATCGAAGCGGCGCGGAAGCAGGGCAACTGACGATGACGCGGCGGATCGCGATCGTGTCGGCGGTGGGCGTTACCGGCGAGACGGTCCCGCAGGCCACGACCCGCGGCCCGAGCTGGGACGGACGCTTCACCGTCCTGATCCTGTTCCTGCCGCCGGCATTGCTGCTGTTCACGCTATTCGTGGTTCTGCCGATCGGCGAGGCGGCCTGGTATTCGGGCTTCAACTGGAATGGATTCGGCCGGCCGACCAACTGGATCGGCTTCGACAATTACCGCTTCGTGCTGGAGACACGCGCTTTCTGGCTCGCGCTGCGCAACAACGGACTGATCATCGCAGTCTCGCTCGCGGTCCAGCTGCCGCTGGCGCTCACGCTGGCCCTGATGCTCGCCGAGCGCTTTCGTGGCGCGGTGGCGCTGCGCATGCTGTTCTTCATGCCCTACATCCTGGCCGAGATCGCGACCGGGTTGATCTTCTCGTTTGTTTACGACGGAGACTACGGACTGGTTGCCTCGATCTGGCGCACGTTCGGCGCCGAGGCGCCGCATCTGCTGGCCTCGACCGACACCGCGATGCTGGCGGTGCTGATCGTGATCGTCTGGAAGTATTTTGGCTTCCACATGATGCTGTTCATCGCGGCGCTCCAGAGCCTCGACAAGAGCCTGATCGAGGCGGCGCGGATCGACGGCGCAACGCGCTCGCAAGCCCTGCGCCATGTCGTCATCCCCTTGCTCTATCCGACGATCCGGCTCTCCGTGTTCTTCGCCGTCGTCGGCTCGCTGCAGCTGTTCGATCTCGTCATGCCGCTGACGCGCGGGGGGCCTGCGGATTCCTCCAACACGATGGTGAGCTTCCTCTACAACAACGGCATCTCGCGCATGCGGGTCGGCTATGGCAGCGCCATCGGCGTCATCCTGTTCGTGATCTGCGTGACCTTTGCCTTCACCTACAAGCGATGGTTCATGCGCGATGAGTAGTGCCGAGACCACCCGCGCGCCGTTCGATCCCGCCGTGCTGTTCAAGGCGGCGTTCCTCACGGCTGTCGCCGTCTTCGTGCTGGTGCCGCTGCTCGCGACCTTGCTCGGCGGCTTCAAATCGCTCGGCGAATTGCGCGTCAATCCATTCGGCTGGCCCGCGCACTGGGAATGGCAGAATTATGCCGACATCCTGTTCTCCGGCCGTTACTGGCAGCTCTTGCGCAACTCGCTGATCATCTCGACGCTCACGGTGACATTGACCCTGATCACAGCCTCGATGGCGGCGTTCACCTTCGCCCATGTCAAGTTCTACGGCTCGTCGATGCTGCTGAGCTACCTGACGCTCGGCCTGCTGTTTCCGGCGGCGACCGCCGTACTGCCGTTGTTCATCAAGGTGCGCGATCTCGGACTGCTCGATACTTACTTCGGCGTCGCGCTGCCGCAGGTGGCCTTCAGCCTTGCCATGAGCGTGCTGCTGCTGCGGCGCTTCTTTAGGGACATCCCTCATGAGCTGCTCGAAGCGGCGCTGGTCGATGGCTGCAGCTATGTCAAATTCTTCCGCTACGTGACGCTGCCGCTGTCGCGGCCGATCCTGGCGACCGTCGGCACCATCACCTTCGTCAACAGCTGGAACGCCTATCTGCTGCCGCTGGTGATGCTCAACACCGATGCGCTCTATCCCTGGCCGCTCGGCATCATGGTTTACCAGGGCGAGTATTCGTCCGAGTGGCACCTGATCCTGGCCTTCATCACCCTCACCATCCTGCCGACGATCATTCTGTTCCTGCTGGCACAGAAGCACATCGTCGCCGGCCTCACTGCAGGCGCGGTCAAGGGATGAACGGTACCTCACGGAGATCACAATGAGAAAAGTCGGCGTCGGAATCATCGGCTGCGGCAATATCAGCACCGCCTATCTGAAAGCGGCCCAGCGCTTTCCGGTCATGGAGATCAAGGCGCTCGCCGACATGCGCAGCGACGCGGCCGAGCGTCAGGGTGCCGCCTTCGGGCTGCCGGCGATGCGGGTCGACCAGCTGCTCAAGCGCGACGACGTCGAGATCGTCATCAATCTCACCGTGCCGCTTGCCCACACCGACGTCAGTCTCGCGGTGCTGAATGCCGGCAAGCATGTCCATTCCGAGAAGCCGCTCGGCATCAACGTCGCGGAGGCCCGCAAGGTGATGGACCTCGCCGCGCAGAAGGGCCTTCGCGTCGGCTGCGCGCCCGACACGTTCCTCGGCGGTGGGCACCAGACCGCGCGCAAGCTGATCGACGACGGCGCTATCGGCACGCCGGTGGCAGGCAGCGCCTTCTTCGGCTGTCCCGGCCACGAGCGCTGGCATCCGGCGCCGGGATTTTATTACTTGCGCGGCGGCGGACCGATGCTCGACATGGGGCCGTATTACATCACCGATCTCGTGCAGCTGCTTGGCCCGGTGGCGAGTGTGATGGGCTCGACCGCGCGCCCGAAATCCGAACGTCTGGTCACCAGCCAGCCGATGAACGGCACCTTGATCCCGGTCGAGGTTTCGACCCATGTCGCGGGCACGCTCGAATTCGAGAGCGGCGCGGTCGTCTCGATCGCGATGAGCTTCGATGTGCCGAAGCACCGGCACGCGCCGATCGAGATATTCGGCGACAAGGGCAGCATGGTGGTGCCGGACCCGAACCGCTTCGGCGGCGAGGTGCAGGTCGCGAAGACCGGCGGCGAATGGGAGACGGTGCCGTTGACACACGGTCATGTCGAGGGCGAATTCCGTTCCATCGGCGTCGCCGACATGGCCTCCGCGATCCTGAACAACCGGCCGCATCGTGCCAGCGGTGCGCTTGCCTTCCACGTGCTGGAGGTGATGGAGGCGTTCCAGACCTCCGCCGACGAAGGGCGGCGCATCAAGATCGAGAACCGCGTCGAGCGGCCGGCGATGCTGCCGGCCGGGCGTGAAACCGGACAGATCGACTGAGGGAATGACCATGCGCAAGGCATTGATTGTATGGGGTGGCTGGCCGGGACACGATCCCGATCTCTGTGCCTCAATGATCCGCGGCTGGCTGAAGGCGGAAGGCTTCGAGGTCCGGATTGAAACGACGACGGAGGCATTCGGCGATCCTGCGATCCATGATCTCTCGTTGATCATCCCGATCTACACCATGTCGGAGATCGAGAAGGCGGACGCGCTCAATCTCTGCGCGGCGGTGCGTGGCGGCGTCGGGCTCGCCGGCCATCATGGCGGCATGTGCGATGCGTTCCGCGAGTCCGTCGACTATCAGTTCCTGTGCGGCGGGCAATGGGTCGCGCATCCCGGCAATATCATCGACTACAAGGTCGACGTGACGAAGCCTGATGATCCCGTCATGAAGGGCCTGAAGAGCTTCGAGCATCGTTCCGAGCAGTACTACATGCATGTCGACCCCGCCATCGAGGTGTTGGCAACGACGACCTTTACCGGCGAGCACGCATCCTGGATCGACGGCGTGGCGATGCCGGTGGTCTGGAAGAAGCGATACGGCGCGGGCAGGGTGTTCTATTCCTCGCTCGGCCACCGCGCCTACGAGCTCGACGTACCGGAGATCCGGACGTTGATGACCCGCGGCATGCTGTGGGCGGCGCGCGAATGACAGCTGGCGCGACGCAGCCGGCGGTTCGCGCCACGCTGGAGGACGTCGCACGTGCGGCGGGCGTTTCGCTTGCCACCGTCGATCGCGTTGTCAACCGGCGCGACGGCGTGCGCGCCAAGACCGTCGCGCGTGTCGAGGCCGCCGTCGCCAAGCTCGGCTACCGCGCGGACGTGGCGGCCGCACGGCTCGCACGCGGGCAGAGTTTTCGCTTCGCCTTCGTGCTGCCATCCGGCAGCAACAGCTTCATGACCAACCTGACCGAGCAGGTCCAGCGCACCGCGGACTGGCTCGCCGGCCAGCGCGGCTTCATCGATATCCTCCATGTCGACGTGTTCGATCCGGATGTGCTGGCCGGCGCGCTGGAAAACCTGTCGCCGGCCTATCAGGGCGTCGCCGTCATCGCGCTCGACCATCCAAGGGTGCGTGCCGCGATCGACGAGCTCATCGCGCGCGAGGTCGCCGTGGTGACCCTTGTGTCGGACGCGCCGAGCTCGCGCCGCCTGCATTATGTCGGTATCGACAACCCGGCAGCCGGGCGGACTGCCTCGACGCTGATGGGACGTTTCCTGGCCGGGCGCGAGGGGACGGTCGCCGTGATCGCGGGATCGTTGTCGCTGCGCGATCACACCGAGCGGCAGTTCGGCTTCCACCAGATCCTGTCTAGCGAGTATCCGAACCTGCGCGCGCTACCGGTCATCGAGGGTCGCGACGACAGCGAGCGAACGCGCCAGCTCACCGCGGCGTTGCTCGCGCGTCATGCCGATCTCCGCGGCATCTATTGCTGCGGTGCTGGAAACCGTGGCATCGCCGATGCGCTCGAGGCCTCCGGCCGCGCGCGCGAGGTGGTCTGGATCACCCATGAGCTGACGCAGTACACGCGGCGTTTCCTGGTCCGCGGCACCCTCGATGCCATCATCAACCAGGACCCGGGCCATGAGGCACGGTCTGCGGCGCGCGTCCTGCTCGCGCATTGTTCCGGCGAGCCGATCAGCCCCGATCAGGAGCGCATCCGCATCGACATTTTTCTGCGGGATAATCTGCCGTAACGTCGGGCATCGTCGCGGCAACTCCTGGTCTTGCGCCTCAACCCCACCGTATGGGTTTGCCGCCTTGCTTCGCACTTTCCTCGGCGAGGATCGCGATGCGCGTGGCGCGCAGGGCATCCTTCGCCGAAATCTGCAGGGCTTCGCCGCGCGCGAGGTGATCGAAAGCGAAGGCGGCAGGCGGGGCGCCCGGGGGAAGGTCGACGTCGCGTCGAGGGCGTGTCGCCGTTTCAACGAGGAGCCTGTTTTCCGCGAAGAGAACGTCCGCGCGCCCGCGTGTCCCTGAGATCCGCATGGCATAATCGCCATGGCGGGGAGAAGCTTCCGGCTGAATCCAGTCCACTTCGATCGAAAATTGCGGGCCGTTGTCGCATGCGAGGATGGCGCGTCCCAAAGCGGGAAAGCTCGTCGTGCCGGCAGCCGGAGTGGGCGAGACCCAGCCGCTGATCGTGCCGCTGGTGTGCCCTGTCAGCCAAAGTGCAAGATCGATGTCGTGGACCGTCAGGTCGGCGAGGATGCCGCCATAGGTCGATGGCTCGAACATCCATGCCGGACGACGGCTTGGCACGAGCTTGTGCGGCCCGGTCGAGTTGATCGATACGATGTCTCCCAATTCGCCGCTTTCGAGAACCGAGCGGAGCGCGAGTGTGACCGGATAGAAGCGCTTCTCGAGCAGAAGCGTCAGCAGGTTGCGCCCGGCAAGGGCGTTCTCAATCAGGGCGAGCTGGGGAAGCGTCACCGCCATCGGCTTGTCGACGATCGCAAAAATATTCCGGCGCAGCAGTTCGGCCACGATCGGCGCTCGAAGACCGAACTCAGTGAAAACAGCCACGGCCTGGACCTTGTGCGCCTCCAGCAATGCGATCGGGTCAGCATAGCCGGGAGATTGCGTGCGTCGCTCGAGCTCGGTGAGGCGCGCGGCATCGTGATCGGCGACCGCAGCGATCCTGACGTCGGTCCTGACAGCGATCTCCGAGAGCACGTATTCGACATGCGGATGAGCCGCACCAATGATGGCAATGTCGAGCATGGAAGAGGCATCACCTGGCATCGAGGGCCATCTCCGGCAAGACGTCGTTGGGGGTGACGGCCCGGCCTTCTGCGGCCGAGCGATAGATCGCGGTGACGACGCGCGTAGCCTCGAATCCATCCCTGAACGGAGTGGCGGGTGCCCGTCGCTCCCGGACCGCCTGGACGAAGTCGCGCCATTGCGCGATATGCCCCTCGATTCCGATCGCCTTGGGATCGTTGGCGGCACTTCCTGGTCCCGTCGCGCTCGCCGGCTGCGGGATATCGGGAAAATCCCAGCAGACGATGCGGTCGTGTGCAAGCTCGCAGCTGCCCCGATCGGTGAACAGGCGCAGCATGGCCGGCCGTCCCGGCGGCAGTGCCGTGCTCGTCACGATCACGCCGAGGGGGCCGGATGCGAAGGACAGTAGCGCCGCCGTCGTGTCCTCGATCGCGTGAACGTGTCCTAGCGTCGCCGTCTTGCCCTGAACACTCGCCACTGGTCCGAACAGCCAAAGCATCAGATCCAGATTGTGGACGCCCTGGTTGAAGAGCGAGCCGCCGCCGTGATCGGCCTCGGCGCGCCATGGCTTCTCCGCATAATATGCGTCGGAACGATACCAGTGGATCGCCGCCTCGATCAGACGCGGTTGTCCGAGGCTGCCTGCATCGAGCAGCTTCTTGATCGCCAAATGTTGCGGTTCGAGCCGGCGCTGCGAGACCACGCCGCAGGTCAGCTGCGAGCTCTCGGCCGCACGGACCAGCGATGCGGCCTCGGCGGGATCGACGCAGAGGGGTTTCTCGACCAGCACATGTCGTCCGGACCTGATGGCGGCAAGTGCTGCGTCATGATGAGCGCCGCTCGGAGTGCAGACAACGACGGCGTCGATGTCTGCACCGGCCAGCATGGCGTCGGTGGTTGCAAATGCCGGAACAGGCGCGCCGTCGATGCATGCGGCAATCTGCTCGGGGGTACCGCCGGCGACAGCGGCCAAAACTGTCTCGTCGAGCGCCCTGATCGCCCGCGCGTGTGTTTCACCGATCGCCCCTGGACCGACCAACCCGATGCGAAGTTGGTTCATCTCAATTCCTCAATGCTTGGCTGGAAAGGGTTGACCAGCGACATAGACGGTCTCGGGAATGATGGACCCGTCGTCTCCGAGACGAAATCGAAGCAGATCCGCCGGCGCGCCGACTGTCAGAGCTGGCAGCTGGAATGGTGTGCGTGGATTGATCGTTGCCAGCCGGAGTGCCTCGGCCAGCGTCAAGCCGGCCACTCGCCTGGCCGTCGCGACCCCGAACGGAAGGCCGGCTGCTGCGCCCGCCAGAAACGGCGTGCCGACGACTTCCAGCCGGCCATTCGCTTTGAGTTCGACGCGTCCGCCCACAGGCATGTCGTAGATCGCGGGTGGACAGCCCGCGAGCGCGACGGCGTCCGAAACCAGCATGGATCGTTCGAGGCCCTTTGCGCGCAGCATGGCCTTGAAGGTCTCGGGCGGGAGGTGGTGGCCATCGGCGATGAAGCTCGCCCAGAGCCGGTCTTCCGCCAGCTGCGTCCAGATCGGATTGGGGTGCCGCGGCAGCTGGGCCGCGATGCCGTTGCCAAGGTGCGTCGACAACATCGCTCCAGCCTCGACCGCGGCGGAGATCTGAGCTGTCGTAGCATTGGTATGGCCGAGCGCGACATGAACTCCGCGCGAGCGAAGCCCTCGCACATAGTCGGCCGTCTCCGGCCAGTGCGGTGACAAGGTCACCAGGCCGACGAGGTTTCCGCTGGCGGCTTGCCAGGCGTCGAACTCAGCGAGATCCAGTGGTCTGACGTGTTCGGCCGGGTGCGCGCCGCGAGGACCGTCCTCCGGTGCGATATGGGGCCCTTCAACATGGACGAAGGGGATCGCGTGCCTGACCAGCGGATCGCTGTCGCGCGCCTGTGCGATCGCCTTCAACGCATCGATGAGCGCAGCGCGTGATGCCGTGATCAACGTCGGAGCAAAACGCGAAACGCCGCTGCCATGGACGGCGAGGGTGAGATCGCGAACCGTCTGCGGATCGGTGCCGCCATTGAGGTCATGGCCGCCGAAGCCGTTCAATTGCAGATCGAACAGTCCGAGCGACAACCAATGCCCGTCATCAGGGCCGCCGGGGGCGATGTCTGAAATATGGCCATCCATAAATGTGATCGTGCGAGGTTGCCCGGTCTCCGGATCGCGACCCCAGACCTGCGTCGTAACCACGCTCATGCGCGTGCCGGTGCTTGCAGTGAAAGCCGTAGTGGTGCGGAATCACGGTCGAGATACAACGTGCATCGCGGATGCGTACGCAATGCGCTCGCCGGACAGGCAGCACCTATCGGGCCGTACAGGGACTGCTCGACGGCGGCGCGCTTGGCCGCGCCGGGCACTACGCAAAAAAGCTGATGAGCGTCCAGCAATCGGGGAATCGTCAGGGTGATCGCGTGTGTCGGAACGTCGCCCAGAGTCGCAAAGCACTTGTCGTCAACCTGCTGCTGACGGCAGATCGCGTCGAGCTCGACGATCTTGACCTGCCTGGTGTCGAGCAAATCCGCGACGGGCGGATCGTTGAACGCCAGATGCCCGTTGACGCCGATGCCGAGGCACACGATGTCGATCGGGGCCTCGGCCAGAAGGGCGGTGTAGCGCGCCGCCTCGTGGTCCGGATCTAATTCTTGTCCGATCAAATGGGCGGCGCCCAGAGGGACGCGCGAGAAGAAATGGCGGGTCAGCCACACTCCGAAGCGCTCGGGTGCGTGCGCCGGAAGCCCGAGGTATTCGTCCATGTGGAACGCGATCACGCGTCGCCAATCGACATCGCGCTCTGCTGCCAACGCGTCCAGCATCTCTGCCTGGCTCGGAGCGGCGGCGAACACCATCCTCACCCTGTCTTGCCGCGCGAGGCGATCGCGCAGCGCGGCTGCGATGTCCAAAGCCGCAGCCCGGCCCATCGCATCCCGCGTCTCTGATATCGCGATCCCTGGAGCGACCGAAGCCATCATGCTCATCCGTGGTTCTTGCCGGGGCCTGTCACTCCGTGCGATCGAGGATGTAATGCAATCGGTTGCATGTCAAGCTTGCGCCCCGGCGACGATCAAGGCATGTGTAGTATCGAGATCCCGCATAGGAGACGCCCCCGGTGAAACGCGATTCCGACGGCAGGGAGCAGCGTGCCAAGATCGCGCCGACCATCAGTCAGGTCGCAAAGATCTCCGGGGTCTCGCGTGCAACCGTATCGCGCGCCTTCACGCGCCCGGGAATGCTGAGCGAGGAGACCGTCCGGCGCGTCAAGGCTGTCGCCGACAAGCTGGGATATGTGCCCAACCAGGTCGCGCGCGCACTTTCGACCGGGCGGCATGGCAATGTCGCGCTCATTGTCTCCGACGTTGCGAATCCGTTCTTTCCACCTTTGATCAGAGCGGCCCAGCTTCATGCCGACAGGGCGGGACTGTGCGTCTTTCTGGGCAATTCGGACGAGGATCCCGCCCGTGAGGAGTTGCTGCTCGGCCGCTTTATCGGCCAGGTGGAAGGACTTGTCCTCGCCTCGTCCCGCCTGGACGAAGCGCAAATCCGGATCTATGCGGCGCGCCGTCCGTTGGTGCTGATCAATCGCGATATCGAGGGAATTACGCGGGTCTTGATCGACACAGCACCAGGCGTTGCAGCCGCGATCGCACATCTTGCCGAGCTCGGGCATCGGCACATCGCCTATGTCAGCGGCCCCACAACGTCATGGTCCAACCAGCAGCGGCGCAATGCCGTCCGGAAGGAGGCGGCGAAGCGCGGGCTCAAGGTGATCGCCATTCCGGCCCGCCCGCCGTCCTACGACACCGGCCGGCTTGCCGCCGCCCCGATCGTCGCCAGCGGGGTGACCGCGGCCATCGCGTTTGACGATCTCGTTGCCCAGGGTTTGCTGGCGGGGCTTGCTGCCCTCGACGTCGACGTGCCCAGATCGTTCAGCGTCGTCGGCTGCGATGATGTCCTCGGCGAAACCACTTACCCGCAGCTCACGACAGTGTCGGCGCGCTGCGCCGATGCCGGCGACGTCGCGGTCGGCCTCCTGCTCAGCCAGATGAGCGGTGGCGCGTCGGGCGAAATCCGCCACAAGCTGAACTCTCATCTCGTCGTTCGCGCGAGCACCGGCCCGGCGCCGGCGAAACGAAAAAGCCGCTGACGATTTGGTCAATAGCCTTCGAAAGCGGCAACGGATCGCAATTGACACGCAACCGGTTGCATGACAGCCTTTGGTCGGGATTTATGTAGTTCTGGGAGCGGGGACATGGCCTTCATCGCGACATCGGTTGGCACGTTCGGATATCCAGCCTCTCCCGGGAAGAAGCGTCATACATGGTTGTCGGCTGCTGGATTGCTGGCAGTGGCTGTTGCCCTGCCAATGCTGGCGTCGCCGGCGTCAGCGGAGAAGCTGACCATCTGGAGCGGCTGGCCCGACCTCGTCCCATTCTATAAGCGCGTCGGCGACCAGCTGAAGGCGAAGTATCCCGATCTCGACATCAGCGTCGAGGCAATCGCCTTGCGTGAGCATGAGAAGCGGCTGGCGCTGTCGCTTCCATCCGGCGCGGCCGGAGACGTCATCGAGATGGAGGTCGAGGCGGCGCGATATCTGGAGGCCGGCCTGATTCCGGAGCCGCCGGCCTCGATCGTGGAGTTCGTCAAAGCCAATTACGACATGACGCGCGTGAAGACCGCCACTTATGAGGGCAAGATCTACGGCGTCCCGTTGTTCCAGGGGCAGGGCGCGCTGTTCTACAACACCGACATGTTTGCCAAGGCCGGCCTTAATTCGCCGCCCAAGACGATGGCGGACTATACGGCCTATGCGCAGAAGCTTGTCCAGCGTGACGCGTCCGGTGCGCCGACGGTGAGCGGCTGGAGCCTGCGTCTCAGCGGTGGTGGTTCAGGTATCGCCGAGAAGTACTGGACGATCCTCTATAATTTCGGCGGGACGTTGCTGGAGGAGAAGGGCGGGAAGTGGCGCTCGGCCTATGCGAACGAGGCCGGCCGCAATGCGCTCAAGCAGTATCTCGACAACGTCGTGACCTATCGGACGGTGTCGCCTGAGATGAAGGCGGACGCTGAAGCCTTCGAGCTCGGCCAGACCGCGATGTTCATCCGGGAGTCCTGGGTGATCGGCGACGTCGCCAAGAAGGCGCCTAACCTCAAATACGCGACGGCGCCGTTGCCGAAGGGAACGTTGATGGTCCCGGTGGACCTCTACGTTCCCAACAAGGGGCCGAAGAGCCAGATCGCCTGGGATTTCGTTCAGAAGGCCAATGAGCCGGAGAATCTGCTTTGGCTGCTCGAGAACACGGCGTGGGTGCCCAATCGCAAGGGGCTCGACTACTCTGTGGTCCTCGGCAAGATCCCCCAGCTCGGCGCGTTTGTGAACACGCCCGCCGACCACGTCTTCTTCACCGTTCCGGCGATCAGTCCGGCGAGCGAAATCCTCACCCGGCTCGCGGCCCGGCTCGAGAAGGCATTCACCGACAAATCGCTGGCAGGAAACGATGCCGGCATCGACGCTTTCCTGAAATCTGCGGCTGAGGAGAGCGACAAGATCCTTGCCCGGGAAGATCTGCTGGCCAAACCGTGAGATCGCATCCGATGGTCGCGACCACACAGTTGCAGCGCTAGCCGGCGGCCGCTCCGGGAGACTCCATGCGTTCCAAGCCGAAATGGCTATTTCCGGTTCTGGCGCTGCTCCCGGTTCTCGGCCTCTACGCTTGCCTGCGGATCTATCCGATCGCCGAGACACTGCGTCTCAGCCTGTTCAAGTGGAACATCATCTCGCGGCGCAAGCCGTTCGTCGGACTCGACAACTTTGTCGAGTTGATGAGTGATCCGCTGTTTCTCGAAGCGATCTTCAATACCACCATCGTTGCCTTCGGCGTGCTGGTGATCACGATCCCCGTCGGGTTGGCACTCGCCGCGCTGATCAACAGCCGGCAGGGGCTGCGGCGCAGTGGCTTCTACGAAACCTCGATCTTCCTGCCGCATGTCGTGTCGCTGGTGCCGGCGGCGATGGCCTGGAAATGGATTTTCGATGCGCGGCTCGGGCCCCTCAACGCCCTGATTGGATGGTTCGGAATCCCGGCCCAGGCTTGGTTGTTCGACCCTGCCTTATCGCTGGTGTGTCTGATCGTTCTGTGCTCCTGGCAGTCAATTGGCTACGCGGTCCTGATCTTTCTGGTCGGATTGAAGAACGTTCCGGAGGCGCTGTACGAGGCGGCGCGCTTGGATGGCGCATCCGCTCTCCAGGCATTCCGTTACGTCGCAATACCTCTGTTGAGACCGGTGATGCTGTACGTGTCGGTGATCACGCTGATCTCGTCGTATAACATTTATGCGCAGGCCTTCGTCCTGGCCTCGGACGTCCAGGGCGCGCCGGGGCATCTCGTTCGCGTCCTCGTCCTCGACATGCTCGAAAACAGCTTTCGAAATTACCGGGTCGGCTATGCCGCGGCCGAAGCCGTGGTCCTTCTCGTGATCGTGCTCGTCCTGACCGGCGCGCAGTTCAGGCTGTTTCGGGATCGGAGCCGCGCGTGAGCGATCCAGACCATCCGTCCAGCGATGTTGATCGGAACACGCCTGCCGGCCTCGCGATCGACGTCGTTCTTTTCGCTGTCGGCCTGATGATGCTGCTGCCGCTCGTCTTCCTGATCAGCAACGCGTTCAAGACGCCGCCGGAGCTGCTGGCCTGGCCGCCAACCATCATTCCGGACCGGCCGACGCTGGAGAACATCCTCGGCGTGCTGCACGAAACGCCACTGCTTCATTGGATCGGCAATACGCTCATCTTTGCAGGGATTTCGACGGCCAGCATCGTCACCACCTCCGCCATTGCCGGCTACGTGCTCGGCAAGTTCGATCTGCCTTGGTTCCCTGCCGTCTTCGGCATCATTATCGCGACATCGGTCGTTCCCTTTGAAGTGTACATGATCCCGCTCTACCTGAACGTTCAGGCTGCAGGCATGCTGAACACGCTGCCCGGACTCCTGGTCGGTTATCTCGTGATGAGCTTCGGCATCTTCCTGGTGCGGCAATATGTGACGACGTCGATTCCCGACGAGCTGCTGGAGGCCGCGCGGGTGGATGGGGCAGGCGAGGGATGGATCTTCCTGCGGATTGTGCTCCCGCTGATGCGGGGCCCGTTGGGAGCGCTGGCCGTGCTGGCGTTCTTTCAGGCCTGGACCGCGTTTGCTTGGCCGCTCGTCGTGACGACCAACAAGGATACCTATACGCTCGAAGTTGGGCTGGCGTTGTTTCAGACCGGCTTCACGGTGGATATCGGTCATCTCAGTGCGGCCGCGGCGCTTGCTCTCGTTCCCAGCGCGCTATTCTTCTCGCTGATGCGCCGAAATTTCGTGCGTGGCGTGGCTGGAACGGGTCTGAAGGAATGATCGCCACGTCCCATTGGGCCGTCGCAGGAGCGCACAGGACGTGATTGAACAGGAATACGATACGATCATCATCGGCGGAGGTTCTGCCGGAGCGACGCTGGCCGCGCGCCTCAGCGAAGATCCATCGCGTCGTGTGCTGCTGCTCGAGGCGGGGCGGGATCTCCGCACCGCGACCACGCCGGAACACATTCGCATCCCGAACCCCATGCGCGCCATCGGCGACGACGACTTCCGCTGGCCGAAGCTGTTGGCGCGACGCACCGAGCGGCAGCAGCCGCTGCTGCTCTGGCGTGGCCGCGCCATGGGCGGCAGCTCGACGATCAATGGCCAGATCGCAATCCGAGCCGTTCCCGACGACATCGACCGCTGGGCGGCTGCAGGCTGCACTGGCTGGTCGTGGGACCACCTTCTGCCCTATTTCTGCAAGCTTGAAACGGACAGAAATTTCCCCGACGCACCCTATCACGGCGATCGCGGTCCGATCCCGGTGTATCGCGCTCCGATCCCGGATTGGGGTAACGTCGACCGCGCTCTGCGCGCGTCGGCGCTTGGCCTTGGCTATGGCTGGTGCGAGGATCACAACGCGCCAACCGGCACCGGCGTCTCGCCCTACGCCATCAACAGCGAGGGCGGCTTACGAATCTCCACCAATGACGGCTATCTGGAGCCGGCGCGTGATCGCGCCAATCTCGACATCGTCGGTCACGCGCTGGTCGACACCATTACCTTCGAAGGCAACCGGCTGCACGCCAACGGCGTCCAGGTTCGCGTAAACGATCGATCCTACGCGCCCCGCGCGACGCGTGACGTTATCCTCTGCGCCGGCGCCATCCATTCGCCGGCCATCCTGCAGCGCTCCGGCATTGGGCCCGCCGCCCTGTTGGAGAGGCTCGGCATCCCCATCCGCGCGGACTTGCCGGTGGGCGAGAATTTGCTGGACCATCCGATCGTGAACGCGCTGCTGCATTTGCGCGAAGGCAGCCAGGTCAGCACGCTGATGCACCGGCACACCAATTGCTGCCTGCGCTACTCGTCCGGCCTCGCAGGCGCCGGCGACAACGACATGATCATGATCGCCGGCAATCTTGCGCGCTCGTCGCAATCGATGGCCGATGTCACGCTGGGACGGATCGCCGTTTCCGTCTATCAGGCTTTCAGCCAAGGTTACGTTCGCATCGTCACGACGGACCCCGAGGTCGATCCGGCGGTCGAGGAGCGCATGCTGTCCGACCCTCGCGATCTCCAACGCCTGCGCGACGGCGTCCGACGCCTGCGTGATATCTGCCTGCAGCCTGCGGTAACCGATATCGCTGGCCGCGTCGACTATGGCGCCAGCGGACGCTCCATGGACGAGCCGTTCAGCGACGCCGAGTTGGATGATTGGCTGTTCGCCGAGTGCAGCGACGCGCAGCACGCCAGCGGCACCTGCAGAATGGGCGCACCGGACGATGCACGTTCAGTCGTCGATCACGAATGCCGGGTGATCGGATGCACGGGATTGCGCGTGATCGATGCCTCGATCATGCCGGAAGTGCCGCGCGCCAACACTCATTTGACCACGGTCGCCATCGCTGAGCGCATGGCAGATCGGTTGAAGGGCGTAATATAAGACGCACGTTGCGGCTCAATCAAACTTAATCCGCAGAAACAGTACAGCAATCTGAAAGCCACACCGCGGCCATAGCTTTCCCGTTTCAGAGCAGTCAGGTGCTCTTGAGGTGTGGAATGTCGTTTTTGCGGGCCTGGCTTGTCGCGGTGGTCGTGGGTGGCGTGTCGATTGCAGCCTCACTTCCGCTGGTGCTGTTGCCGCAGCCGGCCGCGGCGGCGCAGGCCACGGATACGATCGTGGTCGAAGGCAATCGCCGCGTCGAGGCCGAGACGGTTCGCTCCTACTTCAAGGCCGGCCCCAACGGGCAGTTCGACCAGGTGGCTCTCGACGACGGCCTCAAGGCGTTGATCGAGACCGGCCTGTTTCAGGATGTGAAGGTTATCAGGGCCGGCGGCCATATCGTGGTGTCGGTGGTGGAAAACGCCGTGATCGGCCGCATTGCGTTCGAGGGCAACAAGAAGATCAAGGACGAGCAGCTCTCGGCCGAAATCCAGTCCAAGCCGCGCGGGACTTTCTCGCGCGCGATGGTGCAGTCCGACACGCTGCGGATCGCCGAGATCTATCGCCGTTCGGGCCGCTACGACGTCCGCGTCACGCCAGAAATCATCGAGCAGCCGAGCAACCGCGTCGATCTCGTCTTCACGGTCGAGGAGGGCGCCAAGACCGGCGTCAAATCGATCGAGTTCATCGGCAACAGCGCCTTCTCGTCCTACCGCCTCAGGGACGTGATCAAGACGCACGAATCGAATCTGCTGAGCTTCCTCAGCAGCGGAGACATCTACGATCCGGACCGGGTCGAGGCCGACCGCGACCTGATCCGCCGCTTCTATCTCAAGAACGGCTTTGCGGACGCGCAGGTCGTGGCGGCGCTGACCGAATATGATCCGGACAAGAAGGGCTTCCTCGTCAGCTTCAAGATCGAGGAAGGCCAGCAATATCGCGTCGACACGGTCGACTTCCGCTCCAGCATCGTCAATTTCGACGCGACCACGCTGCGCAACTTCTCGCGCGTCAATGTCGGCTCGCTCTACAATGTCGAATCGGTAGAGAAGTCTACCGAGGAGATGCAGATCGAGGCCTCGCGCCGCGGCTACGCGTTCGCCGTGGTGCGGCCGAGCGGCGACCGCAATTTCGAATCACACACCGTCTCGGTGGTGTTCAACATCGACGAAGGGCCGCGCACCTATATCGAGCGCATCAGTCTGCGGGGCAATACCCGCACGCGCGACTACGTGATCCGTCGCGAGTTCGACCTCTCCGAGGGCGACGCCTACAACCGCGCCCTGGTCGACCGCGCCGAGCGCCGGTTGAAGAACCTCGACTATTTCAAGAGCGTCAAGATCACCACGGAGCCCGGCTCGTCCAGCGACCGTGTGATCCTGATCGTCGACATGGAGGAGAAGTCGACCGGCGACTTCTCGGTCTCGGGCGGCTACTCCACGACCGACGGCGCGCTGGCCGAAGTCTCGGTCTCCGAACGCAACCTGTTCGGCAAGGGGCTTTTCGGCAAGGCGTCGGTGACTTACGGCCAATATGCCCGCGGGGTATCGCTGTCGTTCGTCGAGCCGTATTTGCTCGACTACCGGATCGCGCTCGGATTCGACACCTACTGGCGTCAGCAATTGTCGAACAGCTATACGAGCTACGGGGTGACGACGCTGGGCTTCTCGCCGCGCCTGGGCTTCGCGTTGCGCGAGGACCTGTCGCTCCAGCTCCGCTACTCGCTCTATCAGCAGAGCATCACGCTCGCCAGCGCCTACAACAATTGCAATAACAACGCAGCCAACACATCGCTGGCCTTCAACCCGACGGCGGCCTACATCCAGAATGTCCTGGGCGGGGTTGATCCGACGAATTCCACGAGCTCGGGCCTCTACGGTTACGGTTGCTATGGCGATGGCGAAACCAGCCTGCCGGTCCGAAAAGAACTGGCGAGCGGCCCGACCTGGACCTCGGCGCTGGGCTACACGCTGACCTACAACACGCTCGACAACACCAAAAACCCGACCGACGGCCTGCTCGTTGACTTCAAGCAGGATTTTGCCGGAGTTGGTGGCGACGTCACCTATCTGAAGACAGCGCTGGACACCAAGTATTACACGCCGCTGGTCTCCGAGATCGTCAGTGTGATCCATCTTCAGGGTGGCGTCCTCAGCAAGATCGGCGACAACGATCTGCGCATGCTGGATCACTTCCAGATGGGCCCGAACCTCGTGCGCGGCTTCGCCTCCAACGGCATCGGTCCGCGCGACATCACCTATGCCAGCTACGGCGCCACGGGCGATGCGCTGGGCGGCACGAAGTACTGGGGCGCGTCCATGGAGCTGCAGATGCCGTTCTGGTTCCTGCCCAAGGAGGTCGGCCTGAAGGGCGCGGTCTATGCCGATGCCGGCTCGCTCTGGGGTTATCAGGGACCGACCTCGTGGACGGCCACCGGCGAGGTCAATACCAAGGCCTGCCCGACCTGTGGACTGCAATATGACGACAGCAGCATGGTGCGCTCGTCAGTCGGCGTCGGCCTGATCTGGGCTTCGCCGTTCGGACCGCTGCGCTTCGACTACGCCGTGCCGCTCACGAAGGGCAAATACGACGTGGTGCAGGAGTTCAGGTTCGGCGGCGGAACGTCGTTCTAGCCGGCCAAAATCCGCCGGCATGCATCAACAAACACCTGCGCGCCCATGACGATGTCGGCATCGGCGGTGTTCTCGGTCCAGTGGTGGCTGATGCCGCCGATCGAGGGCACGAACAGCATGCCTGCGGGCATGATAGCCGCGAGCATCTGCGCGTCGTGGCCGGCGCCGCTCGGCATGCGCACCGATCGTCCGTCCGCCACGGCCTTGCTCGCCGCCTCGATCGCATCCTGGAAGCGGGAGTCCATCATGGCAGGTGCGCCCAAGCGGATCCGCTCCACGGTCACGGTACAGGGGCCTTTGGCATTGGCCTCGTCCGCCAGCGTTCGCAGCAGCTCTTCGAGCCGCGCGATGACGGCCGGGTTGTCATCGCGGATCTGAAACAGCATTTCGGCACCGCCGGGAATGATGCTCGGCGCGCCCGGATCGAGCGTGATGCGGCCGGTAGTCCAGACCGTACGCGGTCCGCACGCAGCCGGGAAACGCTGGTCGACCGCCACGCAGAATTTAGCCAGCGCGAGGCCGGCATCCTTGCGCACGGCCATGCGCGTGGTGCCTGCGTGGTTCTGCTCACCGGTGAAATTGATGCGGTACTGCCAGATGCCGACGATGGAGGTCACGACGCCGATCGCGAGCCCGCCGCTCTCGAGCGTGTCGCCCTGCTCGATATGCGCCTCGAGATAACCGACGTGCCGTCCCGGCTCGGCAGCGATGCGCGCGCGTCCGGCAAGCCCCATGTCGGTCAGCGCGTCGCGCATGGTGCGGCCATTGGTGCGGTCCCGCGCGGCGTCGATCTCCGCCTCGGTCACCTGCCCGACATAGGAACGCGAGCCGAGGAAGCTGCCGAAATGACCTTCCTCGTCGCACCACGCAGCCACTTCGACCGCGCCTTTCACGGAGGGATCCGTGTTGAGCACGCGCGCCGCCTCGAGCGCATAGACGACGCCGAGCGGGCCATCGAGCCAGCCGGCATAGTTCTGGCTTTCCAGATGCGAGCCCGCCAGCAGCTTCGGTCCAGCCTTCGCGCTGGTGCCGAGGATATTGCCGATGCCGTCGATCGCACCAGTGAGGCCGGCTTCGGGCAGCTTCTGCACCAGCCAGTCCAGCGATTGCTTGTGCGGCTCGGAGAAGGTCGGCTTGTGCACGCCGGTCTTGTAGGCGCCCAGGCTACGCAGTGCATTGAGATCGGCGAGGACGCGCTCGCCATTGGCGCGTGGCTTGGTGTCAGGCATGTTCGGCAACCTTCAGCGCCTCGGTGCGGATCTCTTCGACCAGGCGTTCCTTGAGCTGGACGAATTCCGGCGTGGTCTTGATCTTGTAGGAGCGTGGATGCGGCAGGTCCACATTGATCTCGGCCTTGATCCGGCCGGGACGCGCACTCATGACGATGACGCGGCTGCCGAGGAAGATCGCCTCCTCGATGTCGTGGGTGACGAACAGCACCGTCTTCTGGTCGCGCTCCCAGATGCCCAGCAGCATTTCCTGCATCAGGGCGCGGGTCTGGTTGTCCAGCGCACCGAAGGGCTCGTCGAGCAGCAGGATCTTTGGATCGTTGGCGAGCGCGCGTGCAATCGCCGTGCGCTGCTGCATGCCGCCCGAGAGCTGCTTCGGCCAGTGGTTCTCGAAGCCGGACAGTCCGACCCGGCGGATGAAGGCATCGGCGATCTTGTTGCGCTCCGCCTCGGACACGCCACGCTCGCGCAGGCCGAAGGCGATGTTCTCGCGCACGGTGAGCCAGGGAAACAGCGTGTAGGACTGGAACACCATGCCGCGATCGGCGCCGGGGCCGGTGACCTCGCGCCCGTCGAGCGTGACGCGCCCGCTGGTCGGACGGTCGAGGCCGGCGACGATGCGAAGCAGCGTGGACTTGCCGCAGCCCGAGGGACCGAGGATCGTGACGAAGTCGTTGTTGCCGATGATGAGGTCGGTCGGCTCCAGCGCTCTGGTCGGCGCGTTGCCGTGGCGTGCCGGGAAGATTCGCGAGACCTGCTCGATCTTCAGCGTGGTCATGCGAGCCTCCATGGAAACAGCCAGGCGTTGAACGCCTTGAACATGAAGTCCGAGAGGAGGCCGATCAGCCCGATCACGATGATGCCGAAGATGATCTGGCCGGTATTGAGAAGCGCCTGGCTGTCGGTGATCATGTGGCCAATGCCGGAGGACGAGCCGATCAGCTCGGCGACGATGACGTAGGTCCAGGCCCAGCCCAGCACCAGCCGCAGGATTTCCGCAATCTCAGGGGCGGAGGAGGGCAGCAGCACGCGGCGGATGATGCCGCGGTCGCTGGCGCCGAGCGTGTAGGCGGCTTCCACCAGATCGCGCCGCGTCGTGCCGACGGTGACTGCAATCATCAGGATGATTTGGAACACCGAGCCGATGAAGATGACCAGCAGCTTCTGCAGTTCGCCGATCCCGGCCCACAGGATTAACAGCGGGATGAACGCCGAGGCAGGCAGATAGCGCGCAAAGGAGACGAACGGTTCGAGGAAGGCCTCGATCGGCTTGTAGGCGCCCATGAGGACGCCGAGCGGCACTGCGATGATCGCGGCCAGCGCAAAGCCGCCGACGACGCGCCAGATCGTCATGCCGATGTCGTACAGGAAGCCTTGCTTGGCCAGGAGGTCATAACCTTCCTGCACCATGGTCAGCGGATTGGCGAGGAAGGTCTTCGATACATGGCCGCCGAAAGTCGCCCAGGACCAGAGGGCGACGAACAGCACGAAGAACGCGAGGCCGTAGGCCACGCGCTGCTTCGATGTCACGGAATCCAGGGGACGCATCAACTATCTATCCGAATGGTCGATCAGGCTCCGGTCCCGCCTCGCGGCGGGACCGGCAGCTCGTTGAAGCTTACTTGATGAAGCTCGCGTCGTAGAGGTCTTCGACCTTCGGTGCGGCCTTGATGATGCCGATCTCGAGCAGGAGCTCGGCGGCATCCTTGTTGAAGGCGAGGAAATCGCCCGCGAAGAATTTCTGGTTCGCGGCCTTGTCCTGCCAACGCAGGTACTTTGCCGAGTTGCCGAACGCCTCGCCGGTCTGCTTCACGTCGGCGCCCATGATCTCATAGGCCTTGGCCTGGTCCTTGGCGATCATCTCGAGCGATTCGAAATAACTGTCGGCCAGCGCCTGCGCCGCCTTCGGGTTCTCGCTGAGGAATTTCGGCGTGCAGCCGAACGTGTCCATCACGATCGGGTAGTCCAGCGTGGTCGCGATGATCTTGCCCTTGTCGGGTGCGGCGCGCACCGTCGACAGATACGGCTCGTAGGTCATCGCGGCGTCGTTCTGGCCGGAGACGAAGGCCTGCGCGGCCGCGGCCGGCTCGAGGTTCACGACCGTGACGTCCTTCACCGTGAGGCCGTTCTTCTTCAGCATCCAGGCCAGCGCGAAATAGGGCGAGGTCCCGGGCGCGGAAGCCGCAACCGTCTTGCCCTTCAGCTCCTTGATCGACGTGACGTCGTTGCGCACGGCCATGCCGTCGGCGCCAAAGCTTTTGTCGAGCTGGAAGATCTGCTTGGTCGCGACGCCGTTGGCGTTCCAGGAGATCCAGGTCTCGACCGTGGTCGCCGCGCACTGCACGTCGCCGGAGGCAATCGCGAGGTGGCGGTCCTTCTGCGGAATCTTCTTGATGGTGACGTCGAGGCCGTTCTTCTTGAAGATGCCGGCTTCCTTCGCCAGCGTCAGCGGCGCGAAGCCGGTCCATCCGGAGATGCCGACACCGACCTTGACGTCGTCGGCGAGCACGGGAGTGGCGGCCGTAAGCGCAATGATTGTCGCAAATACTTTCGAACTACGCATGATTGTCGTCCTCTTGCCGATCGATGGATTGACGTCCTGTTGATCTCTGTCGGTCTGTGGGGACCGTTGCCCGAAGCGTTGCACGATTTGTGCCGACATCGTTCTCTCAACCTCCCTTGAATCGGGCGACAAGGCGGTGAGAGTCACCGGGATAGAGCAGGCGCACGGCGGTGATCGTGCGCGCGCTGCGCCAGGTATAGCGGTCGATCACGAGACAGGGCGCGCCGACGGCGATGTCGAGCGCCTCCGCCGTGCGATCATCCGCGACAATGGCGCTGATCGTATGCTCGGCCTCTGTCCACGGGACATGATGAAGCAGCCACGAGCCCGGCGGCTCGCGCGAGAAATCCGCCGTTGCAGCATTCGGCACAGAGGCGAGATCGATCAGCCGGTCCTCGACCGCAAAGGGCACATTGTCGGCGCTGTGACGGCAGGCGATCGAGACCACCTTGCCGGCTTTCTTGACGCCAAGACGCTCGCGGTCGGCAGCGGTCGCGGCGCGCAGCTTGCGGCTGATCAACTCGTAGCCGTAACCGCGCCCGAGTGCGGTGATCTCGGCGCGGATGTCGGCAATCTTGAGCACCGCCGACTGGTGCTGCGGCCGCCGCACGAAAGAGCCGGCACGGCGGCGCCGCTCGATCAGGTCGGCCTGGGCCAGCTCCGACAGCGCCTTGTTCACCGTCATGCGCGAGCAGCCGTAACGTGCGACCAGCTCGTGCTCGAAGGGAATGCGATGGCCCGGCGGCCATTCGCCGGTCAGAATCCGCTTTTCGATATCGGCGCGGATCCGCTTGTAGAGCGTCGGCTTGTCGGCAGCATCAGTTGCGAGGCTCATGCGACGAGCCTCCGCACCGATGCGTTGAAGCGTTCGCGTGCGGACCGGCGCAATTGGTGCTGCCCGCCTTCAACGACCTTGTTGCCGCCGGCCCAGACGCAATCGATCGCGCCGTGGCCTGCCGCAAAGATCCAGCCGTCGATCACGGCGTCGCGCGCGCGTCCCGCCAGCGACGGATGCGCGACGTCGAGCGTGATGATGTCGGCATGTGCGCCCGGCGCGAGGCCCGCAATCGGCTGCGCCAGCGCCCGGGCCCCGCCCGCAAGGGCATCGTCGAACAGCGAGCGCCCCGTCGAACGGCCAGCGCCGCCGGACAGCACGTTGCGCGCGCGATGCTTGAGCCGCTGGCCATATTCAAGCTGGCGCAGCTCGTCGGCGACGCCGACGAGCACGTTGGAATCGGTGCCGACACCAAACGCGCCGCCAGCGTCAAGAAATTCGCGTGCCGGAAAAATGCCGTCGCCGAGGCTCGCCTCGGTGACAGGGCAGAGACCTGCCACCGCGCCGGTCTTCGCGAATGCGCTGACTTCTACATCCGTCATGTGGGTCGCATGAATGAGGCACCAGCGTTGATCGACCGGGGCATGCTCAAGGAGCCATTGCACCGGGCGTCGTCCCGACCAGGCCAAGCAGTCCTCGACTTCCTTCACCTGCTCAGCGGCATGAATGTGTACCGGCCCGCCTTCGGCGAGTGGAATGATCGCCGCGAGCTCGTCCGGCGTCACCGCGCGCAGACTGTGCGGCGCGATCCCGATATTGGCGCCCGGCAATGCCGCAATGGCCTTGCGCGAGGCAGCCATCAGTGTGGCGAACCGATCGACCGAGCAGATGAAGCGGCGTTGACCATCGTGAGGCGCGGCGCCGCCGAAGGAGCCGTGCGCATAAAAACTCGGCAGCAGCGTCAGGCCGATGCTTGAGGCTTCAGCAGCCCCTGCAATGCGCGCGGCCATCTCGGCGGGATCGGCGTAGGGCGAGCCGTCGCGATCGTGATGCAAATAATGGAACTCGCCGACGCGGGTAAAACCCTGCTCCAGCATCTCGACATAAAGCAGTGTCGCGACAGCGGCAACATCGTCCGGCGTCATCGCTAGCGCAAAGCGATACATCGTCTCGCGCCAGGTCCAGAATGTATCGGTGCTATCGCCGCGCAGCTCGGCAAGTCCCGCCATGCCTCGCTGGAAAGCGTGGCTGTGCAGGCTCGCAAGTCCCGGAAGCGCGATGGCGTGGCGCTCGTCGCCCGCGGCCGGCGCGACGCCCGGCGTCACCTCCGCGATCGCGCCGGCGGTGATGACCACCTGCACGTCATTGGCCCAGCCCGAGGGCAGGAGCGCGGAGGCGAAATGCAGTCGGGACATGATGACACGCCGGCTGGACAGAACCGGCTTACGATTATATGTCTAGACATATAAGTCAAGCATCCCAGGGCGCAGGGACTTCGCGAAGGGACAGTGGCATGGCAGAGCGCTTCGACCGGATCTGGCACAACGCCCGGCTCGCTACGATGCGGGCCGACCGTCCCGATCTCGGCGAGATCGAGCATGGCCTGATCGCCATACGCGACGGCCACGTCGTCTATGCCGGTGCAGCTGCGGATTTCCCAGCGGATGCGGACGCCGTCCAGCGGATCGATTGCGAAGGGCGCTGGATCACGCCGGGCCTCGTCGACTGCCACACCCATCTCGTCTATGGCGGCAACCGCGCGCACGAGTTCGAGCTGCGCCTGAAGGGCGCGAGCTACGAGGAGATCGCGCGTGCCGGCGGCGGCATCGTCGCGACGGTGGCCGCGACGCGCAAGGCGAGCGAAGCCGACCTGGCCGCGAGCGCATTGCCACGGCTCGATGCGCTGATCGCCGAAGGGGCCACCACGGTCGAGATCAAGTCCGGCTATGGCCTCGACGCCGAAACCGAGATGCGTCAGCTCGCCGCCGCGCGCAGTCTCGGCCGCCAGCGCAAGGTCGCGATCCGCACCTCGTTCCTCGGCGCGCACGCGCTGCCGGTGGAGGCCGACGGCGACAAGGATCGCTATATCGATCTCGTCTGCAACGAGATGCTGCCGACCATCGCAAAGGCGGGCCTTGCCGATGCCGTTGATGCGTTCACGGAAGGCATCGCGTTCTCGGCGGAGCAGACGGCACGGGTGTTCGAGGCGGCGAGGGCGCTTGGGCTGCCGGTCAAGCTCCATGCCGATCAGCTCTCGAACCTCGGCGGCGCTGCGCTCGCTGCAAAATTCTCCGCGCTGTCGGCCGATCATCTGGAGCATACCGACGAGGCCGGCGCTGCGGCGATGGCGAAGGCCGGAACGGTGGCCGTGCTGCTGCCCGGCGCCTTCTACTTCATCCGCGAGACGCAAAAGCCGCCGGTCGAAGCCTTTCGCAAGCATGGCGTTCCCATGGCGCTCGCGACCGACTGCAATCCCGGCAGCTCGCCGCTGACCTCGCTGCTGCTCGCCATGAACATGGGTGCGACGCTGTTCCGGATGACGGTGGCCGAATGTCTCGCCGGTATCACCCGTGAAGGCGCGCGGGCACTCGGCGTGCTCGATGAGACCGGCACGCTTGAGGCCGGCAAATGGTGCGACCTCGCGATTTGGGACATCGAGCGTCCCGCCGAGCTCGTCTACCGCATCGGCTTCAATCCGCTGCACCGCCGGGTGTGGAGGGGCCAATGATGGAGCCGCGCGCAGCGATCGTCGTCAAGCCGGGAACGGTGAGCCTCCACGACCTCGCGCGCGTGCTGGCAGGTGCGCCCGTGATACTCGATGCCGCGTTCTGGCCGCGCGTCGAGGCGGCCGCGGAGATCGTTGCGAAGGCCGCGCAGGCCGCTGCTCCCGTCTATGGGATCAACACCGGCTTCGGGAAGCTGGCGTCGAAGCGGATTCCGCCGGACCAGACCGCGCTGCTTCAGCGCAACCTCATCGTCTCGCATTGCTGCGGTGTCGGCCCGGCGACGCCGGAGCCGATCGTGCGGTTGATGATAGCGCTGAAAATCGTCTCGCTCGGGCGCGGTGCCTCCGGCGTACGCCGCGAGGTCATCGAGCAGCTCCAGGCCATGCTGGCGCGGGGCGTGTATCCGCTGGTGCCACAGCAGGGCTCGGTCGGCGCCTCCGGCGATCTCGCGCCGCTTGCCCACATGACGGCGGTGATGATCGGCGACGGGCAGGCGATCGTCGACGGCAAGGCGGTGCCGGGCAGTGAGGCGCTCGCCGCGGCCGGCCTTGCGCCGTTGACGCTCGGCCCCAAGGAGGGTCTCGCGCTGATTAACGGCACGCAGTTCTCGACTGCCTATGCCATTGCCGGCGTGCTGCGCGCATTTGGCCTGCTGCGCGCCGCCCTTGTCACCGGCGCGCTGTCGGTCGATGCGGCGATGGCCTCGACGGCGCCGTTCCGTCCCGAGATCCAGGCGCTCCGCGGTCATCCCGGGCAGATCGCCGCGGCTGCGACCCTGACTGCGCTGCTCGACGGCAGCGATATCCGCCTGTCCCATCTCGAGGGCGACGAGCGCGTGCAGGATCCCTACTGCCTGCGCTGCCAGCCGCAGGTCGCGGGCGCCGCGCTCGACCTGATCACGCAGGCCGCGCGCACGCTGATCACCGAGGCCAACGCTGTCACCGACAATCCGCTGGTGCTGGTCGAGACCGGCGAGATCGTCTCCGGCGGCAATTTCCACGCGGAGCCGGTGGCCTTTGCCGCCGATACGATCGCGCTGGCGCTGTCGGAAATCGGCGCGATCAGCGAGCGGCGCATCGCGACGCTGGTTGACCCCGCGCTCAATTTTGGCCTGCCGCCGTTCCTCACCCCCGATCCCGGAATCAATTCCGGCTTCATGATCGCCGAGGTGACGGCCGCCGCACTCTACGCCGAGAACAAGCAGCGTGCGGCGGCCTGCTCGATCGACTCGACGCCGACCAGCGCCAACCAGGAAGACCACGTCTCCATGGCCGCCCATGCCGCGCGGCGGCTCTCCGACATGGCCGACAATCTCGCCGCGATTTTAGGCATCGAGCTACTGGTCGCAGCGCAAGGCATCACGCTGCGCGCGCCGCATGCGACCAGCGCGCCGCTCGTCGCTGTCATCGCGGCGCTGCGTGAGCAAGTGCCCGCGCTCGGCGCCGACCGCTACATGGCCGGCGATCTCGCCAAGGCCGCCGCGCTGATTGAAACCGCCGCGCTGCCGGCCGCGGCGCTCACGGCGCTTCCAATCGATCCGTTCCCAAAACTTGACTGAACAAGACTCGTCTGAAGAGGTCTTCATGAACCGCCGACTGGACAATGACCGCACCATCCGCGCCCCTCGCGGCAGCGACATCAGCGCCAAGAGCTGGCTGACGGAAGCACCGCTGCGCATGCTGATGAACAATCTCGATCCTGATGTCGCCGAGCGCCCGAGCGAGCTCGTCGTCTATGGCGGCATCGGCCGCGCCGCGCGCGACTGGGAGAGCTTTGACCGGATCGTTGCTTCGTTGCGCACGCTGGAAGCCGACCAGACGCTGCTGGTTCAGTCCGGCAAGCCGGTTGGCGTGTTCCGCACCCATGCCGATGCCCCGCGTGTGCTGATCGCGAACTCCAACATCGTGCCGCATTGGGCGACGCTCGATCATTTCAACGAGCTCGATCGCCTGGGCCTGATGATGTACGGCCAGATGACGGCCGGCTCCTGGATCTATATCGGCAGCCAGGGCATCGTGCAGGGCACCTACGAGACCTTTGTAGAGATCGGCCGTCGTCATTATGGCGGCAGGCTTGCCGGCAAATGGATTCTCACCGCCGGTCTCGGCGGCATGGGCGGCGCGCAGCCGCTGGCGGCGACCATGGCCGGCGCTTCGATGCTGGCGGTCGAATGCCAGCCGAGCCGCATCGAGATGCGCCTGCGTACCGGCTATCTCGATCGTCAGGCCGCAACGCTCGACGAAGCGCTGGCGATCATGGCGGAGGCCGCGAAGACGAAGAAGGCGGTCTCGGTCGGCCTGCTCGGCAATGCCGCGGAGATTTTTCCCGAACTGGTGCGCCGCGGCGTCAAGCCCGACATCGTCACCGACCAGACCAGCGCGCATGATCCGATCAACGGCTACTTGCCGAAGGGCTGGTCGCTGGCCGATTGGGAAGCCAAGCGGGCGTCTGATCCGAAGTCGGTGGAGCGTGCGTCGAAGGCATCGATGGTCGAGCATGTTCAGGCCATGCTGGATTTCCACGCACTGGGAATCCCGACGCTCGACTATGGCAACAACATCCGCCAGATGGCGCAGGACATGGGCCTGAAGAACGCATTCGACTTCCCAGGTTTCGTGCCCGCCTATATCCGTCCCCTGTTCTGCCGCGGCGTAGGGCCGTTCCGCTGGGCCGCGCTCTCGGGCGATCCCGAGGACATCTTCAGGACCGATGCCAAGGTCAAGGAGCTGATGCCTGACGACAAGCATCTGCACAATTGGCTCGACATGGCGAAGGAGCGCATCAAGTTCCAGGGCCTGCCGGCGCGGATCTGCTGGGTTGGCCTCGGCGATCGTCATCGCCTCGGCCTTGCCTTCAACGAGATGGTCGCGCGCGGCGAGTTGAAGGCGCCGATCGTGATCGGCCGCGATCATCTCGACAGCGGCTCGGTGGCAAGCCCGAACCGCGAGACCGAGGCCATGAAGGACGGGTCGGATGCCGTGTCCGACTGGCCCTTGCTCAACGCATTATTGAATTGCGCCAGCGGTGCGACCTGGGTCTCGCTGCATCACGGCGGCGGCGTCGGCATCGGCTATTCGCAGCATGCCGGCATGGTGATCGTCGCCGACGGCACGCCGGAGGCCGCCAAGCGCATCGAGCGCGTGCTCTGGAACGATCCGGCCAGCGGCGTCATGCGCCATGCGGATGCGGGGTACGACATCGCGATCGACTGCGCCCGTGACAAGGGGCTAGAGCTGCCGAGCCTGACGAAGTAGCGGCGGCCTTCACTTCGCCGTTTGAAGCGCGGCCGTCTGCTTGGCGAGCTGCTTGTCGAAATCCTCCGACAGGCCTGTGGCGTAGGTCGCGAGCTCGCCGGGCTTCACGAACGGATTTGGCGTGGCGCTCTTGATCTGCTGCGCGCGCTTGTCCTGCATGCCGTAGACCTCGGGATGGGGCCCGAGCAGCACGTCGACCTTCATCGCCTTGGCCTTGGCAAAGGTCGCGCGGTAGTCGTCGACGATGCCGGGATAGGTCGGCTGGCCGACCAGCCGGTTCAGCGCCACGGTGCCGCTGCAGAAGAACAGCACCTGGCGGTCCTGGTCGCCGTCCTTCACCGTCATCTCCCAGCTGGTGCAGCCCGGCGAATGGCCGGGTGTCTCATGCGCCGTCAGCGTGGTGTCGCCGAGCGTCACCTTGTCGCCTTCCTTCACCGTGCGATCGACCTTCACCGGGGCAAATCCGAGGTCCGCGTTCTTCTCGTCGCCCGGATAGTAGCCGCCTTCGAGCAGCGGCTTGTCGCGTTCGCCCGCGACAAGCTGCGCGCCGCTGTCCTTCTTGATCTCGGCAAAGCCGCCGGTGTGATCGAGATGGGCGTGGCTGTTGAGGATGTATTTGATGTCGGCGACCTTGAAGCCGAGCTTGGCGATGTGGTCCTTGATCATGCCGGTCGACTGCGGCATCGCGGTGTCAATCAGAATCAGGCCCTGCGACGTCTTGATGACATAGACGGCGATGCCGTCGGTGCCGACATAATAGATGTTGTCGATGAGCTGGAATGGCTCGAACGGCGCTGTCCACTTCACCATGACCGCCGCCAGGAAGTCCTTGATGGTCTGGGCCTGCGCGGCAGGTGCGAAGAATGCCAGCGCGCACAGCGCGGCCGCGAGCTTTCTCATGGATTGTCCTCCCGGTTGTTGTTGTCGTTGCGACCGCAGGTGACGCCCGCGGATCGACCAGGCGCACGCTAAATGCTGCGCGGTGGGGCAGCAACGGCCTGATGCTCGAAAAATTCTGCGTCATGCGCGGAATAACGGTCGCTGTCCGGTTTGAGCATGGCGGCGATTGCTGCACTGCGCCGATCGCGTTTGACCGCGTGCGGGCCGGCCACCATACTTTGCCTCAAGACGAGCCAGCAAGGACTCGTCAGCACCGGGAGCTGAAATGACCAAATCATTGTCCGTCCTGACGGGGGCGCTGATGTCCCTCGTCTGCTTGGCTTCGACAGCCTTCGCGCAGCCGGCCTGCGTGACCCAGAACATGGCCGTGCCGCCGGGCGCCAACACCACCGACAAGGCGGCGCCGTTCTTCATCGACACCACCGGCCTCGATTTCAAGACCACGCCGCCGACGCGCGATCCCTCCAATCCCAACTATCCGCGTGCGACCGAGCTGCCCGACGGCACGCTGCCGCCACCGGGTGCGGAAGGCAATTTCATCATTGGCCCCACCCACAATCCCGCGCCCGAGACCATCGCGAAGGAGGGCGTGCCGCGCGGCACGACAAAATCCTTCACGCTCTCGTCGAAGGACAGCACGATCTACAATCCCGGCCTGATCCGCGACGACGTCGCCGGCTGCACCAATTCCTCGATCATGACGACCGTGACCGCGCCGGACGACAAGTCGAACATGATCGTCACCACCAGCCATCCCGGCATCTGGTCGCGCACGATCGACGTCTATGTGCCGGCGCAATACGTACCCGGTACCGAGGCGCCCTTCATTGTGATCGGCGACGGCGGCTCTGCCGCCTACAAGGATCTCCCGGCCACACTCGACAATCTGATCGCGCAGCGCCGCGTGCCGCCGATGATCGCGATCCAGATCGGCAATGGCGGGCAGGATGCGCAGGGCAGTCAGCGCGGCCGTGAATATGACGCGGTGTCGGGGGCCTACGCGCAGTTCGTCGAGCGCGAGGTGCTGCCGCTCGTCGAGCAGAACGCCGGCGTCAAGCTCACCAGGAACCCCGAAGGACGCGCCACCATGGGGCTGAGCTCGAGCGGCGTGGCAGCCTTCACCATGGCCTGGTTCTATCCCGATCTCTATCATCGCGTGCTGGCGTTCTCGCCGACCATGGTCAACCAGCAATGGCCGCATGATCCGTCACTGCGTGGCGGCGCCTGGGAATATCACAGCGCGTGGGCGGGACCGGCGGGCCCGAACCTGATCTCGAAGGCGGGCGTGCTGACGCCGGCCGAACCGCCTGGCGTGCCGCTGATCGTCGCCGCGCCGACCAAGCCGATCCGCTTCTGGTATTTCGGCGGCGACCAGGACCTGTTCTATCCCAACCCAACCATTCCCGACGGCATGCACGACTGGACCTTGTCGAACGCCGTGATGGCGAAGGTGCTGGCGGCGAAGGGTTACCACTACCAGTTCCTGTTCGTGCGCAATGCCAAGCACGTCGATCGTCCGACGATCGCGCAAACGCTGCCTTCGGCGCTGGAGTGGGTCTGGAAGGGCTATCCGATCCCTTGAGTCATCGCAGAAGGATCAGGCGAGGGCGGCCTGACGTTCCCGCACCGCCTCGCGGGTGCGATCGGCGCCACGCGGCTCGGCGAGCCGGGTGAAGCTGCGCTGGCCCGCATGCACGGGTGCCTCGACGATCACGCCTTCGCAGACGATCTGGCCGCCGAGCATCCTGAATTCGAGCTTGTCGTAGCGCGGCATCGTCTCGCCGGGCTCGGGCGGCAGCAGTCCGATGCGCCCCTGGATGTTCAGCGTCGCATCGCCGGCGCCGTGAAGCCGCGGATTCCACATTCTGATCCCGGTCTCGGCCCAGCGTTGCCGGATCAGCGCGGCGCGATCGGTGGGCTCCACGACCTTTGCACGCGCCTTCGGCGCGTCGGCGATCGTCTCCTCTGCGACAACGGCCGCGACGGGCGTCTCATCGACGGCAACCGGTTCGGGCTCCACGGAAGCGACGGATGCGGGTTCGTCTTCCGTGACGAGCTCGGAGGGCTCGACCGAAACCGTCTCCGTCGCGACAGGCGCGATGAAGACCAGCTCCTCAAGGCCCGGCTCGACATTGGCCGGAAGTTCCGCAGATGCCTCGCTGATGATAAGGGGCTCAGGCGCCTCGACGGCTTCGACTTCGACAGTCGCGACCGGGACCTCTTCGACGACGTCGGGTTCAACATCCGTCGAGTGTTCCGCAGGCGGATAACTGCTGATGACTTCGGGCGCGTCAACCGTCCCGCTCGCAACACCAACCGAAGAGATCGAAGCTTCTTCCTCGATGACCGACTCTTCATCCGCAGCGCTACGCGCCACCTCGAGACCGCCGCTGTGCGGCAGAGGCCGTAGCCGGTTGAACGCCCATTTCACCGCAGGAATGCGGCTCAGCAACGATATCAGTCTCGAAAGCACTGGGAGTTGTCCAAGAGATACTCAGGCCGTAGGCAATCGCTGATTCGCCAGCAATGTGAAAAACTGCCCCGGCCGTCACACCCCTGTCAATCTAGGCGGGACCAATTGCAGAACATCTGCACAGTCTCGCGCGCCGCGGCGTTCATTCGAAATGCATCGATGCGAGTGGATCTTGGTTGCGATCGGGCTGGTGCGTTGGCGCAAGCGGGATGGCCGCGCGCTCGGTCTTGCGGATGTGTGGATGTGCGAGGGCGTGCTTGCGGACGAGCGCCATGGTGAGCGCTTCGCATTCCGCCTGTTCGCCGCGCCACGCGCAGTCGATGCTTGATGACTGTTCCGGCCAGGCCCGCGCCGGGCCGGCGATCGCAAGCGACAAAATGATCCGCAAGGCGGCGACGATGCTTGTCTTTGTCATGGGACGCTCCAAACCGTTCTATCGAATGGATCGGGCGAAACGGACGATATTCCGCGCTACCACATCATCGTGCGGCAGCTCACGCGAGGTTCAACGGCCGTGAGGCAGGCGTGAAGGCGTTCCCTTCGCGAACCGGTCCGGCGCGCGATCTGCTCGATCTGCCGACGACGCCGAACGTCGAGCTTTCCTACGTCATCCTTCCCGACTAATTTGAAAGTCCATGGACGTAAGGACGACGCAATGAAAAAGCTTGCCGCCATCGCAGCGGTTCTGGTCTGGTCGACATGTGCACTGGCGCAAGACCGCAGCATTACCGTGGCCTCGACGACATCGACGGAGCAGTCGGGGCTGTTCGGCTATTTGCTGCCGCTGTTCTCGACGGCCGAAGGCATCGAGGTCAAGGTCGTGGCCGTCGGCACCGGCCAGGCGCTGGACATCGGCCGGCGCGGCGATGCCGATGTGGTGTTCGTCCATGACAGGCCGGCCGAAGACAAGTTCATGTCCGAGGGGCAGGGCGTGAAGCGTTTTGACGTCATGTACAACGATTTCATCATCGTCGGCCCAAGGAGCGATCCCGCAAAAATTGCTGGTGGCAAGGACGTCGCTGATGCCCTGCGTAAAATCGCGGCGTCAAAAGCGCCGTTCATTTCGCGCGGCGACAAGTCCGGCACGCATGCGGCCGAGCTGAGATTGTGGAAGGAGGCCGGCGTCGATGTCGCGATCGGCAAGGGCAGCTGGTACCGCGAGATCGGCCAGGGCATGGGCCCGGCACTCAACATGGCGTCGTCGTCGAGCGCCTACCTTCTGTCGGACCGCGGCACCTGGCTGTCGTTCAAGAACCGCGGCGAGCTTGCGATCCTGACCGAGGGCGACAAGCGGCTGTTCAATCAGTACGGCGTCATGCTGGTCAATCCGGAAAAGCATCCGAACGTGAAGGCGATGGACGGGCAAGCCTTCATCGACTGGCTAATCTCGCCCAAGGGGCAGGACGCGATCGCCGGCTACAAGGTCGGCGGCGAGCAGCTATTTTTCCCCAATGCGTCCCACTAGCAGAAAGGCGAGTGTCGAGACCGCCACGCTGAGCGCGAGCAGGATCAGCCCGAGCCCGAGTGCCAGCGGCAGGTCGCCCTTGCTGGTCTCCAGCGCGATCGCGGTGGTCATCGTGCGGGTAAAGCCACGAATGTTGCCGCCAACAATGATGATGGCGCCCACTTCGGCGATGGCGCGTCCGAACGCCGCGAGAAAGGCTGTCAGCAGCGAGGTCCGGCCGAGTGCGAACAGCAGGCCGATGCTGCGCAGCGTCGATAGTCCGTCGATCCGCGCAAGGTCGCCATATTCCGCCCACAGCAGGCTCGCCGGCCGGTGCACCAGCGCGACCACGATCGGGGTCGCCAGCAGCGTCTGTGCGATCACCATGGCCGCCGGCGTGAACAGCAGGCCGGCGGCGCCGAGCGGACCGGATCGCGACAGCAGAAGATAGAGCGCCAGTCCGACCACGACCGGCGGCAGGCCAAGCAGCGCATTGGTCAGCACGATGACGACCTGCCGCCCGCGGAAGCGGGTGATCGCAAGAAAGGCCCCGAACGGCGCGCCGATCAGCAGTGCGACGATGCTGGCCGTCAGGCTGACGCGCACCGAGAGGGCGACAATGCCGACCAGCTCGGGATCGGCTTCGCCAATCAGCGTGAAGGCAGCAACGACGGATCGTGCGAAGTCGTTCATCCGGCCTGACGCCCCGGTGCAGGGCCGAATGTCCTGGAATGGTCGATGTCGTGGCTGCGAAGTTGCTTCACACTTGGTCCCTGCCGTTCGTGCCGACAGGTTAGAGAATACAAGGTCTCCTCCGACGGGCAAAACACTCTGCCAACAGCGAGCTCCCGATTGTCAAGCCAGTATCACGAAAATATACCGCTTTACCGAAATTCGGAATTGGCGTATGTATCGTTCCAGCTTACCCGGCACGAGGGACGGATCGCGAGTCGTCCGGTACGTGGGTGAGTTGCGGTGGACGCGGGCGCGCGTCGGCACGCAGGGGTCGGGAGCAGGGCGAGCGGAGGATTGAGCCGAACCTCGTGAGCTCCGGCCGCGTGTGACGAACGGCGCGTGCTGCGTACGGCAAAACCGTGTGGTCCTGACTGTCGTCGCTACAGTCAAGCCTTGCGGAAGGCGGCAGCGGGCCAACCGGCTCCTCGTCGCCATCTTTTCGCAAGGCGACGGAGGCCAAAGGAATTCGGCTCCGGGGAGGGCACGGCATAAGCCGTCAAACCACTCGCGCAGGGAAGGTCGGGATGTCTCGGCTGCCCTGTACGCCGCTGTGCAGTTCTCCACTGCGCTACCCGCGCACAGCGGACCGCGGGTGCCAGCCGGCGCCCGGCCTTCCCTGCGCCCTCGGCAATCCCGGGGGCGAAAACGAGCCGCAAAACTCGGGCCAAAACGGTCGCGAGACCGCGAAATCATGCCCTTCGCGAGCGGAAAGGCGACTTTATTCTCGCCACGGATGCTTTAAGGAAGAGCCTGGATGCGGCGCAGCACTTTGGCGGCCGCGGATCGAAATTCGGGTCAAACCGGGCACGCCGTAGTCGATTGCGGGCTCGCTCAACGAGAAGGACGTCAGGCTATGATCAATACCGTTGGCATCATCGGAGCAGGCACCATGGGCAACGGCATCGCCCAGATCTGCGCCGCGGCCGGGCTTTCGGTCGTGATGGTCGACATCTCCGATGCGGCAGTGAACCGCGGCATTTCGACCGTCGGCGGCAGCCTCGAGCGCCTGGTCAAGAAGGAGAAAATGTCGGCGGCCGATCGCGAGGCGACGCTCAAGCGTATCACCGGCACGACCGATCGCGCAAAACTCTCCGATTGCGATCTCGTCATCGAGGCCGCGACCGAGAACGAGGAGCTCAAGGTCAAGATCCTGAAGGACCTCTGCGCCGCGCTGTCGCCGCGCACGCTGCTTGCGACCAACACCTCGTCGATCTCGATCACCAAGCTTGCCGCCGCCACCGATCGCCCCGACCGCTTCATTGGCATGCACTTCTTCAACCCGGTTCCGGTGATGGCGCTGCTGGAGCTGATCCGCGGCTTGCAGACCTCGGACGACACCCACGCTCAGGCGCTTGATTTCGCCCAGCGCGTCGGCAAGGTGGCGATCACGGCCAAGAACAGCCCTGGCTTCGCGGTCAACCGCATCCTGTGCCCGATGATCAACGAGGCAATCTTCGCGCTCCAGGAGGGCATCGCAACGGCGGAGGAAATCGACGCCGGCATGAAGCTCGGCTGCAACCACCCGATCGGGCCGCTGGCACTGGCCGATCTGGTCGGGCTCGACACCATGCTGTCAGTGATGGAGGTCTTTTATAAGGGCTTCAACGACCCTAAATACCGTCCGGCCCCCTTACTCAAGGAAATGGTCGATGCCGGCCATCTCGGCCGCAAGACCGGGCAGGGCTTTTACACTTACGGCGCCTGATTTGGCGCGGGCGGCGGGCTTAGCGCCCGTCGCTCACTCCCGCAATTTGCGCTGCGACAAAGACGCCGCGTGCAATTGGCCCGACAATGTCGAACGGGCGGCTCGCGGGAACAACAAAAAACGGAAAACAAAGGACATGTCGGATCGACTGAAGGCCGAGCGGGAAGCTGCGGCCGAACGGCGGAACCTGCTGACCCTGAATGCGATCGAGCGCACCGGGATCACCGAGGAGATGATCGGGGAACTCGTCACCCGTTTCTACGGCCGCGTCCGCGAGGACACGCTGCTCGGACCGGTGTTCGCAATCGTGCAGAATTGGGACGAGCATCTCGAGAAGCTCAAGGGGTTCTGGTCGTCGGTGGTGCTGATGAGCGGCCGCTACCATGGCTCGCCGATGCGGGCGCATATGCCGCTGAGCCTGGTCGGCGATCATTTCGACCGCTGGCTCGATTTGTTCGAACAAACCGCGCGCGAAGTCTGCCCGCCGCCGGCGGCTGCGCTGTTCATCGACAAGGCGCGTCGCATCGCCGACAGTTTTGAAATGGCGTCGGCCACCATCGCCGGCCGCATCGCGTCGCCGCGTCACGTGCTCAGGTCCTGAACACGACTGGTTGCGTCGCGCTGTTAAAAGCGCGTTGCACCAATTCCAACATGATCAGTCTGATCTGCAAAATGATCATGCCGATCGCGCGGCATGACGTTGAAATGGCAAAAACCCGTTTGAATGCGTTCAATCGCGTTCAATCAAAGCGAGCAAAGCCATATTGATGCATTGCGGCGCCAATTCTTCGCCTTCATTTCGGCAGAGTTCCAGCGCCTGCTACCGTGCATGTCGCGCGCATCATTCAATATCACTTTATCATCCCCCGGCAGCACTGCGGAACCCGAAGCCGATGTGAGCGCGGAGCAAACGCGGCGAACATTGCTGCTCGGTGCACTCGCCACCACCGCCTGTCTCGGCTGTTCCGCGCCAGCGCGTGCGGGCGAAGATCCGCCCGGCTCCGACGAACGTCCGCAGAAGGGCGACATGCTCGTGTTCTCCGAAGGCGATCACGAAGGAAAGCTCATCAAACCGGCTGATCTGACGGCTGGCGGCCCGCCGGTGCATGCCTGGCCGCAGGATCCCAAGACATCGGTGGTGCGCAATGCCTCGCGGCTCAACGAAATCCTGATCATCCGGCTCGATGCTGCCGAGCTCGACGAGCAAACGCGCGCGCGTGCCGTCGACGGCATCATCGCCTATTCGGCGATCTGCTCCCACGCCGGCTGTCCCGTCACCGCCTGGGTCAAGAGCGATGTCGGCGACAAGGAGGTGTTCAAATGCATGTGCCACAACTCCGAATACGATCCCCGCGCCAGCGCGCAGGTGGTGTTCGGGCCGGCGCCGCGGCGGCTCGCCGCGCTGCCGCTTGCGCTCGCTGACGGTTCGCTCAGCGTCGCGGGTGGATTCATCGGAAAGGTAGGTGGCGCGCAGCCGGGATGATGGACGTGCGGGTCGTGCCCGCGTCACAAGAGGCCGCATCCGCCGAGGGGCGGACGTCGGGACGAACGACAAGAATTCAAAACAAGAATTCAAACGGATGACAAAGGGGAACGTCCATGAAAACGTCGAAGAAAACGTCCATCACCAGGAAGCAAATACTGCTGTCCGGCTTCGTCGCCTTCACGTGCCTTGTCTCGACCGCTGCAATCGCCGGACCGATCGAGAGCTACTCGCCCGTCACCCAGCAACGCCTGGAGAATCCGGAGCCAGGCAACTGGATGCTCTATCGGCGCACCTATGACGGGCAGGGCTATAGCCCGCTCGACCAGATCAATACGTCCAACGTCAAGGACCTCACGCCGGTCTGGACGTTTGCCACCGGCGTGGTCGAAGGCCATGAGGCGCCGCCGATCGTCAACAATGGCGTGATGTTCGTGGCAACGCCGATGGGGCAGGTGATCGCGCTGAACGCGAAAACCGGCGATGAATACTGGCGCTACAAGCGGCAGCTCCCGGACGATCTGTTCCAGCTGCATCCGACCAGCCGCGGCGTTGGCCTGTGGGAGGACAAGCTCTATCTCGCCACCACCGACGACCACGTCGTCGCGCTCGATGCCAAGACCGGCAAGGTGGTGTGGGACACCAAGGTGCAGGATTACAAGAAGGGTCAATACATGACCCTGATGCCGCTGGTCGTCGATGGCAAGGTCGTCGTCGGCGGCTCCGGCGGCGAGTTCGGCGTGCGCGGCTATGTCGCCGCCTACGACGCCAAGGACGGCAAGGAGCTGTGGCGGACCTTCACCATTCCCGGCGAAGGCGAGCCCGGCCACGACACATGGCAGGGCGACGACTGGAAGAATGGCGGCGGCTCGGCCTGGATGACCGGGACCTACGACAAGGAGACCAAGACGGTCTATTGGGGCGTCGGCAACGCCGCGCCGTGGCCCGGCGAGATGCATCCCGGCGACAATCTCTACACCTCGTCGGTGCTCGCGCTCGATCCCGGCAACGGCAAGATCAAGACCTATCACCAGTACCACCAGAACGATTCCTGGGACTGGGACGAGGTCGATGCGCCGATGCTGGTCGACCTGCAGCGTGACGGCCGCAGCATCAAGAGCCTGATTCATCCGGGCCGCGACGCAATCTTCTGGGTGCTCGAGCGCACACCGACCAAGATCAACTACGTTGCCGGCTGGCCGTTCGTCTCGACCGACGTCTGGAAGGGCATCGACGAGAACGGCAAGCCGATCCTCGATCCCGCGCACAAGCCGGTGGTCGGCAAGCGCGTCGAGTTCTGTCCGTCACTGTGGGGCGGCAAGGACTGGCCGTCGGCGGCCTACAGCCAGAAGACCGGCCTCGTCTATGTTCCCGCCAACGAGAATTTCTGCGGCGGCTTCACCGGCGAGAAGATCGCGCTCAAGCCAGGGGAGCTCTGGCTCGGCACCAAGCCGGAGGATATCGGCCTGAAGACCAAGCCGGGCGCCGATCATTTCGGCGAGATCCAGGCCTGGGATCCCGCGACCGGCAAGAAGGTGTGGCAGCACAACTTCCCGAAATCGCAGATGTTCGGTTCGGTCACGGCAACCGCGGGCGATCTCGTTTTCGCCGGCGGCACCAACGACCGCAACTTCCGCGCCTTCAACGCCAAGACCGGCGAGCAGTTGTGGGAGCAGAAGACCAACTCCGGCATCATGGGCATGCCGATGTCCTATGAGATCGACGGCACGCAATACATCGCGATCCAGTCGGGCTGGGGCGTGGACGCGCAGCGCATCCAGGACGCGCTCGCGACCAACAATATCGGCATCGAGTCCAACGTGCCGCAAGGCGGCGTGATCTGGGTGTTCGCACTGAAGAAATAAGCTCCGCAGGCGGATCGAAGACGGCGGAGCGAGTGGGGGCAAATGCGGCGGACGGCAACGTCCGCCGCATTTTGCGTGTGTGAACGTCGCTACTTCCCCTGGCGATCCACCTTGTCCTTCTCCTTCTGGTTCATCTCCTGAACCTTCGGATCGGCGCTGCTTTGCCCCGTGGTCTGGGTGGTCGAGGCGGGCGGCGCGCTGGCGTTGGGAAGCGAGTTTTGCTCCGGCGCGGTGGGGCGCGTCGCCGTGCTCGGCGGCGTGGCGGTGCTCTGGGCGAACGCGGCTGCATTCGTCAAAAGAAAGACGCTCGACAGCAGCGAGACTGCGAGCGCCCTTGGAATGTCTGTCATCGATCTGCTCCAGTCAGATCGATGGAAACGGCGCGAGGCCGCGTCTGTTCCGTCAAGCCTCCAATTGCTTGCCGATCGGCAATGCGCGGATGCGCTTTCCGGTCGCGGCGAAGATCGCGTTCATCAGTGCAGGCGCGAACGGCGGCACGCCGGGCTCGCCGACGCCGCTCGGCGGCGTGTCGGGTCCGGGCGGGACGATGTAGACATTGGTCACCACGGGAGATTCGTCCATCCTGATGACCTGGAAGTCGTCAAAGTTCTTCTGCTCCACCTTGCCGTCCTTGAAAGTGACCGCGCCATATTTGGCGAGACTCAGGCCCATGATCGCGGCGCCTTCGATCTGCGAGGCGATGCGCTCCGGGTTGACATAGGTGCCGCAGTCGATCGCGGTATCGACCCGCGGCACCGTCAGCTTGCCCTTGTCGTCGACAGCGACTTCGACAATGGTCGCAATGTAGCTGACGAAGCTGCGGTGCACGGCGATGCCGAGGCCGTGGCCCTTCGGGACCTGTCGGCCCCATTCACCCTTCTCGGCGACCAGCTCGACCACCTTGCGCAGGCGCGCGGTGTCGATCGGGTAGCTGTCATAAGGCTCGCCGTAGTTCCACATGTCCTTGACGGCGGGCTTGACGATGCGTGGTGTGCCGATCAGTGCGAGCAGCGTCTCCTTCTGGTCGCGTCCGGTCGCATTTGCGATCTCGCCGACCATCGACTGCACCGCGAAGGCGCGCGGGATGTTCGAGACCGAGCGGAACCAGCCGATGCGGGTGAATGCGGCTGCCTCCGGGTTCTCGCAACTGATATTGGCGATCTCGAACGGCATGTCGACGAGGCCCATGCCGAGCTCGAAGGACGCCGCATGCTTGGCACCGGCAGCGAAGGTCGAGGCGATGGTCGGCGCCACGCTGCGGTGGCGCCAGGCGATCACCTTGCCGTCCTTGTCCAGCCCCGCCTCGATCCGTTCCACCGAGACGGTGTGCAGGAAGTCGTGGTGGAGGTCGTCCTCTCGCGTCCACTGCACCTTGACCGGCGTGCCGAGCTCCTTCGACAGCAGCGCCGCCTCGAGCGCAAAGTCGCATTTCGACTTGCGGCCGAAACCGCCGCCGAGCAGCGTGACATTAACGGTGACATTGCCCTCGGGGATGCCGAGCGTCTTGGCGACGTCCTCGCGGGTGCCGCCGGGGCTCTGCACCGGCGCCCAGATCTCCGCCTTGTCACCCTTGACATCGGCGACCGCGACCGGCGGCTCCATGCTGACATGAGCGAGATGCGGCAGGTAATATTCGCCGATCACGACCTTGTCCGCCGCCTTCAGCGCGGCGTCCGCGTCGCCCTCCTGGCGCACGACGAGGCCCGGCTTGCGCGAGGCCTCCTCGAGCTCCCTGCGATAGGCAACCGAGTCGTATTTGCCGTTGGCGCCGTCGTCCCAGACGAGCTTCAGCGCGTCGCGGCCCTTGATCGCAGCGCCGGTGTTGCGCGCGATCACTGCGACGCCGCCGAGCGGCTGGAATTTCGACGGCCACGGCCAGCCGCGCACCTGCATCACCTTCTCGACGCCAGGCACTTTCAGTGCAGCGTCCGGATCAAACGAGGTGAGCTTGCCGCCGGTCACCGGTGGGCGGGCGATCACGGCGTATTTCATCCCGGGCAGTCGCACGTCGGCGCCATAGCGCGCCTTGCCGGTGGTAATGTCGTGGAGATCGACGATGCTGACCTGACCCTTGCCGAGATAGCGAAAATCCTTAGGGTCTTTCAGCTTGAGGCCTTCGATGCTCGGCACCGATTCCTTGGCGGCGTCGGCTGCGAGCTCGCCGAAGCCGAGCTTGCGGCCGCTGGCGCTGTGGACGACCTCGTGATTGACTGCCTTCACTTCCGTCGCCGGCACGCCCCAGCGCTTTGCCGCGGCCTGCTCCAGCATGGTACGGGCGGAGGCGCCGATCTGGCGCATCGGGATGAGATAATGCCGCGTGCTGCGCGAGCCGTCGGTGTCCTGGTTGCCGAACTTGACCTCGTCACCATGGGCCTGCTGCACCTTGACCTTGGACCAGTCGGCCTCCATCTCCTCGGCCACGATCAGCGGCAGGCTGGTACGCACGCCGGTGCCCATCTCGGCGCGGTGGGCGAGGATGGTGACGGTGCCATCAGGCGCGACCGCGACGAACACGCGCGGATCGACCACGACGCCATGCGGCATCTTGCCGGCGCCGGTCTCATAGGCGAAGGCCCGGCGCGTCATCACGGGTGCGGCGAGCACGAAGCCGCCGGTGACGCCGAGCCCCTTCAGGATGCTGCGGCGCGAAATCTTCTCGACCTTCAGATTCTTTTCGAAGCCACGAAGCTTCCGCGGATTGTCGATGAAATTCATGTCACACTCCCGTTGATGCGAGGTGGACGGCGTTCTCGATGCGTTGGTAGCAGCCGCAGCGGCAGATGTTGCCGGACATCGCCTCGCGGATCTGGTCATGCGACGGCTTGGGGTTCTCCATCAGCAGCGCAGCCGCCTGCATGATCTGGCCGGCCTGGCAGAAGCCGCATTGGGGAACATTGACCTCGCGCCAGGCCTTCTGGACGGGATGATCGCCATCCGGATGCAGCCCCTCGATCGTGGTGACTTCGCGCCCCGCCACGTCGTTGATCGAGGTGATGCAGGAGCGGACCGCCTCCTTGTCGATGATGACGGTGCAGGCGCCGCACAGGGCCTGGCCACATCCGAATTTGGTGCCGGTCAGCCCGGCTTCGTCGCGCAGGAACCAGAGTAGCGGGAGATCCGGGTCGCCGTCCCAGCTCTGTTCCTGGCCGTTGATCTTCACCTTGATCATGATCGTCCCTCGCTCTTCATAAGCTTTGCCGATGTTGGACTGGCCGATGTCTGTCGGCACAATGGTCCGTGCGCTGTCGCAACCGCACTCCAGCCGGTTGTCCTGCGCGGGCAAATCCCGGCATGAAGCTGGAATACGAATCGCAATGTCCGGATGTGCTCGATACCTCCCGTTTTGTTCTTGATTGATTGAGCTCGCGCGGCATCGTGACGGCGCGACCGTAGCAGAGATCGCGCCGGACCGGCATTCACAGCCGGGTGTTCTCGACGTGAACAGATTGCATCCGGGGTTTGTCAAAAGCAGGGCGCGGCAACAGGTCGCGCGTCGCACAATCACGGAATCTGAGGCGCGGTGAAAAAAGCTTCGTCCGCCAGAGGGACTGCGCGGACGAAGCAGTATGCCTCAGTCGAGGGAGGGAGAATCGCAGGGACGCTGACTTCAAGCAGGAAGAGGGCGGCACTGCGCAGTCATTCAGAGACCAGGACTGAGGGAGCGGAACGCGCTCGCATACGCAAAGTGCACTGGCGGCAAGCTCGCCGCAAACCATTCGAGAGCTGTCCGTCCCCTCTCTGGGGACCAGCGAGGGGACGGACAAGGTTCTGGCAGCCTTGTCAGGCGGCCTTGGCCTTCGCCGTGTGGGTCGCGATCGCATCCATCAGCGCTGGCGACAGGCAGTCATAGGGCTCGAGCCCAATTTCCTTCAGCCGCGAACGGATGCCGGCCATCTGCTCCGGCTTGACGCCGGATTCGATCACCGAGGAGACGAAGGCGGCGAATTGCGGCGCCTGCGAGCCCTGCTCCTGGAACAGCTCCGGATGGATAAAGTCGAGCCCGTAGAACGGATGGTTCTTGTTCTCGATGCGGCCGAACATATGCGTGCCGCACGCTTTGCAGGCGTGACGCTGAATCGCCGCCGAGGGATCGACGATCTGGAGCTTGTCGCCGTTCTCGAGCACGGTGACGTTCTGGCGCGGCACGACGGCCACGACCGAGAAGGTCGCACCCGCCGGCTTCCAGCACTTGGTGCAGCCGCAGGCGTGGTTGTGGGCGACGTCGCCCTTCACGCCGACCTTGACCTGGTGGTCCTTGCATTTGCAGGCGAGCGTGCCGCCGGCGAAGTGGCCTGTGCCTTGCTTGATACCGTTGTCGATCGAGGGATGGAGTGCAGTCATGGGTCGATCCTCCTTGGGGGTGACGCTTGCGAGCTAGAACACGACGACTGAGCGAATTGATTTACCCTCGTGCATCAGGTCGAAGCCCTTGTTGATGTCTTCGAGCTTGAGCGTGTGGGTGATCATCGGGTCAATCTGGATCTTTCCGTTCATGTACCAGTCGACGATCTTCGGCACGTCGGTGCGGCCGCGGGCGCCGCCGAAGGCGGTGCCGCGCCAGTTGCGGCCGGTGACGAGCTGGAATGGGCGGGTTGCGATCTCCTTGCCGGCTTCGGCGACGCCGATGATGATCGATGTACCCCAGCCGCGATGGCAGGCTTCCAGTGCCTGGCGCATCACCGTGGTGTTGCCGGTGCAGTCGAAGGTGTAGTCGGCACCGCCGTCGGTTAGGGTCACCAGATGCGGGACGATGTCGCCGGTGATCTTCTTGGGGTTGACGAAGTCGGTCATGCCAAACCGGCGGCCCCATTCCTCCTTGGAGTCGTTGAGGTCGACGCCGATGATCTTGTCGGCGCCGGCCATCTTGGCGCCCTGGATCACGTTCAACCCGATTCCGCCGAGGCCGAACACGACGACGTTGGAGCCCGGCTCGACCTTCGCGGTGTTGACGACGGCGCCGACGCCGGTGGTGACGCCGCAGCCGATATAGCAGCTCTTGTCGAAGGGGGCGTCCTCGCGGATCTTGGCCACCGCGATCTCGGGCAGCACAGTGAAGTTGGAGAAGGTCGAGCAGCCCATATAGTGGTAGATCGGCTTGCCCTTGTAGGAGAAGCGGCTGGTGCCGTCGGGCATCACGCCCTTGCCCTGCGTCGCGCGGATCGCGGTGCAGAGATTGGTCTTCTGGCTCAGACAGCTTTTGCACTGACGGCATTCCGGCGTGTAGAGCGGAATGACGTGATCGCCGGCCTTCACCGAGGTCACGCCCGCGCCGATCTCGCGGATGATGCCGGCGCCCTCGTGGCCGAGGATCGACGGGAAGATTCCTTCGCTGTCGAGACCGTCGAGCGTGTAGGCGTCGGTATGGCAGATGCCCGTCGCCTTGATCTCGACCAGGACCTCGCCGGCCTTCGGCCCTTCCAGATCGACTTCGACGATCTCGAGCGGTTTTTTGGCTTCAAAAGCGACAGCGGCACGTGTCTTCATCGGTAACTCCTCAAATTCTCGCAGGATGCCAAGACTTAAGCCTCGGCCGGGCTGCAAACGTTCACTTCTTGCCCATGCATGAGTCTTCACTCTTGGTATAGGCGTCGTTCTTGTCCTCATGCTTGCCGGGACGGGCGCGGCCCCAGGCCTCGTCGGAGCGGGCGCGCAGATAGACGTAGAGATCGTCCATGTAGCAGGCGACGTTCGGGTTATCTCCGAAGGCCGGCATCACGTTCTCTGCGGCGGTGGAGATGTTCTTGCGGCCCGAGGCGACGACGCCGAGAAAATCGGCATAGTTCATCGTCTTGAGCGAATCCTTCAGTGCGGGCGCATAGGTCGAGCCCATGCCGTCCGGGCCATGACACACATGGCAGTCCGAGTGATAGCGGCGGTATCCGGAATAGGTGTACCAGTCGACGGAGTCGCCGTTGATCTTGTAGGTCGGGTTACCCTCCTTATCGAGCCATTCGCCAGTTTCGTTCTGCTTGACGGCGGTCGGGTCGCCCGAGCCGTCCGCGACAGCAATTCCTCCGGACGCAACGAAGATCATCGCAGCAATGACAGAGCAGATTTTACGCAAAAGGTGTTCCTCGAAGGCGTTCGGTGGAGACGAGCCGGCGCGTGGAGTTGATCCACGCGCCGGAGCGATACGGAGGTGAGGCTAGTTCGCCGGCAGCGAGAACACGGTCAGCGTGCCGCCGAGTGCCGTGTAGTTACTGAGCGCCGCGTAGCCACCGACCGCGCCGAGACCTGCGGTCGGATCGGTCAGGCCGGCTGCCAGACCGATACCGGCCCAGCCGCCCACGCCGGAGAGCACTGCGACATACTGCTTGCCGCCGTTCTCGTAGGTGGTGACGTTGCCGATGATGCCGGAGGGAGTCTTGAACTTGTAGAGCTCCTTGCCGGTCTTGGCGTCGACTGCCTTCAGGTAGCCTTCGAGCGTGCCGTAGAACACGACGCCGCCGGCGGTTGCGAGCGCACCCGACCAGACCGAGAACTGCTCCTTGTTCGACCAGACGATCTTGCCGGTCTTGCCGTCCCAGGCGATGAAGTTACCCATATTGGTTTCACCTGGCGGCGGATACATCGAGAGCGTCGCGCCCACATAGGGCTGGCCCGCGGTGTAGCTGACCTTGAACGGCTCGTAGTCCATGCAGACGTGGTTGGTCGGAACATAGAACAGCTGCGTGTCGGGCGAGTAGGCCGCCGGCTGCTCGTCCTTGGTGCCGAGCGCCGCCGGGCAGATGCCCTTCACGTTGTGATCTTCGCCGGCCTTGTCGGTCGAAGCTGCGTCGAGCACCTTCGGACGGCCATAGGTGGCGGAGCTCTTGTCCATGTCGACGCCGGAGGTCCAGTTCACCTTCGGGTCGTACTTCTCGGCGACCAGCAGTTCGCCGTTGGTGCGATCGAGCGTGTAGCCGAGACCGTTGCGATCGAAATGCGTCAGCAGCTTGCGCGGCTGGCCGTTGATCGACTGATCCGAGAGGATCATCTCGTTGACGCCGTCATAGTCCCATTCGTCATGGGGCGTCATCTGGTAGACCCACTTGGCCACACCGGTGTCCGGGTTGCGTGCCCAGATCGTCATCGACCATTTGTTGTCGCCGGGACGCTGCTTCGGATTCCAGGTCGAGGGGTTGCCCGATCCGTAATAGACGAGGTTCAGCTCGGGATCGTAGGAGATCCAGCCCCAGGTCGCGCCGCCGCCGATCTTCCACTGATCGCCTTGCCACGTCTTCAGGCTGGAGTCCTTGCCGACCGGCTTGCCGAGTGCGGTGGTTTTGTCGTCAACCAGGATCTGGTCGTCCGGCCCTTCGGAATAGCCGCGCCAGGCGACCTTGCCGGTCTTGATGTCGTAGGCGGTCATGTGGGCCTGAACGCCGAACTCACCGCCGGAGATGCCGACCAGCACCTTGTCCTTGATGACCATCGGCGCGGAGGTGCCGGTCTCGCCCTTGCTGGGATCGCCGTTCTTGGCGGTCCATGCAACTTGACCGGACTTGGCGTCGAGCGCAACCAAGGTTGTGTCGGCCTGATGCAGGAAGATCTTGCCGTCACCGTAAGACAGGCCGCGGTTAACCGTATCGCAGCACATCACCGGGATGACGTTCGGATCCTGCTTTGGCTCGTACTTCCAGACGATCTTGTTCTCCTGCGAAAGGTCAATGGCGTAGACCTTGTTCGGGAACGGCGTATGGACGTACATCATGTTGCCGATGACCAGCGGGCCACCTTCGTGGCCGCGCAGCACGCCGGTCGAGAAGGTCCAGGCGACCTGGAGCTTGCCGACATTTTGTGCGTTGATCTGGTTGAGCTTGGAGTAGCGGGTATTGGCATAGTCGCCCGTCGGCATCACCCAATCTTTCGGGTTCTGCGACATCTTGTTCAGCTCGTCATTGGCAGAGGCGCCGCCGACGGCGAGAGCCGCTGCGGAGCCAAGAAAGGTCGCCAGTAGCACCTTGCGCATAGTCATTCCTCCGTTGGTCGCGTTTTATTGTTTCCGAAGCATTGCTTAATCACCGGGCTTTTCGTCCGGCGTCTGCTCGTGCAGGGCGGTCACGTTGGGGACCAGAAACGATGCTGGGCTGTTTCCTCCTCAGGATGAGAGCTACAGGTCCGCGTGCAGGAGCGGCCCGTTTTTTTTGTTCCTGCCGTAATTCCTAACGACTTCGCTATCGGGAAACTTGCCCAAGAGAGAAGCCGCTTTGCTCGACAGCGCACGGAGGCAAAGTTTTTGATTTTGCAGTAGCGAATTCAGCGGCTTCCGCGCGGCTTGGCGCCGCGCGCCAACGCTCAGGTTCCGCTTGACGGCGTTGCAACTAAGGCGGAGGATTAACTTTCAAGGGCAGCAAAGGAACGATGGCGCTCGTTTCAAAGACCGCCCAAAGTTGAGGTAAACGTCACGCAATCAAGGCTGAGGGCTCCATCAGGCGCTGGCCGCGATTCGCGTCGGATCTCCGGGTATCACCAGTGACTGGATTAATGTCCGACACAATTCACACGCTCTCGACGACCGGACTGACGCCGAAGCGACAGATCCAGAGCTGGATCGACGGGCTGACGAGTCTGTGCGGGCACTTCGATGTCGATCCGCTGGAAGCAACCTCGCTCGAGGGACGCATCGACTACACCAGCGTCTCGCGCCTGAAGCTCTGTCAGATCGAGGTCAGCCAGCATCGCATCGCGCACACGCTGGCGCGCGCCAAGGCCAATGAGCACCCCTACATCAAAATTCACTTCCAGACATATGGCGTGTCCTATTTCGAGCAGGAAGGCCGCCACATCGAGCTGAACCCGGGCGACATCATCGCCTATGACGTCTCATGCCCGCATCTGATCGTCAGTCCCGCCTTCACGCGCCACGACGTGGTGATCGTGCCGAAGGCGCTGCTGCGCGATCGCGGCTTCCCGTCGCAGCGCATGCCGGCCTGCAAGCTGTCGGCGAAGACGGGGACAGGACGGATCGCCCATGATTTCGTCCATGCCACGTTCGACGAGGCGGCGAAGCTGTCGGCCAACAGCGCGGTCGGTGTTGCCGATTCGCTGATCGACCTGCTGCTGCTGCCGCTGCGCGAAGCCGACACGATGTTCGATCGGGTCGGGCCCGAGGCGATGTATGTGCGTGCCCAATTTTTCATCCGCGAGCACCTGCGCGATCCCGATCTGTGCATCGACCAGATCTCCGCCGAGCTCGGCTGCTCCAAGCGCTATCTGCACATGCTGTTCTCAGAGCGTGGCACCACGGTGAGCGATTACATCTGGCAGGCGCGCCTCCAGAACTGCCGCCAGGAGCTGGAAGCTCACGGCGGCAAGACCATCACCGACGTCGCGTTCTCGTGGGGCTTCTCCAGCTCATCGCATTTCAGCCGCGTGTTCCGGAAATATTTCGGTGTGGTGCCGTCCTCGATCCACAAGGGGCAACAGGGCGCTGTTGCTGTGGATCAGAATTAAGCGCGCCTCACGCTGCTGCTCGTCGCGGCTTGCTGGACACGCGATAGCTCACGCCGATATGGCGACGTAGGGAATGCTGGCCACGAGAGCGGCGACCAGCGCCGCGTTGCACAGCATTGCTTTCCAATGCAAATGACGCAGCTGGCGCACCGCATCCGCATCGCCCGCATCTCTGGCACTGAGCTGGTCGTCTATCTGTTGCATGAACCACGGGCGGCCCCAGATCGCGACGACCGCTATCAGGCCGACGCCTGCCGCGAACAGCGGTCGTCCGGCGAAGATGAAAGCTACTGTCCCGATCACGCCGGCGACGCTCACCATCCTGAACTGGATGTTGAACATCCCGCGCAATAGCTGCGTGACGGGCGGGATGTCGAGCTTCACCAGCAGGAAAGCGGGCGACGCAAGCAGGAAATAGCCCATCGGGAAAAGCAGGATGACCAGGGCGGCAACGGCGACGGCATCAGGTCTCATGAGGGCTGCCTTTCTCGTTCGGGACGGCAAGGGCTTCCGGCGGCATCATACGGCGGCCGGTGCCGCTAGGCCAGCGGACGGGTTGCGGCGGGCGCTCTCGGCTCACCGCTGCATGATCTTCGTCCAGACGTCGCCGAGGATCGCCGGCTCGCGCGGCGGCAGATAGGTCAGGCCGGCTTGCTTGCCGAACTCGGCGATCTTGCCCTCGGCCGCAAGATCCGTCAGCGCTTTGTTGACGGCCTCGATCAAGGCAGGATCGCTGCCAAGCCCGACATAGCCGCGATTGGCCCCGATCGGATAATAATAGCCGGAGGCTGATATCGCGGTGTCGGGATGCGCGTCGCGATGGGCGTCGTAGCGCGCGAGATCGATCAGGGTCGCATCATAATCGCCGCGATCGAGCGCGCCCAGGAGGTCGTCGCGGGCGGGCACGAGATGGGTGATGTTGTCGATCAGCCGCCCCCTGTCGAAGGTCATGAGGATGGCGTCGCCCAGGGATCCGCTTTCGATCGCGAGGCGCAGGCCGGCGAGGTCGCCGATATCGCTGATCTTGCGGCCGCGCGCCTTCGGCCCGAGCACCACCGTCATCGGCGAATAGACGTAAGGCCGGCTCGGGGCGAGCACGCCGAGCGCAACGCGGCGGCGCCGGTCATCGCGCGTGGCGCCGGCGAAATCCGGCAAGCGCGCCGTCTTCAGGCCGGGCTTGACGAGGGAATCCGTCGTCAGCGCGTAGCCGCCGACCAGCGAGCAGCGGCCGTCGGACAGCAGCGCATTGGCCTCGAGCTGCGGGCTCGAATCCTCATCCAGCTTGCTCTCGAACCACTGGATCCTGAGCGGGCGTCCCAGCCCCTCCGCGAGCGCCTGCGCCAGCAGCACGTCGAAGCCCGAGTCCGGCTTGCCGCGGTGATGCGCGGAGAGCGGCGGGCGGTCCTCGTCGAGACAGATGCCGAGGGGATCTGCCGCCCACGCCATTGCCGGAGCCGCAAGCATGATGGCGAGACCGAGCGCTGCCAGCCGGCCTGTCATGGCTTCCTCCGGCTGGAGATGAAGGCCCAGAGATTTCCGATCTCGTCGTCGTTCAAAATGTCGCCCCATGGCGGCATCTTGTTGTTCTTGCCGTTCTTCACGGTGGTGACGAAGCGCGTCCTGTCGTCGGGAAAGGCGCGCAGGTCCGGCGTGATGGTGCCGGAGTTCATCATGTTGGGGCCGTGGCAGTGCGAGCATTTTTCGGCATAGGTCGACTTGCCGTGGTCGATCTGCGCTTGCAGCGGATTGCCGTTCGAATCGTCCGCGGCACGAACGGTCGCCGCAAGCGCGACCGTCAGCACTGCGACGGTGGCAAGGATCGCCACCGCCTTGTGAGCCATGTCTCTCAACGTCTCTTGTCTCTCAACGTCTCTTGCCGTTACTGCTTCACCGCAAAGACCCACAGCGAGCCGCCGGGCGGCACCTTGGCCAGCCGCTCGTCGCCGGAGAACAGCGAGTAGACGCCGCCATAGCCGCTCGTGACGGCGATGTACTGCACGCCGTCCTGCTGCCAGGTCACCGGCTGTCCCTCGATGCCGGAGCCGGTCTGGAACTGCCAGAGCTTCTTGCCGGTGTCGGCGTCGAAGGCCTCGAACTCGCCGGTCAGCGCGCCCGTGAACACGACGCCGCCCGCGGTCGACAGCACGCCGGAGAAGCGCGGGATGTCACTTGCCGCCTCCCACTTCGCCTTGCCGGTCATCGGATCGATCGCCTTCAGATGGCCGCGCGCGCCGTCACCCCATTCCCAGGGATCGGTCAGGTCCATGCCGAGATACCATTCACCCTGCTTGAAGGTGGCCGGCTCCGACTTGTACCTGCCGCCGAAGGCGAGCGTGTTGGCGTAGGCCAATCCGGTCTGCGGGTTGAACGACATCGGCTCCCAGTTCTTGCCGCCGAGGATCGACGGATAGACGACGACCTTCTTGCCCTCGCGCGCATCCTTGACGACGTCGGTCTCGATCGGACGGCCGGTCTTCAGGTCGACGCCGGTTGCCCAATTCACCTTCACGTAAGGATTGGCCGCGAGCACCTTTCCGTTGGTGCGGTCGAGCACGTAGAAGAAGCCGTTGCGGTTGGCATCCATCAGCACCTTGGTCGGCTTGCCCTCGACGTTCATGTCGGCGAGGACCATCTCGGCCACCGAGTCATAGTCGAACGGATTGTTCGGCGAGAACTGGTAGTGCCACTTGATCTTGCCGGTCTTTGGATCCATCGCCAGCACGGAGCAGGTGTAGAGATTGTCGCCGGGGCGCACAGCCGCGTTGAACGGGCCGGGATTGCCGATGCCCCAATAGACCGTGTTCAGCTCGGGATCATAGGAGCCCGTGATCCAGGTCGAGCCGCCGCCGAGCTTCCAGGTGTCGCCCTTCCAGGTGTCGCCGCCGGGCTCGTCCGGCGAGGGGACCGAATGGGTGCGCCAGAGATGCTTGCCCGTTGCCGGATCCCAGCCATCGATGAAGCCGCGGGTGCCGAATTCGGCCCCGGAGATGCCGGTGATGACCACGCCGTCGGCGACCAGCGGGGCCACCGTCATCGAATAGCCTTCCTTGATGTCGGCCGCCTTCTGCCGCCACAGCTCCTTGCCGTCCTTGGCGTCGATAGCGATCACGTTGGCGTCGAGCGTGGTGCGGAACAGCTTGCCGTCGAACAGCGCGGCACCGCGGTTGATGATGCCGCAGCAGACGATGCGCGGTGTCTCGGCCGGATATTCGATCTTGGATTTCCAGATCTGCTTGCCGGTCTTGGCGTCGACCGCCATGGTCGCGTTGTGAGAGGTCACGTAGATCACGCCCTGGTACACCAGCGGCTGCGATTCCTCGCTGCGATCGTCGTTGAAGGAATAATTCCAGACGGGGACGAGGTTCTTGACGGTGTCCTTGTTGATCTGGTTCAGCGTCGAGAAGCGCTGGAGATTGTAGCCCATCCCGTAATTGAGAACGTTCGACGTATCGGTTGCGCCTTTGACCAGTTGATCGGTCGTCTGTGCGCTCGCAACCGAGCATGCGGATATGACGAGGCTCGCGGCCATCGCAAAGCGTTTCATCCGTTCCTCCCAATATGCGCGCCTTTTGACGCTGCGATTGCAACACTCCGCCCGAAAGCAAAACCCGTCAATACGAAAGTCGAAAGCACGCTGCCGATATGTTAGACGCCAGATGCCAGGTTTGATGCGCCAATCCTCGAGAAATTTTGCGCGTCTTGCGCGGATGCGCTGCACCAATTTCCACGGCGCGAAGATTGGCGCAGCGCGAGAATTTTGGCCCAACCCGTTTCCGTCCCGGGCGAAGCATCGCAATTCGGCTTGAACCGGGGCTGGCTTGCGGACTTATCATGTCGCTATCCCCGGCGAATCGGGGCTCATGGTCAGGGAGGTCCAAATGATATCGCGTCGCTCAGTTGCACTTGCGCTCGCGCTCGCTGTGCTCTCCGGTCCGGCCTTGTCGGCATCCGGCGGCGCGGTCAAAATGTTCGACACCGACAATGACGGCACGCTCGATTTGGCCGAGGTGAAGAAGGCGGCTGCCGCGCTGTTCGCAAAGCTTGATCCCGACCATGACGGGACGCTCGACGTGCGTGAATTGCGCGGACGGTTAACGGCGAAAGAACTCGCCGCCGCCGACCCCGATCACGACGGGACGCTGACGCTCGACGAATATCTTGCCGTGGTGGAGCAGCGCTTCAACGCGGCGAATCCCGACAAGGATGGGACGCTGGATGCAAAGGAGCTGAACTCGCGCGCGGGTCGCGCACTGCTGCGGCTATTGCGTTGAGAACAGAAGCGCTTGACTGGGAGCGAAGGCGGTTTGCCCGAGAGTGAACTGTACGCGTGTGACGCGAAAGTTCGCTGTGCTCGTGGTCCGATTCCAGGCTTGCGCAGTTGCTGAGGCAGCCCTAGGTTTTGCCCGGCGCGATGTCGCGCTCAATACTTGGGGAGACCCGAATGGCTTGGAAAGCTCCGAAGATCGTGGAAGTGCCGGTCGGCATGGAAATCAACATGTACGCCTGCGCTGCGCGCAAGTAAGACTGATGACCTGCCGCGGCTTTGATGGCGGATGCCGTCGAAGCCGTGGTAGTGTTCGTGATGCGCATTGGAGCCCACACAATCTGGACGGCGGTCGCGTGTACGCTCACGCTCGTGCCAATGTGCGCCAGGGCCGAAGAGGGCTTCGACACCGAGCATATCTTCGGCTTCATGATCGGCAGCGATGTCGGCAATCCCGGCGAGCGCGAATTTCAGACCGAGACGACGGGACGCTTCGGCAAAGGCGGTGGCAGCTATCGCGCCCTTGGCCAGGAGGTCGAGATCGAAATCGTGCCGCTGCCGAATTTTCGTATCGAGGTCGGCGGCACCGCCACGCTGCATGACATCACCGGCGTCCCTGATATCGACGACCGCCGCCAGTTCAATTTCCAGGGCCTCTCGCTCGACCTGCGTTATCGCCTGCTCGACCGCGAGAGCGCCCCGTTCGGGATGACGATCGCCACCGAGACCCATGGCGACCGCATCGATGAAGTCAGCGGCGCCAAGGGACGGATGTACGGCACTGCCTTCACGCTCGCCTTCGATCGCGAGCTGATCCCGAATTTTGCGATCGGCGCGCTCAATTTGATCTACCAGCCGGAATGGACGCGCTTCGAGGTGAGCGGGCTGTCCGAGAAGAGCTCCACCATCGGCGCGGCCTTTGCCGGCATGGTGCGCGTGCGCCCCAATGTCCTGCTCGGCGGCGAGCTGCGCTACTTCCGCCAGTATGAGGGCATCGGCCTCGGCGGGTTCTCGGGCCAGGCGCTGTTCGTCGGACCGACCGCCTACTTCCAGCTCTCCGAGCAATCGCGGCTCACCCTAAGCTGGAGCATGCAGGCCTGGGGCCGTCCGGCCGGAGCGGGAGCCAATCTCGACCTCGTCAATTTCGAGCGGCATCAGGCAAGGCTGGTGTTCGGGATTAACTTCTAGCAAAGCGGTTCCCGCCTACTTCTCACGCCGGATTGAAACTTCCGGCTCCTTGGAACGTATCCCTTTGTGTTAGCCTGAACTGCTTCCGCGCGAGGATCCCGGCATGAATCCGATCGACCTGGTGGTGACTGTGTGTGCGGTGCTCTCGCCTGCGACCTGCGAGGAGCAGCATATTGTGTTCAATTATGCGGGGTCGCCGACGCAATGCGCGATGGCCGCGCCGCCCTATATCGCGCAATGGGTCGGCGAGCATCCGAAGTGGCAGGCGGTGCGCTGGCGCTGCGAATATCCGCACTCGAGCGACAAGGCGTAAGTTGCCGCGCTACTTCGTGCAGTCCTTCAAATCCTTGTCGGCGATCGAGAACACCGCGTCGGCCTTGATCTCGATGTCGCGGACGATGCATTGCCGTGAATTGGGGTAGCTGACCTTGGCGTCGTAGTGGCCGGGCTCGACGCCGGTGATGCGCAGCCGCTCGTCGTGGTCGACCTCCTTGTCCTTGTCGTTCAAGGTCTGGTTCGGGCCCCATTCGGTCTTGCCGGCCGGCGAGAGCTGGAAGCCGGAAATGGTCTCCGTGGTCAGATTCCAGAGCCGGATGCCCTTGCCCTTGCTTTGCGCGGCGGCTTCGTCGGCAAACGCCAGCAACGCGATCAACACCAGACCCCAACGCATCAAATCGTCCTCCCAAAGCGCCGCCGCTATTGCCTGATCAGGCGCTCGCTGTTCTTTGCCTTGTCGAAATTTTTGGCGCGGTCAAGGCCGATCGGTGCAATCAGCCTGGCGGAGGCGAGATCGGCGCCCTCGAAATCGGTATCGATGACGGTCGCCCCGGTCAGGTCGGCGCCGCCGAGTTGGGCGTTCCGGAGCGACGCACCGGTCAGGTCGGCTCCCCTGAGGGAGGCAAACTCGAGATCGACGCGCGACAGGTCGGCGTTGCGCGCGTTCAGCCGTTCCAGATTGGCCGATCGCAGCACGGCGCGCATCAGCCCCATCGACTGGTTGCGCATGTCGGCGCCGAGATGCGCGTCGGCGATCGAGGCGCCGACCAGGCTTGCGCCGCTGAGGTCGGCTGCGATGCGCGCGCCGGTCAGATCAGCGCCGTCTAGGTGGGCGCGCGCCATCTGCGTGGCGAATAGGTTGGCGTCCTTCAAGCTCGCGCCCGTGAGATCCGCGTCGAGAAGCCACGCCTGATCGAGGATCGCTCGATCAAGACGGGCGCCGCTGAGTTTTGTCTTGTTGAGCCGTGCCGCGCGAAGCACCGACCTGGAAAGGTCGAGCCCCGAGAGATCGAGCCCCGACAAGCGCGTGCCGGTGAAGTCCGCGGGCGCGCCGGCGCCCGCTTTGGCCAGCACGGCCTCGACCTCCTGCCGGCTCATTTCAGCGGAAACCATGGCGGGTGAGGTGAGGTCGACGTCACGCATCATGTCCTGGGCGCTCGCCACGGTCGCGACGAGCGCGAAGCCAAGCGTCGTCAGAGCAACGGTTCGTCTCATCGTCAGGCTCCGCTGCCGGCCTGTTTAGCACACGGACCGTGCGGCTGCCTATGAGACATCCCGCCCGGCGCGTTCGCCGCCTTGTTCATCCTGGGCTCGCCGCGCAAGCCCGGCCCTGATCGCGGCAATCGCGGCGTCGCTGCGTGCCTCGCGAGGGATGCCGATGGGGACCTCGGCCAGAATGCGCGCCGGGCGGGGCGACAGGAAGAACAAGCGGTCGCCGAGACGCACCGCATCGTCCAGGCTGTGCGTCACGAGCAGCGTCGTGACGGGCCGGCTGGCGACCAGCGTCGCGATCTCGTCGCGCAATCGGCCGGCCAGCGCGTCGTCGAGCGAGGCGAGGGGCTCATCGAGCACCAGAACGTCGGGCTCGACCGCAAAGGCGCGGGCCAGCGCAACCCGTCGGGCAAGCCCCAGCGACAATTCGCCGGGGAAGTGGCTGCGATGCGCCTCCAGCTCCAAAATCCTGAAAAGCTCGGCGAGTTTTGCGTCGCTCACGTCGGGTGCCGCCAACCGCACATTCTGCTCGACTGAGCGCCACGGCAACAGCCGCGGCTCCTGGAACACCATGCCGATCCGCGCCTCCGGTGGGCGCGCGACATGGCCGTCGAAATCGCGGTCGAGCCCGAGGATGATGCGCAGCATCGTGCTTTTACCGCAGCCGGACGGGCCGATCAGCACGCCGACCTCGCCGGACTGCAGCGCGAATTTCATCGGCGCCAGCACCTCCTGCGTTCCGCCCGCAGCGCTTTTGAACGTCTTGCCTGTGATCTCGACCTCAAGCCGCACGGGGGCGCCACCGCGTTGCGCGGGCCTCGAACGGCTGCACCAGCGCCGTCTCGATCACGAGCACGACCGCGGCAAAGGTCAGGGAATAGGCCAGCAGCCGCGGCGTGTCGAACAGCTGGAAGGCGACGCCGATCTCGAAGCCGACGCCATTCGGCCGTCCCAGCAGCTCGGCGACCAGCACGATCTTCCACACCAGCGACAGGCCGGAGCGGGCGGAGGCCGCGATATAGGGCGCAAGCTGCGGCAGCACGACATGGCGGAATGCGCGCCAACGCGGCATCGCAAACACGCTCGCCATCTCGTCGAGCGAACGGTCGAGCGCGCGCGTGCCCTCGCGTAAGGTAACGACCGCCGTCGGCAACTTGTTGATGGCAATTGCTGTGATCGCCGCGGCCTCGGTGAGCCCGGCCCAGACATAGGCCAGCACGATCACCACCAGCGCCGGCAGGTTCAACAGCAGGATCAGCCAGGGATCGCCGAGCCGGTCGGCGAGCTTCACCCGCCCCATCAGATAGCCGATGGCGCTGCCGAGCGACATCGCCAGGACGAAAGCCAGCGCGACGCGTGCCAATGTCGCACCGAGATGCAGGAACAGTGCCCCGCTTGACGCTTCCGCGATAATGACATCGAGCACGGCGGACGGGGAGGGCAGCTTTGCGCCGCCGACGAACAGCGCGGCGGTCCACCAGATCGCGAGAAACAGGGCGAACGAGAGAAGGCGCAGCACCTCAGTCTCCGGGCACTGCGTGATAGAACGTGCCGGGATCGAGCCCGGCCGCCGGACCGACCAGGTCGCGGCCGCCGATCTCGGCCAGCACGCGATAGAGCACGCGCGCATCCGCTTCCTCATCGTTGATGTTCCGGCGTGGAATGCCGTCACGATAGCGGTCGCGGTAGGTTTTGAGCATGGCCGGATCGCTCGCGCCGGTGAGCGGGGCGATCTTGTCCCAGGCCGCATCCGAGGTGACCAGCAGCTGCTTGGCCTTGCGGGTCATGGCGATGAAGCGTGCCACGGCGTCGCGATGGCTCGCGGCCCAGCTCTCGTCGAAGACATAGCCGACGGCGGACACCGCGCCCTTGGCGCCGAGTTTCGGCAAAATCTCCTCGATGCCGGCGAGGCGCCGAAAACCCTTGGCCTCGAGCTGGGCGCAGAAATTCCAGAAATTCAGGCTCGCATCCATCTCGCCGTCGAGCGCCTTGGCGGCGATCAGGGGCGGAGCGCCATAGGCGATGGTTGCATCCGATTTGAGGTCGATGCCGTCCTGCTTCATCCGTGCCTGCAGCAGCAGCCAGCTCTTGTCGATGGGGCCGCCGCCGACGCCGAGCTTGCGGCCCTTCAGGTCGGCAAGCGTCTTGATCGGCGAGGCCGCGGGCACCATCACCGCGCCGAGCGCGCTGGAATAAGGATAGAAGGTGAGCTTGGCGCCGAGCGCGCGCTCGCGCGACACCCAGAGCCAGTCCGACAACATGATGTCGGCATTGCCGGCGCGCAGCGCGATCTTGCCGGCCTCGGGGCTCGCAAGCTCGGTGACTTCCAGCGCCAGGTTGGCCTCCTTGTCGAGCCCGGCCTCGCGGATGGTGGCCAGTTCCCAGGAGAATGTTCCGGTCTTTTGCACCGCCAGGCGGATGGTGTCCGCGGCACGAGCGGAGGTGCCCAGCGTCAGTGCCAGCATCATCGCGAGCGCCAATATTCGTGCCAAAACTCTGATCACCTTGTGAGCCATTTCCTCGAAGGGAGTGCTTTTCAGGACAATACGCATAGCATAGCTTCCATCGCAACCAGTGGGAGGACGCTCATGAGTTTTGCGGGACAGGTACGACCGATTGTCGCCGCTATGATCGTGCTCGCGGCGACCGTCTACGCGGCGCGGGCCGAGGAGCCCAATGATTATCCGACGTCGGCGCGCGCGGAATATGTCTATGGCTGCATGAAAGCCAATGGCGAGACGCGGCAGGCGATCGAGCAATGCTCCTGCTCGATCGACGTGGTCGCCTCGATTGTCTCTTACGAGCGCTATGTCACCGCCGAGACCGCGCTCAGCATGTCCCAGGTCCAGGGCAATCTCGGCACCCAATTCCGGACATCAGAGCAGGCGAATTCGGCCGTGAATGATTTGCGGCGGGCGCAGGCTGAGGCTGAGGTGAGGTGTTTCTAGCTGAAGATAGAGACCTACGTCCCCGGCTTCTCCACGTCCCACTCATTCCGGAAAATGTGCCCATCCGTGTCCTTGGCCTCCGCGCGGAATCGCTTCGCGCCGTTGGACACGTAAGTGAAGCGCAGATTGGGATCTTCCGAGATCGAGATGCCGCCTTCCATCGACAGCACAAGGCTGTCGTCCTGCGTCAGCTTCAGCTGGTTGACGAAGAAGGCGGGAATATAGAGCTGCGTGACTTGATCCATCTGCAGGCCGGAATTGTTGGGATGGCCGATCATGATCTGCGCTTCACGGATGCGGCTCGCCGGCGCTTCCTCGCGGGCGAATTGCCGGTAGCGCATCTGGCCGAGGCGGTTCTGGGCCTCTTCCGCGTTCTTTCCCGCCGGCGCCGAGCAGCCGCCTGACGCCTTCACATAGGTCTTTGAGACGTAAAGCTGGCCGTCGCTGAGCTCCGCTACCGCATGAACGTCAGTGTAATTGTTGACACGCACGCGCGTGGAGATCTCGGTGATATTGGCATCCGCGCCAAGCTCGAATTTCGCGGCCATCGGCGCCGGGTTGCGGTCGATCACCAGCGTGATCGATCGGATGCGGCGCGCATCGCCCGGCGACAGCTTGCTGCGCAGGCTCACTGGCACGATGGCCGCGTCCTCGGCGCGATAGGGCATCTCGATGGCGATGACATTGTTGCCATCGTTCATCGGACGGTTGCTGAAGATATCCTGCACCAGGCCCGGCCAGGGATCGTAGGCCTCTTCGGCGCTCGCCGGCAGCGCGAAGGCGATGCCGGCCAGTGCGGCGATCAAGGTGATGCGGAGCGTATGGCCCATGATGATGGTCCTGTGCGGACGACGCAGTTATCTCGGAGTCAGCGTAGCTGATCTCGGAGTCAGCGTAGCTGATCCCGGAGACAACGTAGCGCGTCCGCTACTCCCATTCAATTTCCGAAAATGCTGCGGTTGCGTTGCGGGCGTTGTAGTCGTCGAACAGTTCCCAGTCCGGCCGCTCCGTGGCCGCTGCCTTCTCCGCCGCGGTTCGGATCGGCTCGCCCTTCTTGTTCGAGGCACGGACGTCCGACAGCAGTGTCGAGAGATAGCGCCGTTCATCTGATAACGCTGCAGGCCAGTCGCTCATAGGGCCGTGACCGGGAACGACGCGGGCCGCCGGAACGCTCTCCAGCTCCTTCAGCAGGGCGAGCCAGCCGCGAATGCTGCCATCCACCACCGGAATGTGGCGGAGAAAGACCAGATCGCCTGCGAACAGCGTCTTGGTCGTCTCGTCGAACACGGTCAGGTCATTGTCGCTGTGCGCGGCCGGCCATGCCCGCAAGGTCAGCCGGCGCGATCCGAGATCGAGCGCCATGACGTCCTTAACCAGCACAGTGGGCGGCACGATCTTCACGGGATCGATCAGTTCGCCGCCCATGATGCGCCGGAAACTATCGAGATAATACGGCCCGCGCGTCGCCAGCGCCTGCGGCAGCTTGCTGTGGCCGACGAAGCTGGTTCCGTCCGCGATGAAGGCCGCATTGCCGAAAACGTGGTCGGGATGGCCGTGGGTGTTGATGACGTAGCGGATCGGCTTGCTGGTGCGGGCTCGCACCGCGGCCAGCAGCGCCTCGCCTTCACGAAGGCTGCCACCGGTATCGATCACGGCCACCGCATCCGCGCCGACGACGAAGCCGACATTGGCAATATCGCCCTCGTTCTCGCGGGTCATCAGGGCGATGGTCCCGGAGTGCACGAAGATTCCCGGTGCGACTTCGCTCACAGGCAATTCGGCTGCCCCGGCGCGTGCTACCGTCGCGAATCCCAGCAGGGACAGGGCTGCGATCTTTGACGTGAGATGCGACACTTTTCCGCCTCAGTTCAGGGCTTGCCGCATTGCACTGCAGCACAACAAGCCAACGCAAGGTTTGGCAAACATGGTGCGTCCTGCGTTGCATGGATAGCATTCGAATGAAATGAAATGAGGAGGAAGCGCGATGGAGGCCGGACGACATCGTCGCTGGTTGTTTTCACTGTGTGTGATGGCGGCATCTTGTGCGATCGGCAACGTCGCCCGCGCGCAAACGACCGATGGTGGTGACCTCTCGTTCGAGCTGGTCGACCCCAAGGTGCTGCGCGTCTGCGCCGACCCGCGCAATCTGCCGTTCTCCAATGAGAAAGGCGAGGGAATCGAGAACAAGCTCGCCGAGCTGTTCGCGGACAAGCTTCAGAAGAAGCTCGACTACGTCTTCTTCCCGCAGGCCACAGGCTTCGTGCGGATGACGCTGGGTGCGCATCGCTGCGACGTCATCATGGGCTTCCCGCAAGGCGACGACCTCGTCCAGGGGACCAATCCGTATTATCGCACATCGTACGCGCTGGTTGCGAAAGCGGGCAGCGGGCTGGAGGACGTCGACACGCTCGAAGACCCGAAGTTGAAGGGCAAGCATGTCGGCATCGTCGCCGGCACGCCACCCGCGACCAACATGGCCATCGCAGGCCTGATGGGCGATGCAAAACCTTATCCGTTGATGATCGACACACGCTACGACAATTCGGCGCAGGCCATGATCGACGACCTCGCTGCCAGTAAGATCGACGCCGGCGTGCTGTGGGGACCGATGGCAGGGTACTACGCCAAGAAGGTCGGTTCGCTGCACGTGACGCCGCTGGTGAAGGAAACCACCGGTCCAAAACTGGTGTATCGTATCGGCATGGGCGTGCGCGCCGTCGACCAGAACTGGAAGCGGCAGCTCAACAAGCTGATTCAGGAGAACCAGGGCGAGATCAACAAGATCCTGCTCGACTTCGGCGTGCCGCTGCTGGATGAAAACGACCGGCCGCTCGGTGCGGGGACGGCCAAGAAGGCGCCATGAGGCGGCCTCTTGCCGGCGCGCTCGTCGCCGCCGCCCTGGCGGTGCCGGCTTTGGCGCAGCAGCAGGAGCCGTTTGAGCCCGAAGGGTATCGCACCGACAATTACCGCGCGCCGGTGCCGGCGACGCTGGAAGGCGCGCGCGTGCTGACGACGGCGGAGGCCGAGGCGATCTGGCGCGCAAAGAGCGGCGCCTTCATCGACGTGCTGCCGCGCGCGCCGAAGCCAAAGAACCTTCCAGCAAGCACGGTCTGGCGCGACGCACCCCGGAAAAACATACCCGGCAGCATCTGGCTGCCGGATACCGGCTACGGCGCGTTGCCATCGGCGATGGACGGTTATCTCCAGCGCGGTCTCGCGCAAGCGTCATATGGCGACAAGGCCACGCTGCTCGTGATCTATTGCCTCGCCGATTGCTGGATGTCCTGGAACGCCGCCAAGCGCGCGCTCGCTTACGGCTATTCCAACGTCGCCTGGTATCCCGAGGGCACCGACGGCTGGGAGCATGCGAAGCTGCCAACAGAGGAGGCACAGCCGGAGCCGCGGCCTGAGCAGTGAGTGGCTCGATTCCTCCATCATTGCGAGCGCAGCGAAGCAATCCAGAGTCCCTCCACGGAAAGATTCTGGATTGCTTCGCTGCGCTCGCAACGACGATGTGGAGGCCAATTGCATCCGTCAGCCGGATCGACCCGCGGCGAGCAACCTCCGCAGCGAAACCCAGTCCTACTGCTTCTGCAACTTCGTCAGTGTGCCGGAGCCATCCACGTCGGTCGCGGAATACGTCACCCGATCGCCGGCATGGACGGTATCCAGCATCGCGGCGTCCTTAGCCTTGTACTGCTGCAACGCGCCGGCGCCGCCGGCACTGCCGCCGACCGTGCCCTTCTGCGTCTGCTGGATCGAGATCGTATTGTTGAGCCGATTGATGCTGGTGACCATTCCGGTCATGTCGTCGGCAAAAGCGGAGGACGCGAGCATGCTGATGGCTGCAGCGCCTGCGAGGATGAATCTTGCTGTTCCCATCGAGGCCTCCCGGCATTGGATGTTCACATCGACAAGCCATCCTAGATCGATTTGGTTCCGGCAGATAGCGTGGCAAACATTAATGATCGCATTGAAATCGCGGGAACTTTTGTGAAAGCCGCCAGCAGGGCTGACGCTATTCCATCTCCTGCTGGATCACGCGGCCGAGCGCAAACAGGCGCTGATCGATGGCGGTCGGAACCTCGCAGACGAAGCGCACCACCTTGCGGCGATCCTCGAAGATGCGGGTCTCCCAGATCAGCTGGTTGCTCATGGCATCGACCTTGGCGTCGTCGCGCGGCGTTGCGTCCTGGAGCGCCTGGAGCTGGATGGTCTCCTCGCGGATCTTGTCGGCGGCCTCGCGTTGCTTGCGGCTGACGCGTTCGAGCCCGCTCATGACTTGCGAGCGCTGGGCGTTGAGCGTGTCGAACAGGCCGGCGAACAGCAGTTTTGCGTTGGCGGTCTTGTCGGCCGCGGAGCCGCCCAAAAATTCCTTGATCGACCTCTCGGCCTCGTCCAGCGGCGTCTTGCGCGCTGCCAGCTTCGAGACCAGCGCGCTGACCTTGCTGTCGTCCTTCCACTTGCTCTCGGCGTCGTCGAGCGCAGGACCGGCCCAGACGGCGGCGAGCGAGATGTCCGGAACCTTGGCCTGCGAACAGGGCCAGTCGGGATAGCGCGGATCGGCTGCGCGTGCGGCGGCGGTCGAGACCGCGAACGCAATGGCTGCCACGGCAAGTGTCCGAACCATCATCCTTCGCCTCCCGCGGGCCCGCGTCGGGCCAGCCCGCGCGAGGGATCATAGGCATAGATCGCGGCGATCATGAAGACGATTGTGCAAGCTCCGACCACGGCGAGCGAGATCCAGTTGATCTGTCCATACAGCGCGAAGCGGATCAGCTCGACCGCATGGGTGAACGGATTGGCCTGGCAGACATAATAGAGATAAGGGCTGCCCTCCTGCACCCGCCAGAGCGGGTAGAGCGCAGAGGAGGCAAAGAACATCGGGAAGATCACGAAGTTCATGACGCCGGCAAAGTTCTCGAGCTGCTTGATGCCGGACGAGATCAGCATGCCGAGCGAGCCCAGCATCAGCCCGGACAGGATCAGCGCCGGCAGGACGGTGAGATAGCCGATCGTGGGAGGCGTGATGTCCCAGAACCAGGCGATGATCAGGAACGCATAGACCTGGAGCAGCGACACCGCGGTTCCCGCGAGCAGCTTGCAGAACAGCAGGAAGCCGCGCGGCAGCGGGCTCACCAGCAGCGTGCGCATATTGCCCATCTCGCGGTCATAGACCATCGAGAGCGAGGACTGCATGCCGTTGAAGAGCTGGATCATCGCCATCAGTCCCGGCGCGATGAAGACCTCGTAGAGGATGTAGGTCTCGTAGGGCGGGATGATGGAGATGCCGAGCACCTGGCGGAACCCGGCGGCAAAGATGAACAGCCACACCAGCGGCCGCACCAGTGCCGAGACGAAGCGCTCGCGCTGATGCAGGAAGCGCAGCCCCTCGCGCCAGACGATGCCGGTCAGGCAGGTCATGTACTCGGACGCCGAGAAGCCGCGCGGCGCGTCGCGCGTGGTGATGCTGCTCATGCGCCGCCTCCCGGCATCACTTGCGCACCGGTCAGGCGCATGAAGGCGGTGTTGACGTCCTGCGCGCCGGCCTCGGTCATGACGCGGCTCATCGGGCCCTGTGCCAGCACCTTGCCCTGGTGCAGCACCACGAGGTCGTCACTGGGCATGATCTCGTCGAACAGATGCGTGGCCCAGAGCACGCCGATGCCTTGCTCCGTCACGAGCTGGCGGACATGGCTGATGATGTCTGCGCGTGCCTTGACGTCGAGGCCGACGGTCGGTTCGTCCAGCAGCAACAGCCGCGGCCGGTGCAGCAGCGCACGGGCGATCTCCAGCCGCCGCATCTGCCCGCCGGAGAGATCGCGCACCTTGCTGGCGGCGCGATCGGCGAGGCCAATGCGCGCGAGCAGCTCGGCGCTGCGCGCAGCCGCCTCGCGCCGGCTGATGCCGTGGAGGGCGGCGTGATAGAGCAGGTTCTGCGTCAGCGACAGATCGAGATCGAGCGTGCGCGGCTGGAACACGACGCCGAGCAGCCGCAGCGCCTCGCCGGGCGTAAGGCTGATGTCATGGCCGAAAATACCGGCGCGGCCGGCCTGGATGCCGAACAGCCGCGTGATCAGCGAGAACAGCGTGCTCTTGCCCGCGCCGTTGAGGCCGAGCAAGGCGGTGAAGCTCGCGGGTTGCACGTTGAAAGAGACGTCGATCAGCGCCCGGCGCGGGCCATAGGAATGGCTGACGCCGTCGATCGACAGCGCGGGCACCGCGGCCGGATCAGGCCGTGGCGTCTCGCGAAGTTCGGCGATGGGAGCGGGGCTGGTCATGGCGCGATCGTGATGCCCCAGGGCAGTTCGCCCACCTGAATGGTCTTGATCACCTTTTGCGCGGCGACGTCGATGACGGAAACGTCGTTGGACACGCCATTGGTGGTGAGCAGGTATTTTTCATCCGGCGTGAAGGCCATGTGCCAGACGCGCTGGCCGACCAGGAGATATTTCGTCACCTTGCGCGTGGCGACATCGACCACGGCGACTCGGTTGGCGGGGCCGAGCGCGACAAACGCCGTTTTATCATCCTTGGTCATGCCGATACCGACCGGCTGGATCGCCTCCTTCCTCAAGCCGGGAATCTCGAAATTGACCTTGCCGATGACCTCGTGCTTCTGCGGGTCGACGATCGACACGGTGCCGCCGATCTCGGAGGACACCCACAATTCGGACGCGTCGTGCTTGAACTCGGCAAAGCGCGGCCGGGCATCGACCAGCACATTGGCAACGATCTGGCGCGACGCGGTGTCGATGAAATGCGCCATGTTGGTCGTCTCGGACGTGTTGATCAGAATCTTCCCGTCCGGGCTGATGGTCATGCCCTCGGGCTCGACGCCGACCTGGATGTCTCCGAGGCGTGCACGCTTCTCCAGATCAATCACCGTCACCGTATTGTCGTTCTCGTTGGCGACATAGAGCGTCTTGCCGGCGGCATCCTGGGTGAACAGTTCAGGGTCGGGCCCGGAGGGCAGGGTGTCGACAACGGCTTGGGTCTTGGCGTCGATCACCTGGATGGTGTCGTCGTCGCCGACCGCGACCATCACGAATTTGCCATCGCGCGTGAACTCGATGCCGCGCGGGCGCTGGCCGACCTTGATGGTCTTGGTCACGGCCCAGCTCTCGGTGTCGATCACCGACACCGTGTTGCTCTTCTCGTTCGAGACATAGGCGATGAAGGCATGCGCGGGCGCCGCGACGAGCACCAATCCGGACAGCAATCCCACACGCAACATCCGTGTCCTCATTTCAGCTTGCATTTGCTCTCCGGACGATCATAGCCGAGCGTGTCGAGTTCGGAGACCTGGTGCAGAAACCCTTCCTGCGGCGACACCGACACCACCATGCGGCCGTCGACCAGCAGGATCGGCTGGCGGAGCTGGAGATTCCAGTCGCGCAGCGTCAGCTTGGTGCCCTTGAAGGCGGCGACGGAGAAGTCCGGTCCCTTGATGAAATCGGTGACCTTCTTGACGTCGCCGGAATTGGTGCGCGAGGTGGCCTCGCCAATCATGCGCACGGCAGTCCAGGCCTGCATGTCGAGCGCAGTCATGCGCCGCGAATTGAGCTTCATGAAGCGGTTCTGCATCTGCGTCGCGCCCCATTGGTCCTGCGCGGCGTCCCAGCTGCGCGGCACCAGGCCGGCCGAGCCCGCGACGGGGCGGGGATCCCAGGTGCGGTAAGGCAGATAGGCTGCGAATACCTCGCTCTCGTCGGCGGCGACCAGCACGTCGTAGGCGGGCGCGGCTTGCGTGAACACGGGCATCTGCCGCTGGATCAGCGTCACGCCCGAGTCCGTGCGGCGCGCGCCGCCGGTGTCCTCGAAGGTCCGCTCCTGCACGATCTTGGCGCCAAAGCGCGTGGCGGCGCGACGGAGTGCATCGGCGTATAGCTTGTCCTTGTCATGCGAGCCGACCACCAGCAGCCAGCGCGGCCATCGCTTCCACACCAGGTACTGGCCGAGCGCATCGGCCAGCATTGAGCGCGTCGGCGCGGCGTGGATCACATTGGCGCGGCAATCGGCCTCGCGCAGCCGCTCGTCGATTGCGCCGGCGTTGAACAGCAGCGTGCCGCGGTCGCGCAAGGCGTCGGCGGCCTTCAACAGTGCATCGGCCGGCAGGTCGGTGACGATGAAGCCGTTGTGCTCGGCGAGCGCGGTCGCGGCCTGGACCACGTCCTCACCTTCCCTAATGCGGCGCTCCTCCAGCGTGAAGCGCTGGTTCAGGAATTTCCCTGTGGTGTTGTTGTCCTCGATCGCGAGCTTCGCGCCGGCGACGCCGTCATTGTCCGTGGGCTGCTCGACCAGCGAGAGCGTCGATCTGGTGCCGGCGACACCGAGATAGCCGACGCCGATCGTGACCGGGTCGGCCGCGAGCGCTTGCATCGCTGCCAGACACAGGCCGATCGGGCCGAGCAACCATCGGATCATGCTTCCTCCTGACGTCCTCCCCGGCTTGACCGTCGGTGAAGAATTGTCTCTCTTGAAGCATGACCGATTTGGCCGGGCATGCAACCCCGCATTTGGTCGTCGCGACACCACAGGCGGAATCACGATCATGCGAGCGCTGATATGTTTCGCGGCTTTGCTGCTGATGGGTTCGCAGGCAGCCGCCGATCCGCCAAAACTTGCCGTGTTCGATTTCGAGTTGATCGACACCAGCCTGCCCGGCGAGTTCTACGGCTCCCGGCCGGAAGAGGCGCGGCTCGCGCATATCAGCGACCAGTTGCGCAAGCAACTGGCCGACTCAGGCCGGTTCCAGCTGCTCGATATCGCGCCGGTGAGGGATGCCGCCAGTCACGCCAATCTGCAGGCCTGCGGCGGTTGCGACCTCAAGCTTGCCGGAGAGCTCGGTGCTGACCTCGAGATCACCGGCATGGTGCAGAAGGTCTCGAACCTGATCATCAATCTGAACATCTATCTGCGCGACGTGAAGACCGGCAACATGATCACCGCGGCAAGCGCCGACATGCGCGGCAACACCGACGAATCCTGGTCGCGCACGATGAGCTATCTGATCCGCAACCGCCTGCTCGCGCCGAATTACGGCAAGCCGGAGTAGCGGGCATTTTCACGCCCTCAGCCGCTCCGCGTGCCAGTGCAGATGGTCGCTTATGAACGTCGAGATGAAATAGTAGCTATGGTCGTAGCCCGGCTGACGCCGAAGCGTCAGCGGGATGTTGGCCTTGTTGCAGGCCGCCTGCAGCAGCTCGGGACGAAGCTGCTCCTTCAGGAAATTATCGGCCTCGCCGACGTCGACCAGGAAGCCTGCGTATTTCGCGCCATCCTCGATCAACGCCACCGTGTCATGGCTGCGCCAGGCATCCTTGTTGGGCCCGAGATAGCCGGTCAGCGCCTTGATGCCCCACGGTACCTGCGACGGTGCCACGATCGGCGCGAAGGCGCTGGCCGCGCGATAGCGGTGCGGGTTGCGCAGCGCCACAGTCAGCGCGCCATGGCCGCCCATGGAATGGCCCATCACCGATTGCCGCTTGGCGTCGACGGGAAAATGTCCCGCCACGAGCTTCGGCAGCTCGTCGGTGACATAGCTCCACATGCGATAATTGCGCGCGAACGGCGCTTCCGTCGCATCGACGTAGAAACCGGCCCCTAAGCCGAAATCATAGGCGTTGTTGGCGTCGCCCGGCACGTCGGGCCCGCGCGGGCTGGTGTCGGGGGCGACGAAGATCAGGCCGAGCTCGGCGCAGGCTTTGCGAAATTCGCCCTTCTCGGTGACGTTGGCATGGGTGCAGGTGAGGCCGGAGAGATACCAGACCACGGGCAGCCTGGTGCCGTCGGCATGCGGGGGAACATAGACCGAGAACACCATGTCGGTGCCGGTCGCCTGGCTCGCATGGCGATACACGCCCTGTACGCCGCCATAGGAAGTGTTGGTCGAGACAGTCTGGATCGTCATGCCGGTTTGCTCCGTGGCATCTCACCACATCAAGAATGCAATGCTCGTGTGTCCGAATTAGCGCGGGAACGCAAAGGCTGACCCAGGGTCAGGCGACACCGCTGTCGATCGCCAGCCGCACCAGCTCGACCGAGGTCTTCACCCCGAGCTTCTGGCGCATGATCGAGGAGGTGTTGGCGACCGTCTTGTAGGACGATTGCACCAGCCAGGCGATCTCGGACAGGCTCTTTCCCGCGCTGAGCAGCCGCAAAATCTCCATCTCTCGCGCATTCAGCTTCGACAGCGGGCTTTGCGCCAGCATGGGCCCTGCGAAGGCGATGCTGCGCGCGATCGCACTCGGAAGATAAGTGCCGCCGCCGCCGACGGTGCGGATCGCCTCAACGAGATCGTCGGGGTCGCCGGTCTTGGAGACGTAGCCCTTGGCTCCGCATTCGATCGCGCGCGCGGCAAAGGCCGGGTCGTCGTTCATGCTGAACATGATGATGCGGGCATCAGGCGCGCGTTCGAGGATGCGGCGCGCAAGCTCGAAGCCGGAGACGGTCGGCAGGTTGATGTCGATGACGCAGAGGTCGGGGCGCTCGACGATGAACACGCACTCGCCGTCTTCGGCATCGGCGGCCTCCAAAATCTCGATCTCGCCTTCGTCGGCCAGCACCGCGCGGCAGCCGGAGGCGACAATGGGATGATCGTCGACTATCAGAATGCGCATAGGCGTTCCCCGTGACAGCGCATCCCCGTGAAAGAATTTGCCTGTTTTCGCGCCGCATGATTCCGGACGGGACGGACGCGCGTCTCATGTCGGGTCATGCAACCCGGCCGGGATTGCTGTACGCTTCCGATTAGATATCGGGCGCTTCGTCGCTGTCAACGCTATCGGACAGGGGCGAGCGATCCTTCGTGGGGCAGGCGAGAGCAATGTGGCAAAATCTATCCTTGCGCGGGCGCATCAACCTCCTGCTGGCGCTGCTGCTTGCGCTCGGGCTCGCCGTCAACATCGCCCGACAGGTCGCGGAGGCCGGTCCCCGCGTCCAGGCCGAGGACCAGAGCGTGATCCGGCTGGCGCGCGAGTTCATTGAGATGATCGTTGCCGATCTCAACGAGGCGCCGGATCCCGACGCCAGGCTGAGCCAGATCGCGCGTGACCTCAATCGGCTCCGCCATATCAGCATTGCGCTTCGGGACGCAGGTGGGAACCCGTTGACGCCGCCGCGCACCGAGGCCGATGACGACACGTCCGGGCCACCGGCCTGGTTCGTCAGCCTGGTTCATCCCGAGCAGACCGCCGTCAGCGTGCCGGTCTCGGTCCATGGCAAGCCTGGCTCGCTGGTGATTACCTCGCATCCCAATGACGAGATTGCCGAGATATGGGATGCCATCGTCACGCAGCTCGAGGTCGGTTCAGTCATCGCGCTGGTGCTGTTTCTGGTGATGATGACGGTCGTCGGCCGCGCGCTCGCGCCGCTTGAGTCGCTGACACAGACGATGGGCGAGCTCGAGGACGGCCGCTACGACGCGCGTGCAGTGCCCGACGGCGCGCCTGAGCTCGCTGCGATCTGCACCAAGCTCAATCATCTCGCGGCGACGCTTGGCGAGGCGGTCGAGGACAAGCGGCGGCTTGCCGAGCGCGCGGTGTCGCTCCAGGACGTCGAGCGCAAGGAGATCGCGCGCGAGCTGCATGACGAATTCGGGCCGTATCTGTTCTCGCTGCGCGCGCATGCCAGCGCTCTCGCAAAGCTCGCCGACGGACGCGCACCAAGTGCAGATGCCGTGCGAAAACACGGCGGAGCCTTGCTGGAGCAGATCAATGCGCTGCAGCAGTTCACCCGTCGCGTGCTGGAGCGCTTGAGGCCCGTCGGCCTTGCCGAGCTTGGCCTTGGCAAGGCGCTGGAATCGCTGTCGCGGCTGTGGCGGGAATCGCATCCCGACGTGAACATCGAGACGACGATCTCGCCGGCGCTGGGGGTTACGGGCGAGACCGCGGACCTGACGATTTATCGCGTCGTGCAGGAGGCGCTCACCAATGCGTTCCGCCACGCCGGCGCGACCGCGATCAATGTCGTGATCGAGCCGGCGGAGCAGCCCGGCCGCGACGGTCGCTGCTGCGCCCGGGTCCGGGTCAGCGACAACGGCCACGGCATGGAGCCGGGCCAGAAGCTCGGCTTCGGCCTCGTCGGCATGCGCGAGCGTATTCTGGCGCTGGGCGGCACGCTCAACGTGGCGTCGGGCGCGGGCGGCGTCACCGTAGAGGCGCTGGTTCCAACCGCTGCGGCCTGATCGCGTCCGGTTCGATCGGGAAGAATTCCCGATTTGGTCGGGAAAACGGGTACGGATTGTGCCCGACCTTTTGCGGCTGGTGCATGAGCCGCCGCCGAATACACTCGTCACAACCAACGGTGAAAACCAAAACAGCTGAAGGTTACGGGTGGGACAATACTAGGAATGCGCAAGCTGGGACACACGCGGCGTCTGCTGATGGCCTTGGTCGCGACCGGGTTGGTGTCCGGACTCTGTTTCGGGACCAGCGCCCGCGCTGCGCAGGACGAAGAGACCAACGTCCAGAATCTGCCTGCGGTCGAGGTGGTGGCGCCGCAGCCGACGCCGCGGCGCGCGTCGCCGCGGCCGGTTGCGCGGACGGCTGCGAGCTCCGGCAAGCCGAGGGAGGGCAGGATTTACGTCTACCCGACCGCGCCTGGCACCGGCAGGGGTCTCGATGTCGACAAGGTTCCGTCGGCGATCAACGCCGTTGACGCCAACCAGATCAAGCGCACCGGCTCGCTCAACGTCACGGATGCGCTGCGCGACAACATTGCCGGGGTCAGCATCAGCGAGGTGACCGGCAACCCGTTCCAGCCGAACGTCGAGTTTCGCGGCTTTGTCGCCTCGCCCGTGACCGGCACGCCGCAAGGACTCGCGGTGTACCAGAACGGCGTGCGGATCAACGAAGCGTTCTCGGACGCCGCCAACTGGGACCTGATCCCGACCGCGGCGATCAGGTCGGTGACGCTGGTGACCAATAACCCGGTCTTCGGCCTGAACGCGCTCGGAGGCGCGATCAATCTGCAAATGAAGGATGGCTTCACCTATCAAGGCGCGGAGCTGGATGCCATGGGCGGCTCATTCGGCCGCATCCAGGGCTCGGCGCAATGGGGCAAGGTGGTCGACCAGAACTACGGCATCTACGCCGCGCTCGAAGGCCTGCACGACAACGGTTTTCGCAACTTCTCCCAATCGGACGTGCGGCGCTTCTACAGTGACGTCGGCTACAAGGCCGGCGACAGCGAATTCCACGTCAATATGGGGGTCGCCAAGAACGATTTCGGCGCCAACGCCACCGTTCCGGCCGAGCTCCTGGGTAAATATTGGGGCGCGACCTACACGACACCGCAAACCAGCGCCAACCGCGTCGGCTATCTCAACCTGACCGCCAGGGCCGACGCGACGCCGACCTGGACGCTCGAAGGCACCGCGCATGTGCGCAGGTACGAGCAGAAGATCGTGGACGGCAATCCAACCAACGTCGGCGAGTGCACGGCGGACGCGACGTTGCTGTGCTTCGGCGACGGTGCGACGCCCGCGAATGGCACGAACGGCGTGCAGCTTGGCAATCCCTTTGCGCCGGGAACGATCCTCGGCGAGATCGACCGGAGCTCGATACGGTCGACCAGCTTCGGCGCATCGGGGCAGGCCACCAACACCGATCAGCTGTTTGGGCATGACAACCGCTTCGTGATGGGCACAAGCTATGATGCCAGCGTCACGCGCTACGATGCCACCGCCGAGATCGGTTCGATCGGAGAGAACTATGTCGTGAGCGGCGGCGGCATCTTCCTGGGGCCGACCGGCACGATCGATACCGGGTTTGCCGGTCCCGTCTCGCTGCGGACCGTCAATCAATATAACGGCCTCTATGCGATGGACACGTTCAACGTCACGGATGCCTTCGCGATTACCGGCGGAGGCCGCTTCAACGTGGCGCGCATCTCGCTGGAGGACCAGCTCGGCACTGCGCTCAACGGCGACTACACCTACACCCGGTTCAATCCGGTGATCGGCGGGACCTACAAGATCACGCCGGAGCTGACCGCCTATGCCGGCTATTCCGAGGCCAACCGCGTGCCGACACCGCTCGAGCTCGGCTGCGCCGATCCGAACAATCCGTGTCTCATCGCGGCGTTTCTGGTCTCCGACCCGCCGTTGAAGCAGGTCGTGTCCAAAACGGTGGAGGCTGGCCTGCGCGGTACCAGGGAGCTGAACATCGGCACGCTCGGATGGAAGATCGGCGGCTTCCGCGCCACCAACTATGATGACATCCTGGCCGTCCCCGTTCCCGGCCGGACCGGCTTCGGCTATTTCACCAATGTCGGCAGGACACGACGGCAGGGGCTCGAGGCCGAGGTCAACATCAAATCACCGACGCTTCAGTTCCAGGCCAGCTACACCTTCGTCGATGCCCGCTTCCTCGACGCATTGACGCTCGGCTCGAACAGCCCGTTCGCCGATGCCGACGGAAACATCCAGGTCTTGCCCGGCAACCAGATACCCGCGATCCCGCGTCACCGGGTCAAGGTCGGTATCGACTACGCTGTTACCGATGAGTGGAAGGTTGGCGGCAATGCGCTGTTTGTCTCCAGCCAATACCTGGTCGGCGACGAATCCAACCAGTATTCCAAGCTGTCATCCTATACGGTCTTCAATCTGCACACGTCCTACCAGGTCGCCAAGAATTTCCAGATCTACGGCAAGATCGACAACGTCTTCGACAATCGCTACGCGACCTACGGACAGTTCTTCGACACCGGCGCTCTGCCGAACTTCACCAATGGCGGAAACCCCTTCACCGATCCGCGCTCGCTGGGCCCGGCAAGGCCGCGCGCGTTTTACGCGGGCGCGCGGGTGACGTTCTAGGACTGCGGGGTCCCGATCATTCTCTAAGGTCCCTCCGCTAGACCCGCGAGCGCCATCGCTGCTCTGAGTTCATGCACCGTCGCTCTTCCCCCGGCTGTTCCCCCGCCGGCAGCCTGGAACGCCAGAGGGGCCGGATTCAGCGGAAGCCGCGTCACGTTGGCAGGGCCGCGCAGCGGCTCGAACATCATCGCCTGGCTTGCGCCGAATGGAATCCGGTCGAGCTGCCGAATGGCGCCGCGCATCTCGCGCAATCCCGCATTCAGGGGCATGGCGAGGGGCCGCTGATCGGACCAGACGCCGAGCGCGCGGGCTGCATCCGGCAACCCGGCCCCGGTCTGCCATGGATGGCCGATGGGCTGCGCCGTATCCTTCAGAATTTGGAACAGGCGTTCGACCCGATGGGCATCCTTGGCGACGAAGCTGCCCTTGAAGTCGATGTGGTCGGCGAGGATCAAGGCTGCGAGCGCGGCGACGTAAGCCGCCGCAATCGAGGTGCCATCGCAGACCGCGTAGCCGTCCGGCGACTGGCAGGCAATGACCGCAACACCAGGTGCGCAGAGGTCGAGTTCGGACCCGCGGCAAGAAAACGGCGGTACAAACAACCCGCCCGCCGCCGCAGTGGCGGCTGCGGCCTGCGCCGCCTGCGGACTGTCTTCCGGGAAGCTTCCCATCTGTCCGACCGCACCGACCGCCACGACATGCGGAGAACAGGCCGGAAACAGCATGCCCTCTCCGGCGTTGCCGGCGGCCGCGATGATGCTGACGCCTTGCTGCTTGGCCATGGCAATGTGCTGCTCAACCAGCACGGAGCCGCGCTCGCAACCGACTCCGACGCACGCCACGTCGATGCCGTTTTGCAGGCAATCATCGAGCGCTGCGATCAGGTCGCTGCAACGGGCATCCAGGGGAAGCTTGCAAACATGCAGCTCGCTGTCCGGGGCGTAGCCGCGGACGCCGTGATCTGCCTGTGCGGCCGCATTGATGATGCCGGCGCAAGGCGTGCCGTGGCCGGTGACGTCCTTTGACCATGAGCGATCTTCGCCACTTCGGGCATCGGTACCGTGTTTGATGTCAGCCAATTGCTTGTGGCTGGTCGCCACGCCGTTGTCGATGAGCGCGATCTTGACGTCAGCTCCACGGCAGTGGTCAGGAACCTGATCGAAGTGCATCGCTTCGCCGCCCCAATCCAGCCGGCCATGTAGCGGCAACGGTTTCAGGGTGAGGGTGTTTACCGCATCGGCCTCGATATAGGGCCGCTGTTGCCACAAGCCCCAATGGCCGGAGCGCGCACTGACGAAAATGGCGGCGATTGTTTCCGGTACTTCGCCCAGCAGCGCAAGATCGACGTTGCCATCACGGTCGGTCCGTCCTTGAGCTGACGCCTGCTCGCCAACGAGCCGCACAGTTGCATGTTCCACAGGTGCACCTGCTTCGCCGAGAACCCGGATCGTCACCTTCAAGTCCGGCCCGAGCGCGGTCATCGTCGTGGCCGCCGGGATGAAAGAGGAGGCCGAGCCGGCAAAGGATGCAGCCCGCAGATGGCTGTCCGGCTCGATGATCAGGCTGCCGGCCGTGGAGCGGCGCAAGGCGGCGGCGGCTTCGTCGGGCATGCGCACGATCGCAATTGGCGGGCCACTGACGCCGCGCTGGTCGTGGGTCCACAGGATGTTGCCGAACTGGTTCAGTTGTTCGGCCAGCGTTTGAGCGCTGATGCCGGCGCCCGCCGGCGCGATCATGTATTGAGTGGTGCGCACTGGTTTGCGTCGATTGTCGCTCGAGGTCGGTCGCGCATCATCTGGACTCGTTGCCATGGCGTCGCCTCCTTTGATTTCAGTGGATAGAAGATTGCGTGCGATCGATCGAAGCCTGTCGCAGCAACGGAAGGTGGGGATCGGCTGCGCGGGCGGCTTCGATCGCGCGATAGGCGAAATAGATCAGGTTGAAGGCCTGCGCAAAATCCCGCTCGGTAAACTTGTTGGCTGCCTGGGTGACGATCGAGACGCAGTTTTCGAGGCCCGCATGCTGTGCGGCGTTGGCCTCGAGATAGGCAGAGAGCGAACGCAGCGATTCTGCGGTCATGTCTCCGATCATGTTTTCCGCAGCCTGATGATCGAGCACCGGGTTCGGTATCGGGAAGGTGCCGGGCATGGTCCGGAACGGCTGCTCGAACCCTTGGGATTGCAGGCGCAAGAGCAGCGGCATCAGATTGCTGAGCAGGCCCACGAGTTGCTGAATGTCTGACGAGTGCCGCTGTGACGCGGTTGCGGCAGAGGGATTGGAATCCGACATGAGGGTTCTCCTTCGGAGGAAGCGTTCGCAACGGCAGGCGCGACCGCCGCTTTTGGCGGCGGTCGCGCCTTACCGCACGGTCAGATCATCCGCTGCTGGCCGTAGGCCTGAAGGTTACCGATGACCTGGGGAATGACGCCGATCAACTGGCGGGTGATGTCGGCGACATCTTGCTGCGTTAGTTGTCGCTGCTGGCCAAAGCCGGTCGGACCGCCGAATGCCGCCTGGAACTGCGGCGCGCCGAACTGCGCACCCCACATCTGCGCCGGCTGAGTCTGCGTCGGATAGCCGAGACCGAATTGACCAAGGCCTCCGAATTGACCCTGACCGGGACCGCCGTGCATGGCCGAATGCTGCATTTGGGGCTGGCCCTGCAGCATTCCCACGATCTGCGGCACGATGGGCAGGATCTGTCGCACGACCTCGCTCACGTCTTGCGGACTTAGCTGCCGCGGCGCCTGGCCGTAAGCCGCATAGCCCATTCCCGCGAACGGAGTCTGAGCTTGCGCGAGAATTTGAGGTAGCGCCGGTACCAATTGGCGCACGACCTCATTCACGTCCTGTGGCGAAAGCTGGCGCTGTTGGCCGCCCCAGTGCTGCTGTCCCCCACCCATTTGCCCGCCCCAGCCGGGGCCATATCCAGACGCGCCAAAGGGCGGCTGACCGCCGAACTGCCCGTATTGCTGTCCATAGGCAGCCTGGCCCAGTCCAAGACCGCCTCCTCCATACTGTTGGCCGCCTTGCGAACCGAAAGCTCCGGATCCCCATTGTTGCGGACCGAACTGTCCAAATGGCGAACCATGCGCGAGGTTCTGTTGAAGGGTGTCATAGTAGGTCATCGCTTGATCTCCTTGCGATGGTTGGTGCCCTCAGCCCAAAATCCTGCCCAGGCCGGTCGCATGCGCGACCCCTTCGCTGGAAATGGCCGTCCATCACGCCGGTGAGTCGGCGTTGGACCTTCAAGTTCAAATGCTTGGCACGGAAGTCTCAGCCGCAAGCAATATCACCCGCTTGGGAGGCGCGAGCTGCGTCCCCTCAAGGTGACAAGCCGACGGTGAAATGTTTTAGAGCGGCAAAATGATAGCCGTCGAGAGATATGGGAGCGGATTTTCCTCGCTGGCATGGTGGCCAGCCATTTATGTCTTACGTCCCGCTCAAGCGTTCGGCAATTACGCTGGTTTCTCCCCGGTTCTGCAATGAGCAGAGACGCGGAAAACGTACTCACCTCCAAATGGTTTCGCGCAAGCGCGGCGATATTTTGGCGGCAATCAAATTTCACAAAAGTTTCAAGCCGCGCGGATTTTCGTCAGCACTCTTTGCCTGGTTAGCGAGCCTTCCGATGTGCATCTGTGTCAACTTCAGCGAATGCTAATAGGCGAGGTTGAGCAATGTGCCGACGCGCTCGGAGGTGGCGGGATGGCTGCGAAGCAAGCGCATCGGATCATGCACGAATGCGGACGTGCGGCTTGGTGCAGAGCCGGTGTGATGACGCTCCAGCTTGTCGAGTGCGGCGATGAGCGCTCGCGAGTCGCCGGTCAGTTCGAGCGCCGTTGCATCTGCATCCAGTTCGCGAACGCGCGACAGAGCAAGTCCAAGGAGCTGGCCGAGAGTCGGTGCTGCGCTCAGCAGCATCGCCAATGGCCGGCTTGACGTCATGCCACCGTGATGATGGCTGGTTCGCAGCAGCGCGAGACCGGCGAGCGAGGTCCAATCGATTGCGTGTCGCAACGCTGTCGCCCAACCCATCGTCCGGGCGTCATTGTTGCGAATATGAGCGACTTCATGGGCCAATATCCCGGCAATCTCGTCGTGCGTCAGGCCGCGTAGCAGGCCTTCGGTCAACACGATCGCACTGCGTTCCGGTCCGCCGAGTGCATAGGCATTCATGTCGCGCGGTGCCGGCAGACAATAGAGATCCGGCAATCGCACCAGGCCGGCCCGGCTGCAAACTTTCGTCAGAATGGCGAACAGGTCCGGCACCGCGGCAGGGGACAGCAGGCGGGCGCCGAACCAGCGATACACATTCTCGCGCGAGAGGACCGTTTCGTCGGGACGGGGCGTGCTTCCCAACAGCGCCCGTTGCATGCCCTCGGCTCCGCCGGCGATCCAGCCGCAGATGGCCAGCAGCAATGTCATTGCAAGGATCGCCAATTGAGAAGATTGATGGTTCGCAGCCTGATGGGCGTGCCACCGATGCTGCAACCGCCACTGGTCTCTCGCGTTCAGCTCGATACGGCATCGCAGGAAGAGGCCTGCCTCTCCGGACGGCCAATGGATCTCCACGGTGACGGTAGAGCCGCGCCGTAAAACGCGCAGCATCTCTCGCGGCGCAAGTGGCACCAAAGCGAACGAAAGGCCTGGGGTGAGGCCGGCAGCGACATCCTGGCCGGGCCGATCACCACGCAACGCCATCAGGCTTACGCCAGCGTGAATCATCCCTGTCCCCTCGTGCGCCTTCAAGGCGAAAAGTTACGGGTCTCCCGGTACCTTGTCATGCGAGTTTCATGCCTTGGACACAGATAAGTCCCGGTATCCACAACGGGGGAACGTCCGATCCGCTTCGGTGCAAGCCGTCCGGATGAGACCTCAGGAACCGGGTTCTCTTCAAGCTAAACCATGGTTTGGTCCGATAACGCTTTATCGGCGCTCCACGTCGGAGACGACAGGTGTGAGCGCCGATTACAGTCGAGACACCAGGGAGGTTGCTTCTCAAATCGGCCGGAACTCGTCAATGTGCCGTCCGAAAACGATGGAAGCGGAGCAGTACCAATGTCGGACAAGGTCTCGCGTCGCCAGTTCGCGAAAATCGCGGGGTTGTCCGCAGCCGGAATGACGGCCCCCCTGGAGCTCGCCGACGCCATGCCGGCAGCGGTGCCGCATAGCGCCGGCGGCTTTCCGCAAAATTTCCTCTGGGGCACGGCGACCTCGTCCTATCAGGTCGAGGGCGCGGTCGAGGAGGACGGGCGAGGGGCCTCGATCTGGGACAAGTTCGTCCGCATCCCCGGCAAGATCGAGGACGGCACCAACGGCGACCGCGCCAACGAGCATTATCACCGCTACAAGGAGGACATTGCACTCATCAAGGAGCTCGGCTGCAAGGCCTATCGCTTCTCGGTGGCCTGGCCGCGGGTGTTTCCGGACGGCGACGGCAAGCCGAACCCGAAAGGGCTCGACTTCTACAATCGCCTGGTCGACGAGCTCCTGAAAAACGGCATCGAGCCGTGGCTGACGCTCTATCACTGGGACTTGCCGCAATCGCTGCAGGACCGTTTTGGTGGCTGGCGCTCGACCGAGACCTGCAAGATCTTTGGCGACTACTCGGCCTATGTCGCCGAGCACATGACCGATCGCGTCAGGAACGTCTTTACGCTGAACGAGAGCGGCCGTTTCGTCTATTTCGGCTACGGCATCGGCATCGATGCGCCGGGCTTGACCCTGCCGCAGGCTGAACTGAACCAGATCCGGCACAACAGCGCGCTCGCGCACGGGCTTGCGGTGCAGGCGGTGCGCGCTCATGGCCGACGCGGCACGCGCGTCGGGCCGGCCGAGAATATCGATGCCTGCATTCCCGCGATCGACACGCCCGAGAACGTCCGCGCCGCCGAGATCGCGCTGCGCGAGTTGAATGCCGGCTATCTCAACGTCATCATGACAGGCCGCTACACCGACGCATTCCTGAAATATGCCGGCGCCGCCGCGCCGAAATACACCGAGGCGGAATTAAAGATCATCTCCTCGCCGGTCGACTTCCTCGGCCTCAACATCTACGCGCCGCAGCACTACATCGTTGCGTCCGACCAGGGTGCGGGCTTCATGCCGCTGCCGATCCCGAAAGCGTTTCCGCACATGAATTCGGACTGGCTCCGCGTTGGCCCCGAGACGATCTACTGGGTGCCGAAGCTGGCTGCAAATATCTGGAAGACGGATGCGATCTATATCAGCGAGAATGGCACGTCCGGCGACGACCAGGTGATGCAGGACGGCAAGATCTATGACACCGACCGCATCATGTATCTGCGCAATTATCTCGCCCAGCTCCAGCGCGCCACCACCGAGGGCGTACCGGTGCGCGGCTACTTCCTCTGGAGCCTGATGGACAATTTCGAATGGGTGTTCGGGCTCAACAAGCGCTTTGGGCTCTATCACGTCAATTTCGACACCCAGGTGCGTACGCCAAAACTCAGCGCGAGCTTTTACCGCAACGTGATCGCAAACAACGCGGCGGGGGCGTAAACGCCGCGCATTGACTCCGCTCTCCCCGTGATTCAAAACCGCCTTCAACGCTCATGACAAGAGGACAACGCCATGACCGACGCGCTGATCATCGATGCCTGCCGCACCCCGCGGGGCGTCGGCAAGGCGGGCAAGGGAGCACTCTCCGGCATTCATCCGCAGCAGCTTGGCGCCACCGTGCTGCGCGCGCTCGCCGATCGCACCGGCATCAACACCGCCGATGTCGACGACATCGTCTGGGGCTGCAGCGCACAGGTCGCAACGCAGGGCGGCGATCTCGGGCGGATGTCGGCGCTCGATGCCGGCTATGACGTGCGCGCCAGCGCCGTGACGCTCGATCGCTTTTGTGGCTCCGGCATCACCAGCGTCAACATGGCGGCGTGCTCGATCATGGCTGGCGCGGAAGATCTCGTCATCGCCGGCGGATGCGAGATGATGTCGATGGAGGGGCGTCGCGGCGGCGGTCCGATGATGATGGATAGCGGTAATCTGCGCCTGCGTGCGCGGCACCCGCAGTCGCATCAGGGCGTCTGCGCCGATGCGATTGCGACGCTGGAAGGCATCACGCGGCAGGACGTCGATGCGCTCGGGCTCGAAAGCCAGAAACGGGCGGCGCAGGCGATTGCCGGTGGCCACTTCAAGAAGAGCCTCGTGCCCGTTCATCGCGAGGACGGCAGCCTCGCGCTCGACCACGAAGAATATCCGCGGCCGCAGACCACGATGGAAGGGCTCAGCAGCTTGAAGCCCGCCTTCCCCGCGATTGCCGATTATGCGCTGGACGACAAGGGCACGACCTATCGCGGCCTGATCCTGCAGAAATATCCTGATCTCAACATCGACTTCGTGCACCACGCCGGCAACTCGTCGGGTGTCGTCGATGGTGCCGCTGCGATCCTGTTGGCATCGCCGTCCTACGCCAAGGCGCATGGTCTCAAGCCGCGTGCCCGCGTGGTGGCGATGGCGAATATGGGGGACTCGCCGACCCTGATGCTGAACGCGCCGGTGCCGGCGACGCGCAAGGTGCTGGCGAAGGCCGGGCTCACCATCGATGACATTGATCTGTTCGAGATCAACGAGGCCTTTGCGGTCGTTGCGGAAAAATATATCCGCGATCTCAAGCTCGACCGCGCCAAGGTCAACGTCAATGGCGGCTCGATCGCGCTCGGCCATCCGATCGGCGCGACCGGCTCGATCCTGATCGGCACCGTGCTCGACGAGCTCGAACGGCGCGACCTCGAGCGTGGTCTCGTCACCATGTGCGCGGCCGGCGGCATGGCACCGGCTATCATCATCGAACGGATCTAGCCTTATTTTCTAGGGTGAAACGCGCTCCTCCTCGGGCAAAGAGGCCGGTCGTCGCTTGTCGAAAGCATCGAATCAGCTTTAGCAAGGCTGCTTGCGGGCCTTTGAAACAAGGCAAAAACCGCTGCCCGAGGTGCCTTCCGCTCAGGAAGCCGCTAAAATGCAGGGTTTTTTGCCTGAGGGGGCCAAAAAAGCCCGTAAAACCGCGACAAAACTGTGCAGAAGGCTCTAGGCCTTCGCCGGTTGGTCTAATATGCAACCGGCAACGAATCAGAGGAGACACGATGCCAGCCCAAATGTCCAAATCGCAGTTGATCGAAAAGATTGCGACCGCCACCGAGCTTTCCAAGCGCGACGTCAAGAGCGTCATGGAGACGCTGACCGACGTCGGCCACAAGGAGCTCAAGAAGAACGGCCTGTTCCTGGTGCCGGGCTTCGCCAAGTTCGTCGTCATCAAGAAGCCCGCGACCAAGGCGCGCAAGGGCACCAACCCGTTCACGGGTGAAGAGATGATGTTCAAGGCCAAGCCGGCCCGGAAGATCGTCCGCGCCCGCCCGGTCAAGGCTGCCAAGGACGCCGTGGCCTGATCACGCAAAGGCCCCCTCGATGAGAGGGGGCCTTTTGTACTGAGTATGTGACCGCGAGGGCTGAGGCGGAGGGGTTCAGCCCTTGCGGCGCTTCACCCGGACCGGGATCGGCTGAAGCCGCGGCTCGGGTCCTGCGAGCGCATCGCGCACCCGGTCGATGGCCCGATCCAGCAACTGACGCAGCCGCTGCGTCTTCCGCGATCGCTTCGCTTCTTCCAGCAGTTTCTTCATCACATCACTCCGCCGCTTCGACCTTGGCCTCAGCCGGCTCGAGCGCCGCCGCGATGGCCTCGTCGACGCGCTCCAGCCAGATGAATTCGAGGTTGTCCCGCGCGCTCTTCGGGATGTCGTCGTAGTCCCGCTTGTTGCGTGCCGGCAGCATCACCCGCTTCAGTCCGGCGGCGGCGGCGGCCACCACCTTCTCCTTGATGCCGCCAACCGGCAGCACCAGCCCTCGCAGCGAGATCTCGCCGGTCATGGCGGTGTCACTCCTCACCGTGCGATTGGTGAGCAGCGACGTCAGGGCCGTGAACATCGCCACACCCGCGCTCGGTCCGTCCTTCGGGGTTGCACCCGCCGGCACGTGAACGTGGATGTCGCTCTTCTCGAACACCTGGGGATCGATGCCGAGTTGCGTGGCTCTGCTCTTCACCAGCGTCATCGCCGCCTGCACGCTCTCGCGCATGACGTCGCCGAGCTGCCCGGTCAGGATCATCCCGCCGCGGCCGGGCACGCGCGAGGCCTCGATGAACAGGATGTCGCCGCCGACCGGCGTCCAGGCAAGGCCGGTGGCCACGCCCGGAATGCTGGTGCGCTGCGCGATCTCGCCTTCGAAGCGCGGCTGGCCGAGCACGGTGCCGATGTCGTTCGGCGTCACCACGACCTTCGCAGCCGTGCCTTCGGCGACCTGCACCGCGGCATGGCGGAACAGCTTGCCGATCTCGCGCTCGAGGTTACGCACGCCGGCCTCGCGGGTGTAACCCTTGACGACCAGCTTCAGCGCCTCCGGCTCGATCTCGGCCTGCTCGGCCGTCAGGCCGTTGGCCTCCAGCTGCCGCCGTACCAGATACCGCTTCGCGATCTCCAGCTTCTCCTCCTCGGTGTAGCCGGCAAGGCTGATCAGCTCCATGCGGTCCAAGAGCGGACCGGGAATCTGGTCCAGCATGTTGGCGGTCGCGATGAACACCACGCGCGAGAGGTCGAAGGGCACGCCCAGATAATTGTCCCGGAACGTTCCGTTCTGCTCGGGGTCGAGGACCTCCAGCATGGCGGCAGAGGGATCGCCCTGCACGCCGCGGCCCATCTTGTCGATCTCGTCCAGCATCATGACGCAGTTCCGCGTGCCAGCCTTTTTGATGCCCTGGATGATGTTGCCGGGCAGCGCGCCGATATAGGTGCGCCGGTGGCCGCGGATCTCGGCCTCGTCATGCACGCCGCCCAGGCTGACACGCACGAAGGGGCGATCCATCGCGCGCGCGATGGATTGGCCGAGCGAGGTCTTGCCGACGCCGGGCGGGCCGACGAAGCACAGGATCGGGGCCTTGCCTTGCGGTGCGAGCTTGCGCACCGCCAGATATTCGATGATCCGGCTCTTGATCTTCTCCAGGCCGAAATGATCGGCATCCAGGATGCGGCGCGCTTCCTTGATGTCGATCGGCTTCTCCGCGGGCAGCGCCCACGGCAGCTCGATCAGCCAGTCGAGATAAGTGCGGACCATGCCGGATTCACCGGCGGCCTCGGGCATGCGCTCGTAGCGGCGAAGCTCCTTCTTCGCATGCGCATCCGCTTCCGGCGGCATGTTGGCCTTGGCAATGGCAGCCGTCAGCTCGGCGACTTCGGCGGCCTTGCCGTCGCCTTCGCCCAGCTGACGCTGAATGGTCGCCATCTGCTCGCGCAGGATCGCCTCGCGCTGCCGCTCGTCGAAGCTGGCGCGAGTCTTCTGGCCGATCTCGTTGGAGATGCGCAGCACCTCCAGCCGCTCGGCCAGATGCTTCGACACCTTCTCGACGCGCAGAGCGAGGTCGATGGTCTCCAGCACCTCCTGCTTGTCCTGCGGCTTGATGTCCATGAACGAGGTCGCCAGATCCGCCAGCGCGCCGGGCGCGGTGGTGTTCTGGAACATCGCGACCAGCTCGGGCGGCGCCTGCGGCAGCAGCTCGATCGCCTCGATGGCCTGGCGCTGCAGGTTCAGGGCCCGCGCCTCGATCTCGGGCGAATTCGTGATCGGCTCGGGGATCTGCTGGATGCGCGCGGCCGGGAACGGCGTCCCCGGCAGGAAGTCGAGGATGCGCGCGCGCTGCACGCCCTGGCAGACGATGTGATGGCTGCCGTCGGGCGCGGTGATGTAGCGCACGATGTTGGCGATGGTCGCGACGCGATAGAGATCGTCCGGGCCGGGCTCCTCGGTCTCGGGGCTACGCTGCAGGACGATGCCGATCGGCCGCTGCTCGCGCAGCGCCTGCTGTGCGGCGGCGACGGACTTCGGCCGCGCGATCGCGATCGGCGCGATGGCGCCGGGGAACAGCACCATCTCGCGCACGGGGATGATGATCAGTGCGTCTTCGGGGATCTTCACGTCAGGACTGGTCTGTGCGGTAGTCATCTGTTCGGTGGCCATGATCGACCTCAGGATTTGGCGAGGCGCAGAGCGACGCAACCGTCCATCACGAAGCGGCTGATGGCGTAGCGGCCGAGGGGAAGCGCGATCCGCCGCTCGAAGCGGCCCTGCGGCAGCTCGAGCCGGTGGATGCGGGCGTTGCGAAGCTCCGGCGGAAGCGTGCGCTGGCCGGAGATGACGAGCACGCCGTCCTCGATCACCGTCTCGACATTGTCCGGGCTGACGCCGGGAAGCGCGACCAGGATCAGGAGCTCATGCTCGGTCTCGAGCACGTCGATCGGCGGCTCCCAGCAGGCTTCCTGGCGGCCGAACTGCTGGCGCAGCCGTTCGCCGCGGGTCAGCTGGTCCAGGGCTTCGGACAGCATCCAGTCGAAGGGGTTTTTGGGTTGCATGGCAAAAACTCGGGGAAGGCGCTGTGGTTGGAAAGCGAGGATATGGTGATGGTTCCAGCAAATTCCAGCATCGCGCGCTTGGAGCATGCCTGGCTCCTCGAAGCGGAGCAGGCCCTTGCAGTCTGACGCATCGACGCCGCGGAGTTGTTCCGCGGCGCCGAAGGCGATAGTCACGATCATCATCGCGATCGTGCTCGCGGTCTGCCTGCTCTGCATGCTCTGTTTCGTCTCGGCGAGCCTGATCGCGCGGACGCTGGGGCGCACCGGTAATGCCGTGCTGTCGCGCGTCCTCGGCATGCTGTTCGCGGCCTATTCGGCGCAGTTTGTGATCAACGGGATCGCGGCCGTCCGGGCGAGCCTGTCATTAGGCTGCGGCAATCTGTTAATCTGTTGATTTTACGATATAATTATCGGTGTGGCGGGCTCGCCGGCACCTGAACAGGTCCGCTTTCGCTTGCACTGCCATGTTGCTTTGACGTACTTCGGGTCTAACAAGCGCCCATCGCCAAGAAGGTCGACAAGAAGGTCGGATGAAATCGGGATGTCGATGACAACGGACGAGCTCGACAAGAGACAGGCCATCATCGACGCCTGCCGCCGCATGAACGCGCTCGGCATCAACCAGGGCACGTCCGGCAATATCAGCCTGCGGCATGGGGACGGGCTCTTGATCACGCCCACCAGCGTACCCTATGACGTCATGACGCCGGACCAGATCGTCTTCATGGCGATGGACGGCTCGCATGCCCCCGGCCAGAAGCCGTCCAGCGAGTGGCGCTTCCATCTGGACATCCTGAAGGCGCGTGCCGACGTCAACGCCGTCGTGCACGCCCATCCGACCTATTGCACCATTCTGGCGATCATGGGCATGGACATCCCGCCCGTGCACTACATGATTGCGGCCGCCGGCGGCGACAGCATCCGCTGCGCGCCCTATGCCACTTTCGGCACGGCGGAGCTGTCCGGGCATGCGGTGCGCGCGCTGGTCGGCCGGCTTGCCTGCCTGCTCGACCATCACGGCATGATCGCGATCGGCGCGACGCTCGACAAGGCGATGTGGCTCGCCGTCGAGGTCGAGACGCTGGCGCGGCAATATCACGGCTGTCTCCAGATCGGCAAACCGCCGCTGCTGTCGAGCGCCGAAATCGAACGGGTCCGCCAACGCATGGCCGGCTACGGCATGTCGGAGGGGTAGGGCAGGCGTGTTCGCGCGGATCAGATATTTCGTCGACGGCAAGGGGACGAACCGCACCATGGTCCGGCTGCGCGCGCTCCTGCGCAGCAACGAGTTCTACCTGATCCCGCTGGCGCTCGTGATCGGCACGCTGGCCGGCGCGATCGTGACGCTGATGGCCGAGATCGCGCAGATCGCCCATGTCGTGATCTACGGCATTCCGATCGACGTGCGCCTCTCCGCCAACACCTATATCAGTCCCTGGGCGGCGATGATCGCGCCGGCGCTTGGCGGTCTGGTGCTCGGCATCATGGAATGGTGGCGGCGACGGCTGAAGCTCTCGAGCGCAGTCGACCCGATCGAGGCCAATGCGCTGCGCGGCGGCAATCTGTCGATGCGTGACAGCGTGGTGGTGTCGAGCCAGACCCTGATCTCGAACGGCTGCGGCGCCTCGGTCGGCCTTGAGGCCGGCTACACCCAGATCGGCTCGGGCATCGCCTCGCTGCTCGGCAAGTTCTTCAATCTCCGCCGGAACGACCTCCGCTTGATCGTGGGCTGCGGCGCTGCGGCGGCGATCGCGGCGGCCTTCGGCGCGCCGATCACCGGCGCCTTCTACGCCTGCGAGCTGATCGTCGGCGTCTATTCGGTCGGCAGCGCAGCCCCGATACTGGCGGCCTCGCTCGCGGGCGCGCTGACCGCGCAATGGCTCGGCGGTGCGCCTTATTCGATCGAAATTCCCAGGGTTAGCGCCGTCGGCGTCGAGCAATATCTCGCATTGATCGTGCTCGCACTCGTCACCAGCGGCGTCGGCATCGCGGTGATGCGCTCGTCCTCGGTGTTCGAGCGGCTATTCAAGTGGCTGCCGGTCTGGCTGCGCCCGGTGATCGGCGGTCTCATCGTCGGCGGCTTTGCGATCATCACGCCGCAGGTGCTCGCGGCCGGCCACGGCGCCATGGTGCTCGATCTCTTCCACGACATGACCATCGGCCTGATCGCGATCATCATCGCGCTGAAGGTGACGGCCTGCCTGATCTCGCTGGCCTCCGGTTTCCGCGGCGGTCTCTTTTTCGCCTCGTTGTTCGTCGGCAGCCTGATCGGAAAGTTCTTCTCGGGTGTCCTGCTGCTGATCAGCCCGAATTTCGTGATCGATCCGCTAGTGGCGATGCTGACCGGCATGGCGACGCTCGGCGTCGCCATCGTCGGCGGTCCCCTGACCATGTCGTTCCTCGTGCTCGAGATGACCCGCAATGTCGACGTCACCGCCGTGGTGCTGGCTGGCTGCATCGTCACCTCGATCTGCGTCCGCTTCATGTTCGGCCACTCCTTCTCGACCTGGCGCCTGCATCTGCGCGGCGAGACCATCCGCAGCGCCAACGACGTCGGCTGGCTGCGCAACCTCACCGTCGAGCGGCTGATGCGCTCCGATGTCGGCAAGGTGCCGTCGACCACCACCATCGCCGCGACACGGGGGGAATTCGCGTTGGGGTCGCGGCCCGGCATCGTCATCGTCAACAATGCTGACGAATATGTCGGCCTCGTCCTGCTGCCCGATTTGTTCTCCAGCGACCTCGACGCCATCGCCGACGATATCCAGGTCATCGAGCTCGCACGCCTGACCGAGATCGTTCTGATCCCGGAAATGAACGTGAAGAGCGCGATGGCGGTGTTCGACGAGGCCGAGGCCGAGATGCTGGCGGTGGTCGATTCCACCGACAGCCGCAAGGTCGTCGGCTTCCTCACCGAGACCTTTGCCCGGCGCCGCTATGTCGAGGAAATCGACAAGGCAACGCGCGGCGTGCTGGGCGCATTGTCGTAAAGCGCGCGCCGCGCCCCGGGCAAGTTGACGCTGGCACGCGCAGCGGACTTGCCAGATCGTTCACAACCTCTAGGCTAGCGATGGACGGCGGGGCTGGTGCCTGGCCGCATTCAGCGACGAGGGACGTGCGATGTCGGACACGCTTCGCCTGTTGCTTGCCTTGCTCGAGCTAGGGCCCCGGTTGAAGGATCTGCTGGGCGACAAATGGCTCCCTTACGGCGAAGAATTGCAGGAGCTCGCCGGGCGCGCCGGCCGCGGCGAAGATCCGGACAAGCTTCGCCGGTCGCTCGACCTGCTGGTCGTACGGCTGCTTGCGGAGCCGCCGGCCATGGAGCTTGTCGAGCGCTTGATGGCAGACATGGCGGCGCCCACCACCGCCAGGGAGACCGTGACCCGTCGCGGCCGGGTGTCGCCGCCCGTCGTCCCGGACACAGTCCGGCCGACCACGAATGAGACGACCGGCGTCGTCACCATCCCGGTCTTCTACGGCACCGACCGCGCCCGGGGCGACGACACGCCGGCGCGTTATTTTGGCGGCGCGCGCGGCACGCTGTCCTTAGGCGTCGCGGAGGTCAGCGTGCCCACGCGCGGCCGCGACCTCGGCGAGCTCACCGGTCCCAGTTGGTGGCACTTCGAATTCTCGGCCAATCCCGAAAAGCACGTGATCCTCAAGACCGTCGGGGCGCTTGGCCGGGATGCCTTCGTCACGAGCCTGAAGGACTCGCTTGCCGCGGCGAGCGATCATGACGTCCTAATCTTCGTGCACGGCTACAACGTGACGTTCGAGGATGCGGCGCGGCGGGCCGGGCAGCTTGCCGTGGATTTGAAATTCGCAGGCCGGACGCTGCTGTATAGCTGGGCGTCGGCGGCTGACACCAGGAAGTACACGGTGGACGAGAGCACGATCGACTGGTCGCGCGATCATTTCGAGGCGTTTCTCCAGCTCGCGCTCGGCGAAATCGGCGCCGGCAAGGTTCACATCATCGCCCACAGCATGGGCAATCGCGCGGTGATCAACACGCTCGAACGCGTCACCTCCTGGCAGCTGCCGGCCGGCGCCGCAAAGCTCGGTCAGATCATCTTTGCCGCGCCCGACATCGACCGCGACCGCTTCATCCAGCTCGCGGCGAAGTTCAAAGGCTGTGCTGCGCGCGTCACGCTCTATGCCTCGTCGCGCGACGTGGCGCTGCTGGCCTCGAAATTCGTGCACGGCTATCCCCGGGCGGGCGAGGCCGGCGAGGCCCTGACGATCGTTGACGGCATCGATACGATCGATGCGTCGCTGGTCGACACCAGCCTGGTCGGCCTGCACCACTCCTATTTCGGCGAGAAGCGTTCGATCCTGAACGACATGTTCAATTTGATCGCACAGCAACTCGCCCCCGACCGGCGCTTCGACCTCCAGGCCTCAGGCGATGCACTCCGGAAATACTGGAGCTATCGGGCCTAGAGGTCGTGCGTGGTGTCATCCGGGTTGATCCAAAGCGTTCCAAGCGTGGCAGATTGCCGCCATCACGAAACCATTTCAGTGCTTTGCGCATTATATGCTGTTTCCATATCTTTCATTGGGCGAGAACAGAGGACGTGAAGATGAGTGACAGGTCCGTGAATTCGAGAGTTGGCCGCAACGCAGCGCTGGCCGCGTTCGCCAGTCTGGCCCTGGTCGCGGCGTCTATCTCGCCGTCGGCCGCCGCGTCCCCCACGCCGGCCAGGGCAACGCCCTCGACCGTGGCAGGGCAAGGCTCATCCAATGCTACCGATTTCAGCTCTGCGCGGCGTCGCCACTATTACCGGCGCGGACCGAACGCTGCGGGCCTCGCCTTCATGGGCGTCGCGGCCGGTCTGATCGGAGGCGCGATCGCCGAGAGCCGGCGCCAGGAGTACTACGACAACTATTACTATGGCGGCCCGCGCTATTATGGTCCCGGCTACGGCTACTATGGCGGCCCGCGCTACTACAATCCGTATTGAGGGTTGCCCGACGGGCAAAACACCTGCGCGCGGCCTGTCAACCTCTCCCGGTAAAAATATTCCGCTTTACCGAAATTCGGAAATGACGTATGTATCGCCCATCCCGGCTCGACCTGGAGGGGCGATCGTACGTCGTCACTGATCGAGAGCCGGACTTGCGGTGGACGCGGCAGCGTCGGCACGAGAGGTTAAGGGCAGGGCGGGTAGTCCCCGTGAGTCCGCGGCCACGTGTAGACGGACGGCGCTGAGCGCGTACGGCAAAATCGTGTGGTCCTGGCCGTCGTCGCTACGGCCAAGCTTTTCGCGGAGGTGCGGAGCGCCCAACCGGGTTAACCGCATCGCTAATCTGCGAGGCGAGGGAGGCCAGAAGGAATTCGGCTCCCGGGAGAGCACGGCATAAGCCGTCAACCCACTGCGCAGGGAAGGCCGTGTGTTCGGCTTCACCTGTATGCCGCTGTGCATTTTTCCTTGCGCTACTTGCGCACAGCGGACCGTGGGTGCGAGGTCAGCACCCGGCCTTCCCTGCGCCCTCTTGGACAAGAGGGTGGAGTGACCAGGCAAAGCTCGGGCGAAATCAGCCGCGAGAATGCGAAGGTGTGTCTGCGAGTTGGAACATGCATTGGAGGATGGCAATGCCGCCCCTTGCTCCGTCATTGCGAGCGCAGCGAAGCAATCCAGTCTGTCCCGCGGAAAGACTCTGGATTGCCTCGCTGCGCTCGCAAGGACGAGGTTGGAGCAACCGCGCTCTACCCTCCCAACATCACCTGCCCGCAGGCGCCGACATTGCGCCGTTGGCGTAGCGCGACCAGTCGGGGACGGTCGGCTGCGATGGCCACACGGCGGCGTTGGAGTCGCGGACCGATTGGGTGATGGGAGCAGGCTGGGGCTTGCGGGCGTGATGGCGGTCGCTCGCCGCGGCGGTCTGGATGGTGATGGCGGTTATCAGCGTAGCGCCAAGAATGGCAAGAGTCTTCTGCATGGTTGTTTCTCCCGTGACGACGCTTCCGACTGAGGACGATCTCATCTGCGCGTCGTTGACGCTCACATGGCGATGCGTCCGGCCGAGTGTCACCGTCGCCGGCTTCACGATCGGCAACGCGGCTTCACGATGGGGCGAGCAACTTTTTTGGTCCCGGCTAAATATTCGGCAATCGCCCGGCCGGGCCCGATGGACTTGACCGGCGCAATCCGGTTGAATAGGGCCAATGAAGGTTTCAGGCGCGACAACGATGTCGAAATATCTGCTGGTCCTGCTTTTGATCGCCTCGCCGGCTGTGGCGCAGGTGAAACCTGCTCCCAAAACCTCGGCGGCGCGTCCCGACCCCTGCGCGCCGATCGGACGCACCGCGGACGGCAAGCTGGTCTATTCCATGAAGTGCGACAACCTGCCGGCGCCGCCTCCGCCCCCGCCGCAGGCGGAACTGAAGGAGGCGCCCGCACCGGCTGCCGAGTCCGAGCCTGAGGTGCGGCGGAGCGGTCTGTTCGGCTGGTCTTACGACCGCAGGTGAGGAGCGAGCGCCACTTGCGCGAAGCTCGCTGGAATGCTCTTTGCTTGCAAGTTCCCCGTGGGGCCACCGTCCCCGATCCAGAGAGATGAGATGAGCAAACTCGTTATCCGCGCCGGCGATTTCACCTTCGACGCCCGCTTCGAGGAGCAGGCGGCGCCCAAGACCGTCGCGGCGTTCCGCAAGGCGCTGCCGTTCGAGAGCCATATCATCCATGTGCGCTGGAGCGGCGAAGGCGTCTGGATGCCGCTCGGCGATCTCGACTTCGGCGTCGGCTACGAGAACCACACGAGCTATCCCGCACCCGGGCAGATCATCCTCTATCCCGGTGGCATCAGCGAGACCGAGATCCTGATGGCCTATGGCGGCGTGCATTTCGCCAGCAAGATGGGCCAGCTCGCCGGCAACCACTTCATCACGGTAACCTCGGGCCTCGAGAATCTCGCGACGCTGGGCAAGAGCGTGCTGTGGAAGGGCGCACTGCCGATCCGCTTCGAGGAAGTCTGAGTGACTGACGCCCGCTACCCGCGCGATCTCCGCGGTTACGGCCGCAATCCGCCGCATCCGCAATGGCCCGGCGACGCGCGGGTCGCGGTGCAGTTCGTCGTCAATTTCGAGGAAGGCGGCGAGAACAACATTCTGCACGGTGACCGCGCGTCGGAAGCGTTCCTGTCCGACGTGCTGGGCGCGCAGCCCTGGCCCGGCCAGCGTCATGCCAATATCGAATCTATGTTCGAATATGGCTCGCGCGCCGGCTTCTGGCGGCTGTGGCGGATATTCAACGAGCGCAAATGGCCGACCACCGTGTTCGGTGTCGCCACCGCGCTGAAGCGCAATCCGGAAATCGTCGCCGCGATGAAGGAGTCCGGCTGGGACATCGCGAGCCACAGCCTGAAATGGATCGAGCACAAGGATATGACCGAGGCGCAGGAGCGCGCCGAGATTGCCGAGTCGATCCGCGTCCATACCGAGGCGACCGGTTCTCGGCCGCTCGGCTGGTACACCGGCCGCTCCTCGATCAACACCAACCGTCTGCTGATGGAGGAGGGCGGCTTCCTCTATCTCTCTGATTCCTATGCCGACGATCTGCCCTATTGGGTCAAGGGCGCGACGGGCAAACAGCTCATCATTCCCTATACGCTCGATGCCAACGACATGCGCTTCATCAACCCGCAAGGCTTTGCCGAGGGCGAGCAATTCCACACCTATCTGAAAGATGCCTTCGACGTGCTCTATGCCGAGGGTGAGACCGCGCCGAAGATGATGTCGGTGGGCCTGCACTGCCGTCTCGCCGGCCGGCCGGGTCGCGCGGCGGGCCTGATCCGCTTTCTCGACTATATCAGCAAGCACGAGCGCGTCTGGGTGCCGACGCGGCTGCAGATCGCGCAGCATTGGCACGACAAGCTTGCGCATCTTGCCGCCGACGCGTTCGAGATCGGGTAGGGAAGCAATGTCGCAGATCGCCTTGTCTGATCTCAATGCCGCGAGCTTCGACGATTTCGTCGCTGTACTTGAAAACGTGGTCGAATATTCGCCTTGGATTGCTCAAGAAGCCGCGGCGCGCCGTCCGTTTGCCGGCATCAATCCACTGCTCGACGCGATCAAGGCGGCGATCGCGAGCGCCGAGCCCGAGGTGCAACTGGCGCTGATACGCGCGCATCCCGACCTCGCCAACAAGACCCAGCGCGCAGCGGGACTCACGCCTGACTCGAGTGCCGAGCAGAACAGCGCCGGTCTCGACCGTCTGTCGGACACCGAACATGCGGCCTTTGAGCGGGCGAACAATGCGTATCGCGAAAAATTTGGCATCCCGTATATCGTCTGCGCGCGCCGGCACACCAAGGATTCCATCCTGCAGGACTTCGAGGCGCGACTGCAGAACATCGCTAAGACCGAGACACGCCGCGCCCTCGAGGAAATATCTCGTATCGCTGCTCTGCGGCTCGACCAGCTCGTCATCGCGGATGACAAACTCAAGGTGCACGGCCGGCTCTCGACGCATGTGCTCGATAATCACGCGGGCAAGCCCGCGCCGGGCATCGCGGTCGAGTTGATTGAGCTCGCGAGTCTCGGCGAGAGCCGCGTCATCGCGCGCACCCTCACCAATGTAGACGGCCGCACCGACCAGCCGCTGATCGGCGGACGTCCGCTGCCGATCGGCCGCTACGAGCTTCGCTTCAGCGTCGCCAAATACTACGCCGAGCGCAACGTGCAGCTGTCAGATCCGCCATTCCTCGACGATATCCCGCTGCGGTTCGCGATCAGCGAGCCGGAGAGCCACTATCACGTGCCGCTGCTGGTGACGCCCTGGAGCTATTCGACCTATCGCGGCAGTTAGTCGCCGAACTTGTCGTGCAGCGCCGGAAACAACCGATCCGGCTTGAAAGGCGGTGTGGTGAAGCGGATCCCGGTGGCATCGGCAATCGCATTGCCCAGTGCGGCTGCGACCGGATTGTACGGGCTCTCGCTCATCGACTTCGCCCCTAACGGTCCGATCGTGTCGGATGTCTCGGCGAACAACACTTCCGTGCGCGGCACGTCCGCGAAGGACGGCAGATGGTAATCGCGGAATTTGGGATTGGTGACGCGGCCATTCGCATCGATCACCATCTCCTCGTAGAGCGCAGCACCAAGCGCCTGCGCAACACCGCCCTCGACCTGGCCGCGGCACTGCATGGGATTGGCGACAACGCCCGCATCCGCTGCCTGCACGCTCCTGAGAATCCTGATCTCACCGGTGCCCTTGTTCACGGCGATGCGAAAGCCCTGCACGTTGAAGCCGACGGATCTCGGCGTTCCCTCGGAATTGCCGTGCGCGACGAGCGGACGACCCGCCTCGCGCGCGAGCTTCGCCAGCTCGGCAAAGGACATTCGCCGCACGCCGCTGACGACGAACTCGCCCTCGAGCGTGCAGGTCGCGACATCGCAAAGCCATGCGCTGGCGGCGGCCGCCTTCAATTCGGTCGCAAGCTGCATGGCTGCGGCTTGCGTCGCCTTGCCGGCAACGAACGTGCCCGTGCTGCCATAGGCGCCGGTGTCGTGGCCGCCATGGGCGGTGTCGGACTGGCGCTGGCGGATCCTGTCGACGGTGGTCGCGAGAACGGTCGCGGCGATCTGCCCGTGCACGGTGCTGGTGCCGTTGCCGAACTCGGCGGTGCCGACGGTGAGATCGAAGCCGCCATCGTCGTTGAGCGCGATCATCGCGTCGGCCATGTGGCCGGCCGGCGGCACCGTGTCGATCATGGTCAAGGCAACGCCATCACCGATCAGCCATTCGCCCGACAGCTCGGGCTGCGGGCCATCGGCCTGCATCGCGTGCTCGACGAGGTCGATGCACTGGTCGAGACCGTACGAGCCGTACAGCACGTCGTGATATTCGGACGGCGGCGGCGACAGCATGGGATTGCCGGGCTTGACGATGTTGCGCCGGCGCATCTCGTAAGGGTTGATGCCGAGCTGCTTGGCCAGCTCGTCGATCGCGGCCTCGACCGCGATCAGCGTCTGCGGCAGGCCATAGCCGCGAAATGCGCCCGCCGGCACCGTGTTGGTGTAGACCGCAAAGCCGTCCACCTTCTTGTTCGGGCAATTATAGACGGCAATGGACTCGGACAGCGAGTGGAACATCACGGGGCCGGCGTGATTGCCGTAAGCGCCGGTATTGGAGAGCACGTCGAGCTGCAGCGCGGTGAGCCTGCCGTCGGCATCGGCGCCGGCCTTGATATGAACCCGCATCGGGTGCCGCGTCGAGGTCGCGATGAACTGTTCCTCACGCGTGAGCTCGAGCTTGACGGGCCGCTCCGTCTTCAGCGCGGCGAGTGCCAGAATATCCTCGACGAACATCTCCTGCTTGCCGCCAAAACCGCCGCCGACGCGCTCGCAGAACACGCGGACCTTATCCATCGGAAGTTGAAAGATGTCCGAAAGCGCACGCCGGGTCAGGAACGGCACTTGCGTCGAGGTGCGGATGTTGAGGACACCTGCATCGTCAAGCCAGGCGAGGCCGCCATGGGTCTCCAGCGCCGCGTGCTGCACACGGTGGCTGTGGAAGGTGGCATCAAAGGTGACCGCGGATGTGGCGAGGGCGGAGGCCACATTGCCGAATTCGCCATGCGTCTCCGCGACGAGATTGCGCCGCGCGTCGGCAACGCGGTTCGCGCCGGTCCGATCGGGATGCACGAGCGGCGCGCCCGCCATCATTGCCTGTTCGGGATCGATCAGCGCAGGCAAGATCTCGTAGTCGACCTTCAGCAATCGGCATGCCTCCTCGGCCGCGCCTTCGCTCTCGGCGACGACGGCGGCGACCTTCTGGCCGATGAAGCGGACGACGTCGTCGAGGATGCGGGTATCCTCGGGGTCCATCCAGTCCTTCTCATGCCGCGCCGTCGAGAACAGCACCGATGGGGCGTCCTCGTGCGTCAGGACCGCGTGCACGCCGGGCACGGCCATCGCCGCCGATCTGTCGATCGCGACAATTCTTGCGTGCGCATGCGGCGAGCGCAGAAGCTTGATGTGCAGCAGGCCTTCGACCTGCGTGTCAAATGTGTAGCGCGCCGTGCCGCGGACGACGTCCGGGCCCGCGGGCGCCGGCAGGCTGCGGCCGAACGCGCCGCCGGCCTCGACGCTATTATCGACATTGGACTTGCCGTGGATCGCGTCCTCGATCGCGCCATAGCCAGTGCAGCGACAGATGTTGCCCTTCAGCGCGGCGCCAAGATCGGTGCGCTGCGCCTGGTCCAGCGTGGCGCAGGTGAGGATCATGCCGGCCGTGCAGAAGCCGCACTGGAATCCCTGCGCGTCGAGGAAGGCTTGCTGCATCGGGTGCGCGCCATGTTCGCCGCCGAAACCTTCGATCGTGGTGATTGCGCGTCCCTCTGCGCGAAACGCGGGGATCAGGCAGCTGTGCACGGGCTCACCGTCGAGCAGCACGGTGCAGGCGCCACAGTCGCCGGCGTCGCAGCCTTTCTTCACCCCGAAATGGCCAAGCTCGCGCAGGAACGTGCGCAGGCACTGGCCGGCGCGTGGGGCTTGCGGAAATGTCGCGCCATTGACCTCGAAGCTCATGGCGGCGTTGCTCCCAGGAGCTCGACGCGGATCTCCTCGGCGAGCCGCAGCGTCATGTGCTTGCGCCAGAGCGGCTTGCCATGAATGTCGGTGTGATAGAGATCATCCGTGATTGCCTCGGCTACTGCCGAGCGAAGCGCGTTCGCATCGGGTGGCTTTGGAAACGACAACGGAATCGGGCGCACGGTCGATGCGGTCACGGTCAGCTTCAGCGCGCCAGCGCTGTCAAGGCTTCCGATCAGAAGGGCCGCGGAGCGGCCGACCGGCGCGAGCGAGATCTGGCGAAACGCGGAGCGGCGCTTCAGTGCGGCAAGTGGAATGTCGATCTGCCGCAGCAGATCGCCCGGCGACAGGCGGTTGCGCTGGTTGCCCGTGACGAATTCGACGATCGGAATCCTCTGCTCGCCGCCGCCGGCTTTCCAGATCGTGCAGACGCCATCGAGCGCGGCGGTGAGCGAGATCATCGGTCCTGCCGGCAGCGACATGCAGAGATTGCCACCCACGGTCGCCGTCTTCCAGATCTTGAAGGAGGCGAGAAAAGCGCGGCAGCATTGGCTGATCAGCGGTGCCGCGAGCCAGTCGGTCGGGCAGGTGAGCGCATCGAGTTGCGAGATCGTGCAGGTCGCGGCGATGCTGAGGTGGCTCTCGGTAATCGTCAACGCCGGCCATTTCAGATCGGTGAGATCGATCAGCCGTGTGAGGTGGACTTGCGGCTCCGAGAACAGCCACGTGCCGCCCGCGAGCCAAGCATCACCTGGCGTCCAAGCGGGCAATTGCGCGCGCGTTTGCGGATGGGCGACCGCTGTGATGGTATTCAAGTCCATGGCTGCGCCAACGCTTCCACCGAACGCATTATTCTCTCGGAAAGTCTTGCAAGACCAGCGCCAAGTGGCAACAACAAGTCGCAGCAATAACGCGCTCGGGATGGCCTCCGCCTTGCAGGCCATTCGTTAACGAGGGCGAGGAGAAACAGGATCATGAGCGACGCAAAGCCGATCTGGATCAGGGATCCCCTGGCCATTCTCGCCGATGGTGCCGGGCGCGGTGTAGTCGTGAGGGATGGTCGCATCATTGAACTCGTGCCGGCCGGTGGCACGGCCGCGACGGCAGATGTCACGGTGTTCGATGCGAGCGAACATGTCGTGCTGCCGGGTCTCATCAACACCCATCATCATTTCTACCAGACGTTGACGCGGGCACTGCCGGCGGCGATGGACCGCGAGCTGTTCCCCTGGCTGCAGGCACTCTATCCGGTGTGGGCGAGGATGACGCCGGAATCGCTGGAGCTCGGTGTTACCCTGGCGATGTCCGAGCTGCTGCTGTCCGGCTGCACCACCACGACCGACCATCACTATGTTTTCCCGGCGGGGCTCGAAGAGTCCGTCGACATCGAGGTCGGCGTCGCAAAGCGGCTCGGCGTGCGCGTGCTGCTGACGCGAGGTTCGATGAACCTGTCGCAGCGCGACGGCGGCCTGCCGCCGGATAGCGTCGTGCAGGACGAGGATACGATCCTCGCCGATAGTGCGCGTGTTGTGGCAAAATATCACCAGCGTGGTGCGGATGCGATGGTGCAGATCGCGCTTGCGCCCTGCTCGCCCTTCTCGGTAACGACCTCGCTGATGCGCGGCACCGCCGATCTCGCCGACAAGCTCGACGTGCGCCTGCATACCCATCTCGCCGAAACCGAGGATGAGAACAAATTCTGCCAGCAGATGTATGGCTGCCGTCCGCTCGACTATCTCGAGCAATGCGGCTGGCTTAATTCGCGGACCTGGCTCGCCCACGGCATCTTCTTCAATGCCGACGAGATGAAGCGGCTCGGCAAGGCCAAGACCACCATCAGCCATTGTGCGTGCAGCAATCAGTTGCTGGCCTCCGGATGCTGTCCGGTGTGCGAGATGGAAGAGGCTGGCGTCGGCATCGGCATCGGCGTCGACGGCTCGGCCTCCAACGACGGATCGAACCTGATGCAGGAGGTGCGGGCCGCGTTCCTGCTGCAGCGGGCGCGCTACGGTGTGACCAGGGTTAGCCACAAGGATGCGCTGCGCTGGGCTACCAAGGGCTCGGCGGCGTGTGTCGGTCGGCCGGAGTTGGGCGAGATCGCGGTCGGCAAAGCCGCCGACCTCGCGCTGTTCAAGCTGGACGAGCTGCGCTTCTCCGGCCACGGTGATGCCGTGGCTGCACTGGTTCTGTGCGGGGCGCATCGGGCCGATCGGGTGATGGTGGCGGGGAATTGGGCCGTGGTCGATGGCGCGATCCCGGGACTGGACGTGCCGGACCTCATCCGCCGGCACAGTTCCGCGGCGCGGGCGATGCGGGCGGGGTAAAATAGAAGGAGGGGGCGACCACAAGTGCCGGGTGCTTCTGGCCACCCCCTCCGAACCTCCTCCGGGAGGAGCAGGTGATTTAGTCAATGCAAGAAGCGTGCTACTTGCCCGGCAGCTTGTCGTCGATACCCTTGACGTAGAAATTCATGCCGAGGATCTGGCCGTCGGCGAGATTGGCGCCGCCCTTGCACTCGATCTCCTTGCCGTCCTGCCCAATCACCGGGCATTTGAACGGGTGCAGCTTGCCCGCGGTGATTGCCGCCTGGGCATCCTCGGCGATCTTCTTCACGTCGTCAGGCATGTTGGTATACGGCGCCATCGCGAACATGTGGCTGTCGAGACCGCCCCAGCTGTCCTCGGACTTCCAGGTGCCGTCGAGCTCGGCCTTGACGCGTTCGATGTAGTAGGAGCCCCAGGTGTCGAGGATCGAGGTCAGCTGGGTCTTGGGCCCGAACTTGATCATCTCGGAGTCCTGGCCGAAAGCGAGCTTGCCGCGTTCGCTGGCGATCTGCATCGCGGCGGGCGAATCCGTGTGCTGCATGATGATATCGGCACCCTGGTCGATCAGTGCCTTGGCGGCGTCGGCCTCCTTGCCTGGATCGAACCAGGTGTTGGCCCAGATGATCTTGACCTTGATGTTCGGGTTGATGGTCTGCGCCGCGAGGATCGTCGCGTTGATGCCGGAGACGACCTCGGGAATCGGGAACGAGCCGATATAGCCGAGCACGCCGGACTTCGACATCTTGGCCGCGATCAGGCCTTGAATGTAGCGGCCCTGATACCATTTGGCCGAATAGGTCGACATGTTCTTGTCGCGCTTGTAGCCAGTGGCGTGCTCGAAATGCACGTTCGGATATTTTTTGGCGACCTTCAGCGTCGGGTCCATGTAGCCGAACGAGGTGGTGAAGATCAGCTTGTTGCCGGCGCGGACCAGTTGCTCGATCGCGCGTTCGGCATCGGGTCCTTCCGGCACGTTTTCGAGATAGGTGGTCTCGATCTTGTCGCCGAGCTCCTTTACCAGAGCCTGCCGGGCGAGCTCATGCTGATAGGTCCAACCGAGATCGCCGATCGGGCCGAGGTAGATGAAGCCGACCTTCAGCTTGTCGGCGGCGGAGGCTGCGCTGACGCTCCCGGCAAGCAGAAGGCCGGCAACCAGCGCAAGAAGTGATTTCCTCATTATCAATCTCCAAACATCAGGGGAAAGCCACGATCCGCAACGTGCGCGCCCCATCGCGCACGTTGCGAAAATGAAAACGCTAGCGGTCAGGCACGAACACGGTGCCGAGCGCGGCCGGTGCGGTCGAGCCGCCGGTGCGCGCACGGGAGAGCAGGACCAGCACGATGACGGTCGCGAGATAAGGCAGTGCCGACATGAATTGCGAGGGAATGCCGACGCCCCAGCCTTGCGCATGCAGTTGCAGGATCGTCACAGCTCCGAACAGATAAGCGCCGACCACCAGCCGGCCCGGGCGCCAGGATGCGAACACGACCAGGGCCAACGCAATCCAGCCGCGGCCCGCGGTCATGCCGGGAATGAAGAAGGGCGTGTAGGCGAGCGGCAGATAGGCCCCGGCCAGCCCGGCGCAGGCGCCACCGAACATCACGGCGAGGGTGCGAATGTGCAGCACGGGATAGCCGAGCGCATGCGCGGAGATGTGGTTGTCGCCGCAGGCACGCAGGATCAATCCTGCGCGCGTGCGGTACAGGAACCACCAGACGCCGATGATGAGTGCAATGGAGAAATAGATGAAGGCGTCTTCGCCGAACAGCACGCGACCTACCAGCGGAATGTCGGTGAGGCCGGGAATGTTGAGATGAGCTGCCGGCGTGATGCGTTCGCCGACGAAGCCGGCACCGATCAAGCCGGAGAGACCGACGCCGAGAATGGTCAGCGCCAGCCCAGTCGCAACCTGGTTGACGGCGAGCCCGAGTGCCATCAGCGCGAACATCAGCGACATCAGCGTGCCCGCGACGATGCCGAACAGCGCGCCGACCAGAATCGAGCCCGTCAGCCACGCGCCGCCAAAGCCGCAGGCCGCGCCGACGATCATCATGCCCTCGACGCCGAGATTGAGCACGCCGGAGCGCTCGGTCACGAGCTCGCCGGTTGCCGCGATCAGGAGCGGCGTCGACGCCGCGAGCACCGACAGGATGATGGCTTCAACCAGCTCCACGGGCCACCTGTCGGCTCGGGAAGACCAGCTTGAAGCGGTAGAGGATGAGGGAATCGCAGGCGAGCACGTAGAACAGCAAGATGCCCTGGAAGACCTTGGTGACGTCCAACGGGATCTTCATTGCGATCTGCGCCTGCTCGCCACCGATAAAGGTTAGTGCGAGAAAAAGGCCTGCAATTAATATTCCAATCGGGTTCAACCGGCCGAGGAACGCGACGATGATCGCCGTGAAACCATAGCCGGGCGAGATGCCGGGCTGGAGATGTCCGACGGGACCGGCGACCTCGATGATGCCGGCGAGGCCAGCCAACGCGCCCGACACCGCGAAGGTCAGGATGATCAGCTGGTTGGCGTTGAAGCCGCCGAATCGTGCCGCGCGCGGCGCGGCACCGACGACGCGAATTTCGAACCCCTTGATGGTGCGCCCGAGCAGGATCGCAGCCGCTGCAACCACCAGCAGCGCGATGATCGAGCCGAGATGCAGCCGGCCGCCTTCGATCAGCAGCGGCACCGTCGCAACCGGATCGAACTCGGCCGTCGTCGGGAAATTGAAGCCGTTCGGATCGCGCCAGGGACCGCGCACGAGATAGTCCAGCAGCAGGTCGGCGACATAGACCAGCATGAGGCTGATGAGGATCTCGCTGGCGCCGAACTTCACCTTGCAGATCGCCGGGATCAGCGCATAGAGCGCGCCCGCGGCTGCAGCCAGCACGAGCATTGCCGGCAGCACCCAGGCGCCGGCGTCGGTGCCTTGCGTCTTCACCGCGATCCAGCTTCCGGCGACGGCGCCGATCAGGAATTGCCCTTCTGCGCCGATATTCCAGGCGTTGGCGAGATAGCAGAGCGACAGCCCGATCGCGATCATCACCAGCGGCGTCGCCTTCACCGCGATCTCCTGAAGCGAATAGCTGTCGGTCAGAGGCGCGATGAAATAGGCCTGCAGGGCGAGCAGCGGATTCTTGCCGAGGATCGCGAACAGGATGGTCATGGTCACGATCGTCAAGCCGATCGCGATCAGCGGCGAGACCAGCGCGATCATGTTGGAGCGCTCGGCGCGCTTCTCAAGCACCAACTGCATGCACGGCCTCCTTCGGCTCCAGGCTGCTGCCGCCCATTAACAGGCCGAGCCTTTCGCGTGTCGCGTCGCGTGTGGCGAGCGGCTCCGACAGGCGGCCGTGGAACATCACGGAGATGCGGTCGGCGATTTCGGCAAGCTCGTCGAGATCCTGGCTGGTCACCAGCACCGCGGCGCCTGCGGTGGCGAGATCCAGCAACGCCTGGCGAATGACGGCGGCGGCACCGGCATCGACGCCCCAGGTCGGCTGGCTCACCACCAGCACTGCAGGGTTGCGCAGGATTTCGCGGCCGACGATGAATTTTTGCAAGTTCCCGCCGGAGAGGGATGCTGCTTCCGGATCGCGCTTGGCCTTGCGCACGTCGAAAGTTTCGGTGGCGCGGTCGACGGTCTTGAGCGTGGCTGCTGTGTCGATGAAGCCATGATGGACCATGCCGCTCGCCGCGTGTCCCGTGAGCAGCGCATTCTCCGACAGCTTCATGCGCGGTGCGGTGCCATGGCCGAGCCGCTCTTCGGGCACGAAGGCGGCGCCGAGCTTGCGCCGCTTGGTGATCGAGAGGTGGCCGGCGGCAATACCTTCGATCACCACCGTGCCCGGATCCTTCGACAGCCGTTCGCCAGATAGTGCTGCGAACAACTCGTCCTGGCCGTTGCCGGCCACGCCGGCGATGCCGAGGATTTCGCCGCCCTTCAGTTCGAAGGAGATGTGCTCGAGCCACACACCATGCGCCTCGTCCGGCGCGAGCGAGAGATCGTTGACGACCAGCCGCGGTATCGTGGTCTGCCGGCCCGCGGCTGCCTTCACTTCTTTGATCTCGCCGCCGACCATCATGCGTGCGAGCGAGGCTGCGGTTTCGAGCCGGGGATTGCAGGTTCGGATTTTCTTGCCGCCGCGCAGGATCGTGGCGGTATCGCAGAGCCGCTTCACCTCCTCGAGCTTGTGGCTGATGTAGAGGATGGCGCGGCCTTCGGCCTTGAGCCGCTCCAGCACGATGAAGAGCTGGTCGGCTTCCTGCGGCGTCAGCACCGCGGTCGGCTCGTCCAGGATCAGGAATTTCGGGTCCTGCATCAGCGCGCGGACGATCTCGATGCGCTGGCGTTCGCCGACGGACAGCTGCCAGACCTCGCGCCTGGGATCGAGCGGCAGGCCATAGGTCTTCGACACCTGCTCCAGCCGCGCCGACATGTCCTTGAAGGATTCCGTGCCGTCGAGCCCAAGCGCGACGTTCTCGGCGACGGTGAGATTGTCGAACAGCGAAAAGTGCTGGAACACCATGCCGATGCCGCGGCTGCGCGCTTCCGACGGGCCGGACAGCACGATTCGATCGCCCTGCCAGCGGATCTCGCCGGCAGAGGGCTGGATCAGCCCATAGATCGCCTTCACCAGTGTCGACTTGCCGGCGCCGTTCTCGCCGAGCAGCGCGTGGATTTCGTTCGGCCAGATCTCGATGTCGATGGAATCGTTGGCAAGGAAATCTCCATAGCGTTTGGTGAGTCCCACCGTCCTGAGTAACGGGGACTCGCCGGAATGCAGGCCGTTGGATGTCGGATCTAACATTCGCTGATGCGCTTGCATGGGATGAAGTGCCTTAATACTGGGCTAGTTTGAACCGCTGCGTAAGGTGTGAAAAAGCGTCATCCCTTGCTTAACGCTTCGGCAGAAGGCCGGTCGCGCGAGTCGCGGCCGTTTCCAGGCACCAGGCGTCCGCAATGGCCCCTTGCACGGCTCTTGCGGTTGCGCGCTGCACGCGGCGGCTGTTGCAAATTTGTGACGGTTCTAGCCAAATCGGAACCCGCTAGGCAGGCCTGACCTGAAGCTGAGCAAAGTCGCGCCACCCGCCTGTATGCATTTCTCCGTGACCACGACGGCCGCCTTCGACAGTCGCGCTTGGGTTATCGCGCCGATGCAAAAGCTAAACAGAATCAAACGGGAATGTTCGGCAAGACGTTGTCCACGGCCGTTGACGATGTCGCATCGGATACCCTCAAAATTCCGCAGTGAAATGCGATACGCTGCCGAAACAAGCGCCATGCCTTGAAAGAAGTTGAGGCTTCTCACTTCGGGACTTCGGCGCAAGTGTCGCTCCCAAGGGACATTAATTTTTGCGTGTCCAAGCTTGGGGGTATTCAGAATGTCGTTTCGTTTCAGGGCAATTGCAGCTGCAGTGCTGTCACTTGCTTCGCTCGCCACCGGTGGTCTGGCGCAGGCTGCGGATCTGCCGGTCAAGGCCGCCAAGAAGGCTCCTGATCTCCCGTTCTTCCTGGTGATCGACGACCGCGTGTCGTTCTCCTGGATGCCCAAGGGCACCGACCCCGGCATGTGGAGCACCCGCCCGGACGGCAGCATCAACGGCACCACCGCCAAGCAGGTCTATTCGTTCACGCACTTCGACCTCTGGGCCTACGGCACCAACTTCTTCACGATCTCGATGTTCAAGTCGGGTCATAACGACCCCGCCTCGCCCTGCGTCGCGCCGGGCGTGACCATCACCGGCGGTGTCGGCAACTGCGCGGGCGCAACCGAGATCTATGGCCTGTTCCGCTCGACCTTCGGCTGGAACGAGCTGTTCAACACCAAGACCTTCACGATGGGGCCGCTGCACAACATCTCGTTTGAAGTCGGTATGGACGCCAATACCGAGAACAACTTCCTTGCGCCTGCCAAGCGTGACGTGGTCGCTGGTCTCCAGTTCGCCTTCGACCTTCCCTACAAGGGCTATATCAACGTCGCTCCGTTGATGTATTGGGAGTTCCTGAACCACAACGCCTTCACCCAGTGCGGCCTGTTCGGTGCCGGCGTCGCGGGCGTGACCTGTAATTCCGACGGTAATGTCAGCTACAACCCGACCTGGGCCGTCGAAGTCAACTACTACATGGACCTCGGCTTCCTGCCGCCGAACATGCAGTTCTGGTCGATCAGCGGCCGCGCCGGCTGGTACGGACCGAAGGGCGACTCGAACGGCCTTCCTGCGCTTTCGGGCACTGGCATTTTCAGCACTAAGTCCAAGACCGAGTTGAACAGCGAACCGATCCGCCTGACCTTCGATGCGTCGAAGGCGGCTTTGGGTGACAAGTACTCGCACTTCGTCGACCTCTGGGTCGCCTACCGCTACTGGCAGAACAAGTTCGGCCTCGACCACAATGCCATGGCTGGCGTCTGCACGGTCGCCGCGACCGGCCAGAGCACCAAGAGCTGCACCGAGTCCACGGTCTACGGTGGTATCACTGTGAAGTTCTGATCGGCTGAAAGTTTCCGAGCTACAACGATGGCGCCGCGCAGCAACGCGGCGTCATCTTGTTTTCTTCACCTCGCCCCGCCTGCGGGGAGGTCGGATTGCATCGTCAGATGCGATCCGGGTGAGGGGGATTCTCCGCGAATCCAACTCTTACGATATTTGCGGAAGCAGCCCCTCACCCCAACCCTCTCCCCGCAAGAGCGGGACGAGGGAGCGCATCGACCCCGCGGCGCCTACTTCGTCCACACGCCGTCGTGCAGCGCTTCGGCCTCGTCTTCGAGCAGCGGTCCGACCACCGTCGTCGGCCGCTGGCCGCTGGCAAAGACCTCACGGCAGGGCAGGTCGAGCGTCGGGTTCTCCGGGTGATTGCCGGTGACGCTGCGCAGGCGGTGCTCGCTGAGGCCATAGACCACGCGGCCGATGCCGGCCCAGTAGATCGCGCCGGCGCACATCGCGCAGGGTTCGGCGGAGGAATAGAGCGTCGCCGTCGCCAGCACCCCGCGGCTCAGCGTGCGGCAGGCCTGAGTGGCCGCAAGGCGCTCGGCATGTGCGGTGCCGTCGTGGTCCGGCATGTAGCCGTTCTCGGCCTCGATCAGCACCTTGCCATCGGCATCGACGACGATGCAGCCGAACGGATGGTTGCCATGGGCAAGGGAACGGCGGGCGACCGCGAAGGACAGACGCAGGAAATACTCGTCGCGTTCGCTTGCGCCGTCCATCGATGCTCCCACAGCATGATCCGGAAAAGTGTGCATCGGTTTTCCGAAAAAATCATGCTCAAACGATTAGTCAGTGCCCCGCCATGTGCCGGCCGACCTCGGTGAGATCGGCTTCGCTGGTCCGTGCTTCATACACGAATTCGCCGTGGAACATCACCACCAGCCTGTCGGAAAGTTCTAGCAATTCGTCGAGATCCTCGCTGACCAGCAGCACTGCGGCGCCGCGGTTGCGCGCCGCCATGATCTCGGCGTGGATTTGCGCCACGGCAGCGAAATCGAGGCCGAAGCAGGGATTGGCCGCGATCAGCACCTCGACATCGCCCGCAAGTTCGCGGGCGAGCACGGCACGCTGGACATTGCCGCCCGACAGCGCCGAGATCGGCGTATCCGGGGTGCGGGTCTTGATCTTGTACTGCCCAATCTTCTTCTTCGCGTCGTCGCGGAAGGCGCCGCGGTTGAGCCACCAGCCGCCGCTGGCGAAGGGTGCGCGGTCGAACTCGCGGAAGGCGATGTTGTCCGCAACGCTCATGCCGCCGACGCACGCGTTCTTCAGCGGCTCTTCGGGCAGGAGCGACATCCTGTGGCGCCGCATCTCTTCGCGGCTGGCGTGATAGGGATCGCCTGCGACGCGGATTTCACCGCCCTCCGCTTCGCGCTGGCCGGCCAGGACTTCGACCAGCTGGCGCTGGCCGTTGCCGGAGACGCCGGCGATGCCGACGATCTCGCCGGCACGCACGGTGAGGGAAACGTCATGCACGGCGATGGCGCCGGCATCGTCGAGCGCGCGGACTTTTGCCAGCTCCAACCGCGCCTGTCCGGCTTCGCCGGTCCGCGGCGGCTGCACGGTCAACTCCTCTGCGCCGATCATGGTGCGCGCCATCGCGTCCGGCGTCAGCTCGGCGACCTTGCCGGCACCGGCGAGCTTGCCGCGGCGCAGGATTGTGACCTCGTCGGCGAAGGCCATGACCTCGCGGAACTTGTGTGTGATCATCAGGATGGTGAGCTCGCCCTTGACGACCATGTCGCGGAGCATGCCGAGCACCTCGTCGGCTTCGGCCGGCGTCAGCACCGAGGTCGGCTCATCCAGGATCAGGAAGCGGCGCTTCAGGTAAAGCTGCTTCAGGATCTCGCATTTCTGCCGCTCGCCGGCCGAGATGTCGGAAACTTTTGCCGAGAGCGGCACCTTGAAGGGCATCCGCGCCAGGAACGCCTCGAGCTCCTTCATCTCCTTCGACCAATCGACCACGGCCGGCACATTGTCGCGCGCCAGCACGAGGTTTTCGGCAACCGTCATGGCCGGCACCAGTGTAAAATGCTGGTAGACCATGCCGAGGCCGAGCGCATGCGCGTCCTTCGGATTGGCGATCGCCTGCTCGCGGCCGCCGACGAGGATGTCGCCTTCGGTCGCGTGGTAATAGCCCATGATGCATTTGACGAGGGTCGACTTGCCAGCGCCGTTCTCGCCGAGCAAGGCATGGAACGAGCCGGGCCGCACCTTCAGCTCGACATTGTCCAGCGCAACGAAATCGCCAAAGCGCATGGTCATGGCGATGGCGTCGACGCCGAAGGCGCCGGAGGGCGGAGGCGGTTCGCCGATGATCACGAAATCGCTCCGATGAAAGCATCCGATGTTGAGACGGCGCCGAACACGCCGCCCTGCATCTTGATCATCTTCAGCGCATGGTCGTGGTTGCTCTTGTCGGTCGCGCCGCAGCAATCATGCAGCAGCACGCATTCGAAGCCGCGGTCGTTGGCCTCGCGCATGGTGGTGTGGACGCAGACATCGGTGGTGATGCCTGTGAGGACGATGTTCTCGATGCCGCGCACGCGCAGGATCAGCTCCAGGTCGGTGGCGCAGAACGAGCCCTTGCCGGGCTTGTCGATGATCGGCTCGCCCGGCAACGGCGCGAGCTCTTCGATGATGTCCCAGCCGGGCTCACCGCGCACCAGGATGCGACCGCAGGGGCCGGGATCACCGATGCCGGCGCCGATCTGGCGCGAGCGCCAGCGCTTGTTGGCGGGAAGATCGGAGAGATCTGGGCGATGGCCTTCGCGGGTATGGATGATGTGAAAGCCTTGGCTCCGCATGGCGGCGAGCAGCTTCTTTATCGGCTCGATCGGCGCTCGCGTCAGCGACAGATCATAGCCCATTTTGTCGACATAGCCGCCGATGCCACAGAAATCGGTCTGCATGTCGATGATAATGAGCGCCGTGTTCTCGGGACGGAGATCACCATTGTAAGGCCAGGCGTAGGGCTCCGACTTAATATAACGCTCGGGCATGGTTTTGCTCTCTAGCGGGTGATCGACAATTCGGCCGGGGCTCCGGTCAGCGTGCGTTTCGGCGAGCAGGTGATGATCATGATCGCCAGCGTCAGGATGTAGGGCGCGGCGTTGAAGAGGTGATAGCCGGAGGTAACGCCGACCGATTGCAGTGCCGGTCCGAGCGCCGCGGCGCCGCCGAAGGCGAGCGAGGCCCACAGACAGAGCAGAGGATCCCAGCGCGCGAAGATCACGAGCGCCACCGCGGTGATGCCTTGGCCCGAGGAGAGGCCCTCGTTCCAGCTCCCGGGATAGAACAGCGATAGGAAGGAGCCGCCGATGCCGGCGAGGAAGCCGCCGACCATGGTCGCGCGCAGGCGGATCAGGAGCACGGAGTGGCCCATTGCACGCGCGGCGTCTGAGCTCTCGCCCGCGGTGCGGATGAGCAAGCCCCAGCGCGTGGTGCGGAAGGTCCAATAGAGGATCGGTGCCAGCGCGACGCCGATCAGGAACAGGACATTGACGCGCAGCGCGGCGCGGAGCTGCGGGATGTCGCTCCACCAGCCGAAATCGATTGCGGGTAGCCGCGGCGCGGTAGGCTCGATCAGCGGCTTGCCGAGATAGAAAGCGAGCCCGGTGCCGAACAGCATTAGCGCGATGCCGACGGCGACGTCATTGACGCGCGGCAGTGAGCAGATGCCGGCATGCAGCGCGCCAAGAAGCGCGCCGGTGATGCCGGCGGCGAGTACGCCCAACCAGGGCGAGCCGGTGAGGTAGGAAATGCCATAGGCGCTCATTGCGCCCATCACCAGCGTGCCTTCAAGGCCGAGATTGATGCGCCCCGAACGCTCGGTGATGCATTCGCCCAGGCTCACGAACAGGAAGGGCGTGGAGACGCGGATGGCGCCGCCAAGCACGGCGAGCGGGACGGTCCAGAGTCCGATCGATCCGTCTGCCATCTCAGGATTTTCCCTTCAGGAAACCGATGCGGCCGTAGAGCGCATCGCTGGCGAGCACGAAGACGAAGATAATGCCCTGGAGTACCTGGACGGACGCGTCGGGCAGTCCGAGGCGGCGTTGCAGCAGGCCGCCGCTGGCGCTGATGCCGCCGAGCAGGATCGCGACAGGAATGATCGCAAGCGGATTTTGCCGCGCCAGGAAGGCAACCAGAATCCCGGTGAAGCCATAGCCGGCGGCGAGATTGGCGTTGGTACGGCCCTGCACGGCCGCAACCTCGACCATGCCGGCAAGTCCAGCGGCACCGCCGGCGAGGAAGCAGATGGTCAGGATGAGCTTGCTGACGCCGAGGCCGACGATCTTGGCGGCGCGGATATTGCCGCCTGCCACGCGCGCGGCGAAGCCGAACACGGTGTGGTAGATCAGGATGTAAGCCGCGATCGCGGCGATCAGGCCGAAGACCAGGCCCCAATGCACGTCGGTGCCGGGGATCGAGCCGATCATGTTGGCGGCGCCGATCTCGCGGGTTGACGGCTTGTTGAGGCTCGCGGGGTCGCGCATCGCGCCTTCGACGAGATGGTTGAGGATCGCGAGCGCGATGTAGACCAGCAGCAGGCTCGAGATCGTTTCGTTGACGCCGCGATATTGGCGTAGCGCGCCCGCCAACATGATCCACAAGCCGCCGCCGATGACGCCGGCGCAGACCATGGCGATCTGGATGACGAGTGGCGGCATGCCCTGGAGTGCGAGCGCCGCGCTCGTCGCCGACAGCGCGCCGATCAGCAATGCGCCTTCGCCGCCGATGATGACCATGCCGAGTTGCGCCGGCAGCGCCGTGCAGAGCGCGGTGAGGATCAGGGGCGCAGCACGCGTCAGCGTGTTCTGCCAGGAGAACCAGGTGCCGAAGGCGCCGTAGTACATGTAGAAATAGAGGTCGAGCGGGTTCTTGCCGAACAGCATGACGAAGATGCCGAAGACCACGAGCGCGCCGGCAAGCGCCGCGCCCGGGATCAGGATATATTCGATCGTGCGGCCGTGGCGTTGGAGAAACCCCGGGTTGGCGGCCGGGGCAATTGTCCCGACCGCCTCGGCAGAATCTGCCGCTTCTGCTGTCACGAAGTCGCTCCGATCACGCCCTCGACGAGGTAGTCCATCTTCTCGAGCTCGGGATCCTTCTGGCCGCGATCGGTGCCGGCCGCGATCACCGTCTTGCCCTTGTTGTCGACCAGCCCACCCTTGAAGATGGCGTAGCCTTCGGCCGAGAGGAATTTTGCCTTGACCTCGTCGGCGTGCTTGCGCGCCTCGGCAGAGACTGCTTCGCCATAGGGCGAGGTCTTGACGATCTCCTCCTTGAGGCCGCCGCGGTAGAAGTTCGCAATGCTTTCGCCGGCGGCGATCATCTTCACAAACTTCGGATAGAGCGCTTCCCAATTCCATTCCGCGCCGGTCAGATACGCCTTCGGCGCAAGCGGCGACTGGTTGGTGTGATAGCCGCAGACGAAGGCGCCGCGGCGGGCGGCGTTCTCGACCATGGTCTTGGGGCCGTCGACGTGGCAGGTGAGAACATCGACGCCCTGGTCGATCAGGCTGTTGGTGGCCTCGGCTTCCTTGACCGGCATCGACCAGTCACCGGTGAAGATCACCTGCGTCGTGGCCTTCGGATTGGCGAGTTTTGCACCGAGAGCGAAGGCGTTGATGTTGCGCAGCACCTGCGGGATCGGTTTCGCAGCGACGAAGCCGAGCTTGCCGCTCTTGGAGGTGTAGCCGGCGACGATGCCGGAGATGTACTGGGCTTCGTCGATATAGCCGAAATAGCTGCCGGCGTTCTTCGGGTCCTTGTCGGTCCAGAGGCCGCCGCAATGCTCGAAGCGCAGCTTCGGGAACTTGTTGGCCATCTTGATCATGTGCGGATTGTAGTAACCGAACGATGTCGGGAAGAGCAGGGTGGCGCCATCGAGATTGATCATGGACTCGATCGTCTTCTCGACCGCGTCGGTCTCCGGCACCTTCTCTTCCTCGACAACCTTCAGTCCGGGAAGCTTCTTCAGCGCCGCCGCGCCCTGCGCGTGGGCCTGGTTGTAGCCGTAGTCGTCGCGCGAGCCGACATAGATGAAGCCGATGGTCGTGTCGGCCGCGAAGGCCGGGCGAGCGCCGGCCGCCGCACCGAGGGTCAGGGCGGCACCGCCCTGCAACAAGTGACGTCGTGAAATCCTGCCAAAATCCATTGCTTGCTCCCCTTGGCGGCTGGACCGCCTCAATCTCGCGGCTGCGCCGGTCTGGCGTAGCCCGGAACCGGATGTCGCAAGCTTCGTGCCAGAGACTCTGGAGCGGGCATTTCGGTATAGGCAATTGAAAACTATAAGATATATCTGCTGCTGAAATCCTGATCAGGAAACCGGCAGATTAAATTATGAGCAGTATTGTCCGATTGTATGCAAGGTAGTTAAGCAGTCTTAACTCGCACTCGCATGTACATGAGGGCACCGGGGCGGTCGGCCGACCACCCGCATTCATGCTAACCACGCGCTGACTTGAAGCGGCGCCGGCGGCCTGAATTCGCTGGCACCGAACTTGTATCGATTGGGGTTGCGACCGCGGCGCGGTCTCCAGAATGGAAAGCTTGACCGAGATGGCTGCCGTGACTGCCGTTGAACATGCATCGCTCGGCGAGGAGATCGTGCGCCGGATCAACGAGCTCGCGGCGATCTCGGAAGAAGACGGCAAGCTCACCCGCATCTATCTCACGAAGGAACTGCGCACGGCGTCGGACCTCATCCTTGGCTGGATGCGTGAGGCCGGCATGAGCGCGCATCTCGATGCGATCGGCAATGTCTGCGGCCGCTACGACGGCGAGCGGCCGGGGGCGCCCTGCCTGATGCTCGGCTCGCATTACGACACGGTACGTGACGCCGGCAAATGGGATGGGCCGCTGGGCGTGATCACGGCGATCGCCTGCGTCGCCGAGCTCAACCGGCGCGGCACGCGCCTTCCGTTTGCGATCGAGGTGGTCGGCTTTGCCGACGAGGAAGGCGTGCGCTTCGCCTCGACCCTGCTCGGCAGCCGTGCGGTCGCCGGCACGTTCGACGAGAGCGTCTTGAACACGCGCGACCGCGACGGCGTGTCGATGCGCGATGCGCTTATCAGGTTCGGCCTCGACCCTGACCATATCGGCGCGGCCGCGCGCGCGCGGCGCGAGCTGCTGGCCTATCTTGAATTGCACATCGAGCAGGGGCCGGTGCTCGAAGCCCGCAATCTCCCTGTCGGCGTCGTGACCGCGATCGCGGGTGCGACGCGGCTGGCGGCCCGGCTCACCGGCATGGCTGGGCATGCCGGCACCGTGCCAATGGCGCTGCGCCGTGACGCGCTCAGTGGTGCTGCCGAATGCATTGGCGCGATCGAGCAGTTTTGCCGGACCGACGAGGGGGGCCTGGTTGGTACCGTCGGCTATATCCAGGCGAGGCCAGGCGCGACCAATGTCATTCCGGGCGAAGTATCCTTCACCATCGACATGCGCGCGCCGACTGACATGCATCGCAACCGCGCGGTCGCCGACGTCGTCCGCCAGATCGAAGCGATCGCAAGGCGCCGGCAGCTGGCGCTTCAGCTCGACGTCACCCATGAGAACCGCACCGCACCTTGCGCGCCATGGCTGAAGGATCAGATCGCACAGGCGATCGCCGCCGAAGGTTTTTCCGCATTCGAGCTGCCGAGTGGAGCAGGGCACGACGGCATGGCGATGATCGATATCGCTGATGTCGGCATGATCTTCGTCCGCTGCCGCGGCGGCATCAGCCATCATCCGGACGAGCATGTCGAGCTCGCCGACGCCGACGCCGGCGCACGGGTGCTGCTGCGGGTGGTCGAGAATTTCAGGCCGCGAGTGGGCTAAGCCCCCCGCAAGTCACCGGGTAGAGATACGAATCAGGCAGGGCTAGAATAGCGACTGCCCAGCTCCGGGATCACCAGTCATCGGCCGACCTACACAGATGAACAGCGATATTTCCCTTTCATCCCATCGAGAGAACCGGTTTTACCAGGGCATGGCCGCGACCTTTGTCGCGAATGCGCTCCAGGCGGTCAATTTTCTCGGTGATCGCTTCCTGAGACAGTCGCATCATTCCTTGTCAGTCATCGAGGACCTTTACCGGCACTCGATGGACAGCGCCTTCTCGGTGACCGAGGCGTTCCTCGTCACGGGCGCACCGCACGCCTCAGCCTATTACCCGCGCGACTTTGCCTGGTTTTATCCCGACGTTCTCGACCCCGAGACCATCATGGATGCGCAGGACGCCGTGCGCCGGGCGCGCCTGCTCGAAAAGAGCGTGCGCCTGCTGCTGGAGGCCGTTCGCGCCGACGTCGTCACCACGACCATCGTTCCGGCGGGACGCGGCCGGTATCTCGGCGTGAACTATTTCTCGCGTCCTTCGGACACGCTGCTCGGCATTCTCGCTGGCCTCCGGCAGATGCTCTCCGCCGAGGAGCGGGCGTCGTCCTATCTGGCGATGTCGCAATGCGCGCATGCCGGTGGACTGTTGCTGGCCGAACACGGCGGCGATCTGAAGCGCGCGATCCTGAAGCTCGCAAGCGAGCTCGAGCCGTTCGAGGCTGACGGCGCCGGATATTTGCTGTGCGATGCCAGCGGGCCTCGCTCTGCGGCAACGGACACCCGCGCCGAGCGCCGGCGTTTTGTCACCAATGCCTGCGTCTACACGACCTTCATGTGGGGCGTGCAGCTCGGTGTGGTCGACGAGAGCGAGCTGAAGCGGCTGCTTGGGCGCGACCTCGGGCAGTATAAGCGGGACCTGCTCCGGCTGTTCGGCAAGGACGGCTATATCAGGCATTCGCTGGATGGACCGGCTGGCACGCCGGTGTCCCTGGTCGCGCTGGATTTCGTCAGCGTGCATCGCGGCTTCTGGGACATGAGCGATGCCAGCGAACGCGCGTTGTTTGCGGCCACGACGGATTTGATCATTGCCGAGCCGCGTTTCCGCATCCCCAGCACGTTCCACTTCCTGGTGTCGGCGGATAATCCGCGGAACAAGATGATCCACAAGATCGCGGCGCCGGCCTATCAGGGGCGCTCGTCCTGGCCGACGTTCAACGTCGAGTTCGCGGACCGCATGCTGGACTTTGACGAGTTCGCGGGGAGCGACACCTACCGCGCCTGCGCGCAAGGGATATTGAAGGACATTCGCACTGCGACCGAAGTCCACGGCGGCTATCAGGAGCTGATCTCCGAGCAGGGCCTGAAATATCGCACCTGGGCCTACAAAGGCGCGGTGGCCCATTCCTGGTTTCCGCGCTTCCTGTCGGTCTGGAGCAGGGCCTTCGGGACGCCCTTGCTCCATTGGAATGACTGAAGGCACCTCAACGAGTTTGCTGCTTCCCGCTCGCTCCGGGCCCTTCATGCGATGGAACCTCGGGTGAGATCGTCGGCAAGCCATTGGCAGCAATTCATATGCGCCGGCCAGTTGCGACAACGTGTCTCTGCACGTTGTCACAATCGCGTAATCCAACTGACATTCTCGCGCAGCACTTCTGACAAGTGCGCCCCCTAGCTTGAAGTGCACTGAAACAATCTTTCAGCCTTCAGAAAAGAACAAAGGGGTGTGCAATGCTTTCGAGAATGACACGACGTCTACGCGATCGCACGGTGGTCACCGCCGCGATCCTGTCGCTGATGGGTTATGACGTTTATGCGGCCGACGCCAATTCGCTCGGGGGGAGCAACAGGAACGGCGATCGGACCGAGTCGCCGATCAAGCATGTGATCGTCATCCTCGGCGAAAACCGTACCTTCGACCACGTCTTCGCGACCTATGAACCGCACCGCCCGGGCGAGCGTGTCGACAACCTCCTTTCCAAGGGCATCATCACCAAGGATGGCTTGCCCGGACCGAACTACGCCAAGTCGGCGCAATTCTCCGCCGTGGTCAACAACACCTACTCCATCAACCCCGGCCAGAAGGCCCCTTACAACAACACGACCAACAAAGTGCAGGCGCCGGGAACCTCCTACGCGCCGCAATCCTGCTACACATCCGTCGATCAGGCCGCGCTCAATGGTCCGGGATGTCTCGCCACTCTGCAAGTCGCGGCGCAGGCCGACTATGGCCTCAGTAAGCAGGACCTGCCGCTGCTGACGACTGGCGCGACCGGTCTGCCCGGCAATTCGCCGGACGCGCGCGTCCTGGATTTCGACAATCTGCCGAATGGTGCCTATCCGCTGGTGACACTGGCACAGGCCGGCGAAACTCCCACCAGCCTTTACAAGACCTACGGCGGCAGCCCGGTGCACCGGTTCTACCAGATGTGGCAAGAGCTAGACTGCGACGTCACCAAGGCCACGCACCATAATCCGAGCGGCTGCCAGGCCGATCTCTTCACCTTTGTGGAATCGAGCGTCTCCTCGGGGAGCAACGGCAATCCGACCCCGCACGCGCTGAAGGAAGGTGCGATCGCGCTCGGCTTCTACAACGTCGCCAGGGGCGACGCGCCTTATCTGACCGAGCTTGCGCGCAAGTACACGCTCAACGACAATTTCCATCAGAGCGTAATGGGTGGCACGTTCGCCAATCACATGATGATCGGCTACGCCGATGCTCTCTATTATGCCGACGACAAGGGCGATCCCGCTAAGCCCGACCACGTCCTGGTCCCCGGTTCCAATCCGCCGCAATATGTCAACGAGGTCGAGAATCCCAACCCGGCGCCTGGCACGAACAACTGGTATCTCAACGACGGCTATGGCGGTGGCAGCTATTCGAACTGCGCCGATCCGAGCCAGCCCGGCGTTGGCGCCGTCGTCACCTACCTCAACGCCATCCATGTGTCGCCGCGTTGTGCGCCTAACGCTTATTATCTCCTGAACAACTACGTTCCGGCCTATATCGGCAGCGGTGCCACCGACCCGATCAACAACGGTCCGTTCACCTTGCCGCCTGTCATCAAGCAGCGGCATATCGGCGATGCGCTGACCCAGGCCGATGTCTCCTGGGCCTATTTCGGCGAGCGTTGGAATGACTTCAAGACCGCCCCCGGAGAAGGCACCAATTTCGGCGCGCTGGACCCGGTCGCCTATCTCTATTGCAACATCTGCAATCCGTTCCTGTTCTCCGCCTCGGTCATGACCAATGCGGCACAGCGCAATGCGCATATGAAGGACACACTCGATTTCTACGACGCCATCGCGGACGGTAATCTTCCGGCCGTGTCGTTCGTCAAGCCGAGCACTTTCAACGACGGTCATCCGTCGTCGTCGCGTGTGGATATTTTCGAGGCGTTCACCAAGAACATCGTCGACAAGGTGAAGTCCAACAAGGAACTTTGGAAGTCGACCGCCGTCGTCATCACCATGGACGAAGGCGGCGGCTACTACGATTCCGGCTATATCCAGCCGGTCGACTTCTTCGGCGACGGCACACGGATTCCGTTGCTGGTCGTGTCGAAATATTCGCGCGGCGGACACGTGTCGCATGAATATGGCGATCACGTCTCCATCACCAAGTTCGTTGAGCGCAACTGGCATCTCAAGCCGCTCGGGCCCAAGACGCGCGACACGTTGCCCAACCCTGTAGCCTCGGATGACAATCCCTACGTTCCCGTCAACCGGCCTGCGATCGGCGATCTCTTCGGCAATTTCAATTTCGCCGATCGTCGCGACGATGATCGTGACGATGAGTGATCACAACTCATAATCTTAGACTTGTCGACCCGGAGGCTGACTTGCCACCGGGTCGATTTCATCACTCGTCGTTGCATGGAGCACTTTGCGTGAATGTTGCGCCCTCAGGAAGCGCCGCTTCGATCGATGCGGCGCGCGATGCGTTTGCCGGAGGCAATCTGGATGTCGCCGAGCAGATTTGCGCGGGCATTCTCGGACGGAATCCTTCCGAGTGGCGTGCCTGGGCATTGCTGACAGAAACTGCGCTGCTGCGAGGCCGGCACGATGCAGCAGCCGTCAGCGCCGATCGTACCGTCGCACTGGCGCCGACGAATCCGATTGCGCTGGTATTGCGCGCGAAATGCCTGTTCATGACCGGCGAGACACGTCAGGCCTGTGCGGCGACGGACGTCGCGGCACGGCATCTCGACGATACGCCGGATGCGCTCGATGCGGTTGGCGCGATGTTTGGTCTGCTCGGGCTACAGCAGCGGGCGAGAGAGCTCTTTCGTCGCGCCGTCCTCGGGCGGCCGGGCGTGCCGCAATATCTTTTCAACCTGGCTGCTGCCGAGCGGATGATCGGCGCACTCGGCGATGCCGAAGCGCATTGCGATGCGGCCGTTGCCTGCGACCGCCATTACGGCCTTGCGCACTATTTGCGATCGGACCTGCGTACTCAGAGCTCCAATCACAATCATATCGACGAGATGGAAGCGCTGATCGGTGAGGGAGGTTTGTCCGCCTCGAGCGAAATCATGCTCCGTTTTGCGCTCGGCAAGGAATACGAGGACGTCGAGCTCTGGGGGCGCGCCTTCGATCATGTCAAGGCGGGCTGCGATTTGCAGCGTCGATCGCTTCCCCGTGATCCGGCCGCCGAAATTGCCGAGATCGATGCCATCATCCAGGCGCACACGCGATGCTGGATCGATGCAGCGCCGAGCGGCTATGCCGACGCCGCGCCAGTCTTCGTCACCGGCCTGCCGCGCACCGGCACGACGCTGGTGGAGCGAATCATCGCGAGCCACTCGGCGATGGATTCCGCAGGCGAGACCGGCGCGTTCGCGGCTGAGATGCGCCGCGCGATTACGAAGCGTCCGGGCGGCCGCGACCCCGAAGGCATCGGCAGGCGCTATCTGGATTCAGCCGCGGCGCTTCGCGTGCCGGTCAATGTGCGTTTCATCGACAAAACGCTGGAGAACTACCTTTATTGTGGCCTCATTCACGCGGCGCTTCCGTCCGCGAAGATCATCCTCGTGCAACGGCATCCGATTGATTCGTGCTGGGCGATCTACAAGGCGCACTTCCGCGGCAAGTTCTCGTTCTCATATCAGCAGACCGAGCTTGCGGAGTATTATCTGGCGTATCGCCGTCTGTCGCGGCACTGGCGCGCTGTGCTGCCGCCGGATGTGCTCATGGAAATCAACTACGAGGATATTGTGCGGCATCAGACGGCCGCCAGCCAGCACATCATCCGCTTTCTCGGGCTGCCCTGGGAAGATGGGGTGATGCGCTTTCATGAAAGCCCGGCGCCATCGGCAACAGCCAGCGCCGTACAGGTGCGCCGCCCGGTCTACGCCTCCTCGGTTGGCAAATGGCGTCACCATGCCGATCGGCTGAAACCGCTGCGCGAGCGCCTGGCGCGCGAGATTCCGGAGGCGGAGCTGGCATGACCACGCTGCGACCATCGCTGCTCCTCGTGACCGCGTCTGCCGTTCTCCTGGCCTTCGGTCAAGCTGCGTCGGCCGAAGTGAAGGTCGGAGGTAGGCCGGAGGCCGTGCACCTCGAAGTCCACGACGCTTCGCTCCAGGATGTGCTGGCTGCGCTGCAAGAGCACTTCAATCTGCGTTATCGCACTATCGATGCGCTCGATACGCAGACCACGGGGGTCTTCGATGGACCACTGCGGCGGGTGGTGGCTCGACTCCTCAGCGGCCATGATTATGCGATGCAGGTCACCGCTGAGGGCGTCGACGTGCTGGTGCTGGCGCCGCAGCGATCCAGCACCGCCGTGGTCGCTGCGGTGACGCCGGCGAATGCGGCCAGGCCCCCGCTAACAGCAGCGGAGCGCAGCCATTTTGAGCGTGGGCACCTGCGCTAAGCGCCGCGGCCTAGCCCTCGGTCACGTCGACGAGCTCGCCGCCCCCGAGAACCTTGGTTGCCTTGGCGCGGTCGAGGTCGCCTTCCCAGGCGGCCACGACAACCGTCGCCACGCAATTGCCGATGAGGTTGCCGACTGCGCGGGCCATGCCGATGAACCAGTCGACCGACAGCACCAGCACGAGGCCGATCGCCGGAATGCTCGGCACTGCGTTCAGCGTCGCGGCCAGGATCACGATCGCCGAGCCCGGTACGCCATGCGCGCCCTTTGACGTGATCAGGGAGACGCCCAACACCAGCAGAAGATCGCCGAACGACAGTGGCGTGTTGGTGGCCTGCGCGATGAAGACGACGGCAAGCGTCAGGTAGATCGAGAAGGCGTCGAGGTTGAAGGAATAGCCGGTCGGAATGACGAGGCCGACGACGGAATCCTTCACCCCCATCCGCTCCAGCTTCTTCATGATCTGAGGAAGCACCGCGTCGGAGGAGGCGGTCGCGAGCACGATGGTCAGCTCCTCGCGCAGGTAGGAGAGGAACTTGAGGATGTTGATGCCGGCGAGTGCCATCACGCTGCCGAGCACGCCGAGGACGAAGATGCCGACCGAGACGTAGAACAGCATCACCAGCGAGACCAGCTGCTTCAGCGAGCCGACGCCATATTTGCCGACCGTGTAGGCGACCGCGCCCAGCACGCCGAGCGGGGCGACGCGGACGATCAGCCCCATGACGCGGAACAGCACGGTTGACGCCGCGTCGATAATCGACGTGACGAGCTTGCCCTTTTCTCCACCGACCAGCGCGAGGCCGACGCCAAACAGCACCGCGAAGAACAGCACCTGAAGCACGTCGTTGCGTGACAGCGCGTCGAACGAAGTGCTGGGAATCACGTTGAGCAGGAAGGAGCCGATGCCGGCGCCTTGCAGCTTGTGGGCGTTGTCGGCATAGGTGTTGAGCGCCTTGGCATCGAGCGTCGAGGGATCGATGTTCATGCCATGGCCGGGACCGAAGAGGTAGGCGAGGATGAGCCCGACAACGAGCGCCACGGTGGTCATCACCTCGAAATAGAGCAACGCCTTGACGCCGACCCGCCCGACCTTCTTGAGATCGCCGGCGCCGGCAATGCCGTGCACGACGACGCAGAACACGATCGGCGCCACGATCATCGAGATCAGCTTCAGGAAGGCGTCGCTGAGGATCTTGAGGCTGATGGCGAAGTCCGGGGCGACCACGCCGAGGATGACGCCCAGGATCAGCGCCGCCAGAACCTGGACGAACAGCGAGGCGTAAAGTGGCTTGCGCTCTGCGGCCGGGGCCGCGGCAATGGTCGACATGACAAATCCCCCGTTTCAACGACGTCTTGATCGTTAATAGGAGCAACAACCGTGCCAGAATGTCGCGTCTTTTGCAGAAAGCGGGCTATTCGGCCGCTTTCGCCGTCTTGCCGTACATCCGGCTCGGGGTCGGGAACCCGCAGGAGCTGCCGTCGGTGATCTTCACCTGATCTTCCCATGGCAGCCGGTAGGTGCCCGCGACCATGTCCTGCATGAAGGTGTAGGGGCAGTCCATCGCGCCGCCCTTCACCGCGACATAGCCGCGGTGCCAGAGCTGGTAGATGTTGTTTTCGACGCCCCAGTTGATGCGGGCCTCGCGCACGAGATCGGGCCGCACTTCTGCTGTGATGATCTCGTCGGCCCGGCCGTTGGTGCCGTGCGCCAGCACGGTGCCGTCGAAATTGACGATCATGCCTTCGCCCATGGAATCGAACGAGCCGTCGCTGCCGCACATGCAGACGTTGGCCGTCACCATCAGGTTCTGGAACGAATTGGCCTGGTTGGTGAAGCGCCATGCGTCGCGAATCGGCGCAGTGTAGCCAGCGGTCCGGATCATGATCTCAGCGCCCTTATAGGCGCATTCGCGCGCCATCTCCGGGAACATGCCGTCGTGGCAGATGATGAGCGCGATCTTCGCGCCGTTCGGGCCTTTGATCACGGGAATGCCGATATCGCCCGGCTCCCACGGCTCGACCGGAATCCAGGGATGAAGCTTGCGGTAATAGAGCTTGATCTCGCCGTGATCGTCGATGACCAGGCCCGAATTGTAGGGATTGCCGTGTGGGTTGAACTCCATGATGGAGAAGCAGCCCCAGATCTTGTTGTCGATGCAGGCCTTCTTGAATGCCGCGACCTCGGGCCCGTCGAGCCGGCACATGATCTCGGGATTGGTGTCCATCGAGAGGCCGTGCAGCGAGTATTCGGGGAACACCACCAGATCCATGGCGGAGAGATTGCGGCGCGCCTTGCCGACCATCCAGACGATGCGCTCGGTCTGCTTGGCGAGATCGGCCTTGGTCACGACGACCGGCAATTGCAATTGAACCAGTCCGATGACCACGCCCTCAGGCGATTTGTTCAACCCGCCAAGCCCGTTCATGATCAGCTCCCTCCGTCGGCTTCCTTGCCGTCCGCGCGATGCCGTTGCGCGCAGTTCTCGGCAGAGCAAATCCGATTTTGGCAGCGCGCAAAAGTCCATTTTTCAGGCGGCAGGCATAGCCGTGCCCGCATGGGCCGCCCGGCCCCAGAGCATGCCGACGCCCATTGTCGCGGCGGGGTGTGCCTCAAGTCTCGGCTTGACCCTCCAATCCGCCTGATGTCAGACTTATGACATGAGTACAGCAAAGCGACATGTCGCCAGCCTTCGCGACGAATATGCCGAGATGACGCGGCAGCGCATCGTCGCGGCTTTTGTCGAGACGCTGGAGGACGAGGCGGCCGACGACATTTCCATGGCCGCGGTCGCCAAGCGCGCAAAAGTGGCCGAGCGAACCATCTATCGGCACTTCAAGACCCGCGCTGAGCTGTTTGCGGCGGCCGGCGAGTGGATCGAGGACAACGTCTTCAGCTATATTCCCTTCACCTCGCCCGACGAGCTGCCGGAGATTTTCCGCAAGCTGTGCAAGCGGTTCGACCGTCATCCGCATCTGGCGCGTGCCATCGCGATGACGCGGGCCGGCCGCCGGGTGCGTGCCGGCTTCCGGCGGCACCTGATCGAGCAGCATCGCAAGGCGATGGCGCCGCTGGCGCGGCATCTCCCCGCAAAGGAGGTCCGCCAGGCGGAGGCGGTCGCGTCCTATCTCAACAACGTGCTGGCCTGGAATGCGATGCGTGAGGACTTTGGCATGTCCAGCGTCGAGATCGCCGACACGGTCGAGTGGGCGCTCACGACCCTTTTGAACGATGTCCGTCAGCGCGATGCCGCTGCGGCGCGCAACGGCAAGGCCGGCAGATCGCCGCGCAGGCGAACCACTGCGCGCGAAACCACCGGCGTGGAGTGAGGCAGGCCATGAATGCAATCCCCGACGACCTCCTGATCAACGCGCCCGACGAGGTTCGCATCCGCCAGGACCTGGTGCTGACGGCGCTCGGCCGGCGCCCGGCCGATCGCTCCTTGCGGGTCGGCAGATTGCTCGATGTGCACAGCCGCACCTGGAGCGAGGATCAGGAGATCGTCTTCAAGGGCCGGCGCATTGCCTGGGTCGGGCCGGCCGGCAGCTATCCCGGCGAGGTCGGCGAGCGCGTGCATCGGCCGGATCTTGCGGCTGTCCCCGGCTTCGGCGAGGTGCACAAGCACATCGAAAGCTCGCATCTGACGCCGGAATGGGAGGCCGCACTGGTGCTGCCACATGGCAATACCTGGACCTGCGAGGCGAGCCACGAGTTCTCCAACGTCGACGGCGCGCGTAATCTCGAATTCTGGTTCGAGGCACGGCGCCGCGGCTCGCCGCTCAAGATCTTTCCGCAGCCTGGATCGGCGGTGCCGCCGACGGCCTACGAATGGGGTGGCGGCTGGTATGGCCACGACGAGCAGGCTCGCTTCATGGGTGAGAGCCTGATGGTTACCGGGCTCGACGAGGTCATGGATTGGCCGGCGGTGTGGAATCCCGACAATCCCTCCTACAAGCGGCTCTGGGGCATGATCGAGGCGACGTTCGCAGCGCGCGGCGTCGTCGAAGGCCACGCCTCCGGCCTGCGGGACCTGCCTTCCATCAACGCCTTCGCCGCGGCGGGGCTCGCCTCCGACCACGAAGTGCAGACTCCGGAAGAGACCTGGGACAAGCTCACCCGCGGCTTGTTCATCGAGCTGCGTGTCTACGCGATGGATGAGATCGTGAAATGGCTGCTCGCGAAGGGTCTGCAGGACTGGTCGCAGATCGCGTTCACCACCGATGACCGCAGTGCCAGCCACACGCTCGAGCTCGGTGCCAGTGATCACAATGCGCGGGTTGCGATCGAGGCCGGTCTTGCGCCGGAAATCGCAATCCAGTGTCTCACCATCAACCCGGCGCGGCATATGCGCATCACGCCGTTCGTCGGCAGTCTGGCCCCGGGGCGTTTCGGCGACGTCGTGCTGCTCTCGGACGTCGCCAAGCTCGCGATCGCCGAGGTGTGGGCCGATGGCGCGCAGGTCTCCGAGGGCAAGCGCTATCTTGGTCAGGTGCCCGAAATCCAGTGGCCGGATTGGGCAACGCAGACGATCAACATCAAGCGTTCGATCAAGCCTCAGGATTTCGAACTGCCGGCCGAGCCTGGCCGTTCCACGATGAAGGCGGCGGTGATCCGTCCCTTCCATTGGCATCCCGAATTCTACACCCTCGAGCTGCCGGTACGTGACGGTGCCGTGCAGCGCGACGAGAGCGAGGCCATCACCAAATTCGCCATCGTCGATCGCTTTTCCGGCGATGGGCGCGTCGCAAAGATGTTCTGGCGCGGCTGTGGTCCGCGCACGCCGGAGACAGCTGTTGCCTGCTCGGTGGCTCACGACAAGCACAACATCTGGGTGGTCGGCTCGTCCGACGCGGCGATGGCGAAGGCGGTCAACGCGCTGATCGAGCTTCAGGGCGGCTGGGCGCTGGTGCGCGAGGGCGAGCTCGTTGCCACCGTCCGTTTCGAGGTCGGCGGGCTGATGAGCTGCCGTTCGGCGCAGGCGCTCGATGACGAGATGCAGGCGCTTTATGCGGAAGGTCGGAAGGTCGACTGGATGTACGAGCCGACGTTCCGGCCGCGCTGGTATCCGGGATTTCCGGAGAGGCTCATGTTTGCGACGCTGACCTGTGCGCCCTGGAGCTGGGTGCTGGTGGCGCCGTGCGAGCAGGCGCCGCTCGGCTTCATCAATGTGCAGACCGGCGAAGCGCACCCGGTGGTCTGGTAGGGGAGAACTGGGATGAACGAGATGACGAAGCCGCAAGCCGCTCCTGCCGAGCCGGCACCGCGCGCAGCCTCGGGACTGCTTGATCGTACCTTTGACCTCACCGGGCGTGGCACGAGCGTCGGTCGCGAGGTGATGGCCGGCGCGACGACGTTCGCGGCGATGGCCTATATCATCGCCGTCAATCCTGCGATCATGTCCAACGCTGGGATGGACCGTGCCGATCTCGTCAGCGCCACGGCGCTCGCGGCTATCGTCGGCTCGGTGATGATGGGGCTGTGGGCCAATCTGCCACTTGCGGTAGCACCCGCGATGGGCTCGAACGTCATCTTCACCTATGTCATCGTCAAGCAGATGGGGATGCCCTGGCAGGGCGCACTCGCCATGGTCGCCTTCACCGGCGTGCTGTTCCTGATCCTCAGCCTGTCGAAGCTGCGCGAGAAAGTCGCAAAGGACGTGCCGGAAGCGCTGAAGATCGGCATCCAGGCGGCGGTCGGCACTCTCATCGTCTTCATTGCGCTACGGGGCGCCGGATTCGTGGTCCAGAACCCGTCGACCTATGTCGCCATGGGCTCCTTGCGCAGCCCGCCGGTGCTGCTGACGCTGTTCGGCCTCCTGCTCACGCCGGTGCTGGTGGCTCGCCGGGTGCCGGCGGCGCTGATCCTGTCGATCGCGGTGCTCACGCTGATCGGCTTCTTCGTCCCAGGCGCCAACGGCAAGATGGTGACGTCAGTGCCATCAGCCATCATGGCTTGGCCGCGCTGGCCGACCAGCACCTTCATGGCGCTCGACATCGGCTATCTCTTCAGCCATTTCGTCGTGGCCCTGCCGCTGCTGTTCTATTTCCTGTGCGCCGAATTCTTCTCGACGCTGGGCACGCTGATCGGCGTGACGGGGGCCGCCAATTTGCGCAAGCCCGATGGCTCGATCCCGAATGCTACCGCCGCCTTTGCGACCGACGCGACGGCTTCAATCGTCGGACCGTTGCTAGGGACCTCCGTCGTCACGGCCTACATCGAATCCATCACCGGCGTGCAGGCCGGCGGTCGCACCGGCCTGACCTCGCTGACAGTTGCGGGATTCTTCTTCCTTGCACTGTTCTTCTGGCCGATCTTCGTCATCATCCCGCCGCAAGCGACCGCGCCCGCACTGGTGCTCGTCGGCGTGCTCATGATGCAAGGACTTGCCCGCATCGACATGACCGATCTCGCCAACGCGGTTCCGATCGTGCTAACGCTGCTCGTCACCGTCCTGACCAACAACCTCATCAACGGAATGGCGCTGGGCACGCTGAGCTACATCGCTCTCGAAGTGGCGGTCGGCCGGCGGTCGCGGATTCCGGCGATGGTGTGGGGACTCGGGGTCGTGTTCGTCGCATACGCGATCGTGATCGCACAGATCTTTTGACGCGTGCGTCAAGCCGCGAGGTCCAGCAGTCGACACGATCCGCGCACGAGCACCTTGCGTCCGATGGGGGTCATCGCGGGCACGCCATCATCAATGACAACGAGACCAAGCTTGACCAGGCTGTCGACGAGATAGGCCTTCGCGAGGCGATTGTTCGCTACGGGATTACGAAGTGTGCGCAGGGCTGCCCATTGATCCGGCGAAAGATCGAAGTCGAAATCGTCGTTCATGTTGCCTCAAGCGATAGTCACGTTCGCGCGCCCCTGTTAGCGGCGCTGCATGAAGACCGTGCGACGACAATGAGTCGGGAATTCGGTGAGCTGTTTAGAATTTCTCTTCACGAATTGCCGCAGTCTATTGCGCCACAATAGTTAAGATCGCCCGGACACGATGATTGTCCCGATCATTGATCACTAATTGATGATCTTCACTTGATGTTGCGCCGCGGCGGCCGCAGTGCATGGGAAGCGCTACTGTCTCATTCTGCGTCGCGATAGGCATGGAAACGGTGAGACGCCGGGTTCGTGATTCTGCTACGCTGATTCGCGGGAAATGGCTTCACACGACAAGGAGTGTGAGTGCATGAACAGGCTGGTGGAGATTCGCAGTCAGGAATCCCTGTGTCGCGAGCGTGCGGCGCGCGATTTTGAGCGTCGGGTTTTCTGGCTTACACAGGCCCGGGAATGGGAACAGCGCGCGCTCGACGAAATTGCCTATCACTTTCGCGAGTGCAATGTCGTTCATGCGGAGCTTGCGCGAAGCTGACGTTGGCGTGAGCTAAGGACTTACTGGTAAGTCGCAACGATATCGGCGACCGCGCGCTCGAGCTGCTGCGCGGTGGCGCATTGCCGCACCACGCTGCAAAAGGTCGCATAACGCGGCATCTCGGAATCGCCGAAGCCCCAGGCGAGCCGTCCCTCGGGATTGAGCCAGACCAGTCGCTTCGATCGTTCGGAGACGCGACGCAGAATGTCCGCACGTGGGTCGAGATTGTTGCTGCGGGCATCGCCGAGCACGATCACCGTGGTCTGCGGCGTCAGCGTGCTCATGAAGTCTTTTTCGAAATCGACCAGCGAAGAGCCGTAATCGGACGAGCCGAAACCGACCTTGGACATGATCTCGGCCATCGCCTCTTCGGGCGACTTCTTCTCCAGGATCTCGCTGACCTCGATCAGATGCGACGAGAATGCGAAGGAGCGGACGTCGTCGACCACCTCGTGCAGCGAGTGGATCAGGAGCAGGAAGAAGTCGGAGACCTGTGCGACCGAGCCGGAGACGTCGCAGATCGCCACGATCTTCGGCCGGTCGCGGTGCTTGCGCTTCCACGCGGTGAGGAAGGGCACGCCACCCCAGGCAGCGTTGCGGCGAAGCGTACGGCGGACGTCGAGATGGCCGCGGCGCTGACGCTTGCGCGGTTTCGAATAGCGCTCGCGCAGCCTCCGCGCGATCTGGCGGATCAGCGCGCGCATCTCCGCAACCTGACGCCGCTCGATGCGCGCGAGTGGCGCATTGCGCAGGATCTCGTTGCGAAGGGTCTCGGCCTCTTCGCGCGCATAGAGCGCAAGCCCTTGTGAGACGGTGTCGCGCACGGCCTCGCGCAGGCCATCGAGCGCGGCCCGCAGGCGTTCGGCCAGCGCCGGATTGGTTGCCGTCAATTCATCGAGATCGTCGCGCAGGCGCTGAAGGCCCATGGCGTCGAGGATGCGGCTGGAGAAGATGCCGCGCTGGGTGGAGTAGCGAATGTCGGAGAGCGAAGCTGCGCCGGAGGCGCTGGCGATGGCGGCCGAGATCGCATTGCGATCCTGCGACATCAGCATTTGTGCAAGTGGACCCAATGCTTCGGAAGGATGTCCTTCGCCCGCTTCGCTGGCCGAGCTTGAGGAGGACGACTGATCCGCGTCCTGAGAGGCGTCGTCTGCGTTGTCGGCTTCAGGCTGATCCTGTCGCGGCTCGGGCTGGCTGAAGAACAGATCAAAGCAGTCGCCGAGCGCGAGCTTCTCGTCCTGCGACTTGGCGAGCGTCAGAAGCAGCGCGTCGCGCAGGACGGCGCGATCGGTGAAACCGACCTGCGCGACGGCGCGCATCGCGTCGATGCTTTCGGCGGGCGAGACGTGGACACCGGCCCCGCGCGCCGCCCGAAAGAAACGATGAAGGTTCTCGCGCATCGGACGTCAACCGAAGACGTTGGACCGGGCCGCCTTGGCAATGAAGGTGGTGATTTGCGGGTGAGCTGCCTCGATATCGGCCTCGTATTTCAGGAGCACGTTGAGCGTGTCCTTGACCATCTCGGTGTCGAGCTCGGTGGCCTGCAGCAGCACCAGCACGCGCGCCCAGTCGATCGTCTCGCTCACTGAGGGCAGCTTCTTCAAATCCAGCGAGCGGATCTCGTGGATGAAACCGACCATCTGCTGGCGCAGGGTCTGCGAGATGCCGGGGACGCGGCTCTCGACGATGCGCTCCTCCAGCCGCTGCTCGGGGAAGCCGATATGCAGATGCAGGCAGCGCCGCTTCAAGGCGTCGCCGAGATCGCGCTCGCTGTTGGAGGTGAGGATCACCGTCGGCGGCGTGATCGCCGAGACGGTGCCGAGCTCCGGGATCGTGACCTGGAAGTCGGAGAGGATTTCCAGCAGCAGCGATTCGAATTCGGCATCGGACTTGTCGATCTCGTCGATCAGGAGCACGCAGCCGCCCGGCTGCTCCAGCGCCTGGAGAAGGGGGCGCGGCTCGACAAATTCCTTGGAGAAGAACACGTCGCCGAAATCATGAAGCTGTTCGAGCGCAGCGTGCAGTGTCTGCGCGCCGCCAAGAACTTCGCCGAGCTTATCCTTGAGGATTTGCGTGTAGAGCAGCTGCTTGGCGTATTTCCACTCATAGAGCGCCTTCGCCTCGTCAAGGCCTTCGTAGCACTGCAGGCGGATCATCTTCAGGCCGCGCCAGGCGGCAATCGCCTTGGCAAGCTCGGTCTTGCCGACGCCGGCAGGGCCCTCGACCAGGATCGGCTTTTCGATCTGCTGCGACAAATAAACGGCGGTCGCGATCTGGCGGCTCGCGATATAGCCTTGCGCGGCGAGGCCGCTCTCCACTGCCTCGATCCAGGTCGAGGCCTTCTGTTCAGCCACGAAAGGGCGCTCCCAAAGGTCTTGCTTGAGGCTTGTTCTGCCTGCGTTCCCGGCAAAGAACAAGCCTCGTTTGGGACGGGCCTGATCCGCGCTTGCGGCCGGTTTTTCCGCTCAGCGCAAATACTTAGGAGGCGGTGCGGTCAGTGCCGCTGCAGCTCCGGTTTGCGGATGGTCTGCCTGACCTCGGCGCCGCAATCGGCGCATTCATAGACGAAGTCGATCTTGGCAAGGCTCCAGTGCGGCTCGACCTCGCGCACATACATCGGCAGGAACCCCATGCATGTCGGGCAAATCACTGGCGCGATCTCGACATCCTGATGATGCTGTACATAAGCTGGCATCTCGGCTCTCCTTCGCAGGCGACCACCAAACCCCGCGCAAAAGCTACTGCCGGCCGCGTCGATGTCGTCATCAACTCTTTCGAACAGAGGCGGAACGGCGAGGGTTTGTCGTTCGCTGTGACATTCTTGTTACGTCTTTGGACTGTAACGGGCGGGCCGAATGCCTATTTCTCCGGCCGATCCGCTTTTCTCGGACGATCAACGCAACAATAAGGGAGCAACGCCCATGACCCATGCCATTCGTTTTCACAAGACCGGCGGTCCGGAAGTCCTGGTCTGGGAGGAGGTCAATGTTGGCAAGCCGGGGCAGGGCGAGGCGCGCATTCGCCACACTGCCGTCGGTCTCAATTTCGTCGACATTTACAACCGCTCGGGTGTGTATCCCGCGCCATTGCCGAGCGGTCTCGGCAGCGAGGCGGCGGGTGTTGTCGAGGAAGTCGGGCCGGGCGTCACCGATCTGAAGCCGGGCGATCGCGTCGCCTATGGTGCATCACCGCTCGGCGCCTATTCCGAGGCGCGGCTGATCCCGGCCGACCGGCTGTTGAAGCTGCCTGACGGTGTCGACGACAAGACTGCGGCAGCAATGATGCTGAAGGGGCTGACCACGCAGTACCTGATCCGGCAGACCTATCGCGTGAAGGCCGGCGATACCATTCTGCTGCATGCGGCGGCCGGCGGCGTCGGCCTGATCCTGAGCCAGTGGGCAAAACATCTCGGCGCGACCGTGATCGGCACGGTCAGCAGCGACGAGAAGGCAAAACTCGCCAGGGCGCATGGCTGCGACCATGTCATCATCTACACGCGCGAGGATTTCGTGAAGCGCGTCGACGAGATTACCGGCGGCAAGAAGGTGCCGGTGGTCTATGATTCCGTCGGCAAGGACACGTTCCTGAAGTCGCTGGACTGCCTCGCGCCGCTCGGCGTCGCCGCGCTGTTCGGTGCGTCCTCCGGGGCGGTCGAGCCGCTCAATCTCGGCCTGCTCGCCCAGAAGGGCTCGCTCTACGTCACCCGCCCGACGCTGTTTACTTACGCTGCCAAGCGCGAGAATCTGGTCGCGATGGCGAACGAGCTGTTCGACGTCGTCAAGTCCGGCGCGGTCAAGATCGAGGTTCACCAGACCTACGCGCTGAAGGATGCTGCGAAGGCGCATGCCGATCTCGCCGCCCGCAAGACCACGGGATCGACCGTTCTGACGGTGTGATCCCGGATTGAGCAATGGCGCAGGTTGCCTGAGCTTGCGTCAAGCTTTCTCGTGCTTGCGCAGGTCGCGGGCGTGATCGAGGCGGATCGCCTGGAGGTCGACCTCTTCAGGCGGAACTTGCGGAAGCGCGGCCTCGGCCAGGATCGCCTCGGTCACGTCCTCGACCGAATTCTCCACGATTTCGTGGATGAATGAGATGTTCTGGTACTCGCCTGAGGTGACGCGGGAGACAACCCCGCGCCTTGTGATCTCGGGGTCGACGATCGCCTCGCGGCCGCGCCGCCCGTAGTCGATCATCACGACGAAATACTGCATGAAACGATCCTGCCGCGCCCCAAGGCTGGGTGCGCGGCAGAGTATTTCTGAAAAACGGAATTAAGTCAAGGTGGATTTCCAGAAATCGGAAATTGGCGCTATCTGCCCTTTTTGCGGGGCCGGGCCGACTTTGCGCGCAATCGCTCGAGCTGGCCCTTGGGCATGGAGAGGCAGATCTCTCCGACCCAGTCGAGCTTGACGCCGACGATCGGCTTGGCGTTGAAGCTGTTGAGATTGACGACGGAGGGCGTTTTGCCGCGTTCGATCGTCTTCAAATAGCGTTCACCGGTCTTGAGCCGGACTACGGCCTCTTCGCCGTAGAAGCTCGACAGCGGATGACGCTGGTCCTTGTAGACCACGATCACGTCGCCGCTTTCGTATTTGGGCAGCATCGAATCGCCGACGATCTCAAAGGCAACGGTCTCTTCCATGATCGGGAAGGGCAGCGCGATGTCGCCGAGCCCCTCCGGCGGAACCTGCTCGAAATCCGGCTCGATCACGGCGCCGGCACCCACGCGGCCCATGATCGGCGCGAGGTTCAGCTCAAGATATTCCATGATCGGGATGATTTCCGAGGCCTTCACCAGGCGTTCGCCGCCGAGGATCTCCGATACCGCGCCCGGTCGAACGCCCATCGCCGCGGCCAGCCCGCCCTTGCTCTTGCCTGTCTTTTCCAGGCCTCGCTCGATCATCGCAACGTCTAACATGGTGATTCCCTCGATTGCCCATTGGCTCTGCCTCTTGTAATCCGAAATTCGGAATTGATGCAATTATGAATATCAGAATTATTGCTTGACTTCGTATTCGGAATAACGGAATGTGTGTTCCGCCTCCGGATCGTGCATCGGGGCGCATCACAGGACAGCAGCATGGAACCGGGCCATTGGTCGTCGGAGCATTCCGACGTGCTTCGCGACTATTTTTTCAAGGGATTGTCATATGCGGAGATCGGAAGGGAGATTAACGCAAGGTTTGGAACGGCTTACACGCGCAATGCGGTGGTCGGCCGCGCCAAGCGGCTCGGGCTGGCCGAGCCCGAACGGATGACGAGCCCATCGATCGTGCCGTCCTTGCCGGGCGAGCCCGGTCCGCTCGCGCCGCCTCGTGTTGCAATACCCGGCCTGAACCTGCCGCCGCCATCGGCACTGAGGCCGGCGAATCCAGTCAAATTGCGCTGCGTCGGTGTCCGGCCGCGCCTGATCCCGCTGCTCGAGCTCGAGCGAGGCGATTGCCGCTATCCCTATGGCGGTGACAGGGAGGGAGAGGAGATCCGCTTCTGCGGTCACCCGCGTCAGCCCGGCTCGAGCTATTGCGCGCCGCATGCGCATCTGACCCGCGGTCCCGGAGCGGTGTCTGGCCGTAGCGCCGGTGCCGCCGTGCTGAGGCTGGTCTCCGCCGCCTGACCGGCCCCCCTTCTCAATTCAGTTTGCAAGGAGTTTTCGAGTGGCACGTGCCAGACGCAACATGTCCTACAAATTGACCGGGCTTCACGACCGCCGATTGCGCGATCTGCCGTTCAACGCAGAATTGGCGGAGGTCGAGGTCGACAATCCCCTGGCGCTCGACCTGGACGAGAAGATCGTGGCGATGCGCTCGATTCGCAACGATCCGCTCGGCCGGCTGCATTCGCATCACCAGATCGACGAGGCGCAATATCGGGGTGGCCGCGCCTACCAGAGCGACTGGGAGCGGGCGGAGCGGGGCCCTCAGGCCATGGATCCGACCCGCGAATATGTCGACGGCGCGCGCTCGCGCGAGCCCATTACCGAGAGCCAACGCCAGGCCGTATTGCGGCTGAACCGGGTCGAGCGCGAGCTTGGCACCGACGGCGCCGCGCTGGTGCATGACGTGCTGGTGCTTGGTTTGACGATGGACCAGATCGGCGAGCGACGCGCCGTGCGCACCCAGCGCTGGAACGACTATTTTGCGCGGCGTTTTCGCGAATGCCTCGACCGGCTGGCGCTGGTCTACGGCTTTGCGACGGATGCGCCGGCGCGGCGCCGCTGAACGGGACGTGCCTGCGGCTTTCACCGTCGGCACGTCTTCCGTCGCCTGTCACGGATGCGGCATGATCTGGTAGGGCGTGGTGTAGGGCTCGACGCGGAGCGAGGCGTTGGCCAGCAGCCCGATCTTGGCAGTTGGCGCCTGCTGCATCTCACCGTTCTGTCCACGATGCACATTGTATTGCCAGACGGTGAGGTCGCCCTTCTGCGCCAATGCGTGCGCGACCGCACTCGCGTCATTGCCGCCGAGCGCCTGAAGCTCCTCGGGCGATAGCCCGATGATGATCTCGTCCTTGATGGTGACGATCTTGAAAAGGTTCATTTTGGTCCCCTGCGCCCATGCGCCTTGTGCCGAGAGTGCAAGAAGCGCAACTGCGGCGCCCTTGATGAGATCGCAGCGAGAAAGCATGCCGTCGTCCTTTGGTGCTGACGCGCGCCCGAATCAGACAGTCCATCAGCCATGGCGCCCGTGATCTGCGTGGCCGTTTCGCAACCGCTTGGTCGTGCGATCTTGAACAACGGTTCACGGAGCGGGAAATATCGGATGGACCCCGACGTTCGTGGACGATGCAACCGCCGAAACCGGACTCAATGATTACGTGTATACGCTGAAGAAGCGTTAGTTCGCTGCTGCCAATCTCCGTCCACACGGGAAATAAGCGGAAACTCAGGTCTAATTGACGGCGATCGGGGCCACGTCGTGATCGATTGCTGCTTCTTGACGCAGGTGGGTGACGGCGGCGCGTATTCCTGTTATCCGGAATTGCCGTAGCACGATGCCGACGAAGCATCGCTAGCCTTACGGTTTGGCTTGATCGAGGGGTTGTTCCTTGCCATAATTGCAACTTCTCGGGTCGTGCCGAGTCTCTTCAGATCTGCAGCTCGGCGTGCCGACCTGCTCGGGTGCTCCGACCTAGAGTTCGGCGTCGCCGTGGCGTTCGGTGACGGCGTGCGGTTCTCCATCGGGCTGCTGACGCCCGACCACGAAGAGCCGAGTCCTGTCATAGGTGCGAGATGAAAAACCTCAATTTCGCGGCTGAACTGCATCTTAAGCTCGGCGCGCCCGCGAACGGTACCGTCGAAAGTCTCCGCCTGCTGCGCGCCTTTCTCAAGCTCGCTCCCCGGCAGCGCTTTGAGGTCATCAAGCTCGTCGAAGACCTCGTCACCGACGAGACCATCCCCGAACACCCGCTGTCTTGAGCCCGGCCACGGGCCGATATTACGCTTTGCCACCCTTCAGACCGGCAAGCGGACCGCCAGGTGGCGTCCGTTGCTGGCGCCTGGCCGCTGGAAGGCGGCGCGACAAATGTGCTAATCAGTTAGGAAAAAGAGGGAGGAGTGCGACCATGATCGAACCGAAGCTCGAAGTTCCGGCCGAACTGCGCGACCTGGCTGAGAAAACCATTGACCAGGCCGAAAGGGCCTTCGGCATGTTTTTCGATGCCGCCACCAAATCGATGTCGTCCGTTCCCGGAGCGAGTGCGGACGTATCCAAGCAGGCGCTCGCCTTTACCGAGCAGAACATGAAGGCGGCGTTCGAACACGCTCGCAAGCTGGTTCACGCAACCGACCTTCAGGAAGCGATGCGAATCCAGTCCGAGTTCCTGCGCAGCCAGTTCACCAATGCCGGCGATCACATGCGCCAGATGACCGGCAATTTCATGCAGCCGGGCAAGGACAAATCCTGACCAGGGAAAGTTCGGATGTCCCGCACCACGGCCGTGTGCTTACAAATTGATCTTGCGTACTGACGCGTTGCGCCTTTCAATTCCGGTGCAGGTCCATGACGGGCCACCGGGTGAACCTCATTCGCCGTCTGTCATCCTTTCTGCTGATCCCTGTCGGTTCACCCGGCAGGGATTTGCATTTTGAGGGCTTGTTTGCGCGCTTGGCGCAAAGCTTGATCTGCCGCAAAGGATCCCGGCTAGTAGTCACCGGGATTCATGATCATCGGGGTGGTCGTATCGGCCGGCGCGAGTGCGCTGCTGGCGCTGTCGCGCAGGAAGCGGTCAAGTGTTGCCTGGATCTTCTCCTTGACCGAGTCGGGTCCGCGATCGCTCATCTCGGTATGCTGCGCAGCGGTATGGATGATGTCGATGCCGCGTGCCTTGGCTTCCTCGGGCGTCGGCAGCACGCCGGGGTCGGTCTGAAAATGCGGATCCTTGGAGCGGAACGACAGGATCTTCATTCGGTCGTTGTGCACGAAGGGCACCCTGAGATTGTCGAGCGTGATCACCTTCGACACCAGCTCGGGATGCTGCTGGGCGACATACATCGAGACGTCGCCGCCATTGGAATGACCGACCAGCGTGATGTGATCGTAGTCTGCGTTCTCCTGGCGCCCCTTCAACGTGTTCAGCACGTAGAGGATGTTGGCTTCGCAACGCATATAGACCCCGCGCCGGCCGACATATTTCTGGCCGACATGGGTCATCAGGGGCGGATCGCTCGGCAGATCCTGCTGAATGCTTGCAACGAGATAGCCGCGCGCCGCAAGTATGTTGGCGAGGAAGGAATACTCGGTTGCCTTGACCGTGTTGCCATTGCTGATGATGGCGACCGGAAGCTTCCACAGGCCAAGATTGGCCTTGGTCTCGTAGTCGCGCCGCACCGCAATGTCGACCGAGATCGGCCGCTGGCGCGCGGCGTCGAACAAGGACAGCATCTCGTGACGGATCGCGAATTTGCTGACGACGAAATATTCGCCCGCCGCGAGGACGCAGAGAAAGGCCAGGATTGCAAACACCCTCTTCATGGTTCCGTCTCAATCACTTTTGACTGAACATGGCTATCGAAAACCCCCGGATCGAGCGATCGTGAGCACGTTACGGGATTAAATTTAGGCAAGTCTGTGAGCAAGGCTGTGAGAAGGGCCCCAAAAGGGCCGCATCGAGGCGAAGACCGCGCGGCTAGAGACAGCCGCCCCTGCCGCGTTCGGGGCAAAGCCGGAACGCGCTCGACAGGGTGAACAGGAACCGAGGGCTGCGGCGCTCATTGTCCGGCGCCCGGTAGCTCAAGGGCACGGCGACGCCGAAATCCGCCTGGAAATCCTGCGGCAGAAAGAACCGCACGCCAGCACCGGCCGACGTCAGCGCCAAGCCGTCGCTCAGACGGTAGCCATCGTTCCAGACTGCGCCGGCGTCGCCGAAAGCGTAGAGCTGGTAGCCGCTCCAGTAACGGAAATTGAGCTTCTGGTCGAAGCGCAGCTCGAGCGAGCCGGCAAGACCGTTATCGCCGCTGATCTCGGCCGCACCAAAGCCGCGGCCGAAGGCTGCGCCCCCGAGATAAAATTGCTGCGAGGTGAACAGCGGCCGCGACGCGGTCTGGCTTGCCGCCGAGAGCTTGAGCGACCAGTCGTCATTGAGGGTCTGGTAGCGCGTGAACCAAAAATTCAGCACTGAGAAATTCGAGGACGCGCCATCGCGCGACAACAGATCATCGTCGAAATGCGAGGCGCCGAAGACGTCGAGGCCCTGGCGATAGGTCAGCGTTGCGTAGTTGGTGCCGCCGAAGCGATCCTGAAGCCGGTAGTCGGCGGTGAGGCTCGCGGTCCTGATGTGGTCGTTGTAGTACGGGCCGAACAGGTCGTGCTCCGACACGTTGCTGAAGGTCCCGGCCATGGTGAGCGTCAGTCCGGACGATTGCGACATGAAGGGAACGGTGCTTGCCCGCACCTCGAAAGCCTCCGTTGTGGTGATGTCGCCGTCGAGACGGCGCGCGTCACCTGGCCGGACTGCACTATAGAGGACGGAGGCGCCGAGGCGTACCCCGTCGACGCCGACCGGCGCGTCATACGACAACCGCGCGAAGCCGAGCTCGCGCGGATCGTTGGCAATGGTCGACAGGTTCACCGCGAGCGTGTCGCCGGGTGTGAGGTATGAGTTAAAGGCGCCCGTCGCGTAGGTCTGCCATGGTCCGACCGACGACGAGCCGAGATTATCCAGGCCAAACGACGTGAAGACGTGCCAGGTCTTCAGAAAGACGGTGAGGCGGAAGCGACCGGTTGCGCCGCTGATCTCCTCCAGCGCGGTATCGGTGATCCGAACGCCCGGCCTGCCGTTGATGAGGAAGAGCTGGCGTTCGAGCGTTGCCAGACGTGACGGCTGCTCGGCCAGGACCGGCCCGAGCATCGGCCTCACGCCGAACTGCTCGGCGCCGTCGCCCTTCAGATCGGCTTGGACGATCGCGCCTTCGATCACCTGGATCCGGACACGACCGTCGGCGATGTCCTGCGGCGGCACGATCGCGCGGCTGAGATGGAAGCCGTCACCGCGGTAGAGATCGCTGATCGCGCCGGCGATCGCAGCGAGATCGGCTTGCGAGACCTTCTTGCCGAGATAGGGCTGATAGAGGACGGCGATGCGATCCCGGGAGATGACGTGGGCGCCGCTGATGTTGATGCCGCGCAGGACAAATTGTGGCTTGGTGTCGCCGCCAATGTTCGGCTGGCCAACCGAGGGTAACTTCACCGGAGGGCGGTTCAGAGATTCCTGCTCAGTTTGGTTTTCAAAATACTTCTCCTGCTGGCGTGGATCGAACCCCGGCTGGTTCGCCTGCTGCGCGAACGCCTGCGGAGTTCCCGCAAACGTCGCTCCGAGTAGCACCAGCGTGGCAGCAAGATACCGTCCAACCGCGCCACGCGCGGACCATTCTCCGTAGTTTGACGGAGAGGTCTCCTGGCGCCGGTAAGGACTCAGTAGCCACATGATTTTTCATAGTTTTTTATGGTCAACTATTGGTTAATGCGGCCGCCGGACTCCAGGCGTCCTGCTAAGCCAATCTTGAGTGATTTCGGATACGCATCAGGCTCGCAGCAACTCAGACTGAGGGTCATCATGCTTGTTCGAATTGGAATGCGGTGCGCCGTGATGGCAGCGCTGATCCTGGGAACGGCATCGGGTGCATCCGCTGCGGATGACGGCGTCTGGTCGGTCAGCAAGTCATCGGGCGAGGTCTGGCTCGCCACCAATGGCGCCCAGCAGGTGTCGTTGAATCAGCAGGAGACTCTGAAGCCGGGCGATACCATCCGCACCGGGCGGAACGGGCGCGTGCTGCTCGTTCGCGGCGAAGAGACCATTTTGATCTCCCCCAACTCGGTGGTCGGTGTGCCGACCGAGAAGAAGGAGGGACTTTCGACCACCATCATCCAGCAGGCGGGTTCGATCCTGCTCGAGGTCGAGAAGCGTAACGTCAGGCATTTCGAGGTCGAGACGCCCTATCTCGCCGCCGTGGTCAAGGGCACGCATTTCAGCGTCACGGTGGGCGCAGGCAGCACCAAAGTCGGCGTGCTCCGCGGCCAGGTCGAAGTTTCCGATTTCAGGACGGGGCAGCTTGCCCAGGTCATGCCGGGGCAGGTGGCCACTGCCTTCGAGCACGGCAAGCCCGGTCTCAGCCTGAGCGGTGCCGGCACGTTCAATCCGATCGAGCAAGGCAAGCCGCGCGCGTCGATGATCGAGCGTGTGCCCGTGCCGAAGTCGGGCCTGTCGGCGCCGCGCGATGCGGGAGGCGGCCATGCGATCCATGCGCTTGGTACGATCGACAAGGGCACCAAGACAGCCGGCGCGCCGACGCAGTCGCGTCAGGTGAGCGAGACTCACGCACCGAAGGCCGGCGTCGTGCGTATCTCGAGCTCGCTCGGCGAGGTCAAGCTGAACTTTCACAAGGTCACGCACGGGCTGGCCCACGACGCCGTCGCGCCGAGGCGGGTGCGTAACGCGCATGCCGGCACCGACACGGTGTGGAGCGATAGCAAGTCGAGCAAGACGACCACTGCCGCGAATAGCTCCACCGTCACGGCGGTCACCGTGAGCAGCAGCGCTTCTGCAGCCAGCGGAACATCGACTCCGTCGAGTGCGACGACAACCGTTGCGACCACCGCCGGGTCCACCAGTGATGCGCTTGGTGGCAGCTCTGGAAGCGGAACCGGCGGGACAAGCGCGACCGGCAACGGCAACAGCGGCAACGGCAATAACGGGAACGGCAACAGCGGCAACGGAAATGGAAATAGCGGCAATAATGGCAACCACTACGGTTGGTACAAGCATCACTAGGGCCGTGCCGTCGTAAAGGGGCGCACGTAAAGGGGCACGTAAAGGGGCACCTGGCGGCGAGCGCCGTCGGTGCGGGGGAAGCAAGGTGAAACACTATCGGCCACATATCCTCGTCGTGATCGCTCTGGCAGTCGTGCTGTCCACGGGATGGCACGGCTCGCTTCGCAATGCGCTGACTGATCTGCGCTTTGCCTGGGAGTCGCGGGCGGCCAGCTGCAACGTGGTCGTCGTGGCTATCGACGCGCCTTCGATCGATCGGATCGGCGTGTGGCCCTGGCCGCGCAGCCTGCACGCTGACCTCCTGCACAGGCTCGAGGCCGCCGGTGCGCAGGAAGTGGCTTTCGACATCGATTTCAGCACGCCGTCGGATCCGGGCTCCGACGAGGCCTTCCTCACAGCGCTTCGAGAGGTTGGCGGCTCGACGATTCTGCCGTCCTTCAAGCAGCCGACACCAAATGGTGGCGCGGCTCACATCAATCGTCCGCTGAAGCTGTTCGGCAACCAGTCGTGGCCGGCCGTCGTCAATGTCGCCGTCGAATCCGATGGGCTCGTTCGCCGCTATCCGGTCGGGGAGAAGCTCGGCGATGCGCAGATGCCGTCGATGGCCATCGTGTTGGCCGGGCAGGACGCCAATCGGCGGCCGCCTTTTCTGATCGACTTCAGCATTCGTGCGACGTCTATCCCGAGTGTTTCCTATGCCGATGTGCTGCGGGGCGATGCCGCGACCCTCGACAGGCTGAGGGACAAGAAGGTCATCGTCGGTGCTACGGCACTCGAGCTGGGGGACCGGTTCAGCGTTCCAAATGGCCGTATCGTCCCGGGACCCGTGCTCCAGGCGTTGGCGACAGAATCGGTCCTGCAGAGCCGCATGCTGCGCTGGACGTCCGATGCCGGCATGATTGCTGGTCTTGGCGCGATCTGCCTGCTGATGATGTATTCATGGCGCCGCGTCGCACCGGGTTTCCGCGTCGCGATCCTGGTCGCAGCCGGAGCAGGGATCGAACTGACTGCGGTGCTTGTACAGGAGCGCTGGCCGCTTGTCATCGACACGTCGCTGTTCCACATCGCGATCGTCGCCTATCTGACGGCGATCGCGCTGGACGAGATCGATTTCCGCAGTCTGCTGGGTCGCATCGCCGAAAGCCGATTTCATCGCATCGCGATGTCGCTCGGCGACGGTCTGGTCTGCACCGACGAAGATCACCGGATCACGGTCTGGAATCCCGGCGCGAGCGCGGTCTTTGGCTACATGCCGACCGAGATCATCGGTCGCCCGTTCGAAACGCTTTGCGCAGTACCGGTGGAGGCAGGCACAAGGACCTTCGCCATGCGCGACGCTGCGCGCCAGGCGCTGCTGGTCCCCGGCGGAGCCGTGGTCGTCGAGTTCGAGGGCCGGCGCAAGAATGGCGAAACGTTCGCGGTCGAGGCGAGTTTCTCGGGTTGGCAAGGAACGGAAGGTTTCCAATACGGCGCGATCCTGCGCGATATCTCCGTACGCAAGCGCGAGGCCGAACGCGTCAGATATCTCGCCGAGTATGATGCGCTGACTGGTCTCGTTAACCGCAACACGCTGCATGCGGGACTCGCCACCCTGATTGTTGCGGCGGAGCGGCGGTCCTCCGAAGTCGCGCTGCTCGTGCTGGGACTCGATGGTTTTCAGCAGATCAACAACATGCTTGGACACTCGATCGGCGATCTCGTGCTGCGGGCGGTCGCTGAACGCCTGCGGACCGAGGTCGATGGCAAGGCGGTGGTGGCGCGGCTCAGCGGCGACGAATTTGCGATTGCGCTGGATTGTGTGGAGAGCCATGAGCTGATTGCCGCGTTCGCTGAGCGGATTGCGCGCGCGTTCGAGGCGCCGCTGGTGACCGGCGCGCGACAGCACCGCGTCAGGATCAGCATCGGCGTCGCCGCCTATCCGGAGGGCGGACAGAGCGCGGATGATCTCCTGAGCAACGGTCATCTGGCGCTGAGCCGCGCCAAGGCGACCCGGCGTGGTAGCCATGTGATCTTCGAGAGCGCGATCAGGCAGGAGCTGGAGAACCGGCTGACGCTGGAGAGTGAACTGGCGCTTGCCGCCGACCGCGGCGAGTTCGAGCTGTTCTACCAACCTCAGGTTCGCCTGATCGACGGCGGCCTGATTGGGGCCGAAGCGCTGATTCGCTGGCGGCACCCGGTGCGCGGCTATGTCTCGCCCGGAGAGTTCATGCCGGTGGTCAACACCTCGGCCCTGTCCGAGCGGATCGCGAACTGGGTGATGGAGACCGCCGGCCGGCAGGCGCGCGCGTGGGAGCTGTCGGGCAACGCTGTCCGCGTCGCAATCAACCTCTCGCCCTCGCAGCTCCACTCCGGCGATCTCGCGCATTCAGTTGCGGAGTTGCTGAGAACGACGGGGCTAACCCCCTCGCTGCTCGAGATCGAAGTCACCGAGGACATCCTGCTGCACGACGAGGGCCGCGTGCTCGACATGTTCAAGCGGATCCAGCAGCTCGGCGTGCGTATCCTGTTCGACGATTTCGGAACGGGCTATGCAAGCCTGAGCTACCTGAAGAAGTTTCCACTCGACGGGCTCAAGATCGATCGCTCGTTCGTGCTCGATCTGCTCGCAGATTCCGACGACGCGGCGATCGTCGGCTCAACCATAGGCCTCAGCAAACAGCTCGGTCTTACGGTCGTTGCCGAAGGTATTGAGAATCGCGCCACCGCGGATTTCCTGGTCAGCATAGGCTGCGAGGAAGGGCAGGGCTACTTCTTCGGCCGTCCGATGCCTGCCGACGCGTTCGAGAAGCAGTTTTTGGCGGCCGAGCTGAAAGCCGTCAGCGCCGCCTAAGCGCGCCTGTTCTGGTGCTAGCGCCGGCGCCCAACCGCTACGCCAAAGAGGAAGGCGACGAACAGGCTGGCCAAGGGCGCTTCGCGCGTGATCGCCGCCACTGTCGAGAGCGGCCGTCCGGGTTTTCGCGCTTCATCGATCGCGTAGGTGAGGCGATCGACGGCTGCACGCAAGCCGCCTGCGACCTCGCCGATGGTGTGGGACACGTCGGTCGCCGCATCGATGGCGCGCTCGGCCATGCCCGGCTGGGGATGGGGCTGCGGTATGTCCGTGCTCAAGCGCGACCTCCAGACCTGACGAAGAAATTGAGGCCGGCGCCTTTGGCTATCCGCGACAGGCGCCGTTTTGAACGGCGGGTACCGGCCTTGCCAAAGAAAATGCGGCGTCCGGGATTTAGTTCCGGCCCCCCGTGAAACGACGGATGCGAATCTCTGTTACGCTGGTGCAGCCTTGCTGACCTCAGGAGATTGCCGTGACCGATCGAACCATCGAGGATCGAGCCCGGCGCATCGCGTTGCTGGGCGCGCCCATCGATATGGGCGCTTCCCAGCGCGGCACCTTGATGGGCCCCGCGGCGCTGCGGACCGCCGGCCTTGCAATGCTGCTTGAAAGCCTGGATTTCGAAGTCGTCGACTACGGCGATCTCTCTGTGGCCGAGGTCAGGGATCTCGCCGACAGGCCGCCGGCGAAGGCCAATCATTACCGCGAAATCCAGCGCTGGACGCGCATGCTCAGCCGCCGCGGCTATGAGATCGCGCAAACCGGTGCCCTGCCGATCTTCCTCGGGGGCGATCACACGCTGTCGATGGGTTCGGTCAATGCGATGGCGCGGCACTGGCAGGAGCGCGGACGCGAGCTGTTCGTGCTCTGGCTCGACGCCCATGCCGACTACAATACGCCGGAGACGACGATCACAGCCAATATGCATGGCATGTCGGCGGCATTCTTGTGCGGCGAGGCTGGCCTTGATGGCCTCCTGGGTAATGATCCGCGCGCCTCGATTGATCCTGATAGACTCGACCTGTTCGGTGCGCGTTCAATCGACAAGCTCGAAAAGGAGCTGATGCGCGCACGCCGGATCAGAGTTGTCGACATGCGCCAGATCGACGAGTTCGGCGTCGCGGTGCTGATCCGGCGCGTCATCGAACGTGTCAAGGCGAGCAACGGCGTGCTGCATGTCAGCTTCGATGTCGATTTTCTTGATCCTTGCGTAGCGCCGGGTGTCGGCACCACGGTCCCAGGAGGGGCGACCTATCGCGAGGCACATTTGATCATGGAGTTGCTGCACGATTCCGGCGTGGTGGGATCGGTCGACATTGTCGAGCTGAATCCGTTTCTGGACGAGCGCGGCCGCACTGCACGCACCGCGGTCGAACTGGTCGGCAGCCTGTTCGGCCAGCAGATCACAGATCGGCCGACACCCAGCAATGCAATCGCGCCGGGTGAGTGACACGCGAGCCATTTGTGCATCGCAAAGCATGGAACTGCTGCCGCTGCCGGCGGATTTAGGTCAATCCTGATTGAAATCGGCTGCGTTTGAAACGCACGCGGATTGCAAATCTGCTTCGCGGAAGGTTTCATGCGGGCCGAGCTTCATCCGAGGGTCCGCTATGAGCAGCATGATCGACGCCCCCGACAAATCCGCAACGACAACGCGTCGTCGCTTCCTGAAAGGGAGCGGCGCCGTGGCCGGTGGCGTTGTCCTATCAGCCGGTGCCTCAGCCGCCGCGGAGACCGAAAATCTTCCGCCCAACATTCCGGATTGGATGAAAGCGCCGGGCGATCCGATGGGAAGCCAGCCCTACGGCGCGCCGTCGCCGTTCGAGAAGGGCGTCGTCAAGAACATCTCGAAGAACCTCAAACAGTACATCTCCGCGTCCGGCCGGACGCCATTGCAGGAGCTTGACGGCATCATCACGCCGAATGGCCTGTTCTACGAGCGGCATCACGGCGGCGTTCCGACGATCGACCCGGCGCAGCACCGGCTGATGCTTCACGGCCTTGTCGAACGGCCTCTGATCTTCACCATGGACGATCTGCGACGCTTCCCTTCGGAGTCGCGCATTCACTTTCTCGAATGTTCCGGTAATCCCGGTTACACCAAGCCCTATGGCAAGACTGCGTCGGACCTCGTCGGTCTGCTGAGCTGCGCCGAATGGACCGGCGTCAGCCTCAAGCGGGTGCTTCGGGAGGCCGTGCTGAAGCCGGAAGCCAAATGGATCATCGCTGAAGGCGCCGACGCGGCAGCGCTGACCCGAAGTATCCCCATCGAGAAATGCCTCGAGGATGCCATGCTCGTCTATAGCCAGAACGGCGAGCGGCTTCGTCCGCAGCAGGGTTATCCGTTGCGGCTGCTCCTGCCGGGGTTCGAAGGCAATATGAACGTGAAGTGGCTGCGGCGCCTGCACGTCACCGCAGAGCCCGCCTATTCGCGCGAGGAGACCTCGAAATACACCGACCTCCTGCCGGACGGCACGGCACGAGAGTTCTCTTTCTACATGGAGGCGAAGTCGATCATCACGCGTCCCTCGGGCGGCCAGCATCTCCATGCACCCGGGTTCCACGAAATCACCGGCATCGCCTGGAGCGGTCATGGCAAGATCAAGCGGGTGGAGGTGTCCGTCGATGACGGTAAGAGCTGGCAGGATGCGCAATTGCAGCAGCCGGTGCTGACTCGTGCCCTCACGCGCTTCCGTCTGCCCTGGCAATGGGACGGCAAGCCCGCGGTGATCCAGAGCCGGGCCATCGACGAAACAGGGTATGTGCAGCCGACGCTCGCCGAGCTGCTCGCGGTACGAGGCGAGAATTATTTCTACCATAACAACGCGATCTGGCCCTGGCGTGTCGCCGCCGACGGGGAGGTCACCAATGCGCTGGCGTGAGATCGGCGGCGTCGTCCTCGCGATCCTGCTCTGCGCTTCAGCGAGCACCGCGCGGGCGCAAAGTCCTTATGGAATCGGGCGGCCCGCGACGGCGGCCGAGATCGCGGGCTGGAATATCGATGTCGGGCACGATGGCAGCAATCTGCCGAAAGGAAGCGGGTCGGTCAGTCATGGACGCGAGGTGTTCGCCCAGCAATGCGCGTCATGTCATGGCGACAACGGCGAGGGCGGATTAGGTGATCGCCTTGTCGGCGGGCAGGGCACGATCGGGACCGCCAAGCCGATCCGCACCGTCGGAAGCTACTGGCCTTATGCGCCGACGTTGTTCGACTACATCCGTCGCGCCATGCCGCAGAACGCGCCGCAGTCACTCAGCAATGAAGACGTGTACGCGGTGTCAGCTTACATCCTGAACTTGAATGGATTGATCGGAGCGGATGCGACGGTCGATGCCAAATCGCTCGCGGCGATCAAAATGCCGAACCGCGACAAGTTCGTCGGTGACGCGCGCCCCGACGTAAAGTGAACGAAGCGGAATAGTGAAGTTCCGGGCATTGGCTCGGAACTTGCTTAAGTGAGGTACGGAACTCGCGGGCCGCATTTGAATTAACCTGCGACAGGAAAAATGATGGATTTTTCGATGACAACCGGCCGCTTCGCAAACTCCATGTCCTCAGCGCTTCGCCATCCCGGCGTCATCGCTCTGATTGTGGCCGGCGTGACGATTGCTGCGATGTTACTCGTCGATCACGGGCCGTGGAATCGTGCCAAGACCCAGCCGGCCCACGTTGCAATGTATGCGACCACGGGCGAAGCCGCCCGCGCGGCGGGCGCCAAGGTGCTTCCGACCGAACCAAAATCGCCGGTTGAGCCGGAGCGGCCGGGTCCGAAGACGTCCCCGATCATCAATCCGGTGACGCCGTAACTCTCAGCTTTTGCGGCCGTAATTGAGGAGCCCGCCTGTGGTCTTCGGTGGATGGGCGCGAAGGGCCTCCTCGTTCGGCTCGGTGCCCCAGCCCGGACGGTCCGGAATGATCAGATGGCCATTCTGGATTTCCGGCTCGTGCGTGAACAGCTCGCGGTCCCAGGCGAGACGATCGATGTCGATCTCCATGATGCGCAGGTTCGGTACCGCCGCGCAGAAATGAGAGTTCATCATCGAGCAGAGATGGCCGTAGAAATTATGCGGCGCGACGTTGACCTCGAAGACTTCCGCAGCTGAAGCGATCTTCATCGATTGCCACACGCCATTCCAGGGTGTGTCGATGATCGCCACGTCCATCGCCTGCTCGTGGAAATAGGGCAGGAATTCGCGCAGGCCGAGTAGTGTCTCGCAGGACGAGATCGGATGCGGGCTCTGCCTGCGGATATAGCCGAGGGCTTGCGGGTTGAAGCTGTCAATCTCGATCCAGAACATGTCGAGATCGGCAATCGTGCGCAGGATGTTCAAATAGCCTTCGGTCTTGGCGTTGAAGTTGCAGTCGAGCAGGATATCGACGTCGGGACCCGCGCCGTCGCGGATCGCTTCCAGATGCATGCGCAGGTCGCGTAGGATCTTGCGGTCGACATTGATCTCGGGCGCAAAGGGCGAGCCGAAGCCGGGCCGCCAGCCAGTCGGCTTGCCGTCGTCATAGGAAAAGATGTTGGTCTTGAGCGCGGTGAAGTCCTTCTCGCGCACCTCGCGGCCCATCGCCTTGACGCCGTCGAGATTTTCGATCGGCGGCTTGTACCAGGACGGATGATTGATCCGCCATGTCGCGCAATGCGACCAGTAGACCCGGACACGGTCGCGGATCTTGCCGCCGAGCAGTTCGTAGCAGGGCACGCCCAGGCATTTCGCCTTGGCATCGAGCAACGCATTCTCGATCGCGCCGAGCGCCTGCGCGACAACGCCGCCGGCGGCGGGACGCGTGGCGGCGAACAGCTCGGCATGGATGCGCTCGTGCTGGAAGACGTTCCGGCCGATGACGCGGGCCGAGAGGCGCTGGATCGCGGCGCCGACGCCGGGCGAGCCGAAGCCTTCGTCGAACTCGCTCCAGCCGACGACGCCGTCTTCCGTCGTCACCTTGACGAAGTGGTAGTTTCTCCAGCCGGCATCGCAGGCGAGGATCTCGAGACTTGTTGTTTTTGATGATGTTGTCATGTCGCTCCCTGTCGCCCGGCCGGGCGTTATTGGTTTTGTGTCCCGGTCGCAAACCCGAGCCCAGCCACAATTATTAGGCTAACGACCGCCTGCCGTGAAGCCCGCAAGCACTTTGCCAGGCGCCGCTCTAGCCGATCACGAACGAGCCGAGCAGAGCGAGGACGGCCAGCGCCATCAGCGCGGTGCCGAGCCAGCCCAGCAAGACGAGCCATGACCGGGCCTTGAAGCGTCCCATGATCTTCTCGTTCGAGACGATCAACATCATCATCGCCATGATGGGAACGGCGACGATGCCGTTGAGCACGGCGCTCCACACCAGCATGTGGATCGCGCTGATGCCGGTGAAGCCGAGGCCGAAGCCGATCACGGTCGCGGCCGCGATGATAGTGTAGAAGCCGACTGCCTTCTCCGGCTTTGCCTCCAGCGTGGCACGCCAGCCGAAAATTTCCGCAACGCCATAGGCCGCCGAGCCGGCCAGCACCGGGATCGCCAGCAGGCCTGTGCCGATGATGCCGAGCGCGAACAGTGCAAAGGCGAAGTCGCCGGCGAGCGGCCGCAGCGCCTCGGCCGCCTCCGTCGCGGAATTGATGTTGGTGACGCCGTTCGCGTTCAACACCGAGGCCGTGGTCAGGATGATGAAAAAGGCGATGCCGTTCGATAGCAGCATGCCGACGGTGGTGTCGGCCTTGATGCGCGCGATCTCGGGATCGCCGCCGCGCTGCGTCTCCTCGCGTAGCGGCCGGTCGCGCTTGCCCTGGTTCATCTCCTCGACCTCCTGGGAGGCCTGCCAGAAGAACAGATAGGGACTGATGGTGGTGCCGAGGACCGCGACCACCATCATGAAATAATCGGCGTTGACGGTCGCCTTCGGCCACACCGTGGCAAGCAGCGCCGTGCTCCACGGGATCTTGACGGTGAAGGCGGTAGCGACATAGGCGAACAACGTCAGCGTCAAAAATTTCAGCACCGGCGAGTAGCGTCGATAGGGCACGAACACCTGGAGCAGGGTCGATCCGGCCGCGAAGATCAGCGCGTGCTCGTGGTTGAGTCCGCCGATGACCAGTGAGAGCGCCTCCGCCATCGCCGCGATGTCGGCGGCGATGTTGAAGGTGTTGGCGACGACGAGCAGCGCCACGAGCCCCATCACCATCCAGCGCGGCGCGAGCTGCATCACGTTGGCTGCAAGACCCTTGCCGGTGACGCGACCGATCTGCGCGCTGACGAGCTGGATCGCGATCATGAACGGGGTGGTGAGAAAGACGGTCCACAGCAGCCCGTAGCCGAATTGCGCGCCGGCCTGCGAATAGGTGGCGATGCCGGACGGATCGTCGTCGGCCGCGCCGGTGATCAGGCCGGGACCGAGCCGGCGCAGCAGCATCGGAGCGGACTTGGTCGGCGCCCCGGCGCGGCCGTGCCTGGTGGGGCGATGTGGCGATCGGTTCGACAGGGCTCACCTTCCGGAAATTACGAATCCAAGGCTTAAGCGCCATCATAGCCGGAAAGTTCCCCGGCCGACGCGTGGTGTTGTAGCGTGGTACCATGCGGCCGCTGCCGCCGCCGTCCGCAAGGAGCCGACGACGTAGCCGGCCCGCTAGGCGCGTCGGTCAGGCGGCACGTTCGATCATCAAGCCAGCCTGCCGTCGGCGCCGGACTTTCGTTTTATTTGATGCTGACGAACATGCCCCAGACGGCGGCGAGCGCAGCGCCGGTGAAGACGACCACCGGATTCTCGCAGAAGGTGCTGCCGTAGCTGCACACGTTCGAGCCGAACTGGCCGAGCTCGTGATGGCTCGCGGAATAGAACAGTCCTGACAGTCCCAGCAATGCGGCGGCGACGTAGTACATCGCGCATCTCTCCTCGGAACGCGTGTGTGCCAGCATGGCGCGGAGAGATTTCGTTCCGCCGAATCCGCTATGTTGCATTCGATTAAAGTTTGACCCGTTGGGCAAAATATATCCCGATCGCGACCGCGATTGAACCTGCATCCTCTCCGGCGACACCAAGACAGGCAGAGCTCTTGCGACCTTGCCGGCCGAGAGGACATACGGCCCGGTCATCACAACGCCCGCCCCGAAAACGGATGTTGGCATGAACGCCGCTCTCGATCTGCTCTATCGCGTCGCTGCGATCGGGATCAGCATCTATTGCGCCCGCAAGGCCTGGTATGGCTATGTCGAGCGAAAGAATCCTGTTCGTCAGTGACGACTGGCTGGACTGGTCGCGGTGGTCGCGGCAGGTGTTTGATCGCGACACCATGCCGATCCGGTACTGGATGCAGATGGTCGGCACCGCGTTCGGCGCGCTGCTGTTCCTCGCCGGTGCGATCATCGGGTGGCAGCCGCAGGGCTGAGCATCCGCATGGCGTCCGGCGCGAACCGCCCGATGCTCCGTTGCGCATGCCGTCGGCGCACGAAACAGGTTTGAAACGCTCCTGAAACCAGATCGTCCTGAACGCCTCCGCCGCTCACCCCGACCAACGGAGCGAAAAGGAGAAAGTCATGATCGCGGTCGGTTCGAAGGAAGAAGTCGCATTTTTGCTGGCGCTGTTCGGGAGCCATACCCAGCCCGTCAGGAAGGCGAAGCCGAAGTCGCAGCAGAGCTGAGACGGTCCAGAGCATGCCGGAGTTCCTCCGGTCGAAGCTTGCGGGCTCATCAATCCGTGCTGTCTATGAACTCTACCAGGCTTGGCGTGAGCAGCCCACCGCCATCGAGGCGTTATGCGCAGCACACGAGAGCTTCACCGACGTCCACGCCCGTCGACTGGCTCGCCAAGTTCGGACGGAAACCCGCGGCTCCCCTGCTGATGGCAAAGGGCTGCCTGGGTCTCAACCCGGACGAAGACCGATCGCACCGCAAGTGGCATTGCGACCCATGGAGAGAGACCGCGTCACGGTGATCGCGGAAAAGCTCCCAAACTCTTCGGTCGATCGGAACGAGCGAATGAGCACATCACTGTCGATCAGAGTGCGTCACCAAGATCGCTCTGGCTGTCTTCTGGTCGATCGACTCGCGTCTCAAGGTTCACGCCATGCCGTGCTGCTGATCGATGGTGCAGAAGAGGCGGAAGAGGTTCCGGCATCGACGGTCACAATCGAAGAGATCCTGTTCGCATGAAGCTTGTCTTAGACTGCCTCCTCATAAACAGTGCTGCGGTTGGTGCGCCGGCGGAGCGGATTTCCCATCCGAAGGCTGCTGGAAAGCCGCGGTCCACATATTCGGTACCGATTTCGCCGATCTGCACGCGCGGGGTTCGTGAAGCACAAGGAGTAGGGGTGACGGCTGCTCATTCCCGGAGGAATTCTCCGCGTCGATCGCCGGCTGGGGTGGATCCAACTGGCAGCAACGCGCGAGCTTTGAATGCCGAGCCCGTTGGTCTGAACCAACATGGAGGGGGTGGAAGGATTCGCTTTTTCTAGTGCAGGATGGGCTTCGCGCCAGCGATGTATTACAGTGCGATTGGGATTGGAGCACATGGCTCTGATCTCGCTTCGCGTCTCCGACGAAGTCGCTGCGGAGTTCTCAATCCTTGCAGCTACCCAGGGCGGCAAATCCGCGCTGCTGCGGCGTCTCATTGCTGACGCACTGGCTGCGCCAGCGCCGCGCGTCTTGGCGTTGCCGGTTGGACGGCCGGAGAAGGTGACGGTGCGATTTCGTGAGAGCGAGATACGGCAGCTCGCTGAAGTCTCGCATCAGCGTGGCATGACCCGCACCGGCTGGATCGTTGCGCTGGTGCGCTCGCGATTGGGATCGCCGGTGCAGCATTCCCCGGACGAGCATGCGGCGCTTCGCGCCATTGTTCGCGAGCTCAACCGCATCGGTGGCAACATCAACCAGATCGCGCGCGCCGCAAACACGAGTGTGCTGCAGGGCAGGGCGGTTGAGCCGGATCTATCCGTAATTCAGGAGGCCAAATTGGTCATTGAAAGAGAGCTCGCGCAATTACGTAATGCGCTGAACGGCAACGCGGATTATTGGGATGGGTGGCGATGAGCCGGCGCTCCTCCCCTCGGCCGATCGACCTCGCCTCCGAACTTCCGCCGATCTCGTATGTCTGGGAGACGCCCAATCGGCGTCCACGGCGGGCCGAGTGGGATATCCCCGATCCGACCGCTCCCGGCCGCCTTACGCCGGCGATGCGTGCAAAGCTCGAACGCATCGTGCGCCGAGCACCAGAAGTGATGGTCAAGATCACTGGTCGCACAAAGGGCGTGGCCCATCTCAAGTCGCACCTGGCGTACATTACGCGAAACGGCGAGCTTGATGCGGAAACAGAGCAGGGCGCGACGCTGGCGGGTCGTTCCGGATTGAAAGATCTGCAGCAACGCTGGGACGATGATGCCGGCCTCGACGACAGGCGCCGCCGTGACGGATCGCTTTCGGTCAACATCATTCTGTCGATGCCGGCTGGCACCGATGCCGTCGCGGTCAAGGATTCAGCCCGGGCATTTGCTATCGAAACGTTCGGTTACAATCACGACGACGTCTTCGTCCAGCACCTCGATGACAAGCACCCCCATGTGCACTTGACCGTTCGGTCGCTGGGCCATGACGGCAAGCGCCTCAACCCCCGTAAGGCGGATCTTCAGGCCTGGCGGGAGCGGTTTGCTGGCGAGCTCCGGCTTCGAGGGATCGCGGCGGAGGCAACGCCGCGGCGAACCCGCGGACGGGTTGGAAAGGCCGATCGCGGTGCCGTGCTCGCTTTACGCAAGCGAAGGATCACGCCCGATGTTGATCGGCTCGCGCGAAAGGAGGTGCTTTCGGAGGTGAACGGCGGCAAGCCTGCTAAACATCCTTGGGACGAAAAGATCAAGTCACGTCAGGACGCGATCCGGCGGCGATATCTCGACTATGCCGCGGAGCTGCAGCGCTCTGGAGCGGCAGCAGATCACGAGTTAGCTCGCCAAGTTCGGCAATTCGTCAAAGACATGCCCGCTGTCGAAACCCGCCGGCGTGTGTTGAAGAACGAGCTTTTGGAGCTTGCGAATTCCCGGCGCCGCGGCAAAGAGCAGGGGGGCAATGCCGACCTGCGCGGTCACAAGCGAGACGATGAGCGGACACGATAATTGGACCCGGAGGATCAGGTATTCTTCGAGCTCGATCGGATCTCAGGCACCTATCGACACGACGTCCCGGGAGGCATCGCTCCGGCGAGCAAGGACGGGCTTGTGGCTTCTGAAGCCCACTTCCATCGCGCTACTATAAAATTGGTCGTCCAGGTCGGATCCCCTCAGAACGGAATCGAGAATCACCGTCCCGCGGTGGTTATGACGCGCGACGGCGGCTCGGCACACCGCCCCGCCGAAACAATGTGCCGAGCCTAGCCGGTCTCGCTGGTCAAATTACTGACCGGATGAAGGCCATCATGAAGGCAGAATGTGCTGTTGGATATTGCTAGGCTACAACACACGCTAGATTTTCAATGGGCCACAGGCGCCATGCATCGGCCCCCATGAGGATCGAGATCGGTTTTCATGATCCCGCTTTTTGCTGAATTGTCTGACAGTCTTTTTCATCGTTGCAGGCTTGGTGCCTTTTGGATGAACCTGCGAGCATCGCGGCGAAAGAGAATTAACCTCACCTCGCAGGAGCATCGTGAGCAGACTAAACCTGATCAGTTCCAGAATTAACCCGCAGCGCGGACATCAATCTTAATTTGAGGCTTTGATTGCGGCGGCGCATTGAAGGGTTAGCTTTTGCGCACCGGACATTGCCCCGTCCGGCCCTACCCAGGCGAAGCCCTCGCGCCATCATACTCGGCGCGTCGGCTTCGTTTGCTGGCCACGTGCGAGTGTTATTTTGAAGAGGTCATCGAAACACGAAACTCTCGATCTTGCTGAGATGCGCCGGCAAATCACGGCCCTGCGATCGCGGCACTCGGAAAATCTACGGATCACACATTTGTTGAACAGGCTGCTGATTAAGATTGCATATCTCAGTGAACCGGAGAGTGCAGCTCACGCGGAGCAACTGCGCGAAGCGTTCGCCAGAACGATGGCGGATATCGAGGAACGCGTCACAAAAAACGTCCCTGGGCCGTCCGGTAAGGCTAACAAGTAGATCAAACCAGCCGACCATAGCTGCCGCCGTTCTCACGTCGGCTGTTGGCGGTAGACCGGATGCGGCGTAGCACTCGCGTTGATCGCCGCTTCTGATCCGAAGCAGACGAAGCCTTGGGAAGGTATACGACAGCCGAACCCGTCGAACTGGGCCAGGCACTGACGGGAGCGCAACGACGTTCGTGGTGAGTTCTTACCCAGTATTTCTGACCGCCTCAGCCAGCATGGAGTAGAGCTGCTGCTTGCTGAATTCCTTGGGCTGCCGCCTCTCCGCTGTGTTCCGCGACACCTTCCGTGCGACTGGACGGACGCAGGCTGTCGACGACGTCGGGCTCAGCTTTCGGGGCGGCCTTATCTTGGGCGTTGCTGTGGGCGGCTTGTGGCCGCGCTTCAGGCCCAGACGGGTCAGCATACCGCAGACCGCGTTACGACTGCACCCGAGACGACGTGCTATCTGCGCCGCGCTCTGTCCTGCGGACCAGAGCCTATTGAGGAGCGCTATGTCTTTCGCATCCCAGCCCATGGGAGATATTATAGCGCTGACTGCCGAACACGCTAGCCTGGTCTTCGTCCGGCTCGCGCACGACCGGCGGTTCTTCAGTGTCATCTTCCTCTTCGTCGTCTTCGTCCTCCTCGTCTTCATCGGGATCTCTTGGCGGCATCGCGGTGCCCATCAGCACGAGCGGTGTCGAGTAGATCGCTGTGGTGGAAAAAGCTTCGGAGGTGTGTTGCTTCATGTTGCTGCTACTCCTCGAAAACCACGAGCAAGGGGTAGCATCCGCCACGCAAATGGCAGCGTTTCGGCTACTTTATGCCCGAGGACTCATTCGGCTCTATGTTCACCAAAACCTCGCCGGTGGTGATCTCGGGAACTCCAAGATCGACGTCAAGTAGACTTGCTTGAACAAATCCGCATCGACACTACGGTCTGAGCATATTTTTGCTTGATCGGGTCCGGAGTCAACCTGGGCACAAGCTCGGGCCGCACTGAGCGAGCTGAACGGTCACACGATGCGCAAATAAAGCAGCAAAATCCTTGATAGTGCGGATATGGCCTTGTTGGGTCTTCGGCGCTAACTTGCGGATCGTCATGTCTTCGATCATGCGCCGCCGCAATGGGCTCATGGCCTCGTCGGTCATGGGGATGCTCCTGTCTTGAGTGAGGTTGTCGAAACCCTCGATCTCAAGACAGGACGTCCCGCCGCGCTATCCTCTTGGCTCCGTCGGCAGCCGCGGAGTCCTACCGCGCGAGCGGTTTAGTCCGTTGGCCCCTAACCGAAGGTGGCTTGAACGCGCGTCATGTCGGCTGTCAGGGGAGAACCGGACGCGATTCAGCTCGGCGTCTACCGCCGTTTTGACTTCAAGCGGACATTCCCCTAGACAGGCGATATCGCCTAGGAGAGCATGCGGCGCTAGGCGAACTGGGGCACTGTCATGGATCTCGGATGATGGCTGAGGAGGCTCGGCCTCGAACAATATGAGGCGGCATTCCGCCAGAACGAGATCAATGATGCGGTCCTGTCGACTTGATGGCGGAGGACTTGAAGGACCTTGGCGTCGGAATCGTTGGGCATCGCCGCAAGCTGCTCGACGGCATCGCCTGCTTGAGTGCTCAGTTCGGCACACCGGAGCCACCGGGTTCTTCAGTATGCCACGAAGCTGAGAAAGGAACCGCCGAGCCCCAGGTCACCGTGATGTTCTCGGACCCGGACGCATTTTGATACGCCGAAATGACCTCGCGCGAATCCTTAGGGTCCATTCGTGCGGAAAGAGACGTCGAGCCGATCCCGACGCATGCCCCCTGATTGGATTGCGTGCGGCTATGTCTAAGATGTTGCCGACTGTGAAGTACTTTACATCCCTGTGTTCTTGGCGCGGGCTATGGTGGCGACGGCTTCTTACGTTGAAGGAGGCATCCGATGCTCGCGATAGTCAAATGGAATTCCCGATATAACGCTCGCGAATGGGCGATGATGGCTGGCGCAGTTGTCGTTCAACTCAGCGCACTGAATGCAAAACGACAGAAACTTGAAAGCAGGCCAATCCGCCCGCTCTGGAGACAGTTCGACGAAACCCATCATTGGGACTCAACCGCGGAGGAATGGGTCCCCAACCAAGATCGGTGATCGTGCAAAGCACCATGCCTCCCGCAGGCGAATTCCGGGATTTGAAGATCCCTCTCAGTTTCATCTACACCGGTGATAAGCAGGCCTCGGCCGTCGGCCCAACCAGCCATCGACTACGATGGATTTAGTGTCGGCACCGTCGATGACAGTGACACGTCAGGCCAGGCGGTGCGCCCCACGAGGTCACGCGCAGCAAAAGCCTCCAAGCCCAATGTGGAGACAAGTGGCGTCACCAGGCAGGAATCGATCGATCAAGGAGACGAGGCCTTGAAACACAAGCTAACGATTTGCCGCGGCTGCAAGTAGGAGAAGAGCGGAGAACTTGGGCCTCTTGCCCGAGGAAGGTACGCCCGACCTGGACGCTCAAAACGTGAGCCAAATAAGCTCACCGACCAACAAACAGGACAACCCATGAGGCGCATCAAGCTTTCGACTGCAATGGCGGCGGCAGCGCTGGGCTGCGCGGCCGCTTACGCCGAGGACAAATACTCCCTGAAATCGCCGGACGGAATCGCCTTCTCCGACTTCAAAGGATACGAGGACTGGTCGGTGGTCTCCTCCGCGCGGACCGATGAAGTACTCAAAGTGTCTTCGCCAATCCGACCATGATCGAGGCGTACGAGGCCGGAGTTCCAGGCAACGGCCAGCCCTTCCGGACGGCTCCAAGATCGTGAAGCTCCAATGGAAACCGAAGAAGAGTACGGAGGCGCCTTTCGTCGTGGATGTACCCGACGTCTTCACGCAGGCTTTCGTCATAGAATAGGACAGCCAGAGATTCCCGAAAAGCGGCGGATGGGGATACGCGCTGTTCAACTCCGAAGCTGGATCCGACAGTTTCGCGGCTGATCCAAGCCCCTCAGATTGCGGACACGCATGTCATGTGGCGGTAAAGGCGAAGGACCACATCTTCCACCCGTACCAGAAACGTTGAACTCCGCGGCCCGATATGGAGTACGTAGCCCGTCATCTGTATGTCGGAAATGGTCATGTTCATCCGCCGGCCAAGACGATCGAATGCGCGACAAGGGCGTGGCTTTCGAGGTGCGGTGCAGGCGCTTGTAGCGCGACGACCAGCCGTTCCGGACGGCGAGCGGCATTGAGCCAGCGATCGGTCTGGTTTTCGGGTTCGTCGGCGAACTAGAGCTGGGTAACCAGACGATCGAAACGGAGCCGCTGCTAATCTTGGCGATCTGCGACGTGGGGAAACGTTTTGATATGCGCCGAATTCATTCGGTGGTCTTCCGTGGCTATTTCCGACTTTCAACACAATCCGCCAGAGCTGCCTCACGGTTCAGGAGGCCGTTGCCCCTTACCGGAACGTATGGGATGCTTGAGACGTAACCGTCACGAGCGCCCCGCCGAGTGCCTACTGCCATTTTGCGATCGGCCCAGCTCTTGATATCGCCGACCGTCATCGGCTTGAGGAACGTGTTGGCGTTGACCAGCTTTTCGCGTGTGGTCCGACCCGTCATGTCAGCGGCGGCCATAACTGAAGCAGCATCGTCACTTTCTGCGCTGGAAAATAGCGCCATGGCGCCCGCAGGTCCCGCGAAATGGGCAAGGTAGAGAGAACCGGGCGTGACCGGCAAACCGCGTTTAGTCAGCATCGCGGCATGTTCCTCGACCAGGCGTGCGGCAATGTCGCGCGAAAGCTCGGCATCTCCCCGCAAGTCCAAGACTTCCTTGTCGCTGCGGCCCTGGATCAGATCGCGTCGGTGCCTTCGAACGGCTTCGAGCCACGTATCATCGAGAAACTGGGCGGCGCCAGTGGCGCTCGACCGCTTGTTCTTTGCATTCGGTTCACCGTCGGATTCGGCTATGATAATGCGCACGGCCCACGCCTTGGCAGCCGCTCTGTCGATCGATTTCCCGTTCAGTTGAGCATCGCGGAACAGGACGAAACTTGCGACGAAAGCTAGGCCGATTGCCACTCCAAGAACGAGCGTGATGGATTCCGCCGACAGCCAATTCCGCGCGGCGACAACAGATCCACGGTCGTGGGGGCGAGGCGGTCGGATTTCCTCGGCACGGCGTCTTTGCTCTGACACATGCGCGGGGAGCCGCGGGTTGCCGTCGGCTCTCGTCCCGACGCAGTGGAATCCTTGCGCTAGGTCTGACATCGCGTCTGCAGGTTCAATGCTTTGAAAAGGCCATCGAAGGCACCTGACCGGCACGGCTTGGCCTCCGCGACGGGCTTGGGGCCACTGGCGCCTGCGCTTGCCTTGGAAGTTCCGTGCCGGGGCCGAGGTCTGGGCAGCACGATCGCGGATTTTCCGCTTGCGTTGCCCTTCTGCTGCTCGATGATCTTCGAAGGGGCTTGCGCAACGATCGCAGTGTGGTCCGGCGGATGCATCAGTTGGCTAGAGGAAAGCGGCTGCGGCGGCGCTCTGAATTGCGGAATGTCGAGCCGGTCTGCCTTGGTCAGTGTATCATGTGAGGGGCGCAATCCGGTGGTTGCCTGAGCAGGCGGCTCGTTCACAGGCTCTGTCAAGCGCGGCGGTGCCTCGAGCTCCATCACGGCGAGCGTACCGAGGCCAACGAGTAAGAGAGCCACTCTCATCTGATTTCACGCTCTCCGAACGAGAAACCTCGCTCAAATCCTCATAGAAATGAGCTCCAGAAATCGGAGAACGATTGCAAAGGTCCAATAAGGCCGCTTAGCGGCAGAGCTGAACCAGGGAGCCCGGCTAGGGGAGAAGATCAAAGACAGGGTTAACGCAGATCGTGCGAACTGGCCGGCCGAAGCGGAGAGTCAACCCGCCGACGATGTGGCGCTGGCGGCTTTCCCCTGCCAGGACGATCGCCCGCGCCTGACGTGATTGAACAGGAAGATCATCACGAGTGGCTACTTCTGACTAAGCCTTATTTCTGCTGTTGGCCCGCTTCAGATCTCCCCATCGGCTCGGAGATTGTCCGCTCATTGGGGGAGACCGTAAGCGCCTGTCACACTGCACAAACGACGAGAATGACCCAAAGCCGCATCTTTGGCTTTCTAAAATCGGCGCCCTTGCCCATACTGGCCGCCTATCGGAGGTGTCTCCCCCGGGGTAGGACAATCGTTGTTTGACTGAACGTTACCGCGACTGCAATTTCGGGATGGAGACATTCATGAAACGTCGTGAATTTCTGAAACGAACCGCAATTGCTGGTTCCGCTAGTCTCCTTCTCGGCAGCGTTCGGTCCGACGGTTATAGTTTTATCGGTTCAGCATTTGCTGCCGGCGACGGCGATGACCAGAAGGCAACCCTCGAACAGAAGTTTGCCGATTTTGCAATCTCCATCAGATATGAAGCCCTTCCGACAGACGTGTTCGCGTCGGCCAAGCGCGTTCTTCTCGACACGCTCGGCTGCGCGTTTGGATCAGTAGGGTCCGAACCCGCAAATATCGCCGAGGCGACAATTCGCAAGACTTTCGGAGACGGCAATACAGCCACAGTGATCGGCTATGCGCGACCCGCTACCGTAGAAGGCGCACTGTTCGTTAACGGCGTCCTCGTCCGCTCCCTCGACCTGAACGATACCTATATCGGCACTGAGCCACTGCATCCGAGCGAGATGCTTCCGACGGCCATTGCGGTTTGCGAGGAGAACGGACGAAGCGGCCGTGATCTCATCGAGGCGATGGTCGCCGGATATGAGGCCAGCATGCGCGTCAATGACGCCATTTCGTTCATTGAGCGTGGATTTCATCCCTTGTGTGCGGCCTCCTACGGGATCCCTGTGATTGCGGGCAAGATCTGGGGACTTCCCAAGGAAGTCATCGCCAACGCGGTTGGAATTTCGGGCGCCCGTGGCTTCACAAGCTTTGTCGTCAATAGTGGCGCGATCAGCATGATGAAAGCCATGGGGCTCGCCGCCACTGCGGCCGATGGCGTTTTCGCAACACGGCTTGCCGCGCAAGGCTTCACCGGCCCGTCCGGCACGCTGGAGTGGCTGGCGTCGAAGATGAAGCCGGCCAAGGAGGGATTTACCGTCGACCTTGAGCTTGCGCGATATCGTCTGCCGCGGGTGGCATTTAAGCGCTTTGCGATCCAAATCGAGTTGCAAGCCGTGGCAGAAGCCGGCGCATCACTCTCGGCGAAGATCAAGGGTCGAGCACAAGATATACGGGCGATCACCGTCGAGACCTATCCCGGGATAATCGAGCGCGTCGCGGATGCTGCGAAATTTCGGCCTCAGACAAAGGGTACCGCCGATCACAGTCTTCCCGTTTGCCTCGCCATGGCTCTTCTCGATGGCGACGTGACGGTGGCGCAATTCGAGAAAGACCGCTGGCGAGCCCAGGACGTCTTGGCGTTGGTGGAAAAGATTTCTGTGAAGCCCGGTGAGGCACTCATTGCCAAACTCCCCAAGGGGCGTGGCGCAAGCATAAAGATCGTCTTCACAGATGGTCAGTCTCTGCGCGAGATTGTGGAGGTTCCCGAAGGCGACGCGGTACGCCCGCTATCGCGATCGTCGCTCGAACACAAATTCACGAATTTTGCGGTCCCTGTCGTTGGAAAGGCAGGCGCGGAGCATGTCTTGTCACTTGTTGATGGCCTTGAAGAACTGAAGGATATCCGCGAATTGACACGCGCTCTAAAGGGAAGCGGACAACAAAACCCGGGATGATTGGAAAAAAGCTCCACCAGCGAATGTCTATGTCGCTTGCTGGCCGATCCGCGAAGTGGCGGCGCGCCTCCAACGAGGTCCGCTCACCGAGGCATCGAGGACTAGAGTTGCTCACGTTGAGTTCTTCGCATAGTTTGAGGTGTGGTAGATAATTGAACCCTTATTGCGATCATGGAATCCGGCTATTGTCGGATTCGACGAAAGTGTGGTGCTGCAGTTAGTATCGCAGAGAGGAATTTCGGAAGGAAACAATGCAGCTTGCTATCGACTACGTCGCGTCCTTTGCCACATCCCCTCTCAACAGATTCAGCAAACGAGCACCGTGGAAACTTACGTCCGATGCACGCGACGTGATTGAAGAACTGGTTGCGGAGATCGATAGCTCATATCGGGTCGTTGGCACTGTCGCCGTACATCATACCGCAACCGTGGAAGATCGAGCTTCGATTAAGGGGCCAGCTATCATTGGGCCGCACTGCTTTGTTGCTGCCAACTCACTAATCCGCGGCGGTTGTTGGGTAGACGAGAGTTGCATCGTGGGGCCTGGCTGCGAACTGAAGTCCTCGTTCATCTTTCGAAAGTCCAAATTGGCGCATTTCAATTTCGTTGGTGACAGCATTCTCGGATCAAACGTGAACCTCGAGGCAGGATCTATCGTTGCCAATTATCGCAATGAGCTGCCGGACCCCACTATAAAGATCCGTTACCAAGGAAGAATTGTAGATACTGGCGTGAGCAAATTCGGCGCGTTGATTGGCGACGGATGTAAAATCGGTGCAAATTCTGTGATAGCACCGGGCTCGCTCATTGCACCAAATACTGTGATTGCCAGGTTAGCGCTCGTTGAGCAGGCGTCGTGATGAAGCCCGATCATACCGCTGTTCTGGCACATGAACGATTTTTGGTGGACCGTGCCAACTTTGCCGGGCCTGCATCTCGCCGCACGATTCGAGCGTATTGTGCATATGAACCTGTGGGGTGCGGCCACCTCTGCGTCCGGCCTTGGCTCCGAGATAACCGCGACTGGGAGCGCGCTCGTTGCTTGATGCGCCTTGTGGGACGCGGGTTGGATCATGGATTGCATCATGAATCTAGATTACACGGGCGTGGATATCGTGCCGTCGCTCATTGCCACCAATAGCAAGCGGGCGCAGCGAGGTGAGATCATTGGTCGCTTCCTGGATCGCCGATATCTGCAGTGACGCACTACCGCAGTTCGATGTAGTTCTTTGCCGCGACTGTCTCGTTCATCTCAGCTTTGAGAACATTCATCGCGCTTCAGCTCGATTCCGTGAGAGCGGAGCGCGATGGCTTCTGACTACGACATTTCCCGATTGGGAGCATAATGCGACTTGCGAGGACGGCGACTGGCGAGCCTTGAACATGCAGCGCGCGCCGTTTGCCTGGCCCACCCAGCCGAGCTGATTAACGAGCAATGCGACGAAGGGCCACGGCGGCTGGCGCGATAAGAGCTTAGGTCTCTGGTACATCACGGACCTACCACGCCTGTAGTCATGAGCGGATCCGCCGGGCTCCAAACGTACTGCTCGTCAATGAAGCGCATTCAAAGTGAACATGAGCATGACCAGTCGGAACGCGACATACAACCAGACCTACTTCTCCAAAGAAGCACTGGCAAACCGGAATCGGCGGTGCCGCTTCCGGCTGCCGGCTTTGAGCCTAACCCAACTTGGCATGGCGCTCCTGAAAGGTTCGGAGTTCTGCTAGTTCGCCCTTGGTCGCGCCTCGCTCTGCTTCGGCCCGACTGGTCGGCACATCCAGGTAGGAAATCGGCTCATCGAACTGGCTTGCTGTGAATTCATGTCTGTGACCTTCGATCCGGTTATGAAAATGGTCGCCGGCCGGCAGGGGCATCTTGAGTAGGTCACCGCCATAGAGTTCGTGAATTAGTAGGGCGGTAACGTTGCATTGCGCCCCGCCGCTGGGTTCTGAGGTGTCCATTGGCGGGATTGAAGCTCATCGTCGTCTCCGGGATAGGGCCAAAGATCGCACTGTCTTTTGGGACTGTCACGCTCTCCTGTGGTGCCCTACGCGGAAGAGCGCTTCAGCCGTCGTGATCTCCGCTGTCGCGGGTAAACCGGATGCCGAGCTGGAGTTTGCTCGACCGCAGCCTTTGACCCAACTGCGACATCGAACCTGATAAATGCCGAGGTAAAGCGCTTTCCCGCACAAGCGCGAGCTCGCCTGGACCGGCTGATCAGTTGCCACTTGAGCCAGGAGCGGGAAAGTGCTCAAGACTGTTTCTTGCGGCAAATCGTTCGGGCGCATACTTTGCTTGCTTGCATACAAGGCGGTATCGAGGATACATTGGGCGCGTTGTCGCAGAATATGGAATTGAGTGCTCGCACGGGCGGCCTCGACGCACCAGATTTTTTATCGTGCTTGCCGTTGCGGCTGAATTGATCACTGTTCAATGCGCTGCGCTCTTACGTGCCGGCGATGCAGGTTGCCGATACCGCTTCTCGATGAGCGGACGGCTTTTTTCGCCCGAAACGCGCCAAGTGGGCACAAGGCTCATGAGAGGTGTCTGCCATGACACAACCGTCCATCAAAGTCGGCATGATCGCGGAAGAGACGGGGGCACTTTCGTTCATGGGCCGCGCCAACGCCAACGTAGCAAGGATGGTGGTTGACGAGATCAACGCCAACGGCGGCCTGCTGGGGCGGAAGATCGAGCTCTATCTCGAGGACGGTGCAACGACCGAAGCCGTCGCGGAGGCCAAGGCGGCCAAGCTTGTTTCGCAGGACAAGGTGGATGTGATCTTCGGCGGTATCTACAGCTCCACGCGGCAAGCGATCAAGGGCCCCGCCGTCGTGAAGGGCAGGACGCTCTACATCTACCCCGAGCAATACGAAGGGCAGGAGTGCGACCCGCTGATCTTCTGCACCGGTCCGGTGCCGGCGCAACAGCTCGACCCGCTCATTCCCTGGCTGATGCGCAAGACCGGTGCCAAGACATTCTACCTACCGTCCGCAGACTACATCTGGCCGCGCGTGATGAACGAGAGGGTCCGCCAGCTCGTCACCGCCAATGGCGGCAGCATCGTCGGTGAGGAATACTGTCCCCTCGATCACATGGAGTACGACGCGACAGTTGGGAGGATCATGTCCAGCGGCGCGGAAGTGGTGTTCAGCACCATCGTTCCGCCTGGGGTCGTGCCCTTCTTCGCGCAGCTCCATAACGCCGGTTTTCAGAGCCGCGGCGGGCAGCTGATCTGCACCTATTTCGACGAGAACCTGCTCGGCCTGCTGCCCGCGCCGCATGTGGAAGGCCTCTACGGCTGCCTCGACTTCTACCAGAACGTCAGCGATCCCTTCAGCAAGAAGCTGCTCGGCGCGTACGACAAGCGCTATCCCGGCAGAGAGCAGTTTACGGGCGGCAGCGCCTGCTCCGGCCTCTACCGTGGGATCAAGCTGTGGGCGGCGGCCGTGAACGAGGCCGGCTCGCTGCGCCAGGAGGACGTCATTGCGGCGCTCGACCACGCAAGGATCGCCGAGGGTCCGGGCGGTCCGGCGGAAATGGTTCCCGGCCAGCACCACGTCAGCATGAACATGTACATCGCTCAGGCGAAGAACGGCCGTTTCGAGATCGTCCAGAATCTGGGGGCCATCGACCCGGACGAGGCGATGGTGCGTCCGACGCGGAGGTCGGCTACGGACCGATAGCGTAGTCCGCCCGTCAGGTAGGAGGCATGAGATGGATGTCCCGTCTCCGGTCAACGAGAGTCTTCTGAATCAGCGCCTCGGTGCGCTCAGATCGGCAAGAAGCTGGGCGCCGAATGTCCTCTCGGATCTCGAACGCTTCATCCGTACCGCCGACGACTACGACCTCTTTCGCGTCAATCCGATCGAATACGGCCACCTCGTCGGCCTGTCCGAGGCGGACGCAACAGACCTGTTCGTACACGCAGCCAAGATGGGCCTGTTCGAGATGGATTGGCTTCTCATTTGTGCCTATTGCCCGCAGGTCGCCGGCAGCTTTCGCGAGCTCGACCAAGTCCATCCACGCTTTCAGTGCGCGTTCTGCAACGCGATCAATGATGCGTCGCTGGACGACTACATTCAGGTCACCTTTACGGTCTCGAGCGGCGTGCGCGACATCATATTCCGCCATCCCGAAAGGCTGTCTGTCGAAGATTTCTACCTGCGTTACAACTTCTCCAAGGGCTTCATCGCTCCGCACGGGATGACGCACCAGCAGCTCGTTGCCGCGCTCTCACGGGGCTTCGCCGATATCGAGGGCCATGAGCACCGCAGCTTCGACTTCGAGGTCACAGCTGGCCGTTTCGAGGTGCTGGATTTGAGCCACAAACTCCTTCTGGTCTTCTTCGTGAACGGAGAGCCGGCAGAACCGCAAGGGACGCTGGTCCAGCTAGAGTCGGGCCGCTTTCTGCTGCCGGACCGGCCCACGGCACCGAGAGACATCGTCCTTGGCGACGGACGCTTTTCGTTCCGGCAGACGGCCGATCTCAGCCCAGGCAAGCACACCATCGCGGTCGAGAACCGCACCGGCGATCGCGGTCGCTTCTGGTTCGTCCAGTATCCCTTTGGTTTCGCGCCCCATCTGGTCGAATATGAACCGTATCTTTCCGGCAAGCGGTTGCTACTCACCCCGAGCTTCCGCGAACTCTACAAGGCGCAGCTGGTGGATGAGGGCGAGAGCATCAAAGTCTCAGACATGACTTTCCTGTTCACCGATCTGAAGCAATCGACGCCGCTGTACGAAAGCGTTGGTGATGTGAATGCGTATTTTTTGGTTCGTCAACACTTCGAGATCTTGAACAGGATCGTCAGGGAGCGATCCGGCACGATTATCAAGACGATTGGCGACGCGGTCATGGCCGGGTTCGAGCGTCCGCAGGACGCTGTTTGCGCCTCAATCGAGATGATCGAAGAGTTGTTGCGATTCAACCGGACCGCTTCGAGGCCGCTGGGCCTCAAGGTCGGTGTCCACAAAGGTCGGGCGATTGCGGTGACGCTCAACGACCGGATCGACTATTTCGGACAGGATGTGAATATCGCCGCACGCGTGCAAGGCCTCGCCGATGTCAACGAGGTTTGCATCAGTGCAATGGCGATGGAGGCGCCGGGCGTCGGTGACATCGTCAATTCACGCTCAGTGTCGCGCAACTACGAGAACCTGAAGGGCATCGGTCAGAAGATGGAAGTCCATCGCATAGCAATCACGCCGACGCAGACATATAAATGACCGCGGTGCCGCCGCGAGGCGAAGGCCGACGGTTCCTCGACGACAGACCGAAATCGTCCGCTCTTGGGTCATGTGTTGACATCGCCGGAATGAGCGGCAAGCTCAGCTTTGGCCATGCGGGCATCGGTCGGCTGGAAGAGGCTACGCCACCGGTGCAATTGGCGCCCGTCATAATATGAAGTATTTGGCTCGATGCCGGCCATCAGCAGGCTCGCCCTAACCAGGAACAACCTGCTAAGGCTTCACTTGTAGGAAGATATGTAGAAACGCGGCGCGGATCAACATTGTAGCGTGATGATCGCCATTCAGGTACCACGCGCCGAAACACGGCGGCAACTTTTACTGCAGCTCGGACGCTAATTCGATCGTCAAAGCGACGTCGCGAGCGTCCGCTGGAAAGGTGCCCCGCTAATCTCCTCCCTTCGCGATCGATAGAGGGTGATTACCTCACGGCAGGTCTTCACATTCAGTCGATGAAAATCGAGCTTCAATCTCTCAAGGTCGCCGGCCATGATTCGATAGTTAGGCGCCCCCAGAAACAGGAGCGCCATTGCGGTGGGCCATGAAAGATCCAAGGATTTGGCCAAGATCAACACAGGTTCGCGGTTCTTGTCAATCAAGGCACGCTCCACGATCTCGACAGGTAGAGGGCACAGCAACGACAAGGCGACCGCCGTTTCGTTGAATTTGAGAAAGTGGGCGAATTCGAAGATCTTGTCTTCGTTGAGTTCGCCCCGCTCGCGCAGCTTTGCGACGGTGCGTTTGGCGGTGAAATAGTCCTTCGAGGCCGGACCAAATCTGGCATGAATTGCGCCAGTGACATCAACGACGGCCCGATGGATCTGGGTTCCGAAGTCAGGTCGTTCCCGTTCGAGTTTCTGCCGCACTTCTTCAGAAGCTTTGGCGATCAGCTGGTGGAACAGATGTCGGGGAATATCTTTTCGCAGCCCCACCGATTCCGCGAGGATTGTGTCGGTTTCCGACCGCCGCATCAGGTGCAGGAAGCCAACGTTCGAAAAATTGGCTCCGTTGTTGGCTGCGGCAGACTGCACAACCTCGTTTGAGCCACGGACCACAAGGACGTCAGTCAAAGGCTCCGGAACTGATCTTCGCTTTGAGATCGCGAGCAAATGCTGCTGACTCATGTTCTTTGCACAAAACATCAATGTCTCGGCGTCGAGGCGCTCCGATTGGCTAAGAACGGGTCGGGCGACGTCGATACAGTCGTCAAAAGCCAATTGGCGCGTCAGCTTGAACGGCGCGTTGTTTGTGGCGGCTAACGTTCCCGCCAGCCGAACCCGTGCCGTGGTTTCAATCTCCCCGGCGAGACGGCCGATGATCTCCCCAAAGGTCCAAATTTGATCCTCGGAGTATGTGCCCGCGATCAGCATATCTGTCGCGTGCCACAGCGCCCGTAAACAGTTTTCGGGACTTCCCCGTGAAACAGCCTCTTCCAGATCAACCAAGAATGATGCGGTGACAGCCATGCAAGCGGCTCGCGAATTCAAGAGTCAAGAAGAAATAGGATTCAAGTCAAGGAGGCGATGACACCATTCAGCGCTGAACAACAGGTAAAGCTCACGGCCAGCTTCGGGCTTGGCTTAATATCCAGTCAACCGCCACGCCCAAATGTTAGATGGCTGTCGCGGTTCGGCGCGAGCGGATGCGTCCCTTTTTGCGCGTGCGCTCTCATGCACAAGGACAATAGCCAGCTGCGGGATGAGTACCGTCACACGCACTCCTCTATTGAGGGGCACATGGGAGTGACCCGCCAATAACAGCCTCCCCAACGGCCAGCGAGCTGCGGCGCGCGCTCGGTAACCGCGCGTAAACCAAGCATGGGGTGTACTGGGTGTATCGTGGGCCTCGTATCGCGCACCGCGAGCACTGTGTCTTTTTCCTCCCGCCGGCTTCCAGGTCGGCGGGAGTTTGCATGTGAGCAAACGGCCTTGCACTGTTCGATGCTCATTGACGCAGATGAAAGCTGTCCGATGTCTCACCCCCAGCGCACGACAGAGAGTCCTCGGCGCACGATCGAGCGAAGGAACGACCAGCATTGACCGAAGGCAGCACCGGGGCGAGCCACACGGGTAGCACAAATCTGGAACGTAAAGATCGGTCGCTGATTATGGCTGGGTTACGCGTTTAGCACGCGCGAGGGTTTCAGATGGCATCTCTCCAAATGTCTTGGCGTATAGGCGGGAAAAGTCGCCCAGGTGCCAGAAGCCATTGCCAAGTGCAGCAGCTTTCACGGTTAATAGTCCCGTTGAGAGTTGGTCGCGAACCGCTAAAAGCCTTTTGAGGCGCAGGTAGGCGTGCAAGCTCATGCCGTTCACACGCCGTGACGCGACCTGCAAGGTCCGAACGGACGTTCCGAGGCGCCGAGCCAAGTCGTTGCTGTAACAATGTAGGGATGGCAGATCTTGAACTATCAGATCCAGCCGTGTGATCATGTCTCGGTAGCGGCCAGTGGATGTTCCGATGTCCGCTTTGATCGTCTCTCGTATCTTATTTGGAAGTATGGAGTTCAGCACTCGTATATAGCTGGTCACATTCTGACTGCAGAAATCCTCAAGGGCTTCGCTGAGAGCAGATCTTCCGCCAGTGGCATACGCCTTACGGAGTTTGTTGACTTGCAGCCAATCTGCATCTGTGAGGCCGGTGCGGTCGGAGATCGAGACAGGATGATGTTCAGGACACACCTCTCGCCTCCGCCAATGGTGCGTTCTCGTTCAGCCAGAGCAGCGCCTCGCGCGTTCCCAAAAAAATAACCTGATCCTGCGTGGCAGAGATCGAGCGTGCGTGGGTGAGGTAAAGAACAAATCCGGCCTCAATTCGGAATAAAATCTCGCGTTCACTGCACTCGGTCAGAGTGTCAGCATCGATTGAGTCAATTGTCCTCGAATGAAGCATCTGCATTCAGATGGTCCTCTCCGATTGCTCCTCAACTTGGGGCTTCAGCTCCCTCTTTCGAGAGGCATTATTGACGTAGTGCACGCCGACGTTTGATCCCTCCACCCAAACGAGCTCGCAAAGTCGGAAGGCTGAGCCTGTCGAGGATGCGAGCATAAAGAACTCTCTTGCCCGGAGCAGGTCGGGCGATCAGCCGATGTGGAGCTTCGCCCCTGTCTCAGACACATCGACTAGCACGCAGCTCCTGCGCCAAGTCCTCCCGGTGCCCATCAAGATAAACGGCCGCTTTTGCTCAAAACTTACTCTGCGGTTTTTGCGATTACCGAAGCGCATCTGAGCCCGTTCCAAGCAAGAAAGCCGGCGATTGCTGCTGCTGCACCCGGTTAGATCGCGTGCGGTACCTGCGGAAGGCAGCTCTGGAAAGGCGAAAATCTCGACCACTTAGCGGACTGGCAGGGCCGCTTCCGCCGTAAAATCACTTGCGCAACTCAACAACTTGAACATGCACAACGATGTCTTCACCCGGTTAACAGACGCTTAATAGAATGAGAACTAAGACGCAAAGCAAGCTCCGATGGGAGCGGGCTGATGTCGCACATGGGTCAAGAGAATCGGTCGGGGCGAGCGCGACCGTTTGTCCGGTCTGCCTCGACAGCCGACGTGTTGCAGTCGGCGTCGATGATTTCCTGCATTGCTGCACGACAACGGCTCAGCTCTTTCGATGACCAACACCTGGCTGGTCGTACTTCTCCTCGTGGATCCACTCCGGTCCTGAAGGCCTGTTTGCCGCGGCCGCCAGCCAGAGCTCGCCATACGCACAACATTCGACCAGGTGTCGCCCCGCGAATATGCGAGTCTTGCAGCATTTCAGGGCGCGTCGAGCCCGTTGGGATTGTTGGCCCCCGCGCCAGCACCATTGCGGCGCGCTGGTAGATGATCACCGCCGATCACGAGTGTCGCCGACCTCTGGCGCGGAGCCTTTTCCACAGCCGTGACGCGCAGTAGCCCGTGCGCGTTCAGAGGCCCAAAATCACTCGAGCGTCGTTCGCGATCTGCTCGTCTTCTGCGCGGACTATTGGTGCAGCGTCAAGCCGTCGGCTGACTACGTGGATCGAATGGCCGGACGAGATCCCGTTGTCCGAGTTCGAGCCGCGGTTTATCTGCAAGGCGAGCGGAAGCGCGGCGCGATTCTCAGAGGAGGCTGCCACCAGGACGCCCGCTTGGGTACGTTTGGGGCACCTCGTCGTCCAGAGATTGCATACGTGATTGATCCGATATAGCTTTATGCTTGCGATTTTGAGTTTTTGCTTTTTGACCAAAGAGTTTTTCAACTTACCGGAGAGCGGTAATGATTTACCAGAACGTCGACAGAATTGCTGTCGGTACCCGCTTTAGAATGAGCGAGGTCGGAGCCGCCCGATGCCCAGAGCTGGCTAACCGGAGTGGCATCGTCATCGAGGAAAGCCCTCGCACCACGGGCATCACGGTGCTGTTCGATGGCGCCCAAAGACCAACCTGCCTGCACAGAGAATTTATATCACCCATCTCGGGTCGGGAGATCGCCGCACCGCCTATCGCTTCAGACGAATGAAGATGCATAAGTCTTCAAAACCATGCGAATGGTCCAAGCACGAGGCGCAGCGATTGACGGCTCTCGCGCGTCAGAAAACCTGCGCCGGCGACATAGCCTGTAAGCTTGATTGCCATCTCACTTCAGTCGACTTGCATCTCCAGGATCGCCGTCATGAAGGCATTTCAATGCTATTCGAGATAGGTCGAAATATTCCTCAAGTAGCTACTGTGTCGGATCATCGTTCTTGGTCAACTCTCAAGCGCAACACACACCTACGCGACAAGTATGCGGGATGGAAGCAATACTGCCTGCTCCCCTGCACTGGCCGGGGCTGGTCTCAGTCAGGCCTTTCGAGTCGGCGACCCAGGCGCGGATGCGCTGCGTGAGTACAGGACGGCGCAGAGCAGGGCCGAGATTGTTCGGCGACGGAAAGATCTAAAACAAATGGATCAAGATGCTACGGCACAGCCGAGTTGGTAGCGCCACGTCGCTAAATCTCTTGCGGAGGTTACGCCGGCTTCCTCCCCCTTCACCAAACTAGCTCTCATGGGCGATACGCATGAACCTCCTCCGAATGAGCGGACACCTGTTGTGTTTCGGCAGGAATAAGGAGCCCGCGCATTGCCGCATGAGCGAATGTTACCCTGATGGCGCCATTGCACAGGTCGATGCGACCTCGACTGATCGGCCGCGCCAGGTGGCTTTCCCGGCTTGCTCGACGAGAGGGGCTGCGGGCGGGTCGGGCCCTATATAGCCCGAGCCGTCCACAACCCCGGGCAGTGGGGCAGCGGTCGTGGCGTCCGCAAGCGGCTCCTGCGCGACCAATTGCTCGGCCGTCTTCCGTCTAAGCGCCCTCAGCAGGCGCTGCACGATCGAATGCTGTCTCGTCCCGAACTCCTTGGGGTGATTCTCGCTCGGCCGGCCGACGATTGCGAGCGCCGTCAGCTGCGGCTGCTCTGCCAGCCAGCCCTCGATCGCAGCAATACGTGGGTCGAGCTTGGACGGCATGCGAATCCTGGTTTTGTAGGGCCGACAAGTTCGCCGGTGGGTGCCACGTCTCGCCGGCCGTCAGCCTCTTGCCGAGCGTCTTGGCGAAAGTGGCTGCGCTTGTTGGCGTGGTGCTCGTGGAGGCGCGCTGCAGGCCGCCCGCGTGTCCGGCACGACGATCAACGCGATTGCCGAGTTCGTCCTGGGGCGCGAATCTCGGCCAACAGCACGACCGGATCGAGCGAGCGATACTGATCGCGCAGCCGTTTCTTCAAGTCCGCGGTCACCTTGGGATGCGCCAGTGCACATTCATAGGGGGTCGATGGGAGACGATAGCGTTTGATTACTTTAACCCCTTCGCGACGCTTCTCCTTCAGCTTGAATAACGGCTGGAAGAAGTTGATGTAAAGCCGTGCCGCCGCATAGAGGCGCGGCCCATCGCGCGCACCGTCTCGATGCCATCGAAGCGACCGTAGCCCATGAGGCGACGGACGACGGCACCATTCTTCTGCTCGACGAACGGTTGATCGTTCTTTTTATAGGCGCGCGAGCGTGTGGCTTCGAGCTTCTGTTCGCGACACCATGGCACGACGACGTCGTTCATGAAGGCGCTGTCGTTGTCGAAGTCCACCCCGCGCAACAACCAGGGGAACAGGCTCTGTGCCCGATTGATCGCCTCGACGACGAGCCAACCTTCCCGCGTCAACAACGGCAGGCACTCCGTCCAGCCGGTGGCGACTACCATGTCGACCTCGCAGAAGCCGGGCACCGGGCTGTTCCAGTCATTGAACGTTCGGATCGGGACTTCGCGCCGAATTGCCGAATAGAATCCGGCACGGCGTCGCCTGCCGCCGCTCGCCGCGATCTTCACATCGACGAGCAGGCGGTCAATGGTAGCAGCGCTGATCGCCAGAACATGCTCACGGTCCGCCTGGCCAAGCTGCAATCGGCCATGTTGCTCCAGAGCCGGCAGCAAGGTCGGGATCATCACCTTGAGCCGCTTGCCGCAGACCCGATCCGACGCCTCCCACAGCGCCGTCATCGCGTCCTTGATTGTCGCACCATATCTACGCTTGCGCTCTCCGGGCGCCTCCATCTTCCCCGGTCCGACCGTTGCGCTCCGCCGAAGCGTGCGCACCGCATGCTTGCGATGCCAACCCGTCGTCGCGCACAGCGCATCGAGGATGCGCCCCTTCTCCGCCCGTCTGGCCGCCTGGTAACGATCCGTTACGGCCGACACCACCTCCCGCCGCGCGCCCATGTTGATCTTTCTCGCCATAGACGCCACCGAACCGATTCGATGGCACCGACCCAATCATCGGTGAGAAGTTGTCCAGTAGCATTCTGGATGAGGCAATGCGGGGTCAAAATTTGCAAGCCGATTGACATGCTGCCATTGGATCGGCCGCAGATGCGAGGCCGTAGTAGATCAGCGCATCTTCCGAAAGATCCTGAAGCCAGCAGGGTCGAGTTTGGCGTGGACATCAAGTGTGCCGTCGAGCGCGGCTGGCTCGAACTGCACGAGAGCGGGACCTATGTCCGGCTCTTGAAAGGCCGCGACTAGCCTACGGCTGCTGGCTCTCGGATGAGTCTAATGACGGTGCATGCAGGCGTGGACGTAATCCTTGAATGCCGGGTCTTTCTTAGCTTTGAAGAAACCCATCGCACGGGCCTCGTCGCGACACATCTCTTTTTTCTCGACTATTTCCGGATGTCTCGCCGCCTTGCACTGAAAGCGGAAAGGTCCTGGCGGATATTGCCTGCAGTTTTGCGCTTCGGCAGCGATTGCAAGGCTGACAAGAAGTATCGAAGCGCCTATCAGTGTTCGAATCATGGGGCACCTGATCTCTCGCAGCGTTCACAGTTAGCATGATGCCGAAATCGTCGCGTACAAGCGGTAGAGATCGAGCTGGCGTGTACTATTAAGAGGTACTCAAGCGACCGCGCAATCGGGGACCAACCGTTCGGCTGCTGCAAGGGGTAAGCCACGCATTTTCCATGAGGGCGAAAGGCCCCGACGCGTTTGCAAGTCGGGGCCTTCAAGATGACCCTGTCGGTTACGTCCGCCGTTGCCGATTATATACATTCGCGAAGCACTCGCGCCGCTCCAACTTTTGGCACGAACGGCGTCCGCCACAGGCCACATGCAAATATATGATCACCAGCAGGACGGTCACGGGCGCGCTGCAATACGCGCGGATTAAGGACAAGGCGGCGCCTTTGCCGACGATACGTTCGGGGGGCGCCGAGGCTATATTCATCCTTCGTTCGTTCGTACCCGAAAGCCGACCTCAGGACGTGGAAACCGAGGGACAGCTGAGGGCCATGTGTGGACGGCTCCGGGTTCGCAAGGAGAATCTTCACTTGCGGCGTTGGTCGGAGCAGCCATGTGTTTGGATGACGTCATGGACCCTTCAGCCGGAAGATAGTCGGTTGGACGAGGCGGGCTCTATGCGGATCGGATTCGGCTCCGCCGCGCTGACAATGGTGGTGCGACAGTAGCGGCCCAGTGCCGGGTTGATCCATCATTCGGATCGCGGCGCAGTACGCTTCACACGAATATCTGGCCGACGTTGTCGCTGCCGACATAACGCATCGATGCGTCGCAAAAGCTGGCTACGACGATGAAATAGCGCACTGATTCGAAAGGCGGTCTATGCCTTTGTTGTCGTCTCTTACGCAGCGACGAAACTCGGTTGTGCTCAATTGCTTGCAGCGAAATGCTTGCTGAATTGAGAAATCTCGGCCTACTCGTAGACACGCGGCGCCAAAGATCAAAAATAAGGTTTGCTGGCTCCTGTCGATCGGCTTACGATTGAAACACGAAGATGTATCTGTCGTCGGCGCAGCGGGTCTCATTTGTCGCTGGGCGCTGGAGCGATTCACGCGCCCGATAAGTCGACTTCTTCGATACTGACTACCGCCAGCCGGGAACTGGGAGCCTGGCTTTGACCTTGCTGGTTGGATTTGCGCTTGTCGTGTAAGCGCCTGTGTCGATAAATTACTCACGTAGCTATGTCGTTTTTTGGCGAGGTTTTTTGAAAGGCGATCCCGGGGGCAGCCATGTTCGCGAGTGATTTGAATCCCCTTCAGCTGCAAGCCATCCGTAACGTGCTCGCGACTGGTCTTCTACTCGGATCGACGACGGGCGCGACATTCGCGCTTTCGCAGCAAGCTGCGGTTGAAAACTGCAGAATGAGGGTGGGCAAGCCGGTCGTCCATGCCTGCATGCAGGCGTCTGGAGGCCGTGCAGGCGGCGCCAATCTGGAAGCCTGCCGCGCCAAGGCGTCGCCGCAGGTCAAGGCTTGCGTAATCGCCGCGCTCAACGCGGCGAATGGACGCGCCAACGTCGCCGTCGAGGTACCAAAGGAGGAGGCGCCCACGCTTGAGCCGGGGATAGCCCTCTCCAGGGGGTTTGTCGCGCCACCCCGCACGATTGCCGACATCACAGCAATTCTCGTCAGCGAGAAGCCTGACATGAAGCTGATCGAGAAGCTGAAATCGGACGCCGACTCGGCGCCGACCGCGAAGGAGTCTCGGGAGGATCTGGCACAGTTCTATTTCGATCGCGCGAATGCGCGTGCGCAGCTTGGACGGCTCGCCGACTCCATCGGTGATGCTAACAAGGCCATGGAAGTCGGGCGAGGCGCTATCGGCGCAAATATGATGGGTCGACTGATGCAGCTTGCGGCCACGCAGTATTCCGCCGCCGGCGATCTGAAGCGAGCTCTGGAAGTCTCGCAACGGCAATTGCGTGAGGTCGCTAACATGCCGGGCGCTAAGGGGTATCAATTCGGTGCCAACCGCGCCATCGCTAGCATACTCATTCAAATGGGGGACGTCGCGCAGGCCGAGGCCTATCTGCGGCGCATCGTGACCGGAATCCAGGAAGCGCGAACGACTGGTTTGCCGGGATGGCGCGCCACATACGCGAGGGTCGGACAGAGCTGGGAGTCGGAGCTTGATACCACCCGCGCTATGATATTTGAGTCCCGCGGACAGTTCAGCGACGCCGAAGCTGCCTATCGGCTGTCCGAGCAACGCAAGCGCGCCAGCGTGAAAGGTGTGCTCTCTTCGGACAAGCCGCCCGCGGAAACTCTGGTGCTTCAGGCGATCGACAGCGCCGTACTGAATCAGGCACGCGTAAAGGCTCGGCAGGGCCGATTGGCCGAAGCGGAAGTCGATGCCCGACGGGCGCTGCTGTCGCGTTTGAGGGATACCGGCAAATACAATCCCGTTACGCCACGTTTCGTCATGGGCTTGGCTGGCATCCTGATCGAACAAGGCCGCTACGCGGAAGCCGAGCGGTTGGGCCGCGTTGCTCTGGAGATTAGCAAGACAGTGGGCGTACCCGACGACTCGCAGGTCACCGTGCAGTTGCTTTCGCAACTCGCGAGCATCCTTACGCTGCAGCGCAAAACGTCCGACGCGAACGAGATTTATGCGACGATCGACAAGGCAGTAGCAAACTGGGATCCGAAGCGCCGTCAGGTGTTCGAGCTCAATCCATCCCGCATTCTATCGCTCTACGGGTCCGGACAGCTCGACGCGGGCATTGTCGCGGCCGAGCAGCTCGTGAAGAATCTGGTCGCACGGCTCGGCGAACATCATTTCGACACCGCCTCGGCCCGCGGTACCTTGGCAATCGGCCTGATGCGTGCGCGGCGCGATACCGACGCGATTCGGGAGTTCAAGACCGCCATCCCCATCATGATGGCGAACGCCAACGACAATGCCGACGACGAGAACACCACGGTGGTGGTCGCGCGCAGCCAGCGACTGCAGACGATCGTCGAGAGCTATCTATTGCTGCTCGGGCGGTCCGAGGGTGACCGCAGCACTGTCGGCGAGGAGACCTTTGGCCTCGCTGACGCCATCCGCGGTCATTCCGTGCAGCAGGCGCTTGCCGCGTCCAGTGCGCGCGCCGCGGCCAAGAATCCCGCGCTGGCCGAGCTTGTCCGAAAGGAGCAGGACCTGACCAAGCAGGTCAACGCTCAGCTCGGCATGCTCAACAATTTGCTTGCGACATCCTCGGCCGATCGCGAAGAGAAGGTCGTACTGCAAATCCAGAGGTCGATCGCGACGCTGCAGAGCGAGCGCGACAGGGCTCGCCTGGATGTTAAGCAGAAGTTTCCGTCCTATGCCGATCTCGTGTCGCCCAAGCCACCGAGTGTCGCCGAAATCCGAGCGACGCTAGCCGACAACGAAGCGATGCTGTCGTTTTATGTCGGTCAGGCCGGCAGCTTCGTCTGGGCGGTGCCGAAATCGGGGCCGGTGGCCTTCGCCTCCATTAAAGCCAAGATCGGCGACATCGAAACCAAGCTTCGCAAAATGCGCGAGGCGCTCGAGCCGCAGGCAGTGATGATCTCGGATATTCCGCCGTTCGATCTGAAGCTCGGCTATGAACTCTATGAGCTGCTTCTAAAGCCCGTCGAAAGCGGATGGAAGCCGGCCAACAGCCTCATTGTGGTTACCAACGGCGCGTTGGGCCTCTTGCCGCTGTCCCTGCTGCCGACCGCTCCGGCGGATGTGGCCCAGGACGAAGACCCACTGTTCATCGGCTATCGCAACGTGCCTTGGCTTGCCCGCACCCATGCTGTGTCGACGGTCCCCTCTGCCGCCGCGTTGCGCACGCTCCGGCAGTTGCCGTCGGGGAAGCCTGGCCGCGCCGCCCTCGTCGCGTTCGGCGATCCTTATTTCAACAAGGATCAGGAGGCCGAGGCCGAGGCCGAAGCCGCCAACGCGAAGGTCCAGGCGGCCGATTCCGGCGGCAACGTTACGCGCGGCATGCCGCTGAAGCGTCGGAGCAGCCCGAAGCTCGAAGGCGTTGACAGTGCCGAGCTCGGCCTGTTGCCTCGGCTTCCCGATACGGCCGACGAGTTAAAGTCGATTGCGCTGACCTTGCAAGCGGATCCGTCCAAGGTGCTGTTTCTGGGCAAGAGCGCGACCGAAAGCGCCGTCAAGACAATGAATCTCTCCGGAATCAGGATTCTCGCGTTCGCTACTCATGGTCTCGTCCCCGGTGAGCTCAACGGATTGACGCAGCCGGCGCTCGCTCTGTCGTCTCCGGCAGTGACGGGCGAGGAAGGCGATGGCCTGCTCACCATGGAGGAGATTTTGGGGCTCAAGCTCGATGCGGACTGGGTGATTTTGTCCGCCTGCAATACCGGTGCTGGGGCCGGTGCAGGGGCGGAGGCAGCTTCCGGGCTCGGCCGCGCGTTTTTCTACGCCGGGACGCGCGCTCTGCTTGTGACAAACTGGTCGGTGCATTCGCAATCGGCGCGGCAGCTCGTGACTGATCTGTTCAAGCGGGAGGCCGACGATCCGAAACTGTCGCGCGCCGAAGCACTGCGGCAGGCAATGATGGCGCTGGTCGATGGCCCCGGCTATTTCGACAGCGACGGCAAGACGCAGTTTGCCTATGCTCATCCGCTATTCTGGGCGCCTTACGCGATCATCGGCGACGGCGGCGTGCGTTGAGGTCATAAAAGATTGCACGGACGATGAATCGGACTGTTTTTCTGGGACTCGTCGCGGCAGGTCTCTTGTTTTCGGGAGGCGCCCGGGCGACGCCATTGATCACGGAAGAGGAAGCCAAGCTGCCGCCCCCGAAAGGCGCCATCGCGGCGGACCAGCGCGGTATCTTCCGCGGACCGAAGGTGGAGTTCGTCTCGCCTACTGATGCCGTCAGCTCGCCGCTGCGATTACAGTTGAAGTTCGAATCGTTCGGTGGCGCCAAGATAAATCTGGAATCGATCAAGGTCACGCTTCTTCGGTCGCCCAACGTCGACCTCACGGCGCGGGTGAAACCTTTCATCCAAGCTGACGGCATCAACATGCAGGACGCTGAATTGCCGCCCGGCGAATATACGGTTCGCGTAGACATCAAGGACAGTGATGGCCGGCCGGGGACCAGCATTTTCACCCTGAAGGTCACGCCCAAGTGAGGTGTCCTTACTGCCAGTCCGACAACATGGAGGGTGCGTTGGTCTGTGCTTCCTGCGCTCGCGACATCGCCGTGCCAGCGACGCTGATCGCCGAGCGCGACGAACTCCTGCGCAAACGGGACGCACTGCGTGAAGAATTGAAGCGGGCAAGGAACGAGGTTGAATCCATAATACGGTCCAGGAAACCGGGCTAACAATGGAATGTCCATTCTGTGCCGAGACGATCAAGGACGAGGCCATCGCGTGTAGGCACTGCTCACGCGATCTGCGCGTCGTGCGGCCGACGCTGCTCGAGATCGACGACATCGTTGCCGACCTCGACCGTCTGAGACGTGATCTCGATCGGGTCAATGTCAGATTGGAGTGTTACAACAATCCGCTGCGTTTCTACGGAACGCATGCCGTTCTCTATGTCTTAATTCCGTCGGCGCTGCTGGTGATTGCGCATGTCCTCGTCACCATCACCTTCAATCTATCGCCGATACCGCTCCGGCTTGCCTCGATCGCCATCCCGCTGCTGTTCGGCCTGATCGCGTTTCCGCTGCACCGGGTCTCCGCGCTGAGCGCATTTCTATTGGGTATAGCGGCCGCAAGCCTCAGCATCCAGGCTATGCTCACCGTCACCGGGGTGCATGATCGTATCCCAATCCTGCCCGAAGTCTGGGTCGAATGGCGGGAGGTGCTTGAATACGGCGCAAGCATTCTGTTGGCCTTCCTCTCCGGAAACATTCTGGGCGTGCTGATTTTCCAAGTCCTGCCCCGCCTGTTGGCACGAGGTGGCAAGCCGAATGCGATTGCTTTCGGGGTGGCGCGATTCCTTGGCCACCACGTCGGAGAAGAACAACTCCGCCGACGCGCGCGGCTAATTCAGGGTCTGATGCAGACCTTTGGCCCATTGGTCGGGGTTGCTGTGACCGCAGCCGGATCGGCCTACGCGGGATTGAGGGGGCTACTTGGCTAAGCAAGTCGAGGCCTCATCCGACCCTCAATAGTATCTATTATCAGAAGTCAGGATCCGCGCGCGCCGTGGCCCTAATTCACGCACCGAAAGCGACTGACCCTCGCAGACAAGAGAAAGAGGACCACCATGATGGTGTTGTTCACTCTCGAAGCCAGCAAGCGGAGTGATAAGACGTATCGCCTAGGCCTTGGATGCAATTTGCATCTGGCTTCGATGATAGCCTTGCTAACACGACTGTTCTAACCGGATCGAACCCTTCCCAGAAATGGGGGGCGCTCTTTTCGTTGTGCCCCCGGCATAGGGACTCTTGTTGACGAGAGTCCCATCGCAAGCTGATCACGGCGAGCGAAGTGAAGCGCAACTGCATGAGGGCGACCGAATTAGGGAGGAAGCGTGGATCGAAGCTGCGGGCCGATTAACAACCAATCGTGAACAAACCATCTCCAGGCACGCTGCAAAAGCGGGCCAGTTAACTTTGCGGCCATTCCCCACGACATCCGGCGACATCAGCTACATTTTTGGCACTCAAGCTCCATGCCGCCGGGCGACATTTCCGACAGCGGAGGGCAGACTGGTAGTTTGTAGGCCACCGACCTCACGTTAGCCAACCGAGAGAAGTAGAGCTGGAATGTTTGAGCAAGCTCGCCCTGAATACAGCAGGCACTCCCATGCGAGGTGTCATGTGGCAGGTCAGCAAAATTTCGGCACCTAACGAAATGTGGGGGAGTCCCGCCGGTATGAGGCGGATGCTCGATTTCGAGTCTTTGGTTTCTCAAAATCCATTTTCCGCTGACCGGATAGCGCCATGATTTAGCAGAAGATCGACAGAATTGTTGTCGGTAGCTGCTTTAGGATGACTGAGGCTGGAACCGCTCAGAGCTGGCTGGCCGGAGTGGCGTAGTCATCGAGGTGAGCCTTCATACCACGGGCATCACCGTGCTGTTTTGATGGCGCCCGAAGATCAACTTGCCTGCACAGAGACTTTATGTCACCCACCTCGGATGGGGAGATCGCCGAAAACCCCGTCGATGCTATGATTCTCTTTCTGAATCGCCGGGGGAATTGATGCGGGTTTCGTTCAAGGTTCGGATCACCAGCAGACGACGCTGTTGCCGGAATGCCTCGATGATTTGGTGGACGAGAGCAATTCTATTCGCGCGGTAGATGTGTTCGTGGATGCGTTAGGACTGCGCGACCAACGCAACCACCATGGACGCGGAGATCATTACGCTGCGGCGCGCCGGAGAATCGCCACTGGGCGGACGCGGCACGCGAACAATAGGTCCGCAAGTCGATCTACTCCGTGCCAGTCTCGGAGACCCGCAGAGTCCTATCGATAAGCCCGCGTACCCTCCGGGCGGCTAACAGTCCGAGTCTCGCTTCGATCGTACCGATGCGCTCCTGCCCGCAGATTGAAAAGCAGTACCGCCAGCGATCAAAGCTCTCGGCTTGTTCGACGCGATAAAAAACTTCGCGGTGGAAGCCGGTATGAACGGCAGGCAGCTTGGTGCGCTGCGACATCTAAAAAGCCAAAGGTAAAAAGACGTTGATGAAAACCGTATCCAACCGCAACCGGAGGGCGAGCGCAAGGGCTAGTCGGGGCTGCGGCTCGGGGAGATGAAGTCCCGCGCGCGGCAAGCTTGAGTTCGAGACTGGATACAGTCGCGGCCTTCGGGCGCCACCTTGGCGACGGTCAGCAGGCAGAATTCAAGCACAGTGCATGCGTAGTCGGCGTCCTCATAAGCAAGGGCCGCCTTGCGGCGGCCGTCCGAAGTCTGAACATTCCAGTCAAAAAATACGTGTGACAAACCCGCCCCGGGAATGAAAACAGCTATGGATACAAATGCCGTGCCCGGCTGGTTTGAATTAAAGCAGCGGTTTGTTTCAAGAGTATTTCGTCGCCAAGCAAATCGTCGTTCCGCAAGGGGAATCGGTCATGCAGCGCCGCGCAGGGCAGTGAGAGCTGAAGGTTGAACGCCTTGGTCGAGTTTTGTGCAATGAAGGCCAGCAAGGCTGCAGAGACCTCGGCGCCCACATCAATGGCGTGTTGAGCGACGGCGTCGGCGACGCCGGAGGTCGCGTTCCCATCTGACCCCCGGCTGGGCAGCCGGGCAGGGCGCGTCAGCGGCGCCACAAGGGCAAGCGCGCGGACCGTCCCATGCGCGATCCATGTCGTGGAAGTAGCTCTCGCCGGAGAGACGGCCCCGGTTTGGGGGCTTGGGTGGCAGGCGGACCGGAGCCGCTCCGCCGGCATCGGCGGCGATGGCCGGCAGGCCTTTACCTTCGACGAACTTCCACATTTCTAAACCGGCAGAATCGCGGCATAATTTCCCGATTGAGCTTGTCATTTTTTCAATGAGATTTTGGCATGACGAAGGGCATTGAAGATCTTCAGATGCTGCGGTTGATCAGGGCGTTCCAGAAGCTGATCGACCCGGACACGCGGCGTATGGTGCTCTTGTACGTTGAGGAGCAGGTTCACAAGCAGCAAACCGGTGCCGTGGTCGAGAATACGCCGGCTTCCGAGTGCACCGGCAAGTCACCGCCCGGCGATGCCCACGGCACAACCGGAGATTCGTAGTCATCGGCTGGCCGATGTGCGACGCTAAGACATATTCGCGTCTCGGAAGGAGAAACCCGATGCGCCTTGTATTGCCTTATCTGGGAATTGGTCTCTGCGCGTCGCTGGCGGCGTGGATGTCGGTGATGTTGTTTTATTGAACTCAGTCCGCCCGAGTTCACCGATGCCGACGCGGCCTTCACAGTTTAGTCGTGGGGGTCGGTTCCCTTCGGCTCTTGCAAGAATTTAGGCGCGTGTCCACGCGCTTCGCGATCACGCGGGGCGGGGCGTTCGGACGGATCGCGGCCAAGCTTGGACTGCAACTCGACGAGGTCGGTGAAGACGTCGGCCTGGCGGCGCAGCTCATCGGCGATCATCGGCGGCTGGCTGGCGATGGTGGAGATCACCGTGACCCGCACGCCGCGGCGCTGCACGGCCTCGACCAGCGAGCGGAAGTCGCCGTCACCCGAGAACAGCACCATCTGGTCGATGTGCTCTGCGAGTTCCATGGCGTCGACCGCGAGCTCGATGTCCATGTTGCCCTTGACCTTGCGGCGGCCAGAGGCGTCGATGAATTCCTTGGTCGCCTTGGTGACGACCGTGTAGCCGTTGTAGTCGAGCCAGTCGATCAGGGGACGGATCGAGGAATATTCCTGATCCTCGATGATCGCTGTGTAATAGAACGCACGCAACAACGTCCCGCGGCTCTGAAATTCCTTCAGAAGGCGCTTGTAGTCGATGTCGAAGCCCAGAGTTTTCGCAGTTGCGTAAAGATTGGCCCCGTCGATGAAGAGCGCGATCTTGTTGGTAGGGGAAGGTGACATTCAGTTCACGCTTTCGGTGCAGGAAGCGCGGATCAGGCTAGGGAGCAGCCTGGATCCGCGACGCGATATGCCAGCCGCATTCTACACAAACATCTATCTGCGTCATCGAGTAGCGCCTCTTTTTTCCGAAGAGCAACTGAACAAAAGAGCGTCCGCGCAAGCCGCCGAGATACAGCGGGACATCGTAGCCTCAGCATCTTAGGGCGTGGACTCATAACGCGCGGCCAGCCATAACCGGATAGATGCGAGTTGGACGAAGGCGAGGTAGCTTCCCGCAAGCCTGTCGTAGCGCGTCGCCACACGACGACATTGTTTGATCCTGTTGAAGAACCGTTCGACCTGGTTGCGAGCGCGATAAAGGTACGGACTGAAGCAGATTGGATCGCTGCGATTGCTTTTCGGGGGGATGTTGGCCCACGCCCCCTTTTTCATGGCCAGCTCTCTTATCCAGTCGGCGTCATAGCCACGGTCGGCAAGCAGCATTGACCCGGGCTTCAGGCGAGAGAGCAGTTTTCCGGCAAGTCGAACGTCGTGGGCCTCGCCGGGGCTCAACGCCAACCGTACCGGCAAACCATTGCTATCGACCACCGCGTGGATTTTACTCGTCAAGCCGCCGCGTGACCTTCCCATCGACTGGCGCCGATTCCTAGTGATGCAGGCTCCATGCTGATGCACGCGGACAACCGAGGTGTCGATCATTTGGACAGCGGCATCGTGGGCAGCAGCGAGTGTGTCTATGATGCGGCCCCAGACACCAGCCCGCCGCCAACGGACGAAGCGGTTGTAGCATGTGGTGTACGGACCAAACATCTCGGGCAGATCGCGCCAAGGTGCTCCAGAGCGCAAGACCCAGAAGATGCCATTGAGGACACGACGGTCGTTAACCCGAGGAACGCCACGCGGCTTGTACGGCAGCATGGGCTTGATGGCAATCCATTCATAATCGGCGAGTTCGTAGCGCATGATTCGAGCTCCCAGTTTGGAAGCTTGAATCACAGGAGGCTGGCCAAACGCAACGCTCCCGGCCCGGTGGGGCGCTTACGGGGATGCGTGCTGGGCATTTTCAGGTGGTTTTTCCGTATGGGCCTGGTCAGCTCAGTCACGGGGCTCGTGACCCGGAGGACGTGTTCGCGCTCCGAGGCCGCTCGAGCTTGGGCCCGGTGTGAAAGCACCGGAGCGCTTCCACGTCCGGACGATTCGATCATCGCCGTCTGCCAAGGACGCAGGGTTGGGAAGTCACTGGTCGTCCGCGGTGACGCGCTGATCCTGTTCAGGGCAGTTACGTCGTCGAGTTGACGCTCCACGTATGCGCCTTGATGCGCAGCGCAGCACCGTCCTTCTCGGCGACGAGCAGGAAGTTTCCGCTCACGTCCATCGTTTTCGCGTCGGCCACGTTGATATTGCCGGTCCAGGTGCCTTGCTCCCAAACCACATCTCCCTCGGTCGTGCAGCTTCCCTCTTGAATCTCCAAATGATTCCAAATTTTCACCGCGACCTCGCCCCATGCCTCGATGCCGGCGCGCCCGGTTACGCTGGGTTGTCCGGCCGGGATGAGAACGGCATCGTCGGAAAATAGGGCTGCCCAGCGATGGGCGTCGTGGCTGTTGACCGTCTCGACAAACTTGGAGTTCAAGTCGGAAAATTGTTGGGAAATACTCATAGTGGACTCCGTGAGATAAGATTTTAAGCTGATGAGGGACGCGCGGAGACTGCTTCCGGAGGCGTTGAGGCCTCGTGGAGCGAGGCCTTGTCGAAGGCGGCCAGGATCTGATCGAAGCGGCCGGCGACGACGTCGTGCATCTCCGGATGGGTCAGGATGTAGAGATCGTTGCTCCTGATAGCAGCGAGCACGCGGTCGGCCACGAAGTCGGGATCCAGTCCGACCTCGACGAGGGCGGCCATCTGCGGGTTGGCGGGCGCGTCGTCGGCGCCGCCGAAGCGGGCCGGCCGGTTCCTGGCGCTGGTCGCGATGCGCGTGCGCACGAAGGCGGTGCACAGCACGCTGACCCCGATGTCAGTGCCGGCGAGCTCGGCGGCGAGGGTTTCCGTCAGCGAGATCACGGCGGCCTTGGTGGCATTGTAGGGCGCAATTCCGGCCGGTCCCGCCAGGCCGGCCAGCGACGCGGTGTTGACGACGTGTCCGCCCTCGCCGTGCGCCTTGATGTGCGGCAGGAATGCCTGGATGCCGTGGACGGCGCCCATGAAATTGACGCCGATCAGCCAATCCCAGTCCGTTTCCGTGATGGCCTCGACGGGTCCTCCGATCCCGACGCCGGCGTTGTTGCAGACGACGTGGACCTTGCCGAAGGCCGCGAAGGTCTCCTCGGCGGCGCGGACAACTGAGGCGCGGTCCGAGACGTCGCAGGCGACCGCCCGCGCGTCGGCGCCTGAATCCTGCAGGTCGCGCAAGGCAGCGTCGAGCGCGCCCCGCTCGATGTCCGCGAGCATCACCTTCGCCCCCTCCGCCGCGAGGGCGCGGGCCAAGGCGAGGCCGATGCCACTGGCCGCGCCGGTCACGAAGGCGGTTCTTCCGTCGAAACTTTCGATCATCTTCCTTCCTCCCTTGTTTGGCCGGCGGTTCGTCGGTAAGTCAGGCGGACCACCACCACCATCCACTCGTCATGATCCGGTTGCGCAGCTCCGTCGTGCGCGGGGCGCGCAGCGGAAGCGTCTTAACCAGCGCCATCGCTCGCTTGAGATGCGCGGTCGCCTCGACATTGTTGGTGGCCGCGGTGGCGCGAACGGACGCCGCGATGTAGAGTTCGGCCGCCTTCTCGGTCTGGCCCGCGTCGGCGCAGTGACGGGCGAGCGTCTCCGGTTGGCGAGCCCGGATCTCCGGGAAGTCGGATTCGAGCGTCGCGGCGATGCGCGCGTGCAGCCGCTGCCGCTTCTCGCGCAGCATGGTGCCGTAGGCGGCGTCCTGCACCAGCGCATGCTTGAACGTGTATTCGGCGTCGGGCGGGACGCCGCGCCGAAAGATCAGTTCGGCGCTCTCGAGCCGTTCCAGGGAGCGCTCCAGCAGTGGCGGCGGAAGCTCCGCGACGGCGGCGATGAGCTCGTAGGAGAATTGGCGGCCGAGCGCCGCGCCGAGCTGCGCGAGATCGCGCGTTTCGGGCATCCGGTCGAGGCGGGCGAGCAGCGAGGCAAGCAGCGTCTCTGGGATCGCGGTCCGTCCGACAAAGGCGGTCGCGAGATAGGCGTTGTTGCCAGCCTTTCTGACCAGTCCGCTCTCGAGGACGGTCTTGGTCAGTTCCTCGACGAACAGCGGAACCCCGTCGGTGCGATCTAGGATCTGGCCGGCGATCTCCCTCGGCAGAACCCGACCGCCCGTGAGGTGGGAGATGATGGCCGCGCATTGGTCGGGTGGTAGCCTGCCGAGACCGATCAAATCCACGTGGGGGCGGTCGCGCCAGGGCGGCGCGAATTCCGGGCGGAACGTTACGACGAGAAGAACCCGCAAGGCCGTCAGCCGGTCGACGAGAAGGTCGAGCAGGGCACGCGTGGTCGGATCGCTCCAGTGCACGTCCTCGAATATCATCAGCACGGGCCGTCGCGTGGCCAGGCCCTCGATCAGCGTAAGCGGTGCTTCGAGCGTTCTCGCCTTGCGCATCGGCGGCGGCAAGTCGATGACCGGATGGCGGTCGCCCGGTGGGATGCCCAGGAGGTCGGCCAGCAGCGGCAGGGCCTCGCCCGGGCTGTCGGTCGCCTGCGCGATCACGGCCTCCAGCTTGGCGAGGCGCGCGGCGTCGGCGTCGGCGCGGCGGATGCCGGCGGCGTGGTTCAACTGCGCGATCAGCGGGTGAAGCGCGCTGTCCTGATGATGCGGGGAGCAGAAATAGCGCAAGCGCGCATGCGACTCCCGGGCGGAGCGCTCCAGAAGGACTTGCGTCATGCGCGACTTGCCGACTCCGGCTTCTCCCGACAGCAGCACGACGTGTCCCTCTCCCGCCTTCGCCTGCTCCCAGCGGCGCAGGAGCAGTGAGGTCTCGTCGTCCCGGCCGACGAGCGGTGTGCCGGCGGCGCGTAGCGCCTCGAAACGGCTTTCGGTCGCGTCGCTTCCCAGTACCTGCCAGGTCCGCACCTCGCGGTCGAAGCCCTTGAGCGCGACCGTGCCGAGGTCGCGGTACTCGAACAGTCCGCCCGTCAGGTCGCGCGTGCCGGATGCGATGACGACGGCTCCGGGTGAGGCCAGAGCCTGCAGCCTGGCAGCGAGGTTGGGGGTTTCTCCGACGACCGCCTGCTCCTTGGCCGCGCCTGTTCCGAGCAGGTCGCCGACGACCACGAGCCCGGTGGCGATCCCGACCCGGACGCCCAGCGGCGCGCCGGCGGAGGTGTCGAGGAGGGGCACGGCCTCGACGAGGGCGAGGCCTGCGCGCACCGCGCGTTCGGCGTCGTGCTCGCTCGCCAGCGGATAACCGAAATAGGCCAGCACGCCGTCGCCCATGTATTTGGCGACGAAGCCTCCCTCGCGCTCGATGGCTTCCGCGCAGCACTTGTGATAGGCGGTGACGACGGCGCGCAGGTCCTCGACGTCGAGCCTGGTCGACAGCGCGGTCGACCCGACGAGGTCGCAGAACATGATGGACAGATGACGGCGTTCGGCCTCGGTCTGTGGTTTGGGACCAGGACGCGCATCGGCGCGCGGAAGCTCGGCGATGCCCGCCAATAGCCTGCGGCGGTGACCGAGCGAGGCGACCCCGATCTCCTTCAGGTCCAGGTCGGTCAGATGAGGCAGCACCGAGACGTCGACGTCATTCTGGGCGAAACACGCCGCGTATCCGACCAGCCCGACGGCCATCAACCATTCGGTAACCGACGTTGGCTGGGACATTCCCTATCCATCCCGCGGTTTGACGTTCGCGATTTTAGCACTCTCTTCGATGATGGTTACTCGCCGCGGCGCAGGATGGGCGAGCGACCTATCTTTTGATCTGTGGACACGATGGCGGATCTTCGACGAGCCGCTCGACTTGGGCAGTGCGCCTATCACTCTCCATAAGGACAGTTCCCAACAACATGCCTGCTCGGCAAGGCCGCCTTCACCGGACTTCACCGGACGGATACAATCGGGTCGTGCCGTATTGAACCCGAGTGTCCCAAGTAGCATTACGCAGTGTGCCAAGTTGTAAGCGCGACCGTTCTGTCATCGAGACCGGCGGAGCACTCTGAGGGATCGGCCCAGCTCCCTGGAGTGGCAGCCACCGAGAACTAGAGCACGCGATTGCCCCAATCGCCACATTTGGCGCACACGACCGTGCGGGGTGCTCGTTGCACCGGCAAAAAACGCATCGGTCTTTCTAGGTGCAATGCCTGTCGACGGCCTCGACGCTGCCATTGCAAGACTGGGACCTCGGCACGTCCCGCTGGCGGCTCTCCAATCACACTACATCATGTGGCCGCACTACGGAAGTGCCGCCGAGGTCTGCAATTGGGCCGTTCGCTACATACTGCGCTGCCGCACGAACTTGGTCGCTATAGGAGCAAACCGGACGTAGTCACCAGTCACATGACGCCGCCGGTTTTATAGGTACATGGCCTAGATCGATACCGGGCGGGCTAAGTGGGCAAGAACAAGGGGCCACCTTAATCGACAGCAAAGACTTGGAAAGACTGGTTTGGCATTGTCCAAGTGAACAATATCTCCGGCGAGATGACTTCCGCGTAGCCGGTCGAGTCGTCCCCAGCATTGATCAGGTCAACCACGGTCAGGCCCTTGCCTGTGTCAAAGTTTGAAGCAGGTGCGCCGGGAATCCGGATGAGGCCCTGCATGCTCGGGCCGTTAGTTCGGATGGCGACTTTGATCTGCGCCGTGTTTCGCCGAGAAAAGCCCGACGAGCGGAAATCGATCCTCTGCCACTGATAAAGGTCGCCGGAGGCGCGACCCATGTGCATGGAGTCGGCCCTGGGCTCGATTGCCGCAGTGGCTGGCGCGACGAGCGCAAACAGACCAATTTGAACGAGCCACGATGTTCGGCGCTTAGCAAAGATCATCAGTCCATCGTCATCAGGTGCTGCTGCAACGCCTTCGGTCGAGCTCGCCGCGCGCAGCCTCTATTGCTGCTGCATTCCAAGTCGCTCTGCGCAAACGCTGCCAGCCTGGACGGGAATGGGCCCGTAATAGAGGCTGCTATCCTTGTCTTCAGTATCGAGACTTTTGATCGTTCCGTTCGGCAATGCAACGACGTTGACCTTGCAAGCGTACCCCCGCGAACTTCCCGATGCGCTCGTTTGACTGTCACGAGAGACCGAAAACGAACTCCCGCTGGCCAGTTGCCAACTAAAGGCGGTCTCGCCGCTGTTCATCTTAAAACTACTTGCCGGCGGTCCCCATCGAACGACTAGAGCGTCAACATTTTTTCCGATGTAATCTTGGCCCAGCCTGGCGCGGTCATCTGCGCCTGTTGCGTAACATCCCCCAGTGCCACACAGAGTACTGCTATCCCTAGCCAACGCATTTCTCCTCCCAAAAAGGTGAATATCCAAACGCAACTCGCGCGGGAGATCAAGGGCGGCTGCTAGTTTTCGAGATCAGTCGCGGTGGAGGGTTAACTGGCTGGAGGATATCCACTCCTCCAACCTTATTTTACTATCGATCTGATCTTGCAGCGTGTTCTTCAGACATGGCGGCATTTCCCACGCTTTAGCTACGGTTGTGAGCTACGCTTTGTGATCAGGCGCAACAGCCTACGGCTCGTTCAACCGCGATATCGCGTGAGCAGCGCGCATACGAGACCTCCGGGCCGAAGGGACGAGACTCATCAAAATAGGTCGGCCGCTTGGGCTCGGTCCTCGGTTGTGTGCAACCAGTGTTGGCCCAGGCTGAGCTGTGAGCTCGAGCAGGGGACAGCAGGGGGCTCTAAGTCGCGTGTTGCGACACAAGTTGCAAACTACGCACAAGGAAGTGCGTGCTCCGATTTTGATTCACAGCTGCGACCACAACTATTTCGTTGTCGATAAAGAAAAACCTGATTGTTGGCGGCAGCGTTGTGACCTTAGACAGACGGATGTTCCTCTTCGCCTCGCCAAGAAGGCCGGTCGAGAGTTGGGAGCTGCGCGGCTCTGCGGTCGCAGCGCAATTCATCTGGTGAGCGCAACATCCTTGAACGAGGCGACCAGCGCCTTCTCCAGCTTTCCCCTCATGCCGCAGAGAATCCCATACGCCGCCTCGCGCGACATGGCCGCCTTGTACTGGCGGTGTTCGATCAGCGCCGCAAAGATATCCGAGATGGTGAGAATGCGAACGATGTCGGTGATGTTCTCGGCGCAGAGGCCGTCGGGATAGCCGCTGCCATCGAGATATTCGTGATGGTGCCGGACGGCATCGAGGATTTCGGGTGAGATGTTGCCGTGCTCCTTCAGCACGTCATAACCCGTCGACGGGTGGGTTTCGACCAGCGCGCGCTCGTTGTCGTCGAGGCGTCCTGGCTTGTCCAGGATCGCCACGGGAATCCTCGCCTTCCCTATGTCGTGGAACATGGCAGCAGTGGAGAGCCGTTCAAGGTCACTTTTACGGAAACCGAGACTGAGACCGAAATCGACCGCGACGCCGGTCACAAGCAGGCAGTGCTGGAAGGTTCCCTCATGATGGCGCCGCACCGTGGTCAGCCATTGCGATAGCCCATGCTCGGAAATCCGGTTGGTGATCTTGCGGCCGGCCTCTTTAGGACCGTCAACGTCGATCCGCTCTCCGAGTGTGATCGAGGTGAACATCGACGCGACGACGTTGGCTGCGGCCTCAACCGCATCGTCGGGCTGCGAGATCCCGCTCGTCGAGCCGGCTTCGGTCCCGGCCGGATCGGCCAACGCGGCGACGAGCTTGATCGGCTCGAGCTTGCCGGGCAATACCAGCGTCGCGCCCAGCGCATAAGCCTGCGAGATGCAGAGGTGGGAGGCTTGCTCGACGAGGAAGATGCGCTTGTTGGCCTTGGCGAAGCGCGCAGCTCTCCTTTTCAGTGCGGCAATGTTTTCGAGGGCCCGCAGGTCGGCACTGACGACGACGGCAGCAGGAGCGTACGGAAGTTTTGCTTGTACATCGAGCCGCTCGCCCGCGACAGTGAACATCCTTTCAAGCAGCGAGCAGAGCCCGAAGAGCTTGTCGGAAGTATCGGCCAGGACGTGCACGAACATGACTGATGCCTTCGTTTGTCGGGTGCCGGTCTGAATTGGCCGTATCGCTAACGTTCTGCATGATCATTGGATCAGATTGGAGCTCGGTGATACTGCTCGGCTCAAATCGGCTTTAATGCGGTTCTGTCGCTCGCGGTTTTTTGGCTTTTCTTGCCATTTGCGTGAATGAAGTGGATGCCGGCCGTGGTTCCGTCGATCCAGACCAACTCGCAGCGCCGATAGGCCAGTCCCGTCAACGACAGAAGCATGAAGAACTCCTTGGCCTTGAGAACGTCGAGCGATCCCTCGACCTCGATCTTGGCGCCGGTGTCCGAGACATCGAGCAGCACGCAGCTCCGCCGCCAGGTGCCGTCGGAGCCCATGAGATTGACGACCTGCCTGTGGTCCATCCGCACCCGAGGCGCCTTGCGACCGTCGAATTTCATCGGCTCCCTCCCGACTTTGCAGTGCGATCTTTAGCGCCGGAGATTTCTCCCCAACGAATGGACCATTGGCTGGTTGAGAGATGAAGGGTTTCAAACCGCTCCTGAGCTCGTGCGCGTTCGCCGAATGAAAGCCGCGCGCGGCGAGTGTTGAGGATGGCCAACGTGGTCTGCCAATTCAAGCGCGATGCCCGGCACGCCATCACCAGACCTTCGCAATCGGACTCCGCCATCAACTGCTCGATGGCCTCCATGGGTGCTCCCGACAGCACCGACAAGGCCGTGAACAGGTTGGCGGTCTCACCCCGGATCGCGAACCGATTGACAGTCGAGTCGCTCAGCTTGCCGCTACGGTTGAGCGATACGATCTCCGACCTCACAGCGGCGTACTCAGCCTCGCAAGGACGCTTCGCTGTCGCCGATACTTCGGAGGATGCGGTTGCATTGGAAGAAACACGCGGACGGGCATCGGCCTTGTTGGCCGGCCGTGGCGAGGCCGACAGCAGCTCCCGAACGACCATGTCCGGGGTGTCTGGCCGCAGCGTCAGCGCTTTCGTGATCTCGTCGTCCTGCTCAGCCCTGACGAGCAAGGCGGCGTAGGCTGCGCCGGAGAATTCCGCGCCCGGATTGCCGATGACGGCCAGGCAAATCCTGCTGCTGCCGCGTTGCAACATCGCCTCAGTCACCGGTTTTTCGATCGTGCGTCGGTCAGCAATTGCGAGAAGGTGATCCTCGCTGCCGGACGTCGCGATCGCTACGAGATCAGCCGGCGATAGTGCGGGAGATTTCCTCAGGATCGGGACTGCGACCGCCGGATCGTCGCACGAGGCGAGACGTCGCAGGGTCTTCATCGGAGCAGTATCCAGCTCGGCAAGCGTCGTGCTGAGCTCGGCGAGCGTGCCGGGCGCAATCCGCCCGGTCAGGCGGATTAGAACGTCGTCAAGCAGGTCGACCTGCGGCTCTTGCAGTCGGTCATTGGCGCCAACGAGCAGCTCGGCCGTGCGCCAGAGCATGCGCGCGCAGCGTTCGGATGAGCTCCTTGCAATGGTGTCGTCCAACTCAGTAATGAGATCGGCCGCAGAAATTGCCCTCATTGGCTGGCCTAAATCGTTTTAAAAAGCGTCACGTTCAATCAGACGTATTGCGCGGGATAGTTGTTAAAATTAGCTTTACTCGCGGGTATTTAGGTGCCGTGAGCATGCAAAATATTGTCGCTCTTCGGAAGAGCGCGCCGTTTCTGGCGGTCATGTCGTCAACAACGCGGTCCACATTGCAGAGGTTGCGAGCTAGTTAGACGGGCAACCGAAGCCAAAGGTCGTTGCTAGACAGCGTACCGGCCGGCGTGGCTATCTCCATATCGACGACGCGGAATGAGCCGGGCTGGTCATCATACAGGTAGCGAAGATGCCAGACAGGGCCAAGTTCTGGTGTAATGGCGAAGTCATCTAAGGCAGTAACGACGTATCGAACGGCATCGCGATGTGCTATCGGCGCGGCGAACATCGTGTCCATCAGCGTGGCAAGGCTCATACCTTCCTGGAGCATGGTTCGCGCGACTCCGTCTCGGTGGACGAGCCTGAGGGCCGATACGAGGGCCGCGATAGCGTCAGGGTTCTTTAGAGACACGGCAGATTCGTTTCAGGCCAAAAGCCGGACTGTTGACGCAAGGGGGCGTGGGCGGCGGTTGCGTGTTTTCGCAGGGCAATGGACGTCTATAACACCTCAGCACGAACCTGAGCCACGCCACGTTTCGTAATCCCCAAGCTGCGCGCGGCGGCCAGCGAGAGGTCGAGGACGCGGCCACGGACCCAGGGTCCGCGGTCGGTAATACGAACCACCACGGACTTATTAGTCTCAAGGTCAATGACGCGGACTCTCGTGCCGAACGGCAGACGGCGGTGCGCCGCGGTTAGTAGATTCCGATCAAACGATGAACCGCTCGCTGTCTTCCCTTTGGCATACGAATAGTAGGAGGCTTTTCCGGAAATAACTCGATTGAAAGATTGAGCGTCTGAACGATCTTTCAAGGGCTCTTGTCCGTTCGGAGGCTGCGCTTGCGGCTCTTCCTTCTTTGTCTGATCGAGTCCTTCAGGAGCGGGCTCCGCGTGAGCATCTGGAACGATGGACCATCTGTCATTGAATGTTTGCCCAACAGCAGGGGTCGCGTGAAGCCCCGTCCAAATTGAGACCACTGCAATCACGATCATTCCAGAAAGCGGACGCATGATCGATCTCACTACAAATCACAAAACAGAGAAACAATGCAAACTCATAAGGCGCGTTCCGGCACATCCGGGATTCATTCGTAAAGAGGTGATTTAATACCGATGTTGCTTGAATGTGTTGCATGGCGGAACGTAGAGGCAGTGCAACAAGCAGATAGCCCGCTGCAACGCATCACGAGGATCGGCGAGCAGTGCTAGAGCCTGAAGCACTGCGAAGCAGCGTCAACATCGCGTGTGCGTGCAGGCGATTCAGTGGCGTGAATCTCTTCGCCTGATTAGAGACGAGGAGGACTTGAACGGACCACGGGCAGCAGCGGGGCGAGATGCCGCGAGCCGCGTAAGGCGCTCCGTACGTTGTCCAGCCTCGCTCGCAGTGGATCGCAACCGGACGTAACGGCCGGCTCGTCACGTCGTTCCGTCGTCGCCGCTCGCAGGAATATTGAAATCTCTCGCTGCAAGCTCCAGCTCGAGCTCAGTGATCCGCTCAAAGATGCGAGCAGCAATCGCCTCCGACTCTTCCGCGGTCAAGGATCGAATGCCCAGCAAAGCAAGCTCGTCTCTGAGAATCTTCGCCACAATCAAATGGATGGCCATTGGATCAATAGTCCTAAACCATGATCCAACCGCAACCGGAGGGCGAACGCAAGTGCTTGGGCGTGTCCCGCGGTGCTCCGGCTAGCCGTCTCGGCACGGAATGCCGAAGCAGCCGCAGGTATCTGGGCCACTTGATTGGTCGCGGTGCACTTTTGCTGAAGCACGAGCTGACCAGCATCTCCGATGATTACCAGAGCGCTTGGTGCGACTGGTTCGTTCAGGACAAGCCGCCATGGAAACAAGAACATGGCGTTTTTTCAGTGACGTCGCTGAAGCTGATCGGATAGGGAAAGCCCGCCAGCGTGAACCGGCGGGCCTCATTTTTAATCAAGCGAACTGAACGTTCACACTCCACGCCCATACTCATGAGTATCCGGGATTTTTGCTGTCATTCGGCCTGCAATATTGACCCCCCGTATTGCCTCACTTGCAGATGTTACCCTGGCGGCGCCGTGGCCGATGACGATCCGAGGTCGCCTGATGGGTCGCGCCAGGTAGCTTTCCCGGCTTGCTCGATGAGAGGGGCTGTGGGCGGGTCGGGCCCTACATAGCCCGAGCCGTCCACAACCCCGGGCAATGGGGCTGCGGTCGTGACGTCCGCAAGCGGCTCCTTCGCGAGCAACTGCTTAACAGTCTTCCGTCGAAGCACCCTCAGCAGACGCTGCACAATAGAATGCTGCGTCGGCCCGAAATCCTCGGGGTATTTCTCGCTCAGCCGGCAGACAATGGCGAGCGCAGTTAGCTGCGGCTGCTCGGCGAGCCAACCCTCGATCACAGCAATATGCGGATCGAGCTTGGACGGCATGCGAACCCTGGTTTTATAGGGCCGACGGGTGCGCCGGTGTGTGGCACGTGGCTCGCCGGAGGTCGTCGTCTTGCCGAGCGTCTTCGCAAAGGTGGCTGTGGTGGCTGGCGCGGTGCTCGTGCTGGCGGCTTGCAGGCCGCGCACTTGTCCGGCACGACGATCGACGCGATTGCCGAGTTCGTCCTGGGTCGCGCGAATCTCGGCCAACAGCCCGACCGGATCGAGCGAGCGATACTGGTCGCGCAGCCGCTTCTTTACGGCTGCGGTGACCTTGGGATGCGCCAATGCACGCTCATAGGGTGTTGATGGGAGATGATAGCGCTTGATCACTTTAGCCCCTTCGCGGCGCTTCTCCTTCAGCTTGAATGACGGCTGGAAGAAGTTGACGTAGAGCCTTGCCGCCGCATAGAGGCGACCCATCACGCGCGCCGTCTCGACGCCATCGAAGCGGCCATAACCCATGAGGCGGCGGACGACGGCACCATTCTTCTGCTCGACGAACGCCTGATCGTTCTTCTTGTAGGCGCGCGAGCGTGTGACTTCGAGCTTCTGTTCGCGACACCATGGCACTACGACATCGTTCATGAAGGCGCTGTCGTTGTCGAAGTCCACACCGCGCAACAGCCAGGGGAACAGGCTCTGTGCGCGGTTGATCGCCTCGACGACCAGCGAACCTTCCCGCGTCACCAACGGCAGGCACTCCGTCCAGCCCGTGGCGACATCGACCATCGTCAGGGTCTGGATGAACGAACCTGCCACCGACGTGCCGCCATGGGCGACCATGTCGACCTCGCAGAAGCCAGGTGGCGGGCTGTTCCAGTCATTGAACGTGCGGATCGGGACCTCGCGCCGGATTGCCGAATAAAATCCGGCACGGCGTCGCCTGCCACCGCTCGCCGCGACCTTCACGTCCACGAGCAGGCGGTCGATGGTTGCGGGGCTGATCGAGAGAACACAGTCACGATCCGCCTGGCCAAGTCGCAATCGGCCATGTTGCTCGAGGGCCGGCAGCAAGGTCGGGATCATCACCTTGAGCCGCTTGCCGCACACCCGATCCGACGCCTCCCACAGCGCCGTCATCGCGTCGTTGATCGTCGCACCATATCTACGCTTGCGCTCTCGCGGTGCCTCAACTGCGCCGGGCCCAACCGTTGCGCGTCGCCGGAGTGCGCGCAGCGCATGCTTGCGATGCCAGCCCGTCGTCGCGCACAGCTCGTCAAGGATCCGCCCCTTCTCCGCTCGTTTGGCCGATCGGTAACGTTCCATCACCGCCGACACCACCTCGCGCCGCGCGCCCATGCTGATCTTTCCCGCCATGGAGGCCACCGAACCAATTTGGTGGCGCCGCTGCATTCATCGGCGAGAAGTTGTCCAGTAACATTCTGGGTGAGGCAATGCGGGGGTCAAATTTGCAAGCCGATTGACACTCTGGCGTCGCTTCCGGCTTTCCAGCGAGCTTCCGTAGCGCGTCGGCGGCATCGTCGCGGGCGTGGGCGGCGCGCCCGTCGGGCGAGAAATAGAGGTGGCGGAACGTGACGGGGCTCGGCGTGGCAAAGCGCTGCGCATTCTGCGCGAACCAGCGCCTCAACTCGTCTCCCGCCGGCTCGCGCAGCGAGGATGCGTCCTCCATGACGAACTCCATCTTCTGCGCCAGGCGGCGCTTGATGATGGTGTCGTCCTTGTCCAGCCCGAGGGCCAGCGCCTCGCGGGAGAGAACCTCCTCGCGGATCTTGCCGTCCAGGAGGTTCTGCGTCTCCTCTGGCGTGGGCGGCCGATGCCACTGCGCCATCCAGGCGATCCGGATCTGGGCCATGTCGTCCGCCGTGATGGCGATGCGATTTGGATTCTGGAGTTCGCCCGCGGCGGGATGGAACACCCTGTAGACGGCGAACAGCGCCGCTCCGATCGCCAGCACGTGCAGCAGGGGCTCATGCAGCCAACGCCCGAGAGGCGACTGTCGCTCATCCAAGCTCATCGCGGCGCCCCGGCGACCGACTCACGGCTTCACCGCTTCCACCTCATAGTTCGCATAGCCGAACTCGTTGCTCCGCGCGGCGATGAGCTTGTCGCCGTGACGATAGACCGTCACCTCGAAGGGGGACCCCTCGATGGTGGTGATGAGGCGGCCGTCGCGGATGTCGTACTGCGCGCCGGCGGCGCCACCGGGGTGCAGCAGGTCGCCGATCTGCTCCGAATCCGGCATCTTGCCGTCGATGCTCGAGATCATGCGCCGGCCATCGACGCCGTAGGTGATCTCGAACCGCTGATCGGTTGCCGTGTTGTGGACCGAGACGGTCTTGCCCACAACGAGATCGCGCAGTTGCGTGTCGTCGAGTGCTGTCGCGCCCCGCTGCCTGAGATCGGCCACCGTCGGGCTGTGAAGCGCCTTGGCGTGCATGTCCGCGGTCGGCGCGTACCAGATAGGGGAGGTCCAGGCGCGCTCCTGAAGGCTCGTCGGCACGTCGCTAGGCGGCGATACGCCCAAGGTCTTGGCGTCGAACGTGGTCCAGCGCGGCGTCGGAATCTCCAGCACCCGCGCGTAGTAGAAGGCGTGCAGGCTCGGATCGAAGTCCGGGTCCATCCATACGGTCTCCAATTCCACGCCGCCGATCGTGTTGGTGTAGCTGGCGTTCTTGACGTCCACGGTATCGCCGACCGGAGGCAGTTTCATGTCGTTGCCGCCATAGAGGACATTCTGAATCGGCGTGCGCGTGAGCACCCGATTTCCGGACCACGCGACGTCATAGATCTTCTCGAAGATCTGGCCGCTCCTGATCCATCCCTTGACCATCTGGATGCGGTCCAGGTTGGCCCCGTCAGGGTCCTTGACCGCCCAGACGATGAAGCTCGGCGCGTTGCCCTTCGGCGGGGGCAGGTCGCCCCCCATCGGTACGCCGTTGGCGTAGGCGGCCTTGACCCAGTCCTTCTGGTTCAGCAGGTCGGGACGCAAATCCCAGCCGCCGAACAGCCGCACCTTCAGGGTCGCATCCTCGAACGCGGAGATCGGGCTCGCAACAATGGCACAATGGCGCGGTTCTATGTGCTCACGATCGAGCCGACTGTGTTATGCGGAGGAATGAGAGCCTGCGATCTGGTGGGTCTTGGTCCGGATTTCGAGCAAAGACTGCCGGAACTTGAGATTTACCTGGAAGGCCTCGTCGCGGACGGCGAGACCAGCGAGGACCGGCTAACCGTCGACGGCCTGACTTTTCTCAGAGAAGAGCAATGGTTGGACGGAAACCGCGATGGCGAAGGAGGTCGCGCAGGACGTGCATGGCGGTGTTGCGCCGAAGACAGGACATTGTTGCCCGATGAAAATCCCGACTATCTTTCACGGCAACTTCTCGCCTTTTTGCGCGATCACGGCAGCGGCGAGCGCCTGGGAGCACAGACGGACCAGCATGATTGATCTCGAACCGTCATATTGAAATAGGGAGGAGCGCGCGATGACCAGGGTCGTTGAGACCACGCGGATTACCGAAAGGCCGGATGCGCTTTGGACGGATATCGGCAGGTTCGGCGCCGTCGGGCAATGGCACCCATTATTGTCCAAGGTCGAGAGTGAGGACGAACGTGCGGGTGCTCTCCGCACGGCCGAAGGCACGGACGGAGATCGACAGATCGAGCGTCTGCTCGAGGCTACGCCGGCACGGCATTCTTACCGCTACCGAATGGAAAAGACGGCCATGCCGGTTCGCGACTACACCGCCGAATTGCGGGCGAACGATAACCACGACGGCTCCAGCACCGTCGTATGGTCAGCGGAATTCGAGCCAACGTCGGACGAGGCAAGGACGGTCGAGAATGTCAGAAATTTTTTGAAAGCGGGTCTCGACAACATTGCGAAGCTGCACGGTCGGCGACAGCCTGGTCCTCCCACATCCGGGCGCGTGCTGGAGCCCGAGCAGCTCGTTTGCCGAACCAACGAGCTGGACATTGCCTATGAGAGGACGGGGCCGATCGACGGCCGACCGCTTGTTCTTGTGCATGGCTGACCGGACAACGTTCGATGCTGGGACAAGACGATCGCGAGGCTCGGCGGGCACAAGTTCTGTATCTACGCACCCTACCTTCGTGGATCGGGGCCGACCGATTCCTGCACGACTCCATCATGCGCAGCGGCGCAATTGCGGCCCTCACGCTCGACCTGTCGCAATTCCTGGACGTTGAATCTGAACGACGTCGTGCTCGCCGACTATGACTGGGGAGCACGTGCCGCATACGGAGTGGCCGCGCTGTTTCCGCAAAGACTGGCCGCTCTTGTGACCGCGGCGGCAGGTTACGCAACCGCCATTCCGCCGCGCAACATGCCGTACGAGCTTGCGAAGTCTTGTTGGTACGAATGGTATGTTGCGACGTCGCAAGGCGAGAAGGCCTACCACGAAGACCGCAGAAGGCTTTGCCGCTATCTTTGGGAGACCTGGTCCCCCGGGGTGGCCAGGCCGAGACTCCGAGTTTGAAGCCATGGCAGGCTCGCTCGACAATCCCGACTGGACTGCGATCAGCATCCATGCCTATCGCCAACGCTGGCACGACGCGCCGGGCGCAGGCGCGCACGAAGACGTCGAGCTCCGTCTGGCCGAGCCGCCCGCAATAGGTGTGCCGACCATCATGCTTCAGGGCGCCGATGACCGCGATAATCTGCCAATCACCTCCGATCACAAGGAGCGATATTTCAAGAACCGCTACGAACGTCGCGTGCTCACGGGCGTCGGCCACTTCGTACCGCGTGAAGCACCAGATGCTTTCGCAGCCGCGATCCTGAGCATGTGCGGCTTTGCAGCGTGAACGGGACTCGTGCGCCTCGTGCCACAGAGGAAAACCTGGTCGGCGGACCTTGGGCGAGGCATCCGGAATTGCCGGCTGTGAAGCGCCTCACCTCAGCCGATTGAGATCACGGAGAAGGTCCTGCAGGATCTCTTGTGCGATCTGCTCCGGCGTCGGCTGAGGGCGAAAAATGCTGAGGATGCGTTTGATCATGACACCGAAACGCTGAAGCCTGCCGGTTCCTCGATGCAGGATTGCGTTATCCTGTGTGGCCAGGGTCAACGTTCTTCGGCGTTTTCTTCTCTCGTTGCGGCGTCATTTTGGTCGGATTTTCCCTGCCCGGCACGCCGCGGGGTCCGAGCTGCTCGCGCTGGATGTCCAGAGTTCTGGCTCGCGGTCATTGATTGGATCTTTAGCCACGTACCCACTCCTCTGGTTCGACCATGTTCGTATCGGCCCCGAACGATCTGGTCAGCCGCCATCTTTGAGCCTCACCGCCGACTGAAGGTTGTTGTCGATCCGCCCGGAGCGCAGCAGATAATTCCACGCGAACCCATGCCGGGTCTGGCCGATTGCCTGAGCTTTCTGCGTTTGCTGATCGCGAGAGGAGATCCGAAAGGCATCGCGCTGGCGACGGGCGCCATCGACGATTATCTGGCGATGGCGCCGGTCAGCGCACGCAGCCGCGGCCTGCGCGTGCTCCAGCAGGATGCGCTCGAGCTGCATGTCACGTCGGTCGGCGTGCAGCGCTCGTTTGCCGAGACGGTGGACGCTTATATCGAGCGGAAGCTGGCGGAGGAGTGAGAGGCTCTGGCTCCGGTTCCCGCCAAACGCTGGCATCGCTCTTGCTGCATGAGGTCTTGATCCCGGCCCGGCCAATCGGGCCGTTTCAGATTGAGGCGATCACATGCAGACAACGTCCCGTTACGAAGCGAACGCGCTCCGCGCTCTGATCTCCGACCTGCGCTGGCGAATCCAGATGCTGGACAGCGACATTGCCGAGGAGGAGCGCAAGGCCGGCAATGCTGACCCCGGCAGTCCCACCTATTCGATGCTGGCTCTGGCCTTGCGGTCGCGCAGGGACAATCTGCGGGCCTCGATCGCCATGCTGCAGGGGCGCGAGGCGCGCGCGGCCGAATTGTCGCGCGCTGCGTGAGCGACTTTCGCGTCCTTCAAGTCGAACGAAAGCGACCGGATATCCCCGCCGCGCGTCCGCGATCCGTCCCCGCGAGGCGGCTTACGCCGGCGGCCGCACGACCATGGTGGCTCCGTTAGGAACTTCCGGGTCCGACCCCGAATTGAGCGGGTGGCCGGTCTCGCCGCCGATTGACCGGCCTGGAATGGCGGCTCCGGCGCCCAAGCCCCCCGTCAGCGCCGGGGCCGTTTTCCGTATTTGACACGTCGGGCAAAACACCGACATGATGGCATCATCAAAAAGTTTGGTTCAGCCCGCGCGGAGCGATCCGCGGCGGGCTTTCTTGATTCCGGCGGGCAGCCTGACATGGCGTCCCGGAGGAACAGCCTGGGGCCCAGGCACTTGTACGGTCGGAGGAGTCCATGCTGACAGAAGCGCAGATCGCACTGCTCTGCGACATCGGCCAGTCCATCGCCTTCAGCGATGAGAACAGGGAAGAGCTGCTCGAGCTCATCACCGCCGGCTACGTGCAAAAGGTCGGCGACACCTGCGAGCTCACCGCCAAGGGAGAGGGGGCCGTGGTGGATCACCGTGCCGGATTGAACGAGGCCGTGATGGCGGTTTGGTCGCTTAGCAATCGCTAAGGCGTTTGACGCGTCGGGCAAAACACTGGCAGAATGGCATCATCGGAAAAGTCCGGTTCAGCCCACGCGGAGCAATCCGCAGCGGGCTTTCCCGTCTTGGTTCGCCGGCAGACCGCGCCGCCCTCAATCATCTCCCGACAGATCGCCGCGCTTCGTCGGCATGTCGAGCGTGCCGCCGTCGCCGTGAACGAAGGTCTCTGCCTTGGTCTTGTCGGCGTCGGCGATGATCGCCTCTCGCGTGTCGCGTTCGCTGTCCTTGCGCGGCTCGGGCTCCGGCAGATTGCGCGAGGTTTTATTGTGTCATGGGTTTTTGTGTCATGGCCGATCCTCCGCGGAAATGGCCCTTGGAGACGGCGGCCCTACCAGGGCTCCCGGTTGTGCGCTTTCCAACTAATAAGGGTTGAGCACACTCTCGAGAAATTGCTCCTTTTCGCCAGGCGCATAACCCTGACAGGAGCCGTAATACGCTTCCGGCCTGCTACAGGGGTCGGCGGACCGGTCGTATTGACGCGGCGCATAGGCAAAGCCCGAGGCTCGACCTGATGGGTACATGTGGTGATGGGGACGAAGCACCGCGTGCCGGTGCCCATGATGCACACTTGCCGCGTTCGCGACCCCGCACAGGCTTATCAAAACGCTCAAGGCCAGAATCGAACGCATCGCCTTTTTCCTGAGGGAGTTTCGCCCCGCCGGCTCAATGATTGCCGTGATGCAGCGTTCCAAAGGAACCCGGTTTCTTGCACCTATGCTTCCTCAGGTTCGCGAAACCCATCGTGAGTGTCCGTATCCGCCGGAATTTGCCTGGGGGCCGCCGCAGCCCTATCTGAATCGCGGACTGCGGTCCGGATGAGCCGGCCGTTGCACATAGGGGTTCGACAGGCACATGGCGGAAAGGCCCGCAGCGGTCGCTCTGCATTCGTCCCACGAAGCAAACTGGCAGGTGATATAGCTGGAGCCACCCCACTGCCATTTCTGCATGCACACCGGAGCATTTCCGGCGAACCGTTGAGCTGAGGCCGGAGTGGCCACAGCCATTGTGATCCCGACCAGGAGGAGAGTGGGAAGCGCGCGCATGATGGTACTCCGGGGGTTCGCGGTTGGAGGGAATAATCTCGAAAGAGATTTTCGACCGTTTCAAAGTCAAGCGCCAGAAGTCTTTTGCGCTCTAGCCTTGCGGCTGCCGATCTTCCTTTTCGGCTCCGCGAGCTACGATCTTGAGTTGCTCATCCGGTAAAGGCCGTTGAAGGATTTTCGCCTCATCCCACGGCGCTCGCAGCCACCTGTCTCCCTCTTCCGCCGTCGTCAGTATCACCGGCATGGCCTTCGGATGAATCGGCTCGACGACCGCATTCGGCGTCGTCGTGAGAAATCCATAGACCTGATGCGGCCCCGGAACGGGCTTTGACTTCGTACCGCGATCACCATTGAAGGTAGTCCAGATGCCGGCAAACGCGAACAGCGGTCGTGACTCCGCGAGCGCGAACCACACAACATCTTTCTTCTTCGTCTCCGGGTTCGGCTCCGGCGCGTATTCGGCAAAGCTGTTGACCGGCACGAGGCAGCGGTGCTCCGGCTTGAGGCAGGCGCGCCAGTGCGGGGAGGAGGTATTGCGAATGTTGGTCACGGGCGGGCCGCCGGTGCGCGGCGGAGGCGGCATGCCCCAGCGCATCATCACCATCTCGCGTTCGCCGTTGCCGGCATCGCGGATGACCGGCGCCGGATAATCCGGAAAAACGCCCGGCATCGGCGCGAGGTTGCCTTCATAGCGCCGGACAACGCGGAAGAGATCGGCGATCGCCGCCTGGTTGGTGGTGATCGAATAGAGATTGCACATGTTGCAAATCAGTCCCTAACGCTCGCCGGGCCACCAATATGACGCCGGATGATCGGCTGAAATCTTCGTAGGCCTTAGCGCCACCAGCGCGCTTCGCTTGTACGGGTAGCGCCGCACCTGCGAGCAGTCCTTGCACCGCATATAGCGTTCAAGCTCGTGAACGGGCGTTGTCTTTGGACGTCGAATAATATCGAGGGCCACAGTCTGATTGGTATCGCATCCGAGGCATCGAATCTCAAGATAGAGGAAGCCGGCGTTGATGGCGTCGCCGATCGTGGGTGATGGCTGAGCTGGACCCCTGTAGCCGAGCATCCAGTAATTCCACGCAACGCAGGCGAGCTTATCGGCTTCCTTGCGCGCGCTCGCGGCTTGTTCAGCCGACATCTTGATCTGGGTTCCGTAGAGATAATGGCGCGATTTCGTGGACATACGGCATCAAAGCCAAGCCGCGAGGCCTTGGCAAATTATCGATCCCTAGTGGTGTCGGCCGCGAAGGTCGTACTCGGTTTGGTGGCTGTGGAAAAAATCGGGGAGCGAAGAAGAGCCGACCTGGCAGCAAAGAAGCAGACCGCTCGCGGTCGCGATCAAGACCGCGCGCGCGTGGCGGGTGGGCAAAAGTACGAAGTCGACTATCTTCACCGCGGATGCGGAACGGCGCGTCTGCCGATAGCCGGCTGTAATGGCGGCTCTGGCGCGCGAGTCCCCCCGTCGCGCGCCGGAGTCGATTCGGTTTATCCTCATAAAGAGCTTGACCCGTCGGGCAAAACACTGCCAGAATGGCATCATCGAAAAGGTGTTCGGTTCGGCCCGCGCGGAGCAATCCGCCGCGGGCTTTTATTCGTCCAAAGCTTTTATGTCGCCTGTTGACCCGGAGCTGACCTCGCCCAGAAGACCGCTGCGCGGTTGGGTGAACGATTTCGGGTTCAGGACCTCGGAAGCGACGGCTCCGACCGTCGAGTTAGGGAACGATGCCTCGGCAGGCCCACGCGACGTTTGCAAAGGACCTCGGGCCATCGGGCCGGCCGGCCTCGTAGGCATCGCGCACGGCGGCGTCGGTGCGCGCTCGCTCCGCAGCGTCGAGGGCTACCACATACTTGCCGAGCGGCTCTTCGCCAGCGGCAATCGGCGCCCAATAGTCAGCAAAGCTTTGGTAGTCCATGCGGATCGTCAGCTCCATTTCCGCAATATCCACCAGACGCTGTTCGGCAAAAGTCCGTCTCAGTTCGCCCGGCTGCATCATCGGTTGAAAGCAATAGCGACTGCGCAGCTGGCGCCCGCTTTCACCGAGTGCCGCCACCGTGTCGACCATCATGCGCATGCCGGGCATGCCGCCGAGATGATCCCACACTGCTGCCGCGACCACGCCGCCCGACCGAACGACGCGGCGCATCTCGCCTACTGCGTTGCCCGCTTCGGGAACGAAGTGGAGCACGAGAAGCGCCATAGCGCGGTTGAACGTGCCGCCCTCGAAGGGCAACGCGCAGGCATCCGCCTGTCGGACCTTTATTCGCGGGTTTGTGTTGCGCCGATCGCCTCCTCGACAAAGACTGGTGAATAGTCGACCGCGGCGATCTCGGCGAGGTCGGCGGCTTCAGCGAGCGCGAAGGTCAAGCTCCCGGTACCGCAGCCGACGTCGAGAATCCTTTCGCCGTAGGCAATCCCTGTGAAGTCGATGAATAGCCGGGCGAGTCTTCGGCTCCAGCGGCCCATGAGCTGCTCATAGCCCGCGGCGTCGTGGACGTTCAATTCCGAGGTCATCGAAGTCTCCATGCGCTCCAAATTCTTAGACCTCAACGGGGTGACCAAGCCGCTAAAGCAATCGCATTGCAATCGCGGCGAGCACGCCGTGCGGCTGCTTTATGATACGTATAAGAAGATCTATCACGGCGAGCTCCTTTTGACGGTTACCATGCCTCATCGAGGCCGAGATGCTCGAACAGCTCGCGACGAAGCTCAACGAAGTGCGGATTGCCCCGGTGGCGAGGATAGGGCTGGCTGTTGACGACTTCGGCCTTGATCCGTGCAGGTCGGTCGCTCAGCACGATGACGCGGCCGGCGAGCAAGAGCGCCTCCTCGACATCGTGCGTGACCAGCAGCGCCGTGAAGCTCGAGCGCTGCCAAAGTGATACAAGTTCCGCCTGCATCGCGATACGAGTCAGCGAGTCGAGTTGCCCCAAAGGTTCGTCAAGAATGAGCAGCTTCGGGTCGTTGACAAGCGCGCGCGCCAGAGCCGCTCGTTGCGCCATGCCGCCGGAAAGCTGGTGCGGGTAGGCATTGGCGAAGCCCGTGAGTCCCACCAAGCGCAGCGCGTCTTCGATACGTCCGCGATGGGTGCGAAGCAACCCGCGGGCTTCCAGACCGAGCGCAACGTTGCTCCATACCGTCCGCCATGGATAAAGCGTGGGGTCTTGAAAAACGACGACGCGCGACGGATCGGGTGCTTCGATCTCCCTTCCCTCCGTTAGCAGGGCGCCGGCTGTTGGAGTGTCGAGCCCCGCAACCAGCCGCAGCAAGGTCGATTTTCCGCACCCACTCGGCCCCAGGAGAGCAACAAATTCGCCGCGGCCGACCTGCAAGCTGATGCGGTCCAATACCGGCAGGGGCTGCCCTTCGAGATCGAAACGATGGCTCACTTCGCGGAGCGTTAGCGTCGATCCACGGACCGCGTCATCCCTTGCGATCGCCGCTACCATCGCACGAGACCTTTCTGCCAGGATAGCAGGCGGTCCCGCAAGCGGAAGAGCAGCGTGATCAGACCGGAGCACAAAAACGCCATGAGCAGCAGCGCGGCGTACATGTTGGCATAGGCCGCCCAACCCTGCGCCCATTGCAGATACCAGCCGAGCCCCGCCTTCACGCCCAGCATTTCGGCTACGACAAGAACCGCAAACGAGTTGCCGAGACCCATAAACAGGCCAACGAAAACATGTGGCATTGCCGCCGGAATGGCCACCTTGAACACGAGGAAGCGCTGGGTTGCTCCCAATGTCCGCGCAATATCGTAGTAGGCGCTCTTCACGCCGGCGACGCCCGACCAGGTGAGCACGGTGACCGGAAAGCCAGTGGCGAGCGCAATCAGGAAAATGCTGGCGCTGAAGCTCGACGGGAAAACGAAAAATGCGAGCGGCAGCCAAGCTGTCGCGGGCAACGGCCCGATGAACCGCAAAACTGGGTGGATCCAATAGCCGGCGCGCTGCGACCAGCCGATCGCCACCCCGGTTACGAACCCTATCGCGGCACCGAGAAAATAGCCGGTCGCGAGCAGACGAGCTGAGGCGAAAACGCCTTCAGCCAGCCGTCCCCAATCGTCGATTGCGACTTCGACAATGGCCTGCGGCGGCGGGAAAAACGGCAACGGCAGCAATCCAAGCTTTGCTGTGACAGCCTCCCAAGCAGCCAAAAACAACGCGAGCGCGAATAGCCACGGAGAAAGTCGTTGGAAACTCCGAAAAGCAACAAAACGAACGGCGGCAAAGACCGCCAAGGCAAGGGCAAGCGCCAATGCGCCGCAGGCAATGGCCAAGCCGTCCGTGTAGGCCCAATCGCTCTCGGGCCTATCCGGCCAGAACGCAGTGAGCGCGGCGACCATAGACCATGCCACGGCAACAGACAGTCCGCCGATCAACGATCGAATGGTCGAACTTTCAAAAAAGCCGAAACCCGATTTCTCTGATGGCCTCGGCACTTCATCGATGACCGAGCTCACTGCGGATATTCCCAATCGGCTCAGCTTAGAACGTCAAGATAAATCCGGTCGGCGAACTTGGCCGGATCAGTGCTTCGCTTGATGACGTTCACTGCCCTGAGTTCATCGGTGTAGAGTAGAAGTTGCTTCTTGAGCTCCGCCCCAACGGGATGCCTGTGGTGAGTATGGCTGCGATACATAGTTGCGAGATCCTCTAGGGACCCTCTCCCGCCGTAGCCCGAATAGATTGCTGCGGCATCGGCGGGATCGTTGGCAACTCGGTCTGCCGCTTCCAGTATCGATCGTGTCAGAGCGGCTGCCACCGGCATTTCGCTTCGGGCGAGGCTGCCACGTATCGCGAGAACGCAGCAAGTGCGGTCGGCGAATTCACCCGTTAAGTTCGTCGCGATCTCGTTAAGTTTGCCTTCCTTGAGCCAAAGATAGGGAAGCGGATCTATCTCGGCCAGCGCCTGCACTTCGCCCTTGTCGACGGCAAGCGCGAGCAGATTGGCCGGGTACTGGCGCCACTCTACCTCTTGGGCCGGATCGATGCCCTTTTTGGCGAGGTAGATCGAAAAGAAGTTCTTCGCTGGGCTCGCTTGATCGCTAATCGCGATAGCCTTGCCGCGCAGGGACTCCAGGCTGTCAATATTCGCAGCCTTGGAGCCGAGGAGCCGGATGCAGCCGCCGTGCACACCGGCGGTGATCCGAACATCGAAACCCTGCTCCAGCGGTTTGAGCCAGCGCAGGGCCAATCCCAAACCGGCATCCGCCTTGCCAGTCGCAATCGCCTCCAACAACTGGTCCGTCGAACCGCCGAAATTGACGAAATCGACATCGAGGTTGTGCTTGGCGAAAATACCCCGTTCCTTTGCGACTGCTGCAGCGACCGTGCACGCCGCGTTCGCGTTCCAGGCGATTTTTAGTTGGCGAGGTGGGCCCTGCAACTCTTCACTGTTCGTTGCGGCGCGGCAAATAAAAGGCTCGCCAGGAATATAAGACAGCGATCCAGTCCCGGATGCCGTCAGCGCGCGAGCCGCTCCAAACATTCCAAACGGCGCCGCGGCGCCGAGGGTGCAAACCAACGTCAGCACCGAGCGTCGGGAGAAGGCGCCTCGTTTCGCTTCGGACAGACCTTCCGTAAAGCTGTTGCCAATTTCGCGCTTTTCCATGTGTCGCTCCCAAACTCGCGTGTGAATGGAATAGAACAGGTGGCGCTTTGCGTAGCCTTTGCTCGCCTCTCTCTCTCATTGGGCTTCATCTGAGCCCGTCTGCTACGCAAGTGTGAAGCGGTTCACGTTAACGCAAAAAATTGGAAAGAGATAGCTGGTGCGGCGATTAAGGCTCTTGTCAATCGTATTGACCTACTCACGGCAGCGTCTGTCGCATTTGATCAAGATCAGCGCGGGTGGATGATCGCTATTTCGGTCGTGCGCACACAGCTACATAAAGCTTGCATTGCGCGAATTGAAAGACGCCTATACCCGGGATCATGCAGGATAAGGCTTAACTGCCAACGCTAAGTCCAGCATGCTCTGGAATAGTCGTCGGCTCGTCGCAGCAGAACGGAAGCTACTGCTTAAGCTTTGCGCCTTCCCATATCGGCTTCCCGCTTTGCTTGCTTGATCGCGGCAATGCCATCAATGTTGCGCCGGAGCATCCTTGCAGGGAGGTCGCATGATTACCGCCGTTGTACGATACAAGCTGCCGCCGCAGATCGACTACGCCGCGTGTCGCGAGCACTTTCACAAGATCGCACCCAACTTCCGCGAGGTGACCGGGCTGATCAGCAAGCACTTCATCTGGTCCGAAATCGGCTGGGCGGGCGGCGTGTACCAGTGGGAGCGCATCGAGGACGCCAAGGCGTTCTACACCGGGCCTTGGCTCGAGGGCATTATCCAGCGCTACGGCATGAAACCGCAGATAGATTTGTACGAGGTTTTTGCGGTGACGGACAACACGTGCGGCGAGGTTGAACTGTTCAAGGATATCGTTGCCTCCAAATGACCCTGCGCAAATATCGCTCATCTGCTGCCTAGCGCGTAGAGCTGGCGGTTGCGTTAGAGGATGGCACGCAGAGCCCTCGCATCATCGAATCTACGCCGAGACCGAATGCGCTGATCACTTCTGATCTTGGCCCATCTGAGACTTTAGGCATTTAACCTAGAATGGCGCAGCGTCGAGGTGCGATCAACGCTCAGTTTATATTAACTTGTGGGGGTCACATGAGGACGTTTTCTCTAGCGGCAGGGGGTATCTTGGCCGTGATGATGCTGTCATCGACTGCGACCGCAGCTGAGTTGAGGGTTCTGGCCGGTGGCGCCATGACAGCAGTGTGGGCGGGCCTCAAGCCGAAGTTCGAACAAACCTCAGGCCACAAGCTTGATATCTTCTTCGGCACCACTCCGAACCTGATCAAGGAAGCGACCTCCGGCAAGCCGTTTGATGTCGGCGTCGTGCCGGTCGAGGTGATGAGGGACGCTGGCGCGCGATCACATTTCGCAGCTGGGCCGACGCTGGACATAGCTCGTGTCGGCCTCGGTGTCGCGGTTCGCGCCGGTGCGCCGAAGCCCAACATCTCCACGCCCGACACGTTAAAAGCTGCCTTGCTCCAGGCGGAATCGGTCGCCTCGATTCCGGAAAGCGCAACCGGCTATTCAATAGCGAGGGTATTCGAGCGCCTCGGCATCACCGAGCAGATGAAAGCCAAGATGAAAGCGCAGCCGACGCCGGCAGAGGTCGTCGCTGTGGTTGCCAAGGGCGAGGCTGAACTCGCGCTCTTCCTGATGAACGTCTTGACGGTGCCGGGCCTCGATGTGGTTGGCCCGTTCCCTGCTGACTTGCAGCAGGATGTCGTATTCACGGCCGCGCTCGGTGCGGGTACGAAGGAAGCCGCAGCCGCGAAGGCGCTCGTCGACTACCTGAAAACGCCGGACGCCATATCGGTGATCAAGAGCAAAGGTATGACGCCGGGGTGAAACAACAGCTGCTTCGTGGGGCAACGACGTTCAATCGGCGCTGCTACAGCGGATTGCTTAACCCGCTGGTGCATATGGACCTAAGCCGAAGTTCGCTTGAAGACGTGTCATTTCGGCTCTCAGAGGCGGACCGGACGCCGATCCAGCTTGGCGTCTACCGCCGCTTGTGACCCAGAGTCGACGCGAGCTTCGTTCGCATGCGTTCAGGTCGCTGGTCTGTTTCCATCCGGCGTGGGGTAGTGACCTGTTTCCGAGCGCGATGGCCTAGTTTGAATTTGGCGATGGCTTGATCTGAAAATGACCCCAGCTCCAGGCAATGGGGGGACGATGGAGCTGGGGCCCATTCGGGGTCGCCCTTGGGGAAGGGCATCGGGAAACCTACTACTCGGCAAAGCGTTCCCGTCGTTTAGGAACGGCAACCTGACTGCTTGAGTTTGTATGCGGGCAGACATGGAGAAATGCCATGTTGACGCTGTTGGTACTGGCTGGAACCGTAGTGATGATGATCGTCGTTACTCTCGGTCTCTTTAAAGCCGCTGGGCTGAAGCGAGTGGAGGATTTGGTTCCTGCGCCTGAGAAGACGAATGAATCGGACCAACTCCGCGAGGAGTAAGGCCGCCTCAGTTGGCGGGCCCGCTTGCATCCGGCGCCGACAATTCCGCTGGTGGCTCAAGGCCGACATAGATCCGGTCGGCACCCTACCTCGCCTTTCGAGTAAAGCGGACAGTCGGGTCTATTCTGATTTGACACGTCGGGCAAAACACTGGCAGAATGGCATCATCGAAAATCCGAAGTTGGCTCGCAGGGTGCACCCGCTGCGGGCCTTTTCATTTCAACATAGGCTTTGACACGTCGGGCAAAACACCGGCAGAATGACATCATCGAAACGAGTTTGGTTCGCCCGCGCCGGAAGCATCCGCCGCGGGTTTTTCGTTTCGATTTCGAGATCGGACGGCGTCCCGCGCATCGCGGCCTCGCCCTCGTTGAAACGCGTTCATGGAGCGCCGATCGGCGCGCCGCCGTCCGAACCATTTTGGCCGTGCACGCGCGAACGTGCCGGCCCGAGGTGTGAGCGCTGTTCGCTCGCGCCGCTGCGGCCTCCGGACAAACGGAGATAGGGTTCGCGCCCGAAACGATCGCGTCGTCACGCGGTCTGCCGCGCATTTTGTTTGCTGTGGAGAGAGCATGACCGCCTATCTGATATCGCTCGCGGTCGCGGGCCTTGTTGCAATCGCGTTGTGGGAAGGAATCTCTGGATGGAAGTGAAGCAAGAGGGCGACGCAACCCCTTGCGGCGTTGTCGCCAAAAGGCAGTTCAGGCAAAGAACGATGACCGAGCTGCGATCATTGGCGAGAAGCTTTACCAAGGGCGCGATCGACGTGCTCGTTCACCTCATGTCGAGCAAGGAAGTTGCGCCAGCGGCGCGCGTCGCTGCGGCAATTGCGATCCTCGATCGCGGTTGGGGAAAGCCGGTGCAGCCACACGATGCCGAAGGGTCGATTGAGCTGATTCATCGGATCGAGCGCGTCATCGTGCATCCGGATAACTTCTCCAGGCAGGCTGCCGAACGGATCGATGACGCAGCACTCTTGAACACCTCACCAGCGACAACCGAGGGGAATAAATCGCCATGATCAACAATAGGCCGACTATTCCAGCCAAATCGACATCCTTGACAAGCCAGGAGCCTGCAGCACCCGAGTGGTCTCGTTGGATGAAAGATGCGCTTTCGCTTCCGCCGCGCGTTGATACGGCAATCAAGGCAGACGGTGAGAGCAAACCGGAGCGTGTCGATCGCTCGCAGATCCGAATTTTAAGCCGTGTGCCTCCGCGCGCCTGATGTCCATCCTGAAAATCCCAACGGCCAAGATCTTTGCGCCGCTGCTCAAGCCTGCGCGCTACAAGGGCGTGTACGGCGGACGCGACTCGGGCAAATCGGATTTCTTCGGCGAGCTGCTGGTCGAGACCTGCCAGGCCGAGCGCGGGACGCTGGCGGTCTGCATCCGCGAGGCGCAGCGGACGCTGGCGCAATCGTCGAAACGGCTGATCGAGGGCAAGATCGCAAGCCTCGGGCTCGGCCACGGTTTCAAGTTCTATAGCGACAAGATCGAGACGCCCGGCGACGGGCTGATCATCTTTCGCGGGCTGCAGGTCTTGCAGCGACACTGGGGCAGGGGACTTCAGCGCAGGTTGATGCGGGCCGTCGAGGCGCGGGGCCGGCGCATCGGATGGGACAGTATCGTTTCGGATACAACGGACAATCGTTTCTCCGCGAATAATTTCATCCGGGCGGGCTATCGGCTCTACCAACCCGTGGTGCCCTGGGCCTGGTCGCATACGCTCTATTGGCGAAGGTCGCTTCGTTGAGCCAGGTTTCCCGTGATACGGAAGCTGGCTTTCGCAACGTCAAAACGGCGCGCGCTCGCCTGGAATGCTTGAGGACCCGTCAGCTTGACCGCTGCCGGGTCCTTTTTGCGTATTGAAGCGTTGCTGCCGAAGCACTTGCGCAGGCGACCTCGCCGGGCTTTAAGTTCGCTTGCAGGAAATTCGGCGAGCACAAGCCGATGTAGGGGAGCCACAAGGATGTCCACCAAGCCTCAATTGCCGGAACGTCCGTCGCGGGCGGCGGGAGGGCCAACCGCACTTGATGGTCTGCTGGTCGTCGATTTCACGCGGGTGGTCGCGGGTCCCGCCTGCACACAGACGCTTGCCGATTTCGGCGCCCGCGTCATCAAGATCGAGAACCCCGATGGTGGCGACGACACGCGCGCGTATGAGCACGCCGAGATTGGCGGCGAAAGCGCGGCTTATCTCAGCCTGAACCGCAACAAGAGCGGCATCGCGCTCGATCTCGCGGTGCCGGAGGCGCGCGAGGTCGCGCTGGATCTCATCCGCCAGGCTGACGTGGTCGTTGAGAATTTTTCCAGCGGGGTCATGAAGAAGTTCGGCCTCGATTACGAGGCTGTCGCGCCGCTCAACCCGCGGCTGGTCTATTGTTCGATCTCGGCCTACGGACGCAACGGACCGTTCGCCTCGCGCCCCGGCTTCGATCCGATCACGCAAGCCGAGAGCGGCTTCATGTCGCTCAACGGGTTCGCCGATGGTCCGCCGGTTCGGACCGGCCCGCCGATTGTCGACATGGCGACGGGGATGTCCGCCTGCAATGCCATCCTGCTGGCGCTACTGGCGCGGGATCGGCTCGGCCGCGGACAGCATGTCGAGGTCGCCCTGTTCGACGTCGCCATGGGAATGACCGGCTTCTATGGGATGGCCTATCTGATCAACGGCAAGAACCCCGGACGGTTCGGAAATTCGCCGAACGGGTCTCCCACCGTCGGCGTCTACGAGGCATCCGACGGTCCGCTCTACATGGCCTGCGCCAATGACCGGTTGTATCGACGGCTGGTGATCGAGGTGATGAACCGCCCGGATCTCATCAACGAGCCACAGTTCGCGACGCGGAAGGCGCGGTCCGAGAACAAGGAGCTATTGCGCGCAGCGATCGCGGAGGTGTTCGCGAGCGACACGCTCGAGAACTGGATGGCGAAGATGAAGCTGGCCAATATCCCCGTCGGCTATCTCCGGACCGTCGAGGAAGGGTTCAATGCGCCCGAAGCACGCGAACGCGCGCGTCTGAATCGAATCCCGCATCGCACAGCGCAATGGGTGCCGAACATCGAGCCGCCGATCAAGATGAGCCTGACTGCGGCGATTGATCCCGTGGCTGCGCCCCTGCTGGGCGAGCATACCGAGGGCGTCATGCGCGAGATGCTTGGTTACGACAAAGAGCGGATTGCGGCTTTGGCGGAAAAAGGGGCCTTTGGGCTGCCCAAGGCCACGACGTCGGACTGAACGCTGCTCCGGCTTGATTTGGCAGGGTTCCGGCCGCATAAATGCATGTGAGCGAGGGACACGAATGGCGCCTGGTCAAGAGCCGAGCATGGGTCAGTCGGTGGTGACAGACTCCGGCGCACGAGCCTATGCGACGATGATTGCCAAGGCCCGGTCGCTCGTGCCGCAATTGCGGGAGCGCGCGGCCCGCACCGAGGAGCTGCGGCACCTGCCACCCGAAACCGAGCAAGACCTGCACGATGCTGGTCTGTTCCGGATGCTTCAGCCGAAGCGCGTTGGCGGCGCCGAGTTCGATTACGTCGCCCTTATCGATTGCGCCGAGTTGCTCGGACAGGCCGATGCATCGGTGGCGTGGAATTTTGCCAATCTAGCGAGCCACCACTGGATGCTCGCCATGTTCGAGCAGCGCGCGCAGGATCTGGTTTGGGGCCGGGACCCGGACGTGCTGATCGCGTCATCCTTCATCTTCCCCGCCGGCCGCGCCAGGAAGGTTGAGGGCGGGTACCGGTTGCACGGAAGCTGGCCGTTCTCGTCGGGTGTCGGCTCCTGCGCGTGGAACATGCTCGCAAGCGTCGTTTCGTCGGACGACGAGGCTGACGGTATCGAATACCGCATCTTTCTGTTGCCCAAGGCCGACTACAAGATCCTCGACACCTGGAACGTCGCCGGATTGCGCGGCACCGGGTCGTCGGATGTCGAAGTCAGCGACGCCTTTGTGCCCGAGCATATGACGGTCGCTGTCGGTGATCTGACAGGAGGCGCAACGCCCGGAAGCAAGGTGAACCCCAATCCGCTCTATGCGCTGCCGGTGTTCTCGCTATTTCCTTATGTTCTCTCCGGCGTCGCGCTCGGGAATGCTCAGGCCTGCCTGGACGACTACACGGAAGTCGCGCGTCACCGCATATCGACATACAACCGTGCCAAGCTGAGCGACTTCCAAAGCACACAAATCAAGATCGCGGAGGCTTCCGCGAAGATCGATGCTGCACGCCTCATCATGCGCTCGGCCTGTATCGAGGCGATGGAGCACGCACGAAGCAAGCACACACCCGACACGGCGATCAAGACCAGGTATCGGCGCGACGGCGCGTTCTCGGTCAATTTGTGCACGGATGCCGTCTCGATGCTGTTCGCGGCGAGCGGCGCGCGCGGCCTGTTCACGACCGGCGTATTGCAGCGGCAGTTCCGCGATGCGCACGCGATCAACTCGCACCTCGCGTTCAATTTCGATGCGGCCGGAACCAATTATGGACGTGTGGCGCTCGGCCTGCCGTCCGAGAATCTCACCTTGTGAGGCCGGCTGATGAATGATCTGCCAAAGCAGCCGGCCGTTCCTGATCCGGCCAACGAGTTCGCGAGCGACAAGTCGCAGATTGATCCGCGTGATTTCCGCAGCGCGCTCGGCACCTACGGAACAGGCGTAACGATCATCACAGCCACGGCCGCTGATGGAAAGCCGTATGGCATCACCTGCAACTCGTTTGCGTCGGTCTCCTTGAATCCTCCCCTGGTGCTCTGGAGCCTCGGAGTTTATTCCTCGAGCCTGAGCGTGTTTCAGAACGCCAGCCATTTCACCGTCCACGTGTTAGGAACCTCACAGCAGGCGCTTGCAAATAAATTCGCAAAGCCGTCCGAGGACAAGTTCGCCGGCGTGGATTGGATGCCAGGCCTCGGTAACGCGCCGGTTCTTGCCGAGAGCGTTGCCAATTTTCAGTGCCGGTCAGTCAATCGCTATTACGGCGGCGATCACGTGATCTTTCTCGGTGCGGTCGAGGCCTATGCCTACAATGCAAAAGAGGCGCTGCTGTTTGCGCGGGGGACGTATGGCCGGTTCCTGCCTGACGACGAGCGTAAGAAATCGCCGTAGGGCGATCCAGGGACGCTCGTCGGTTCAACGGTCCGTAGCCGAGAGCGTGTAGATTTCCAGGGCGTCCGCGTCTGCGCCGCGTGCAGCCTTGGCCAGCCTGAAGATCTGTCCCGCGAGCGTTGCCATGGGCACCGGCGTTGACGTTGCCTGGGCGACATCGGCCACAGTGTCGAGGTCCTTCAGCATCGTCGCGATGTGGCCGAGCGGCGGCGAATGAATGCCCTGGACCATGCGCGGCACGAAGAGCTGAAGCGGGATCGAATCCGCAAAGCCGCCGGCGAGCGCTTCAGGCAATCGGCTTGCGTCAATTCCGGCATTCGAGGCAAGGCGCGTTGCCTCTGCGAGCACGGCCATTGCGCATCCGACGATCACTTGGTTGCAAAGCTTTGTGGTCTGGCCAGCGCCGATCGGACCCATGTGGGTGAACCTGCGCGCCATGGCCAGCACATAGGGCCGGGCCCGCTCGATGTCGGAGGCCTCTCCGCCGGCCATGATGGCAAGCGTGCCCTCTTCAGCGCCCTTGGTGCCGCCGGACACCGGTGCATCGATCCAGCTTGCACCGTTCGCAGACTTCAATTGCGCTGCAAGCTCGCGCGCGGCGTCGGGATGGATCGATGAAAAATCGACCACGAGCTTGCCTGCGCCGGGAGCCACTGCAAGACCTTCCGGCCCGAAGATCACCTCTTCGACGGCAGCGGCATCCGTCACGCACATGAAGATGATGTCGGAGTTCGCCAGCAGGTCGCGAGGCGTGTCCGCGCGCTTGACGCCGGCGTCGACGAGCGGTGCGACCTTGCCTTCCGAACGGTTCCAGACGCTGACGTGATAGCCGGCCTTGAGCAAGCGCCGGGTCATCGGTGTCCCCATCAGTCCCAGGCCGAGATAGCCGAGCTTCTCGACGCCTTGCGGGTTTGTCATGCTCGCATCAGCCATAGGTTGCCTCCATCTGTAGCGTCGCAACGCCGCGCGACCGCTGCGCACCATACATAACGCATCCCGCGGCGAAACCGGCCGGCTTGCATGGCTTGCCTGATTGTTTGAACCATGAAACATTCGGGCCGGTTGGGTTGGGTGGCGCCGGTCGGCGCCCGGAGCAACGGAGTGGGCACGATGCGGGCTGTTTCGACGTGGATGCTGGCAATAGGGGCCGTGGCGGCCATGATCGCGGGCGCAAGCCCCTCACGGGCGCAGCAGACGATCCGCGTGGGCTGGACCATCCCGGCCGAGGAATCCAAATACTGGATGATGCGCAGGCCGGCCGAATTTCCCGATATCGGCAAGAGCTACAACATCGAATGGACTCAGTTTCAGGGCACCGCGCCGATGACGCAGGCCTTGGCGGCCGGCGCACTGGATTGCGCGACGCAGGCGCCACTCTCGCTTGCAAACGGCGTGGTCGGCGGCAATCTCAAGGCCTACATCGTGGCGCAGCACGTCTTCGAGAAGCCCGGTGGCTTCTCGGTCTACTGGGCGGTCATGGATGACTCGCCGATCAAGACCATTGCAGATCTCAAGGGCAAGACGGTCGGCATTTCCGTGATCGGCGGCGGCACGCAAGGCCCGTTCAACCTGCTGCTGAAGGAGAACGGCGTCGATCCGGCCAAGGACATCAAGCTGGTTGAGGTTGGTTTTGCCGTCTCCGAGGATGCCCTGCGTCAGGGCCGGGTCGATGCGGTCAACATGAACCAGCCGTTTGCGGCGCGAGCTGAGGCCAAGGGCGGCACAAGAAAACTGTTCTCGCTGTCGCAGGCCATGCCGAACATCGTGCACATCCTGGAAGCCTGCCGTGCCGATTTCGTCGACAAGAACCCGGAATTGGTGAAAACCTACGTCCGCGATATTACGTCGGGAATGAAGAAGGCGCTGGCGAACCGCGAAGAGACCTTGAAGGTGGTCAACGAAGTCTTGAAAGCGCCCATCCCGGTGCTCGAGACTTATCTGCTCAAGGACAACGATTTCGGGCGCGATCCCGGTGCAGCGCCGAATTTCCCGGCGATCCAGAAGATGCTCGACATCTATGCGGAAACCGGAATGCTGCCGAAACTGGATGTCGCGCAGTTCAAGCATCCGACGATCGTCGCGCCGCTGCAATAGGCGATCGGGCTGTTCGCTGGACCAATGAGGTCGCAATGTCCCGTCGTGTGCGGGACATTGCATGAAGATGATGCAGGCATGAAGAAGTTGCGATCACGGATAACGACTGACGGCCTCGACCGGGCGCCGCACCGTGCCTTCATGCGTGCCATGGGACTGGATGACGCGGCCATTGCCAAGCCGATGGTGGGCATCGTCAGCATGAAGGGCGAGCAGACGCCCTGCAATATGACCCACGACTTTCAGGTGGCTGCGGCCAAGACAGGGGTAGAGGAGGCCGGCGGCACGCCGCGCGAATTCTCAACCATCTCGGTGTCCGATGGCATCAGCATGAATCACGAGGGAATGAAGTTCTCTCTGTTCTCGCGTGAGCTGATCGCCGACTCCATCGAGGCCGTCGTCCACGGCCTCGCATATGACGCGTTGATCGGATACGGCGGATGCGACAAGACGCTTCCGGGCGTGATGATGGGCATGGTTCGTTGCAACGTGCCTTCCATCTTCATCTATGGCGGTAGCTCGCTGCCGGGCCGCGTGGATGGACGCACGCTGACCGTCCTCGACTCCTACGAGGCCGTCGGCAGCTTCATGACCGGTGAGATCGACGCCGCGGCGCTCGAGCGGATCGAGCGCGTCTGCCTGCCGACCATTGGCGCCTGCGCCGGTCAGTTCACTGCGAACACCATGGGGATGGTATCGGAGGCGATGGGCCTGACCATTCCCAATGTGTCAATGGTGCCCGGCGTCTATGCCGAGCGCGCGCAGATATCGCGCCGCGCAGGGCGATTGATCATGGAGATGCTCGAACGAGGCGGGCCGCTTCCGCGTGACGTCGTGACGCTGAAGTCTCTTGAAAATGGAGCTGCGATTGTTGCCGCCACGGGCGGGTCAACCAACGCCGCACTACATCTGCCGGCGATTGCGAACGAGGCCGGCATTGCGTTCACGATCGATGATGTCGGCGAGGTCTTTGCCAGGACGCCGCTGATCGGAAACCTGCGGCCGGGCGGCAAGTACACGGCAAAGGATGTTTACGACATCGGCGGTGCGGCCGTCGTGATCCACGAGTTGATCGAGAGCGGGCATGTCGATGGCAGCTGCCTGACCATCACGGGCCGTACGCTCGCGGAAGAGTACGGCGCGGCCAACGCGCCCGATGGCGAGGTGGTTTACGCGGCCCGCGCGCCGATCATGCCTGATGGCGGCGTAGCGGTTCTGAAGGGCAATCTCTGTCCTGATGGCGCCGTCATCAAGGTCGCGGGCTTGAAGAGCCAGTCCTTCGAGGGCGTGGCGCGCGTCTTCGAGGATGAAGAGGCCTGCGTCGCGGCCGTTCGTGACCGCAGCTACAAGGCTGGCGAGGTTTTGGTGATCCGCAATGAAGGGCCGGTCGGTGGTCCTGGCATGCGCGAGATGCTCGGTGTCACCGCGCTGATCTACGGCCAGGGCATGGGTGAGAAGGTGGCCCTGATCACGGATGGCCGGTTCTCGGGTGCCACGCGCGGCATGTGCATCGGCTATGTATCGCCCGAAGCGTTCGTCGGAGGCCCGCTGGCGCTTGTCCGCGATGGCGACAAGATCCGGATTGATGCTGCCGGCCGCCGCATGGACTTGCTGGTCGACGAGCAGGAACTCGCTGCACGCCGACGCGATTGGAAGCAACGCCCGCCGCGTCATCGCGCCGGAGCGTTGGCGAAATATGCGCGTCTGGTCGGCCAGGCACCGGGTGGAGCGGTCACTCATGAGGGACCGGCGGAGTGGCCGTGGTTCGACTGAAAAATCGCGCACGTGCGAAATAGCGATCCGTCTGGCAAGTTTCTTGCTAAGCTCGTTCCGCTGATGGAGGACATTCAGCAGGTCGGTTACGTGACGTTCGCGCATGAGTGAAGCGAGAGACGGGATGAAGGTGGTGCCTTCGAGATCGAGCGAATGGGTGAGACCGGTGACGTCACAAAAGCCGGCTTCTGCGATCATCGAGATCGATCGCGTCTCGCAGGTTTTCCAGACCTCGGCGCGCAAGGATCATCTTGCGCTGTCTAACATCTCGCTAACGGTCGAAGAGGGGGCATTCGTCTCGATCCTCGGTCCGTCCGGCTGTGGCAAGTCGACGTTGCTTTACATTGTCGGTGGCTTCGTCAATCCGACCAGCGGCGCTGCAAAGATGAAAGGACAGGCGATCACGGGACCGGGTCCGGATCGCGGGCCGGTGTTCCAGGAGTTCGCGCTGTTCCCGTGGAAGACCGTGCTGGGCAACGTGATGTATGGCCCGCGCCAGCAGGGTGTGCGAGTAGCAGAGGCGGAAGCACAGAGCCGTGCTCTCATCGAAATGGTCGGCCTCAAGGGCTACGAGAGCTTCTACCCGAAAGAGTTGTCGGGTGGCATGAAGCAGCGCGTCGCGCTGGCCCGGACGCTCGCCTACCATCCCGAAGTCCTGTTGATGGACGAGCCATTCGGTGCGCTCGATGCGCATACCCGGACGCGCTTGCAGAACGATCTTCTGAACATCTGGGAGCGTGACCGCAAGACGGTGCTGTTCGTCACCCACTCGGTCGACGAAGCCGTCTTCCTTTCGGACAAGGTCGTGATGATGTCGAAATCTCCCGGCCGCATCCGGGAGGTCATCGATATCGATCTGCCGCGGCCGCGGCGCCGCAACGAGCTGTTGCTCGATCCGCGGTACCAGAAATACGTCGTCGACATCGAGCGTATGTTTGACGAGGTCGACGAGACAGGATCAGTGTCATGACCTCGCCGTCGGCCTTGGCCAGACGTGCTGCCCCGATGTTCGCCTGCATCGGGTTGCTTGCGGTATGGCAGGTCGCGTCGCTTGCGCTGAAGAACGACAGCTTTCCAACGGCTATCGAGGCGATCCGCGCGATCCCGGATATCCTCGGCGACAAGGAATCTCTGATCAACATCCTGGCCTCGCTCCGCCGCATGGCGATCGGGTTCGGCATAGCGGTGCTGGTTTCGATTCCGCTGGGCCTGTTGATGGGCCGTAGCCGGGCAGTCGCAGCTTTCTTCAATCCGCTGCTGATGGTGATCTATCCGGTACCGAAAGCGGCGTTGATGCCGATCATCATGCTGTGGCTCGGCGTGGGCGACATCACCAAGACGCTGGTGATCTTCCTCGGCGTCAGCCTTCCGGTGATCTATCACAGTTTTGAAGGCGCCAAGGCCGTCGAGGAGAAGATGCTGTGGTCAGGCGCAGCGATGGGACTTTCGCCCTTGCAGCGCCTGGTCCGCATTGTGTTGCCTGCTGCGCTCCCGGAGATCCTGACCGGGTGCCGCACCGGCCTGGTGCTGGCGCTGATCACGATGATCACCAGCGAGATGATCGCGCGGCAATCGGGAGCGGGGAATATCCTGTTCAACGCGCTCGATATGGGCCAATACGACACGGTGTACGCGATGATCATCATCGTCGGCGCGATGGGCATCTGTCTCGATGCGGTCTTCGAGCGCGTCCGTGCGAGACTGGTACGCTGGTCCGAGCCTCAGTTTGACATGCCGTTGAGCTTCTCATGATGCCGCGTTCTCTTTCAGCAAACGTCATCTTTGGGCTCGCGCCAATCGTACTGGTGATCGCGGTATGGCAGGGCCTGGTGTCATTCGGCTTCGCGCCCGTGGTTTTGCTGCCGCCGCCGGGCGTCGTCTTCGGCCGGCTGCTCAAGCAACTCGTGACATGGACGTTTCAACAGGAGATCGCGGCGACCCTGATCCGGCTCTTTGCCGGCTTCGCAATTGCGGTCGTCCTCGGCGTCAGTATCGGCATCGCGGCCGCTGCCAGTCCGGCGATCAACGCCGTAGTTCGGCCGATCGTACGGGTGCTGGCGCCGCTGCCGAAGGTTGCGCTCTATCCGGCCCTGTTGTTGCTGCTCGGCTTTGGACATGGGTCGAAGATCACGCTGGTGGCGGCGGACGCGCTCTTCCCTATTCTCCTGTCGACCTATTACGGTGCTTCGACGGTGGAGCAAAAGCTGATCTGGTCGGCCATGGCAGCGGGAACGCGGCGCTATGAAATCCTGTTCAAGGTGGTCTTGCCGGCGGCAATGCCGTCGATCCTGACCGGGTGCCGGATCGGTCTTGTCATTTGCTGCATCGTGGTGTTTCTGGCCGAGATGATCACGTCGACGGACGGCTTGGGACACGTGCTCGTGACCGCGGCCCGAACCTTCCAGGCTGTCGACATGTTCGTGCCGCTGATCACGATCTCGCTGCTAGGGTTGATCCTCAACGGCCTTTTGGGCGCCGTGCGATCGTACCTCCTACGGGGTTTCCCCGAGGCGTGACCTGACGAACAAGAAACCAGAAGATCGGGAGCAAACCATGCTGGCAGACCGCATCGAGGCAAAATGGATCGACGCGTTTTGCGAGGTCTTTGAGCGTTGCGCCGTTAAGGCCGGCGATACCGCGGCGATCCTGTCGGAGACGCAGTCGCGCGCGCTGAATGTACATCTGGCAGAGCTTGCGCTGTTGCGCATGGGGGCGAAGCCTTTTCATGTCGTCATGCCGACGCCACGCAATCGGAATATCGTTCCGGTCCGCTCAACTGGCGCTAGCGAAGCCATCCAGAAGCTTGGGCCGGTCATCACTGCGCTTCAGCAAGCGGGCTTCGTGGTGGATTGCACCATCGAAGGCCTGATGCATGCGGTCGAGACGCCCGAGATCCTGAAGGCCGGCGCGCGGATCCTGGTGATCTCAAACGAGCATCCCGAGGCGCTGGAGCGGATGGTGCCGGATCCGGCACTAGAGAAGCGCGTTCGCGCTGCGGCAAAGATGCTGCGTGGGACGAAGCGGATGCGGGTCACCTCGAAGGCCGGTACGGCGCTTGACGTCGACATGGTCGGAGCGTCCACGGTCGGCGTGTGGGGCTGGACCGACAAGCCCGGCACGCTGGCGCATTGGCCGGGCGGCATCGTCGTCAGCTTTCCCAAGAGCGGGACGATCAATGGCACGCTGGCGATGGCCCCGGGCGACATCAATCTCACCTTCAAGCGCTACCTGACGTCGCCGGTGAAGATGACGTTGAAGGACGATTACGTGGTCGAGCTGGAAGGCGAGGGCACCGATGCCGCAATGATGCGCGCCTATCTCGCCGCCTGGGGCGATCGGGAGGCTTATGCTGTGTCGCATGTTGGTTTCGGCATGAACCCGGGTGCGCGCTACGAGGCACTGTCAATGTATGATCAGCGCGACACCAACGGCACTGAGATCCGCGCCGTCTCCGGCAATTTTCTGTTCTCGACCGGTGCCAATGAATTTGCCGGCCGTTATACCGCAGGCCATTTCGACCTGCCGATGATGGGAACGACCATCGAGCTCGATGGTGTTGCGGTGGTGCGGGAAGGCGTGCTCCAGGACGTTTTTGGCTAGCTGCGGTCGAGCACCGGCGGCCGGGCGAGGTCGAAGTGCCGGAGCAGGTCGACCATGGCCTGGAGGCGCTTTGCGCGATAGGCGTCAACGTCCATGCCTGAATAATCGAGGAAGCCGGCTCCCGTGCGCAGGCCGATCCGGCCTTCGTGCATGTTGCGTGAAATGACGTCCGGCGCGCGGTAGCGGTCGCTGCGGAGTGCGCCCTCCAGATACCGGCTGGCGTAGTACAGAATATCCCCGCCGCCCCAGTCGATGAATTCGAGCAATCCAAGCACCGCATAGCGAAAGCCAAAGCCGTAGCGGATCGCCTTGTCGATCTCCTCCGCGCTGGCGACGCCTTCCTCGACCATTCGCGCGGCCTCATTCATCGCGAGCGCCTGAATGCGCGGAACGATGAAGCCTGGCGTCGCCGCGCAGACCACAGGGACCTTGCCGATGCCTTCGAGCAGCGCCTTGACCTGGTCGATGATGCCGGAACCGGTGGCTTTGCCGGGCGAAATCTCTACCAGTGGGATTAGATAGGCCGGGTTAAGCCAGTGCACGTTGAGGAAGCGGCGGGGATTGACGACCGCGACCGAGAGATCGTCAACGAGGATGGTCGAAGTGGTCGATGCAATGATGGTGTCGGGGCCGACCTGTTTTGAAGCCGTCCCTAGCACCTCGCGCTTGAGCTCGACGACCTCGGGAACGCCCTCGAACACCATTCCGGCTTCGGACAACGCGGCGCCGCTTTGGCTGGCCGGCACCACCGAAACCCGCGCGATCAGCGGATCAACGTCGGTCTCGGCCAGCAACCCCAGCTTCGAGAGGCTGGCAAAGGTCTTCCTGACCTCGCCAAGCGCGTCCGCCTCCAGCCTGGTGAAATCGTCCGCTGAACGGACCTTGACGTCGATCATCGTGACCGTGTGCCCCGCATAGGCGAACGCGACGGCGATACCGCGGCCCATGCGTCCGGCCCCGAGACAGGCAATGTTGGCGCGACGGGTCATCGGTCAGAATCCCTCACGAAGCAGCATCTGCAATTCGGCCTTGTGAAGCTTGCCAAGCCCCAGCGTCTCCAACGTCCGGCCGCCTTGCGCAAAATCCTCGCCGCAGATTGCGCCGCCGACGGCCAGCAAAGCCTTGGCGAGCGGTGTGGCCACGCCCGCCAACGCGGCGACGGACACCAGCAACGACAACCCAAGCCGCAGATCCTCGCGCATGTAGCGGTGTTCGGTCAGCACGATCCGCTCGCGCCAGTCGCCGGAATCCGTCAGGCGATCATGCGAGCCGCGGCCATACATCCAGATCTCGCCGTCCTTGGCGTAATGGTGCGCGAGTGGAAAATGCGGTGCGCCATATCCAAGCGCCTCGCGCACGGCGATCCGCTCGGCGTCGAGCGCGTCGGTCACCCGCCGGATTGCGGCTTGCGTTCCCTCCTTATGGATATCCCACCGCTCGAAATGTTCGATTGGGCCTGCGTTCATCACGATCAGCGGCGGATGAATGATGCAGCCCGCGTTCATCAGCGCGCCGGATAGCGCGTCGCCGCACGGCTCGATCGCATCGGGGAAAGCCCGTCCAATCACCTCGAGCGCATGTGGTGCCAGGTCAAGCGGGAACACGCCGACCGGCAGCCGCTTGGCGCGGATGGTGATTGCGACCTCGAATGACCCATGCTTGCGGGTGAGCCATGGCAGCGTGCCGGTCTCAGCGAAGCTTGCCTTGGCGCGATTGCCTGCATCTCGCGCAGCCTGCGCGAAGATCATCGAGCCGAATGTCGCGGGCGGCAGAAACACGACCTGGCCATCCCGCAGATGCGGGGCGAGGAGCCGCGCGATATCCTGCTGAGCGAAGGCGGGAGCAGGGCACAGGATCAGCTCGGCATCGCTGACGGCTTCGGCGATGTTGGTGGTCACCAGCGCCAGCTTCACGTCGTGCTGGCCATTATGGTCCTTGACGAGGATGCGGGAGCCGGCGGCACGATGTGCTTCGACCTGTTCTGTGTCACGGCGCCACAGCCGGACCTCATGCCCTGATAGCGCGAAATCGCCCGCGGCCGCGAAAGAGCCGTTTCCCCCACCTAGAACCGCAATTTTCAAGATGCTTCTCCTTGTGCGCGCGATTGCGCATCAAGCTGCTTCAGCAGGAAATGCTGAACCTTGCCAAGCGCGGTGCGCGGCATGTCGGCGACGAAGACAATGTCGCGTGGAACCTTGTAGCGGGCGAGCTGCGCCTGAACGTGTGCTCTTAGCTCGTCTGCTTCGAGACGGCAGCCGGATCGCGGAATCACGTAGGCGATAGGTACCTCGTCCCAGCGCGGGTCCGGCCTGCCGATCACGGCGCATTCGCTGACGTCTGGATGTTCGAGCAGCACCCGTTCGACCTCGGCCGGATAGACGTTCTCGCCGCCGGATATGATCATGTTCTTCTTGCGGTCGCGGACCCAGAAGTAGCCGTCCGCGTCGCACAGGCCGATATCGCCGGTACGATACCAGCCGTCGTGCAGCGCATCGCGCGTGGCGTCCGCATTGCCCCAATATTCGAAGAAGACGTTGGGGCCACGGACCGCGATCTCGCCTGGCGTGCCCGCCGGGACCTCGTTGCCGGCCTGATCGATCACTTTTGCTTCGCAGCACAGGCCGGCAAGCCCGGTTGATCCCGTGCGCGACAGGTCGCCGCCGAGGCGAGTATAGACTGCGATGGGGCAGGTTTCCGTCGAGCCATAAACCTGGAGCACTGGCACGCCGCGCGCGACGAAGCGATCGATCAGATGCGGCGGCACGATGGTCGAGCCGGTCGCGACGGCCTTCAGCGATGAGAGATCAGTCGTGGCCCAGGCAGGGTGCTCGCTGACGGCCTGGATGATCGCCGGCACCATGACCGTCAGGGTCGGCCGATCGCGTTCGATCGCCTCAAGCGCCGTATCCGGGGTGAAACGAGGGTGGATTGTGACGGTCGCGCCGAGCTGCAGTGCCGCGGTCGTCTGGATGTTGAGCCCGCCGACGTGGAAGAACGGCAACACCGTCAGCACATGATCGTCGGACGTCATGTTGTGCATGTGCTGGCTCATGACGCCGTTCCAGAACAGCGCCTCCTGGCGCAGCACAGCACCTTTCGGCCGCCCGGTTGTTCCTGACGTGTAGACGATGAGCAGCGGGCAGGAGAGGTCGGTGTGCGGATTGCGTCCGCTGCTTCCTTTACGCGCCAGCAGGCTTTCGAAAGTCATGCCGTGCGGCGGCGTAAAATCGAGGCCGACGACAGTGGTCCCCGGCGCGAGTTCGGGAAGGACTCCCTCAAATGCGTGCTCGAGCACCAGCACCTTGACGCTGGCGTCGGTGAGGATGAAGATCTGCTCGGCGACAGCCAACCGCCAGTTCAGCGGCACCAGCATCGCGCCGAGCCGCGCGCATGCATAGAGCAGGACCAGATAGTCGGGTCGATTCAGGCTCAGGATCGCGACGCGGTCGCCACGGCCGACACCGAACTCCTGCTTCAAGCCTGTTGCGATCCGTTCGATGCGCTCGGCGAGCGTCGCGTAGCTCAGCCGCTCCCCTTCAAAGGCGATGGCGGTCTTGTCTGGCGAAAGCGCCGCGTTGCGATCAATCAGACTGCAGAGGTCCACCGTCAGTCGTCCGTTTCGCTTGCCTCGTACAGCGCCTCGCGACCGATTCGGTCGAGGCAGAGCTCGGCCGTCCAGGGCAGCATCAGCGAGCCGCAGCGGCTGTCGCGATAGATGCGCTCCAGCGGCAGCGAGCGGAGCATCGCCTGTCCCCCGCAGGTGCGGATCGCGAGCGTGGCGAGCTCATTGGCGCCTTCCATCACCGAATATTGCGCGGCGTAGGCCCGCAGCACCTGCTCCTTGCTCGGATTAGCGCGCGCGTCGGTAACGGCCTGGAACCAGATCGCCTTGATCTGCTCCAGCTTGATTTGCATCTGCGCGACCGCGATCTGCTTGGTCGGGTACATCCGGCGCTTGACCGGAGGCATGCCCGGCACCTCGCCGCGCAAATAGCGCACCGTGAAATCGTAAGAGGCTTGCGCGAGCCCCATATAGGTGGGCGACAGCGTCAGGAACATATGCGGCCAGCGCATCGCCGCCTGAAAGTAGACGCCGCGCGGCATTAGCGCAGAATCTTCCGGCACGAAGACGTCCTTGAACAGCAGCGTTCGCGAGACTGTGCCGCGCATACCGAGCGGATCCCAGTCGCCGACGACGGAAACGCCTTGCGATTTCGCTGGGATCGCGAGGTAAAGCGTATTGCGGCGCGAGGCCTTTTCGCCTTCCTCGATCTCCGTGCAGAGCACGCCGTAATAGTCGGCGTGGCCGGACAGCGATGCAAAGATCTTCTTGCCGTTGACGATCCAGCCGCCTTCGACAGGCTTTGCTTGCGTGCCGAAGGCAACGCCACCCGCGGCCGCCGCGCCGCCCTCGGAAAAAGGTTGCGAATAGATCGCACCGTCCTCGACGATGCGCTTGTAGTGGACGGCCCGGCGCTTTTCGTGTTCCGCGCGGGTCTCCGCATCCATGTCGAGATCATCAGCCAAAGGCCCCGACCACAGCGTCGAACAGACATGCATGTTCCAGGTCAGCGCGGTCGCGCCGCAATAGCGGCCGATCTCCGCCGCTGCCAAGGCGTAGGTCTGGTAGTTCGCTCCCAGCCCGCCGTGCTTCTTCGGCACGGCGATGCCGAGCAAGCCGACGCGGTGCAGGTCGCGATAATTCTCGGTCGGGAAGACCGCCTCGCGATCGTAGGTGGCCGCACGACCCGCGAACACGCTTTGGCCGATCTCGCGCGCCCGCGCGACGATCCCGGCTTGTTCGTCGCTCAAGCGGAACGCGACGGGATCGAAGATTGGCGCGTCCAACGCGACCTTGTCGCTCGTGCCAATGGTCTTGCTGACTTGCATGGTCATGGCGCAGTCATCCGTGTTTTGCAGCGACGGAATCGACGAAGCTGCCGAGAGCCTTGTCGAAGGCACCAGGCCGCTCAAGGTTTGCGAGATGGCCGACGCCGGGGAGTTCGACATATTCGGCCGCGGGAATATAGGATGCCGTTCTCGCCATCATTGGCGCAGGCGCGTTGTTGTCTTTGGAACCAGACAGCAGCAGCGTCGGCACGAAAATGTCCTTGAGCGTGCTGCGTTGGTCGAACCCGATCAACGCCAGCATCATTGCGCGATAGCTCGCTTCGGGTACACTCCCCATGCACTCGCGCGCAAGCTCCATGCCCTTGGGATCAGGATCGTCGCCGACGAGCTCTTTCACGAGGGACGGTGCCAGCGATTTCATGGTCTCGCCGCGATCGAGTGGACCCAGGCGTGCCGCGATGAACGATTTTTGCCAGTCGCCGTCAGACTTGCCAAAGGCCGGGCTGGTTTGCGCGAGGACGACCGCACGCGCCCGTTTCGGCGATTGCACCAGCCATTTCTGGACGATCATGCCGCCGATCGAATGCCCGACCAGAATGGGGCTTGCCGCCCCGATCTGCTCGATGAATTGCTGGAGTGCATCGGCCAGGGCAGCGATGCTGACGCTGGCGAGTGGCACTGATCCGCCATAGCCCGGCATGTCCCACGCGATCGCGCGGAAACGATTGCTGAATGTGGCAAGCTGCTGCCCCCAGGCCCGCGCCGCGCCGCCAATGCCATGCAGGAAAATCAGGGGCATCGCACCCGGATCGCCCGCAGCTTCATAGGCGAAGCGTCCGTCCCTTGTTATCATTGGCGCAGGCTGCGACACGCGACATCCTTTTGCTTTGCCCGGTGATGCTAACAGGCCTGTGGGGGATGGGAAGAGATAATTTTATACTTAAAGCAATTTTCAGGCCGCTCTCTCGCGCGCGCACACGTTTGCGGCCTCGATCCGCGCTTTCGTTGCAAAACTTTGAAGGTTAAAATATATCGGAGGAACGACAGCAGACCTTGAGGGAGCCCGCGCATGTCCGCATTGCCGCATTCGCCGCACGCGCTGGTGACCGGTGGTGGTCGCGGCATCGGCCGCTCGATCGCTGCGTCCCTTGTCGGCGCTGGTGCCACCGTGACGGTGCTCGGGCGGAACGCGGCTACTCTCGAAGAGGCGGTGAGTGCAGGCGCCGCACATTATGCGGCGGTTGCCGACGTCTCGGACGAAGCTGCACTAAGGGCAGCGATCGCCGCAGCGCATGCGCGAAAGCCGATCGATATCCTGATCGCCAACGCCGGCAGCGCCGAATCCGCGCCGTTTGCGAAATCGGACAGCGCCCTTTTTGCGCGCATGATGGACGTCAATTTCATGGGGGTTGTTCATGCTGTCCGCGCAGTGTTGCCGGGGATGAAGGATCGCCCCTACGGGCGCATCGTCGCGATTGCATCGACGGCCGGGCTCAAGGGCTACGCTTACGTGAGCGCGTACACGGCGGCGAAGCACGCCGTGGTCGGTCTCGTGCGTTCTCTTGCACTGGAGATGGCCGGTAGCAACGTGACCGTGAATGCGGTCTGCCCCGGCTTCACTGACACCGATCTGGTCGCCGGCAGCATCGACAACATCATGAAAAAGACCGGGCGGACTCGCGAGCAGGCAATTGCCGAACTCGCGAAGCACAATCCGCAGGGACGTCTGATCACGCCTCAGGAAGTGGCCAATACCGTGCTGTGGTTGTGCAGTGAGAACGCTGGTGCGATCACCGGGCAGGCGATTGCGGTCGCCGGTGGCGAAATCTAGCGTGCGTGGCCGCGGCGCGGAACAAGGAAACTAAGGAGATCGCATGAGTAGACCAGCCAATCCCGTCACCGTGCCGCTCGCAGACTATTCGCCGCAACATTTCCTGCTGGCCGCGGTCGACGGCGTTGCCACCGTGACGCTCAACCGTCCGGAACGAAAGAATCCGCTGACGTTCGAGAGCTACCGCGAGCTGACCGACTTCTTCCGTGCATGCGCGTTCGACGACGCGGTCAAGTCGATCGTCGTCACCGGTGCCGGCGGCAATTTCTCGTCCGGCGGCGACGTGTTCGAGATCATCGGCCCGCTGGTGAAGATGGACACCAAGGGGCTGACGGCGTTCACGCGGATGACCGGCGATCTCGTCAAGGCGATGCGGGCCTGCCCGCAGCCGATCGTGGCCGCGGTCGAGGGCATCTGCGCCGGTGCCGGCGCGATCATCGCCATGGCGTCCGACATGCGGCTCGCCGCGAGTGGGGCCAAGGTCGCATTCCTGTTCAACAAGGTGGGCCTTGGCGGCTGTGACATGGGCGCATGCGCGATCCTGCCGCGGATCATCGGTCAGTCCCGCGCCTCCGAGCTTCTGTACACCGGCCGGTTCATGACCGCGGAGGAGGGCGAGCGCTGGGGCTTCTTCAGCCGCATCGTCACGCCGGACCAGGTGCTGGCCCAGGCGCAACTGCTGGCAAAGCAGATCGCGGAAGGGCCGACGTTCGGCAACACCATGACCAAGCGGATGCTGGCCATGGAATGGGCGATGTCGGTGGAGGAAGCGATCGAAGCGGAGGCCGTTGCCCAAGCCCTGTGCATGACGACGGCTGATTTCGAGCGCGCTTTCGAGGCCTTCGCCAACAAGGTCAAGCCGGTCTTCAGGGGCGACTGAGCGGCCTTTTCCTGGAATGGGGGACTTGCCAGAAATTATTTTAGGCTTAAAATAGTTTTCATGACCGGGTGAATTGGCGAGGCTCCCATGAAAGTCGCGATCATCGGTGGCGGACCTGCGGGTCTTTACGCTGCAATCCTGCTCAAGAAGCAGCGGCCAAGCGCCGATATCACCGTGTATGAGCGCAACCGCGCCGACGACACGTTCGGCTTCGGCGTGGTATTCTCGGACGCCACGCTCGACAATTTCGAAAAGCACGATCTTCCGAGCTACCGCCGCATCACCCAGGAGTTCGCCTATTGGGACGATATCGCCGTGCATTTTCGCGGCACGGTGCATCGGGTCGGAGGTAACGGCTTTTGCGGCTGCTCGCGGCAAAAATTGTTGCTGATCCTGCAGGAGCGTGCGCGCGAGCTCGGTGTCAGCCTCCATTTCGAAGTGGATATCGATGACGAGTCGCGCTTCGCCGGTGCCGATCTTGTTTTGTTTGCAGACGGGATCAACAGCCGTTTTCGGGAGAAGCACGTCGATCACTTCGAGCCGGAAGTCGACCTCCGCACTAACAAGTTTGCCTGGATGGGCTCGACCAGGCCGCTCGATGCCTTCACCTTCATCTTTCAGGAGACGGAGTGGGGACCTTTCATCGCCCACGCCTACCAATATGAAGCCGGTCACTCGACCTGGATTTTCGAGACCGATCCGGAGACGTTCGAGCGCGCGGGCCTGTCGGGACTGAATGAGACCCAGTCCGCTGCACGGATGGCCGACATCTTCGGCTGGTTCCTCGATGGGCACAAGCTGCTTACCAACCGCTCGATGTGGCGTAATTTCCCGATGATCCGCAGCAAGCGTTGGGTCAAGGACAACATGGTGCTGCTCGGGGACGCCAAGGCGACCGCGCATTTCTCGATCGGATCTGGCACCAAGCTCGCGATGGAAGATGCGATCGCGTTGGCTGACGCCATGGCAAAGGCACCCGACATCCAAGCTGCACTGGATGTCTATGAGCACGGTCGCCGCGAAGAGGTCGAGAAGACCCAGCACGCGGCTGATGTCTCGCTGGTCTGGTTCGAGCATGTCGACCGCTTCTGGGATTTCGATCCCGTGCAGTTCGCTTTCGGCGTAATGACGCGCTCGAAGGCGATCACCTATGACAATCTGAAGCTCCGCGCGCCCGATTTCGTCGCCGAAGTCGAGAAGTCATTCGCCAGGCAGGTGCGCAGCAAAGGCTTCGACGTCAGCACCGACAAGCCGATGGTGCCGCTGTTCCAGCCGTTTCGACTTCGCGAGATGGAGATAGCCAACCGTGCCGTGATGTCGCCGATGTGCATGTATTCGGCGAAGGAGGGCGTCCCCGGTGATTTCCACCTCGTGCACTACGGCTCGCGCGCAATCGGTGGCGCTGGCCTGATCTTCACCGAGATGACCTGCGTCAGCCGCGATGCGCGAATCACACCCGGCTGCGCCGGATTGTGGAATGACGAGCAGGAGACGGCGTGGCGGCACATCGTGGATTTCGTCCACGGCAACTCGGCTGCAAAAATCTGCCTGCAACTCGGGCACTCCGGCCGCAAGGGGGCGACCAGACTTATGTGGGACGGCATGGACCGCCCGCTGGACGAAGGCGGCTGGGACGTGGTTTCGGCATCGCCGCTGCCTTACTTTCCCGACAGCCAGGTGCCGCGCGAGCTTGACCGCGCCGGCATGAACGCGGTGAGAGATTCGTTTGTCGCGGCGGCCGCGCGCGGCGAGCGCTGTGGCTTCGACATGCTCGAATTGCACTGCGCGCACGGCTATCTGCTAGCGAGCTTCATCTCGCCGCTGACGAACAGCCGTACGGACGAATATGGCGGTTCGCTCGAAAACCGGCTGCGCTTCCCGCTTGAGATATTTGAGGCCCTGCGGGCTTCGTGGCCGAAGCACAAGCCGATGTCGGTGCGCATTTCCGCGACCGATTGGGCGGATGGCGGCATCACCGGCGATGATGCGGTGGCCATTGCGCGTGCGTTCGCCGAGGCCGGTGTCGATCTGGTCGACGTCTCGACGGGCCAGACGGTTCGCGATGGGCAGCCGGTCTATGGCCGCATGTTCCAGACGCCGTTCTCTGACCAGGTCCGCAATGAGGCGCGTGTGGCGACCATGTGCGTCGGCAACATCACGACCGCGGACCAGGCCAACACCATTTTGGCCGCCGGCCGGGCTGACCTCGTCGCGCTCGGGCGGCCGCATCTGGTCGACCCATTCTTCACCATGAAGGCGGCGGCCTGGTACGGGGCGAATGATGCGTTCTGCCCGCCGCAATACCTGCCCGGAAAAGATCAGATTTTCCGCAACAGCGTGCGCGACCGACAGGATCTCGAGGAGCTGAGAATTAAGGCTAAGCCCAAGACCCGGGCTGAGCTCAAGGCGGAGGCGACAAAGCCGCTTGCGGCGGAGTGACCGCCCGTGCGACGTTAACCTCGTTGCCTGTGTATTGAGTGGAGTTAAGGGCGATGAAGGCGATTATCGTCGGCGGCGGTATCGGTGGTCTCACGACGGCATTGATGCTGCGGGCCCGCGGCATCGGCTGCGAGATTTTCGAGCAGTCCGATACGATCCGCGAGCTCGGCGTCGGTATCAACACGCTGCCGCACGCCATGCGTGAGCTTGCCAGCCTCGGCCTGCTGCAGAAGCTCGACGACGTCGCGATCCGGACCGACCAGCTCTACTACCTCAACCGCCATGGCCAGGAGGTCTGGCGCGAAGCCCGCGGCGTGGACGCCGGTCACGACGTGCCGCAGTTCTCGATCCATCGCGGCCGCCTCCAGGGCGTCATCCATCGCGCTGTCGAAGAGCGGCTTGGAGTGGATGCAATCCACACCGGCTGCCGGCTTGGCGCCTTCACGCAGGACGAGGGCGGCGTCACCGCTTACTTCTTCGATCGCACTGGTTCGCATGTCCATACCGCGCGCGGCGATATTCTGATTGGCGCCGATGGCATCCATTCGCGTGTCCGCGACACGCTATTCCCGAACGAGGGGCCGCCGTGCTGGAACGGCCTGATGCTGTGGCGCGGCGCGCGCGACTGGCCGCTGTTCCTCACCGGCAAGTCGATGATCGTCGCCGGTGGCCTCAACGCCAAGGTGGTGATCTATCCGATCGCGGAGGGATCGAGCCCGGCTAGCCGTCTCACCAATTGGGCGGTGCTGGTGAAAGTAGGCGAGGGCAACGCGCCGCCGCCGCGGAAGGAAGACTGGTCACGCCCGGGCCGGCGCGAGGAGCTGATGCCGCATGTCGCGCGCTTCTCGGTGCCCTATATCGACGTGAAGAGCCTGATTTCGGCGACGCCGGAGTTTTACGAATATCCCACCTGTGATCGCGATCCGTTGCCCTATTGGTCGTCCGGGCGTGTCACCCTGCTCGGTGATGCCGCACATCCGATGTATCCGGTTGGCTCCAATGGCGCTTCGCAGGCGATCCTCGATGCGCGCTGTCTTGCGGACGCGCTGGTGCGCGCCGAGCATCCGCGTCAAGCGCTGATGGAATATGAGAAGAAGCGCTTGCCGATGACGGCGGACATCGTCCGCTCCAACCGCCGCGGCGGCCCCGAGGGCGTCATCGACGCCGTCGAGCAGCTCGCGCCCGACGGTTTCGACAATGTCGACAATGTGCTGAGCTATTCTCAGCGCGAGGCGATCGTGCGCGGCTACGCCACCAAGGCCGGATTCGCCGCGGTGCCGGGACTCGCGGCGGTGCGCGCTTGATGTGAGCTGAAGGCCGATGAATGATCATCGGCCTCCAATTTTGATTGAGCACGACCCTTTCGGAAAACCGCTGCGCACTTTTCCGGGGTCATGCCGCTAGCCCGCGCCGGGAGGCGGCGGCAGGAAGTGGATGTTGAACTCGGCGGCCATCGCCACAACATCCTCCGGCTTCTGTTCCTTCATGTTGTGAAGGCCCCAGAACAGGTCGAACAGCTTTTTGGTCGGCGAGACCCAGAACAGCACTTTTGCGGTCTGGTCCGACTTGTTGAAGATGCCGTGCGGCACGCCCATGCCGAGCCGGATCAGATCGCCGGGGGTTGCCTGCGCTTCCGAATTGCCGAGCATGAAGTCGAGCTTGCCCTCCAGCATGTAGAGATATTCGTCCTGATCCGGATGAATGTGCGGCGGCACGAACGTGCCCGGCGGTAGCGTGGCGTGCCAGGAGAAACTGTTCTCGGTGTTGCTCTTCGGCACATAGGTCTGGCCAAGGATGTTCCAGGAAATGCCCTGGATTCCCTCGTTGGCCCGCGTGATGCCGGTGATTTCGCTCTTCATTGCAGTCCTCCCTTAACGCGCCGCGCCGCCTTAGTTCGCCTTGCAGTCCTTGGCATAGCGGTCGCCGTAATTCTCGAAAACCTTCTGGACGATCTCGGTCTGGAATTTTCCGTCCGGACGCTTGGCAACCTTGGTCAGGTAAAAATCCTGGATCGGATAGCCGTTGGTGTTGAACTTGAACGAACCACGCAACGACGTGAAGTCCGCCTTCTTCAGGGCTGCGGCAACGGCGTCCTTGTTGGAGAGGTCGCCCTTCACACCCTTGACCGCACTGTCAATCAGCATTGCGGCATCATAGGCCTGGAAGGCGTAGGTGCCGGGCACGCCGCTGTAGGCGGCCTCATAGGCGGCAACGAACTTCTTGTTCTGGGGATTATCGAGATTGGGTGCCCAGTTTGCGCCGCCGAACATGCCGACGGCCGCGTCTTGCTGTGCCGGCAGGGTCGATTCATCGACCGTGAAGGCTGAGAGAACCGGAATGCTGTCGGCGAGACCGGCCTGCTTGTACTGCTTGACCAAGTTGACGCCGAGGCCGCCCGGCATAAACGTGAACAGCGCATCGGGCTTCTGCGCCGAAATCTTGGAAAGCTCCGGCTGGAAGTCCAGCGTGTTGAGCGGCATGTAGGACTCTTCGACGATCTCGCCCTTGTAGTCGAGCTTGAAGCCGGCGACCGAGTCCTTGCCGGCCTGATAGTTCGGCACCATGAGATACATCCGCTTGTAGCCGCGATCCTGCGCCACCTTGCCGAGGATCTCGTGGACCTGATCGTTCTGGTACGACGTCACATAGAAGAACGGGTTGCAGTCCTTGCCGGCAAATGTCGACGGGCCGGCATTGGGGCTGATCAGGAAGGTCTTCGATTCCGTGACCGGCCGGTGGATAGCCTGGAGGATGTTGGAGAAGATCGGCCCGACTACGAAATCGACCTTGTCGCGTTCGAGTAGCCCCTTGACCTTCGTCACCGCCACGTCGGGCTTCAACTCGTCGTCGACCACGACGACCTCGACATCGCGGCCACCCATCTTGCCGCCGAGATCCTTCACCGCGAGCGCAAAGCCGTCGCGGACTTGCTGGCCGAGCGCGGCGGCGGGCCCCGATAGGGTTACAATCACGCCCACCTTGAGCTTCTCCTGGGCGAGGGCAGGACTCATCGCGGTGCCGAGCAGCAAGGCAGTTGCGGCCAAGGTCAGTTGCGTCTTCATGATCCGTCCCCCGTGTCGATCGGGCCTGCACAGCAAGCCGCGTACACCGATCCAAGCTTATGCCGATGACGGCGCTCGCGGCAAGCCAAGCTCAAGGCGCCACCATCGTGTGGGCAACGGTGCATGCAAGCGGCGCGCCAATTATTTGAAGCCTAAAGAAATTGGCGTGCGGTCGATTGTTGCAGCTTTGGGCTTGCGGTCGGCATCGATTTATTTGAAGCTCAAAACGTTGGGAATCCGGTGCCGGCGCGAATGCCGGCCGTGAGTGATTGCATCGAGATGCTCGATTCCGAGACCAAGGCCGTCGAAACGCCGGAGGACCATGCCGAAGAGCTTCGGCTGTGGTTGCGCCTGCTCACCTGCACGACCTTGATCGAGGGAGAAGTTCGCGGCCGGCTGCGGCAGCGCTTCGATGTTACGCTGCCGCGTTTTGATCTGATGGCGCAGCTCGACAAGGCGCCCGATGGCATGACGCTGTCGGACGTCTCCAAGCGCATGATGGTGTCCAACGGCAACGTCACTGGCCTCGTCGAGCGCCTGGTGGAATCCGGTCATCTCGACCGCCGCACCTCGGAGACCGACCGCCGCGTCCAGGTGATCCGCCTCACGAAACTCGGCCGTGCCGAGTTTCGCAGAATGGCCTCGGAACACGAAATCTGGATCGCCGATCTCTTTGGCGATTTGACGCCGAAGGATGTGCGCGAGCTGATGCGGTTGCTGGCCAAAACCAAGGCGTCGGCGCACAAATCAGCCGCGCGTCACCGGCCCTAAGCAGGGCCGACGCGCCCGTTAATCCCATCTTGCCGCACGAAAATGCAGGGGATGCCTAAATCCGCTATTGCGCCAAATTGTTTTAAGCCTAAAATGTTTGCCGAGTTAGTGCTGCCGGGTGCTTTCCATGCGCAAAGGAGCGTGCGATGGCCAACGCCGCCAAGGTTCAAGTCTCGGGCTCGCATAACGGCAACGCTGCGACGGCCCATGTCGACACATTCGCGCGGCAGCATCTGCCGCCCCCTGAGCTCTGGCCGGAGTTCATCTTCACGCGGCCAGAGCTGCGCTATCCGTCACGATTGAATTGCGTCAGCTATTTCCTCGATCGCTGGGTCGAGCAGGGGCACGGTGACGCACCTTGCGTCATCAGTCCCGCTGTCAGCTACACCTATCGCGAACTGCAGGCGCTGGTGAACCGCATCGCCAACGTGCTGGTCGGCAAGCTTGGTCTTGTCACCGGTGGGCGCGTGCTGTTGCGTTCCGCCAACAGCCCAATGATGGTTGCGACCTATCTCGCGGTCATCAAGGCCGGCGGCATTTGCGTGGCGACGATGCCGTTGCTGCGCGCCAAGGAGCTGTCCTATCCGATCCAGAAGGCGGAGATCACGCTCGCGCTCTGCGACGGAAAACTCTCTGATGAGATGGAGAAGGCGAAGCTGGCTGCGCCCGGTCTCAAGCACGTGGTCTATTGGGGCAATGGCGCGGCCGACTCGCTCGAGGCGCTGATTGCGGATGCAAGTCCGGAGTTCAGGGCGGTCGATACCGCCTCTGACGACATCTGCCTGATCGCCTTCACGTCGGGAACGACCGGCGATCCCAAGGGCACCATGCATTTCCATCGGGACATGCTGGCGGTGTGTGACGGCTACGCACGCAACATTTTGCGGGCCGAGCAGAAAGACCGTTTCGTCGGCTCGGCACCGCTTGCCTTCACTTTTGGCTTCGGCGGCGTGCTGTTCCCCATGCACATCGGCGCTTCCTTCGTCGTGCTGGAGAAGACGACTCCTGATGATATCCTCTCAGCTGTCGAGCAGTACAAGACCACCGTCTGCTTTACGGCGCCGACCGCGTATCGCGCCATGATCGGCAAGCTTCCAGGCCGTGACATTTCCTCTCTGCGAAAATGCGTCTCCGCGGGCGAGACGCTGCCCAAGCCGACATTCGATGCCTGGCTGAAGGCCACCGGCATCAAGCTGATGGACGGGATTGGCTCGACTGAGCTGCTGCACATCTTCATCAGCGCGAGCGAGGACGAAATTCGTCCCGGCGCGACCGGCAAGCCCGTACCCGGCTATGAAGCGAAGATCGTCGACGATGACGGCAATGAGTTGCCGCCGGGCACGATGGGGAAGCTCGCGGTGCGAGGACCGACCGGCTGCCGTTATCTCGCCGACGAGCGGCAGCGGAAATACGTCCAGAACGGCTGGAACATCACCGGCGACACCTATCTGATGGATAGCGACGGCTACTTCTGGTACCAGTCGCGCTCGGACGACATGATCGTGTCATCCGGGTACAATATCGCAGGCACGGATGTGGAAGCAGCGCTGCTCACGCATCCGTCGGTTGCCGAGTGTGGCGTCGTTGGTGCGCCGGACGAGGCGCGCGGGATGATTGTAAAGGCCTATGTCATTGTCGCAGCCGGCGTGACGCCGGATGCAAAGCTCGCAGCCGAGTTGCAGGAGCACGTCAAACGCGAGATCGCGCCGTACAAATATCCGCGCGCAATTGAGTTCGTGACCCAACTGCCGAAGACCGAGACCGGGAAATTGAAGCGCTTTGCTTTGCGGCAATTGGCGCAGGCGGCGGCGACGTCTTCGGGCGTCGCGGCAGAATGAGATGAGGATCAAGATTTGTCCGTGATGACGCCGAAAGGCCCACAACTCGCGGTGCTGCCAGGTGCCGCCGAGGACGACACCAGCCCTGGGGCACAGGTGCTCCAGCCGTCCGGCTGGCTGATGCCGAAGGGCTATGCCAACGGCATGGCTGCCGAAGGGCGTATCGTCGTCACCGGAGGCGTGATCGGCTGGGACGCCGAGGAGCGTCTCGCGGACGGCTTTGTCGCGCAGGTGCGCCAGACCCTGAGCAACATTGCGGAGATCCTTGGCGAAGCCGGCGCGCGGCCCGAGCACCTCGTGCGCCTGACCTGGTACGTCGTCGATATGGACGAATACCTGACGAACCTGAAGGAGCTCGGCAAGATCTACCGTACCGTCTTCGGTGCGCACTATCCCGCGATGGCGCTTGTCCAGGTCGTCCGCCTTGTCGAGAAGGCGGCGCGCGTCGAGATCGAAGCCACCGCCGTCATTCCACGCTGAACTACGCTCAGCTCGCTTTGGTGAGATCGTCGTCCTCGGGTGAGTTCAGATAGACGTCGGACATGGTGTCGACCCAGCGTAGAGTTAGTCCTTCGGCTCCGAATTCGGCGTCAGGTCGGAGGAGCGGAATGGTTTGGCCTTGTCGAGCTTGCGATAGGCCGTCGAAGCCGTTCGCAACAGCTTCTTTTCTCGCTTGCGATCGAGAAAGCGAATGCCGGCCTCGGGAACGGCCTCGTTCAACGACGCGGCCAGCGTTTGACCGCGCGCATCATCATTTAACTGTCCAAGCGACTTTTGCGCCCTGCGCAATTGCTTGAGGATCGACTTCTGCTTCATCAGCGAGTCGTCAGCAAACAAGTCCTGCAGCGACTCGATCGAATAGGTCAGTCGCTTGTTGAGAATCCGCAGCTTGTGCCGTTTCTCGACGTCGAGCTTGCGCAGCTTCCTGGCCTTCCTGAGCAGCGTCTTCTCCCATTCGGTCAGTTGCTCCGTCGCGTGGTCGGCGAGCGGGCAGCGGCGCAGCCTGATGGCCTCCTTGCTGGGCCTGGTCGACCAGGGGCCGCTCTCGATCCAGCTCGATGTCTGTTCGACCAGACGACGATATCGCGCCGACTGCAGCGCGCGGGCCAAGAGGCGATGGCTTTCGGCCCGCTTCTCGTCCCAGTGCTGGAGCTCGGCGATCACCGCGAGCTCGTCGCCGGTCTCGGCGACGACGCGTTCGATGGCGACGTCGAGGTCCCGCACCATGCCAAGCTGGCTGTTCAGCCATTTCAACTCGGCCCAGACTTTGGGGCGCAGCGCATCGTCGACCATGGGCGAAAAGAAGCGAATGGCGGTCCGCAGATGGGTCAGCGCGATTCGTATCTGATGCAACGCCTCCGGATCGCCACGACAGGTCCCGTCATGCTGGGCGAGGACGGCGGCGAGGTGACGGCGGGCGATGATCCGAAAGGCGGTGTCGCAGGCCATGCCGGGGCTGAGGCGACCGGGCAGCGTATTCCGGCTCGCGGCCGGCCTGGCGCGGGCGGTCGCCGTCGAGTTCGTGGTGGGTCGCGCCATCCTAGCCCGCGCCAATCAGATTGCCCTATCTGCCCTTAGCGATTGCGTCCCGGCAGCTCTGGAGCGTCTGCGCTGGTGTCCCGGATGCATCGATGGTCGCCCAACCGATGTGGCCGATATTATAGTGCTCTTGCAACGCCGCAACCTCTTGCGTCGCATCGGATGCGTCGCCGCGGCGACCGCCGATGCGGGCCTGCCGGGTCGCCAGATCCGCGACGAGGAAGAGGCCGGTGAGAGGCACGTTACAATCCCGAGCCAGTGTGGCGAAGGCGTCTCGCTCGACATCGCGGGCAAACACGCCATCGACGATCGCGGAATGGCTTTGGGTCAGCACACGCCGGGCATGCGCGGCCAACGTCCCGTAGACCCGCGCTGCGAGCTCGGGCGTGTATGCGGATGGCGGCAGCCGCTCCGTGTCGGCGACACCAAACATCTGCTTGCGAATGACGTCGCTGCGCAGCACGACGGCGCCCGGCTGCGGAGCGACGGTCGGCGCGAGCGCGCGTGCTAAAACTGTCTTGCCGGTGCCGGATAGTCCACCCACCGCGATCAAACGGGGCGCGGGAGGCTGGATCAGCGCCCGGGCAAGGTCGAAATTGCGGCGCGCCTCGTCGAGAATGCCGGCATCGTCGGAATGCGGAGACTTCAGCCGCGCCAGCGCCACCTGGGCCCGGATCGCGGCGCGAACCGACATGAATAGCGGCAGTGCGCCGAGGGCGTCGAGGTTTTCCAGCGGCGTCGCGGCAAGATACCGGTTCAGAACGGTGTTGGCTGCCAGCGGCTGATTGTGGCGCAGCAGATCCATCAGGGTGAAGGCGAGGTCGTAGAGCACGTCGACAGTCGCCATCTGCGCGTCGAACTCGATGGCGTCGAACAGCACGGGCTGCTGCCCGATCAGCACGATATTCGCAAGATGCAGATCGCCGTGGCAGCGGCGCACAAAACCCTGGCGGCCGCGTTCTTCAAGCAAGGGACGGGCGCGCGTGAATGCCACGTGCGAGACTTGTGCAAGCTGCTCTATCGCCGCGGCCGGGAAATGATTGCCGCTCCGCAGGCCATTGCTGTTGCCGTCGATCAGGGCGGGGATGGAGGACGTCCAGGCCTTGCCGTCAGCGCGCGTCGCCGCAGCATGCGAAGCTGTGATCGCGTCGGCGACGGCCGACGCAAAGTCCGCATCGAACTGTCCGGCCTTCGCCAGATGATCCAGCGTCCGGCTCTCGTCGAAACGTGACATGTCGACGGCATATTCGATCGGGCGGCCGCGGCCGTCGACCTTCACTGATCCGTCCGGCTCTTCTGTAATGGCCACGACGCGATGATAGATCTGCGGCGCATGCGGCCGGTTGATCCTGACCTCCTCCTCACAGGCTGCCTTGCGTTTCTCGAGTGTCGAATAATCGAGAAACGGATATTTGACCGCCCGCTTGATCTTCAGCGTGCACGTCCCGTCAAGGAAAACTGAAGCCGCGTGCGTGTCGATCCGCTTCACGCCGGGACGTGCAGTCAGTGTCGCGAAGATCCGTTCCTGGGTCGCAGTATTGTCTATCATCCCTGCCGGCTTATTGCAGATGAGGGCGCCAAGCGGTCCGGCCGCAAACCAGGGTAACGCTTAAGTCGGGACGGCGACCAGTCCTTGACTTCCGTCAAGGCCTGTCGTCGGTTGGCGATGCGGAGCTTTCCCGGCTTGAGGAGGATCAAGCGCCCGGACCAAAGGCGGCCCATTTTGGCCGGCAAGGAGAATCCCATGCCTATCAAGGACGTGTTTCTGCCGCTCTTTGGCGAGCCGCGTGCCCCCACGTTGGCCGCGATCGAGAAGTGCATAGCCGTTGCGGCCGATCTCGGTGCCAGGGTGACCGGGCTCGCGCTCGAGGACGATGGTTTTGTTCGGCCGAAAGTGGTGTTTCCTGATGACCCGGAATCCGCCGAACTCAGCGTTGTGCGCGAGGTGGGCGACATGCAGCAGCTCCTGAATGCATTCACCAATGCGGCCTCGCGTGCCGGCATTCGGGCCCAAAGCCGATCGGGGAGGGTCCCGGCGGACCAGATCGCATCGACTCTGGCTGAACATGCGCGCTTCAGTGACCTCACCCTGATTCCAGTGAAGCCGCACGACAGCCGAACCGAAAACATCGTTGAGACCTTCCTGTTCCAATCCGGCCGGCCGCTGCTGCTTTGTCCGGAGCAGCATGTGGAGGCGCTGCGACCGGAATTCGAGAGCGTCGTGATTGCCTGGGACTCTTCGGCCCGCGCCGCGCGTGCGGTCGGCGACGCATTGCCAATCCTACAAGCCGCTGCTGTGGTGCGCGTGATCACGGCGGCAGATGACAAAGACGACGCGATCACGCAATCCGGCACCAGCCTCGTCGATCATCTCAGGGAACACGGGATCTATGCGTCCTTCGAGACCGTGAAGGAAAGCGGCAGCTCGATCGGCAAGGTGCTGGGGAGCTGGGCACAGGCCCACGCCGTCGACGCCATCGTCATGGGCGCCTACCACCATTCGCGTCTGAATGAGGTCGTTTGGGGCGGCGTGACCAAGACCGTCATCGGCCAGCCACCGTGCTGGGTGATGATGTCGCACTAGCGTCCTGAACCGGAAGTTCGCAACATCGCGTCGTGTTCTGCTGGGGCATTATATCGGCAGAAGCGCTCGATGGAAGCAAGGATGTCATCGGCGGACTTGGTCCATCGGAACGGTTTGGCATCGGCGTTGTGTAGGTCGATGAACGATGTGATATCTGCCCTGAAGGCCGCGACGCTGCGATAGACGCCGCGCCTGATCTTCTTATCGGTAAGGGGCGCGAACAAGTGCTCGACTTGGTTGAGCCATGACGAAGCCAGCGATCTTTGGAAGAGCAACAGGTTCACCTGGTTCTAGACGCTGTCGCGGAATTTTGAGACCATGCCCTCAAGCCCGATCTTGCAGGCGAACTTCGCTAAACTTCAGCTCAGTACCCGAAATGGTTTTCTTTAATTCCCCCTTGCGCTGAATCGGGGGTACGCGCCGCAAGTCTCTTATTGAGCTACGGTCCAAGCTACGGCTTGCGACAATGGGCGGCACTGGTCACATCGGAACTCTCCAAAGCGCGTCCCAAATGATAATCTCCGGGGTCAGGGTCGCAGCCGGTCGTCCGTTGCGGTGAGGTGGTCGGCATACGCCGCTGGGAGGGTGCCGGATATTATTTTCGGCGACAGATTGCGCCGATGGCCTGCTGGTATTGTCTCTCAGCATCTTTCTAGGGCGCTCGATCGGGTGGACGTTAACACTTGGCGCCTACGCCGTCCTTTCCTCGATCCCTCCGCGTTCGATAGCGCGCAGGATCAAGAAATGCTCCTGCACGAATGGTGAGCTGGATCGCTTTCTTTGTTGCAGCTCCAAGCTTCGTCGTCGGTCGCAAGCAGACCTTTGGTGAGCGCTGATGACCGAAATGGCTATTGGGTTCTCAACACGTCGCGCCCTCATGTGATTGAATGAGGTACCCCCTCCGAGCCGTTGGCTCGATAGGTGAACTCAGCGAGTATCGAGACAAATCGCAGTTCGTCGCGTCTCGGATTCAGCGAGTCGGGGCTTTCTGTCGTCAGCTGTTCTGAAGAGGCCGAGCGGACCGCGGCAGCGGCGCGCCTAAATCTCTATTGCCGCACTCCGGAGGGGAATTCATGCGGACGCCAAGTAGCCCGCGTTCCGAGACTGTAGCAGCGGTCGTCTTGGAACCTGCTCTCTCGACCAACAGGCACCGCGATCTCCCACGCTTCGTCTGTCCCGTCCGCCTTCTGGGGCCGCCGCAGAGGCGAACGCAAAGAGCAGCGCACCTTGATGAAAAAGGCTGCGCGCATCGAACCGCAATGGAGGGCTGACGACCATGACCACGACTCCGAGCCACATTGTCGTCCTTTCCCTGGAAAACGAGAACTACTCCGACATCATAGGTAATCCCCAAGCGCCTTACCTGAACTCGCTGGTCGCTCAGGGAATGCTGCTCACCAACGACTACGGTGTGACCCATCCGAGCCAGCCCAATTACATTGCCCTGTTTTCTGGCTCGACGCAGGGCATCAACACCAATGGCAGCTTTCCCCAGCTTCCGGCCAGCGTACCGACGCTGGCGAGCACGCTCGCCGCTAGCGGTTACACCTTCGGCGGTTACGCCGAAAACACGGCGGTCCCCGAACGCCAACCTTGGATCCACTTCGCCAATTCGGCCAATGACGGACACGATTTCAGCACTTTTCCTCAGACCGCGGCCGGCTTCGCCAACCTTCCGACCGTCTCCTTTGTTTCGCCCGACGACACCCACAACATGACGCCGACGAGCGACAATGGCGGCGGGATTCCGGCGGGCGATGCCTGGATCCAGACCAATCTCTCCGCCTACGCTGCCTGGGCGGAGGCCAACAATTCGCTGCTGATCGTCACCTTCGACGAAAACAACACCAATCCAGCGGTGACCTACCCCAATCACGTTGCAGCGATCGTCGTCGGCGGAGGCGTCCCGGCAGGGGCCGTCAACGACTCGCCGGCTGACCCCTATTCCCTGCTTGCCACGATCGAAAGCCTTTACGGCGCTGCGGCGATCGGCGCCAGCGCCGGCGTACCGGCGCTCAACTTCTATTCGGCGACGCCACCGACGTCGTCCACCTCGGTCACCCTGTCATTTTCCGGATTGTCCGACCTGACCAACACTCCGCCCCAAAATGCGTTGGCGGTAGGGCCGAATTACATTTTCACCGCGGAGACCACGCACTACGAGATAACCGACCTTAGCGGCCATCCGATCGTATCCAACGGATCATTGTACAGCTTGTTCTCGCCGCTTGGTGCCACGCTCGACAACAACCTTCTCGACGCGCGCGCCACCTATGACAGTTCGACCGGCCACTACGTGGTCATCGCGGATAATTTTCAACCGGGAACCGGGAACTTCGCCACCAATATCGATATCGCCGTGTCGATAGATAGCAATCCGAACGACGGCTGGTATTTGGCTTCGATCGACACGTCCAACGGCGCCACGACCCAATCGGACATGCCCTATCTGTCGGTCAGCAACGGCAAGATCTACATCTCGGCGCCCGAATTTATCGACGCGGGAGGCGGCTACAACAACGGCGAATTCGTCGTCAACGAAAGCAGCGTCATAGCCGCTGCAAACACCGCGATCACGCCTGACGCCAGCACTATCGTGTCAGGGTCCGGCGGCATCATGCGCAATATCGCCGGCGACAACGGGGTGACCTACTATTTGAGCGCCCATTCGACCGCCAGGGAGACCGCGCTCACATATCAAACGTACGATCCGACGCATGGCTTCAGCGGGACCCAAACGCTCTACCTCGGTGACGCCGATGTGGGCGGAAGCAACAACACCGCCGCGCAGTTAGGCACGACCAAGACGCTCGGCATTGGCGACGGGCGCATCCAAGGCCTTGCCTACACTTCCTCGGGAGGACACAACTACGTCTATGGCGTGAGCGAAGCCACGCCGAGTGCGGGGGGGCTCGCGCAAATCGAGTGGTTCAAGCTCGATGTCACCGATCCCACGAATCCGCAATATGTCATCGGGAACGTCATTTCCGGCGCCTCCATCGGCACGGGTGTGGCCGTGTTCACCCCTTCGATTGCGGTCGACCAGAACGGCGACGTGCTCATCAATTTTTCGGCCTCCGGGCCGAACATGTACCCTTCCGACTATTATACGGTGCTCGGCGCAGGCGCTTCCGACTTCACCGCGCCGACGCTTTACCAGGCGAGCACCACGTTTTTCGATTCAGGCGCTCTGAACGACCAGCGCTGGGGCACCTATTCGACCGCTATCGCCGATCCGAACAACCCGAACGGGTTCTGGATATCGAATGAATATATCGCCAACGGATGGTGGCAAACGGCGGTAGCTCAGGTCAGCGTCCATCCGGATACGGCGGCGCCGGTCGCGCCGACCGGGCTGTCCCTCGACGCGACGACGGACAGCGGTACGATCGGCGATCACACTACCAACTTTGCGCATGTCAAGATCGACGGCACGGCCGAGCTCGGCAGCGCAGTGACGCTGTATGATAGCAACGGCACGACCGTGCTCGGCACGGGCATTGCGGATCTGACGACCGGTGCGTTCAGTATTACGACATCGGCGCTGGCTGATGGGACGCACAATATCACCGCGAAAGCGACCGATGCGTGGGGGAATACGAGCACTGCGTCTGCCATCCTTGTCGTGACGGAGGACACCACGCCGCCGGTCCCGCCAACCGGTCTGTCGCTCGACGCGACGACGGACAGCGGTACGATCGGCGATCGCATCACCAACTTTGCGCAGGTCAAGGTCGACGGCACGGCCGAGCGCGGCAGCACGGTGAAGCTGTATGATACGAACGGCACCACAGTACTTGGCACGGGCACTGCGGACCTGACGACTGGCGCGTTCAGTATCATGACATCGGCGCTGGCTGAAGGGACGCACAATATCACCGCGAAAGCGACCGATGCGGCGGGGAATAGCGGCACGGCGTCCGTGGTCCTTGCGGTGACAGAGGACACCACGGCGCCGACGGGCGGCACGCCGGATCTCATCGCGGCTTCCGATACCGGTTCGTCGAGCACGGATAATATCACCAAGGCTACCGCGCCGACGTTCCAGGTGTCGCTCAATCCAACCGTGCGGGCGGGCGATACCATCGAGTTGAAACTCGGTGGCGCATCGCTGTCGCATCCCGTCCTGCACACCATCACCGCAGGCGACGTGGCAGCCGGATCCGTCCATTTGACCGCGACGGCCGGCGATCTTGGCGCGGACGGCACGAAGTCGATCACCACATTCTTTGACGATGCCGCCGGAAATTCATCGACAACCGCGGCGCTGATGATCACGCTCGACACCACGATCGCGACGCCGACCGTGGCGCTGACCGATGACACCGGCATCTCGAACACCGACCACACCACACGGGATGACGCGCTGACCATCAGCGCGGCGGCCGGCGATGTTACCCGCACCTACTCAGTGGACGGCGGGACGCCATCGGCGAGCTACGTCGCGCCGATGATGGACGGCAGCCACTCCGTGCTTGTGACCGATACCGATACTGCCGGCAACACGGCCAGTGCCAGCATCACCTTCACGCTCGATCAGACGGACGTCAATTTTGGTACGTCTGGCGGCATGTCCAACTTGCTGCTCCAGAACGACACCAGCCATGGCATTGCGGTTTGGGAAATGAATGGAACAACGGTGGTGGCGAATCCCCAGATCGGGACCGCGCCGTCAGGGTCCGAACTCGCCGCCACGGGAGACTTCAACGCTGACGGCAAATCCGACTTACTGTTTGTCAACGACACGACCCATGCCGTTACGATCTGGGAAATGAACGGCACGCAGGTGATCGCGAACACCACGGTCGGCACCATTAATGCCGCTGCCGGCTGGCAATTCGAGGGCACCGGTGATTTCAACGGTGACGGCAAGACCGACCTGCTTCTCTTCAATGACAACACGGATGGCGTTGCGGTCTGGGAGATGAACGGAACCCAGGTCATGGCCAACCCGCAAATCGGTACCATCAATACCGCTTCCGGCTGGCACTTCGCCGACACTGGTGACTTCAACGGTGACGGCAGGACCGACCTGCTGCTTCTCAACTCAACTACGCATGGCGTAGCGATCTGGGAGATGAACGGAACCCAGGTCATGGCCAATCCGCAGATCGGTACCATCAATGCCGCTGCCGGCTGGCAATTCGAGGGCACCGGCGACTTCAACGGTGACGGCAAGACCGACCTTCTGCTTCTCAATCCAACCACCAATGGAGTTGCGATCTGGGAGATGAACGGCACCCAGGTCATGGCCAACCCACAAATCGGTACCATCAATGCCGCGGCCGGCTGGCACTTCGCCGACATCGGCGACTTTAACGGCGACGGCAAGACCGACCTGCTGTTGCTCAACAACACGAACGGCGGCGTCGCGATTTGGCAGATGAACGGCACCCAGCTCACAGCCAACCCGCAGATCGGCGTCATGGACCCCGGCTTCCAGTACGTCGGCAAGGGCGACTACAACGGCGATGGCAAGACTGATCTTCTGTTCGAGAACAATACCACCCATGCGTTGTCGGTCTGGGAGATGAACGGCACACAGGTCGAAGCCAAGGCTCAAATCGGAACAATCAATGCAGCAGCCGATTGGCATCTCGTTAGCTGAGGTGTGCGCTGGCATGATGTCCCGCCAGTTGCCCCCTTTCCGCGTCAGCGCTCGAATGCCCTTGATATTGAGCGATGACGAGCTCGCCGAACTAAAGTCGCTGACCATGCCGCGAAGTCAGGGCCGGAGTTGGCTCTAAGAGTCCGAATCGTGCTGACCTGCGCGGAAGGCAGTCAGAACAAGGAAGTGCGGCCAAGCTGGGCCTGCACTAGGCGACGGTCGGTAAGTGGCGGCGACGGTCTATGGAGCGGCGGTTGGACGGGCAGCATCACGAGGAGCGCTCCGAGCGTCGCGCACTATTGACGATGTTCGTATCGAAGCTGCGGTCGTGAGGACACTGGAAAGTTGCCCTGAGAACGCCACCCATTGGAGTTCCGGCGCGCAGCCTGTCGGTGTCGACGGTGCAACGCATCTGGCGGGCTTTCGGGCTCCAGCCGCATAGATTGGAGACATTCAAGCTTTCCACGGATCCAAACTTCGTGGCCAAACTGCGCCACGTGTGAGTGCACGTTTATCCGCCGGAGCACGCTATCGTTCTATGTGTGGACGAGAAGTCCCAAATCCAGGCGCGGGACCTCAGTCAGCCGATGCTGCCGATGCGTCCCGGCCAGCCGGCTCAAAGAAGCCATGACTACACGAGGCACGGCACCACGTCGCTATTGCTGCCCTCGTTATTGCGACCGGACGGGTCATCGGCAAGTGCTATGGATGCCACCTTTCTGCCGAGTTCCGCAGGTTGCTCGACGAGATCGAGGCCGCCATGCCGCGCGAACTCGACGTCGATCTCGTCATGGACAATTACGTCGCGCATAAAACCACCCTGGTCCGAAGATGGCTGGCTAAAAAGCCTGGTTGGCACGCGCACCTGACCCCGACCAGTTCGTCATAGTTCAACCAAGTCGAGCGCTTCTTCGCGCTCCTTACCGATAAGAAGATTGGGCGCGGCGTCTGTCGCAGCGTCGCCGCCCTCAGAGCTGACATCAAATCGTTCATCGACCGACACAAAGCCGATCCCAAACCGTTCCGATGGGACAGGTCCTCCACTGATGACATCCTTGCTTCCATCGAGCGATTCTGCCGATACAATACCCCAGCAGAGCACGGCACGAAGTTGAAAACATCCGGTTCCGGCCACTAGACGACCGATTCCATGAAACCGGCATGCACGGAACTGGAAGTGTGTTCGTGGATTCCTCGTTTGAGTCTGTTCGAACGAGGATGGGTATCATGGCAACATGGCGGCAAGCAGTCGAGTTGGCGATGAGCCGGGAGAAAACGGCTATCCGCATGAGCTGTGGACGACGCGGCTGCTGGCACGCCATGCGCGCGAGCACGGCCCATCGGCGGGGCACCGGTGCCTTGCCCATCTGGTCCAGGGCACGGTGTGCAAGATTCTCGGCCAAGAGGAAATCAAGCCGCACAAGGTGCGCTACTACCTGGAGCGTCGCGATGCCGAGTTCGAGCAGAAAATGGCGGAGGTCCTGGGTATCTATCGCGAGGTCCAGATCCTGAAAAAAGCCGCAGCCAAGTCGAAGAAAGTCAAGTCGAAGAAATCGGGCAAGCCGGTGACGATCGTCTCCTACGACGAAAAGCCGGGGATCCAAGCCATCGCGACGACGGCGCCGGATTTGCCGCCCGTGCCGGGCATTTACCCGGCCTTTGCTCGCGATTTTGAGTATCGACGCCATGGCACGAATTGATTTGCTGACCGGGAAGATTCACGCGCTCGTCAAAGACCGCCACCGCAGCCGCGAGTTCATCGAATTCCTCAAACTTCTCGATGCCGCTTATCCGGCCGGGACCACGATCAAATTGGTCCTCGACAATCATTCCGCACATATCTCGAAGGAAACCAGAGCCTGGCTCGATGCACGACCCGTAGGCCGTTTCGCATTTACGTTCACACCCAAGCACGGCTCCTGGCTCAACCTCATCGAGGGCTTCTTCTCCAAGTTTGCTCGCTCCGTCTTGCGCCACATCCGGGTGACCTCAAAACACGAGCTCAAAGAGCGCATCATGGCCGGCATCGACGATGTCAATCGGCATCCGGTTGTCCACACTTGGTCCTACAAGCTCGCTGAGGCGGCCTGATATGATTCGAACCACGAAAACGCTGACCTAGGGCGTTTCTCAAGGGCAGGGGGCTCGATAGGCCCTGATGGAGCTGATCATCGACTACGCCAGGTCGGAAAGGCTAAGGACCATCTCGGGCGACGTGCTCAAGGAGAACGTTGTGATGATCGAGATGTGTCGGCTGCTCGGATTCGAGATCAAGCCGGATCCTACGGAGCCTGATATCTGCGACGTCCGGCTAAAGCTCTGAGCACGGGTCGAGGCCCCGGCTGCGGCCTGAATCGTCCGCGGCACGCGGAGGCGCCCCGGCCGTGCCCGCCGTTCCGATGTGCCACGAGTTCGGCTGAGACTTGCCGTCTCTGCAACTCTGCATGGTCGGAAATGCATCGACGCACCCTGCGGATGCGCTTTCATGACGCGACCGCGGCATTTTAACGACATTTGACTAAAACTGTGCCTGTGCTTTCCGGTTGAAAAGCCCGGCAACACTGACTACGCAGGAACTCCAATGCCTCGCAGTCTTAGGAGTCCCGGCGTGCCTCAGGACAAGACCGGCGACCCCCGACAGTCGTCGGGCAACAAACTCTCAGTCCTGCGCAAGCACCCGATCTTCGCAGATCTGGAACCGGACGCGCTTGATCAGCTCTGCCGCTATGCCAAGCACACCACGGTCAAGCGTGGCTCGACCATCGCCGCCAAGGGCGACCCCGGCAACAATCTGTTCGCGGTGATCTCCGGAACAGTAAAAATTTCCTCCTCGTCGCCCGACGGCCGGAACGCCATTCTCAATCTGATCGGTCCCGGAGAAATCTTCGGCGAGATCGCCGTACTCGATGGTGCACCGCGGTCGGCGGACGCGACCGCCAATACCAATTGCGAACTCTACATCATCGACCGCCGCGACTTTCTGCCGTTCGTGAAGAGTCAGCCGGCGCTCGCGATGAAATTCATCGAACTGCTCTGTGCGCGGCTGCGCTGGACCAGCCAGCAGGTCGAGCAGGTGATCTTGCAGAATCTGCCGGGCCGGTTGGCGAGCGCGCTGCTCGGCCTCACCGAGGAGCGCAAGTTCGACTCGGGCAGCGGCACACTCGCGATCACCCAGCAGGAGATCAGCGAGATGGTGGGGATGACGCGCGAGAGCATCAACAAGCAATTGCGCGCATGGTCCGGACGCAACTGGGTGCGCCTCGAGCATGGCGCCATCGTCGTGCTTGATACCGATGCGCTGCGCGCGCTCGCCGAGAGTGGCCTCGAGGGCGAGTGAGCTTCTCGCGGTGGGGGACTCTGCCCACGTAACGCTCCCTCGTGTCTGTATTCGGAAAAATTGAACTTTCTGCCGATTGTCCCGCGGGGGCACCGCGTGGTTGATCGATGCAACTCCAGCATCGATCAATGCCGCATTTGGCTTGGACTCAGAATGCCGCCCGCCCTAGGGACGACGCTGGCGATATCGCGCCGGTGCGGCGCGTTCGTACAGGATGAGGCGATCGTCTCGCCCGAACCTCAAGCCGCAATCAATAGCGGTCGAGCACAACACCAGAGGAATGTCCATGGATACGATGAGCATCGCTACCGCGCATCCGGCATTGGCCGGTGACGCGGCCCGATTGCCGGGGAGCCGGCACTTGCCGCGCAGGTCCCCCGTAGGAGCGGGCGCGATGAGCGTCGCACTGTCCCGGGCAGACACTACCAACGAGCCAAATCCCCTCGACTCCGCTACGCAACCCTACGAAGGTGGTGCAGTTGCAGCGCTTGACTTCACACCCGAAGTGGAGCGACCCAAGGCGGCCCGCAGCACGTGCCCAACGACGACATAATCAACTCAGGAGGAAACCCCAGATGAAGACATTAATCGGTATCATCGCAGCCGCTGCATTGGCGGTGTCGGCGCCGCTCGCAACCGCACGCGATTTCCGCTCCGCCGACGTCCATCCGGCCGACTATCCGACCGTCGAAGCCGTCAAGTTCTTGGGCAAGCAGCTTGCGACAGCGAGCGGCGGCAAGCTTGGCGTGAAGGTATTTCCGAACGGAGCTCTGGGCTCCGAGAAGGACACCATCGAGCAGCTCAAGATCGGCGCGCTCGACATGATGCGGATCAACTCATCGCCGCTCAACAATTTCGTGCCTGAGACCGTCGCGCTTTGCCTGCCCTTCGTGTTCCGCGACACCCAGCATATGCGCAACGTTCTCGACGGGCCGATTGGCGACGAGATCCTGGCCGCCATGGAGCCGGCCGGCCTGATCGGCCTCGCCTATTACGACAGCGGCGCCCGTTCGATTTACACCGTCAAGGCACCGATCAAGTCGCTTGCAGACGTCAAGGGCCTGAAGATCCGCGTCCAGCAGTCTGATCTGTGGGTCGGCATGATCGAGAGCCTCGGCGCCAACCCGACGCCGATGCCGTATGGCGAGGTCTACACCGCCCTCAAGACCGGTCTGGTGGACGCCGCCGAGAACAATTGGCCTTCCTACGAGTCCTCGCGCCACTTCGAGGCCGCCAAGTTCTACAATGTCACCGAGCACTCGCTGGCGCCCGAAGTCCTGGTGATGTCGAAGAAGGTCTGGGACACGCTCAGCAAGGAGGATCAGGCGATGATCCGCAAGGCGGCCAAGGAATCGGTGCCCGTCATGCGCAAGCTCTGGGACGAGCGTGAGCAGGCTTCGCGCAAAACCGTCGAGGCAGCCGGCGTTCAGGTCGTCACGATCGCGAACAAGCAGGAGTTCGTCGATGCGATGAAGCCGGTCTACGCCAAGTTCGCCGGTGACGACAAGCTGCAGAGCCTCGTCAAGCGCATTCAGGCCACGAAGTAGCACTACAGCGCATTCGGTCCGGCGTCGCCGCGAGGCGGCACCGGGCCCTTGCTAGGAGACGATGATGACAGACCCTCACGTTGCAAGCCACGAGCAGGAGGTAGAGGGGCGACCGTCCACCGGCTTGCTGTCGCGGATCAATGCCGTCATCGCCCGGCTCGGCATGTATCTGTCCGTGACCGGCCTGCTCGTCATCGTCACCATCGTGTTCTACCAGGTGTTCGGGCGTTACGTGCTCAATTCCAGCCCGACCTGGACGGAGAATCTCGCACTGGTGCTGATCCTCTACGTCACGCTGATCGGCGCCGCCGTCGGCGTACGCGATGCCGGACATATCGGCATGGACAGCTTGCTGGTGATGCTTCCGGATCATGTACGCGAGAAGATCGAGCTCGTGATCCACGTCCTGGTGGCGATCTTCGGCGTTGCGATGGTCTACAACGGCTGGATCCTCGGCGCGTCGGTCGGAACCGTGAAGATCCCCAATCTCGGCCTTCCCGAGGTCGTCCGTTACGTGCCACTGATCGCCTCCGGCGTTCTGATCGTCTCCTTCTCAATCGAGCACATCATTGCTCTCCTGCGTGGCGAAGAGGTCGTCCCCTCATGGAACTGATTATTCTCGGCGCCACCTTCTTCGGCTTCCTTGTCCTCGGCGTACCGGTCGCCTTCGCGATCGGGCTGTCGGCGATTTGCACCATCCTTTACGAAGGCCTGCCGGTCGCCGTCATCTTCCAGCAGATGATGTCGGGGATGAACATCTTCTCGTTCCTGGCCATTCCGTTCTTCGTCTTCAGCGGTGAGCTGATGCTGCATGGCGGCGTCGCCGACAAGATCGTGCAGCTCGCCAAGAATCTCGTCGGACACATCCGCGGCGGCCTCGGCATGTCGAACGTGGTCGCCTGCACGCTGTTCGGCGGCGTCTCCGGCTCGCCCGTGGCCGACGTATCGGCGATGGGCGCGGTGATGATCCCGATGATGAAAAAGGAAGGGTTCGACACCGACTACGCCGTCAATGTCACCACCCATGCCTCGCTGGTCGGAGCGCTGATGCCGACCAGCCACAACATGATCATCTATGCGCTCGCCGCCGGCGGCAAGGTCTCGATCGGCGCACTGATCGCCGCCGGCCTCCTGCCGGCGATGGTGCTGATGGTGTGCATGCTGGCCGCCGCCTACGCGGTGGCGGTGAAGCGCGGCTATCCGGCCGGCAAGTTCCCGGGCTGGGCCGAGGTGTTTCGCTCGTTCACAGCCGCGCTGCCCGGCCTTCTGATCGTCGGCATCATTCTGTCCGGCATCCTGTCCGGTGTCTTCACGGCAACTGAGTCCGCTGCCGTCGCGGTTACCTATACGATCCTGCTGACGTTCTTCATCTACCGCACCATGACCTTGTCGAACTTCCTGCGCGCCGCAGCGAAGGCGGTGAAGACGACGGGCGTGGTGTTGCTGCTGATCGGCGTCTCCACCATGTTCCAGTATCTGATGGGCCTCTATGAGGTCGCCGACTTCGCTGGCGACCTCATGAGCAAGGTCTCGACGCAGCCCTGGATGATCTTCCTGCTCATCAACGTCATCCTGTTCTTGCTCGGCACGTTCATGGACATGGCGGCGACCATCCTGATCTGCACCCCGATCTTCCTGCCGATCGCGATGAAGGCGGGCATGGATCCGGTGCAGTTCGGCATGCTGATGCTGATCAACTGCGCCCTCGGGCTGAACACCCCGCCGGTCGGCACGACGCAGTTTGTGGGTTGCGCCATTGGCGGCATCTCGGTCGGCGCGGTGATGCGCACCATCATGCCGTTCTACGCGGCCCTGATCGCGGCGCTGATGTTCGTGACCTATGTCCCGGCCTTCTCGCTGTGGCTGCCCCGTCTGCTGATGGGATATAAGGGATAAGGGATAGCAGTCGTGCGTTCGCCGGCATTGGCCGGCGAACCGCGCTTGCGATAGTTTGCGTCACAGCAACAGGGAGAATCTGTCCGTGACTGACTATCGCAAGCTCTTCGATCTGACCGGCAAGACGGCCGTGGTGCTCGGCGCCGCATCGGGCATCGGCAAATCGTCGGCCGAGGCGCTGGCCGGACTTGGCGCCCGCGTCGTCTGCGCCGATCGCGCGCTTGACGCGGCAGAGGCGACGGCCGCGGGCATTCGCGACAAGGGCGGTTGGGCCGAAGCGGCCGCATGCGATGCCGCGAGCGCTGCCGACGTCAACGCGCTCGCCAAAACCGTGATGCAGAAGTTTTCGCGGCTCGACATCGCCGTGACCACGCCCGGGCTCAACATCCGCAAGACCATCCTCGACTACACCGAGGAGGATCTCGACCGCGTCCTGAACCTCAACGTCAAGGGAACGGTCTGGTTCTTCCAGGCCTTTGGCCGCATCATGGTCGAGCAAAAGGGCGGCAGCATCATCGCCTGCTCCTCGGTGCGTGCGGTGACCATTGAGCCGGGCCTCGGCGTCTATGGATCGACCAAGGCCGCGATTGGTCTGCTGGTGAAGGGCTTTGCCTCCGAGGTCGGCCTCTCCGGCGTTCGCGTCAACGCGATCGCGCCGAGCATCGCCGAGACCGCGCTGACCAGCCCGTTCAAGCAGCGTCCCGACATCTACAATCTCTACGCCGGCCACACCGTGTTCAACCGCTGGAGCAGCGCCGACGAGGTCGCGACGGCGGTGGCCTATCTCGCGTCGGACGCCGCGAGCTATGTCAGCGGCAGCACGCTGTTCGTCGATGGCGGCTGGACCGGGGTCGACGGTCCGCCGACCGGCCTTACCCAGCTGCACACATAAGGTTCGCATCTAGCCGGCAAAGCCCGCGCGCTGGCGCAGGTCCCTGTGATCTGCGCCAGTCAGCAGTGCGATCAGCGCGGCGGCTTCGTTCGGATGTGCCGCTTGCGTGGTCACGCCGGCGGTATACATCGTCACCAGCTCGCAGCCCGGCGGCAGCGAACCCGATAGTGCGATGCCGTCGGTTGCGATGATCTCGGTCGCCTGCGTGCATCCGATCGGCCGCGTCGCGGTGGACGCCGCCAGCTCGCGCATCGCTGTTGCGCCGTTCGGAAAGATCTTCAGCCGCGATGTGACCTCATAGGCGATGCCGAGCTGATCCAGCACTTTTGCGACGTGCTGGCCCGCGGTCGAGGCCTTGGTGTCGGGAACGTAGATGGCGTCCGCGGAGCGCAGGACCTCGCGCAGATCGGCCTCCGTGTTTACGGTTACCCTGGGATCGCGGCTGCGGACCGCCAGCGCGGTCTCGACCCGGCCGACATCGGCTATCGAGGAGGCGACGAGAAGCTTCTCCGCGGCAAGTTTTGCCAGCAGAGCCTGCGTCAGGATCACGAGATCCGCCGGCGTGGCCGCGCGCAGCTTGTCCGCCATCACACCGACCGCGCCGAATTCGCCGTCGATACCGAAACCGGTCTGCGACTTGAAGGCCTCGCTGAGGCCGCGCACCAGGCCTTGCGCCGCGCCGCCGCTCAAAATGTTCACTGTGGTCACGATGCAAGCTCCATGGCTGCGATGATTCTGTCGCGTGTGATCGGCAGGTCGCGTATGCGCACGCCAAGGCAATCATGGACCGCATTCGCGATGGCCGCCGTCACAGGGCCGTGCGCGGCCTCGCCGGCCCCGACCGGCTCGATCTCCGGCCGCTGGATGATCTCCACATCGACCATTGGCACCGCGCTGAATGTCAGGATCGGATAGTCCGTCCACGAGGTCGATGTGATGCGCAACGGATCGAAGCGGACGCGCTCCTTCAGCACCCAGCTCGTCGCCTGGATCGCGCCGCCCTCGATCTGGTTGATGACGCCGTCCGGATTGATGGCTTCGCCGACATCGACCGCAAGCGTCAGCCGTCTCACGCGGATCTCGTCGGTGCCTTCGATCTCGGCGATCCCTGCACAATGGGCGCCGGTGTTCTTGTAGCGGGCAAAGCCGACGCCGTAGCCGATGCCGGATCGCCGCTCGGGCTTCCAGGCCGCGCGTCGCGCCGCTGCGCGGATCACCTCGCGTGCCCGCTCGTCGCGGAGATGCTGCAGGCGAAACGCGATCGGGTCTTCGCCGCGCAAGGCGGCGATCTCGTCGACCAGAGATTCGATCGCGAACACATTGCCCTGCGCGCCGAGGCTTCGCAGCGCCGATGTGCGCACCGGCATGGTCAGGAGGCGATGGCTCGTGATCGTCCAGGCCGGGAAGTCGTAGAGCGGAACGGAATTGCGGTCTCCTCCGCCGCCATTGGCCGCGGGCGGATTCGTCGAGATCATGCGCGGATAGGGATTTGCGATCTCGCTTGCCGCCAGCAGCGCGGGCTGCGCCGCACGCCCGGGCCGCGCCGCGTGGCCGTTGCTCCAGATCGCATGGCGCCAGCCAATGATCTCGTTACCCGCGTCGAGATCGGCCTCGATCTCGATGGCCATCGCGGCACCAAACGGCGCGTGGGACATCTCGTCGTGGCGCGACCATTGCACCCGCACCGGGCGGCCGTCGGCCGCCTTCGCCAGCAGCACGGCATCGAGCGCGACATCGTCAGCCGCGTTGTGCCCGTAGCAGCCTGCGCCTTCCATATGCTCGACGACGATATTTTCGGCCGGCAGCTTAAGCACGATCGCGAGATCGGCGCGCAGCAGATAGACGCCCTGGCTGTGCGTCCAGACATGGACCCGGTCGCCATCCCATCGCGCCATTGCGCAGGACGGCGCGATCGAGGCATGTGCGATGTAGGGCCGCGTGTATTGCCGGCGGAGCGTGCGTGCAGCTTGTTCTGTCGCGGCGGCTACCCGGGTGTCGATGACTGTGGTCTCGACTGGCTGGCTTCTCAGGAAGTCAGCCAGATCGTCTTCGTCAGGAAGCGGCTCGCCGGCCGACCAGGTCGCATCCTTGCGCAGGGCCTTCAGCGCGGCTTCCGCCGCGACCTCACTGTCGGCCACGACGCCTGCAAAACTGCCGTCGCGGACGATGCCGATGAGCCCGGAAACGCCGCGTACGGCCGCTTCATCGAGCGCGATCAGCCGCGCACCCGAGACGTCCGGCCGCAGCACGCGTCCATGCACCAGCCCCGGCAACGCGCAGTCATGGATGAACCGCGGCCGCGCGAACACCTTGTCGGGAATGTCGACGCGCTGGATCGCATGCCCGGCGACCGCGCGCTGGGCGGCAGTCTTCGCCGAAGCGCCTGCGGTCGCATCGCGATCCAGCGAGACGTCGCCAGCCAGCTCCCAGTAGCTGGTCCTGATATTGCCGGGACCCGAGATCGTGCCGTCCTCGACACCGAGCAGCGCCGCATCGACGCCAAGACGTTCGGATGCTGCCGCGAGGAAGCGCTGGCGCACCTCAGAGCAGACGTGGCGCAGTGCGCGGCCGGACTGCTGGATCGACAGGCTGCCGGAAGTGACACCCTCATTCGGGCTCGCAGCCGTCGAGGCGCGGATCATGTCGATGCGGCCGATCTCGATGTCGAGCTCGTCCGCCGCGATCTGTGCCAGCGCCGTGACGATGCCCTGGCCGATCTCGACCTTGCCGGGCGAGACCGCCACGCGGCCTTCGCCGGTGAACTTCACCCAGGACGACAGTCTTGGATTGGCTGCGAGGCTAATCGGCAGTTTCGGGGCAGGGGGCGACGCACTCATGATGTTGCGATCTCCGATGCCGCCCGGAGCACGGCGCGGACCATGCGGTTGTGCGATCCACAGCGGCACAGATTGCGGTCGAGCGCCGCCCTGACCTCGGCTTCCGATGGCGATGGATTGCGCTTCAGCAGCGCCGCCGCGCTGATCAGGATCCCCGAGACGCAATAGCCGCATTGCATCGCCTGTTCGGCGATGAAGGCGCGTTGCAGCGGATGCGGTTGCTCGGCGGTGCCGAGGCCCTCCAGTGTGACGATTTCCTTGTCCGCCACCGACCACATCGGCATGTCGCAGGACGCCATCGCGCGGTTGTCGACCATCACGTAACAGGCGCCGCATTCACCGGCCCCGCAGCCGAAATGGGGACTGGTGGTGCCGAGCTGGCCGCGCAGCACGTCGAGCAGCGTTTGATCGGGATCGGCATCCACCGCCACCGTCGCGCCGTTGAGCTGGAATCGAATGGTGGGCATGATCGGCGCGGCCTCAGGATTTATCGAACTTCTTGACGATTTCGGCCCATTTCGCGATGTCGCCCTGGAGGAACTTGTCGAACTCCTCCGGCGTCATCGACATGGGCACGGCACCCTGCTCAGTCCAGAGTTTTACGATGTCGGGCCGCTTCACCATCGCGTTCACGGCCGAGTTGAGCTTGTCGATGACAAGTTTTGGCGTGCCCACTGGCGCCATCAGGCCGAGCCAGATCGTCGCCTCGTAGCCGGGAACGCCGGCCTCGCCGGCAGTCGGCACATTGGGCAGCACCGCGGACCGCTGCTGGCCGGTGGTCGCGAGGGCGCGGACCTGGTTTTCTCCGATGTTCGGCGCCATCGCCGGCACCGCGTCGATCATCATCTGCACCTGGCCGCCGATCACGCCGCTGCGCGCCTCGCCGCTGTTGCGGTAGGGGACGTGGACGATTTCGATGCCGGCCATCGCTTTGAACAGCTCGCCGGCCATGTGATAGGGCGTGCCCTGGCCGGAAGAGGCGTAGTTCAATTTGCCCGGCTGCGCCTTGGCGAGCGCGATGAACTCCTGCAGCGTCTTCGCCGGAACTTGCGGGTTCACCACGATCACGAGATCGGAATAGTTCACGGGCGCAATCGGTGCGAGGTCACGCATCAGATCGTATTTGCGCTGCTCCGGCGTCAGCAGCGATTCATTTGCGGTCTGGGTGTTGGACATCATCAGCAGGGTGTAGCCGTCGGCCGCCGACTTCGCCGCCTCGACCGTGCCGATGACGCCGCCCGCGCCGGTACGGTTCTCGACCACGAAGGGCTGGCCAAACCGCTCCTGGAGGGCGTTGCCGATCAGCCGCGCCGCGACGTCGGCCGGCCCGCCGGCGCCGAAGGGCACGACGATGCGGACCCCGTGCGCGGGATAGCCTTGCGCCAGGGACGGAGTTGCGGAGCATGCGGTGAGCAGGCCGGCGGCGAGCGCCAGCATCAATTGTCGAGCCGTCACGCCCACCTCCCTGAACTCGTTTTTGTTGGCCGGCACTGTAGCGACAGGGCGCGCGGGCTGTCGACGCCTCATAAAGTCGATTTCGGCCGGAATATCGGACCGTTTTCGGTGTGGCGGCGGGGCCTTTCGCGGTCGCGGGAGGAACAGGGCACGCGCATGGCTTGAGCATTTTGCATGGGCGTTGCCGGATAAATGCCCTCGGCTGCCCGGTATTTTGGTGTTACGAAATTGGTCATGAACCAGCACGCCAAGATCGAGATCCGTCACTCCACTTGTCCGCACGATTGCCCGTCGGCCTGTGCGCTCGATATCGAGGTGGTCGAGGGTCGCAGCATCGGCCGCGTCCGCGGTTCGAAAAAGCAGACCTACACGGCCGGCGTCGTCTGCGCCAAGGTCGCACGCTACGCCGAGCGCATCCATCACCCGGAGCGGGTGATGTTTCCGATGCGCCGGACGGGTGCGAAAGGCTCCGGCCAGTTTGCGCGGATTTCCTGGGACGAGGCGCTCGACGAGATCGCCGATCGCTTCAACCGGGCAGAGCGCGAGTTCGGCGCGGAGTCGATCTGGCCGTATTACTACGCCGGCACGATGGGGCTGGTGATGCGCGACGGCCTCAACCGTCTCACGCATGTGAAAAAATATTCGCGCTTCTACCAGACCATCTGCGCCAATGTCGGGCGCATCGGATTTGCGATCGGCACCGGCAAGATCGCGGGCGTCGATCCGCGCGAGATGGCGCTGTCCGATCTCGTGGTGATCTGGGGCACCAATCCGGTCAACACGCAGGTCAACGTGATGACGCACGCTGCGCGTGCGCGGAAGGAGCGCGGCGCCAAAATCGCTGCTGTCGACGTCTACAATAACGAGACCATGAAGCAGGCTGATATCAAGATCCTGCTGCGGCCCGGCACCGATGGCGCGTTCGCCTGCGGCGTGATGCATGTTCTCTTCCGCGACGGTTATGCCGATCGCGCCTACATGGACAAGTACACCGACTGCCCGGCTGAACTCGAGGCGCATCTGAAGACGCGCACGCCGGAATGGGCTTCCGCGATCTCTGGCGTGCCGGTGGCGGAGATCGAGGCCTTTGCCAAGGCTGTCGGCGAGACCAAACGGACCTTCTTCCGTCTCGGCTACGGCTTCACCCGTTCGCGCAACGGCGCGACGCAGATGCATGCGGCGAACTGCATTCCCGCGGTGACCGGCGCCTGGCAGTACGAGGGCGGCGGCGCCTTCTTCAACAATTACGCGCTGTGGCACTTCAACGAAGCCGTCATCGAAGGCCATGATGCGATCGACAAGTCGATCCGCGCGCTCGACCAGTCGCAGATTGGTCGCATCCTCACCGGCGATGCCGAGGCCCTGCTCCGCAAGGGCCCGGTCAAGGCGATGCTGATCCAGAACACCAATCCGATGACAGTGGCTCCGGAGCAGGCGCTGGTACGGCAGGGCTTTGCGCGCGAGGATCTGTTCGTCGCGGTGCACGAGCAGTTCATGACCGAGACGGCGCAGATTGCCGATATCGTGCTGCCGGCGACCATGTTCATGGAGCATGACGATCTCTATTACGGCGGCGGCCATCAGCATATCTCGGTCGGTCCCAAGCTGATCGACCCGCCCGGCGAATGCCGCTCCAACCACCAGGTGATGCAGGCGCTGGCGCCGCGGCTCGGCGCGAAGCATCGCGGCTTCGAGATGACGCCGCGCGAATTGATCGACACGACGCTGAAGCTCAGCGATCACGGCGACATCGCCGGCCTCGAAGCCGACATCTGGCGCGATCTGCAGCCGGACTTCCGTACCTCGCATTATCTAGATGGCTTTGCTCATCTCGACAAAAAATTCCATTTCAGGGCCGACTGGGCGCATCCGCCGTTCGGCCAGACCATGGGCGATTTCGACAAGATGCCGTCGCTGCCGGACCATTGGGCCGTGATCGAGCACACCGACCAGGCCCATCCGTTCCGGCTTGCAACCAGCCCGTCGCGCAGCTTCCTCAACACCACCTTCAACGAGACCCCGTCCTCGCAGGCGCGCGAGGGCAAGGCGAGCGTGATGATCCATCCGCTGGATGCGGCTGCGCTCGACATCGCCGACGGCGATGCGGTGACGCTCGGCAACCCCCGCGGCGAGACCACGCTGATTGCCGTGCTGTTCGAGGGCGTGCGGCGCGGCGTGCTGATTGCGGAATCCGTGCATCCGAACAAGAATCATATCGGTGGCCGCGGCATCAACATGCTGACCGGTGCGGACACGATTGCCCCGATCGGCGGCGCAGCGTTTCACGACAACAAGGTCTGGATCAGGAAAGCGGCCGCGGCCTGAGCTGCGCTCGCGCTTTGATCGCGTGCAGATTTGCGTCGAGGCGCTAAAGCGGCGCCGCATGGCAGTTTGCCCTTGCACTTCACGCCGAGGCTGCCGCAAATGGCTGCAAAACGGGAGCAAGGATATAGCGTCATGACCGACACCGCAGGCGTCATCACCGAGAAGCGCGGGCAGGCGTTCTGGATCACCATCAGCCGGCCGGAAAAGCGCAACGCGCTGAACGGCGACGTCATTGCCGGCATCACACGTGGCTATCGCGACGCGCATGACGACAAGGACGTCCGCGTCATCGTGTTGACCGGTGCGGGCGACAAGGCGTTCTGCGCCGGCGCCGATTTGCAGAATTCCGGTGCGGCTTTCGCGATGGATCATTCCAGGCCGAACGTCGATTATGCCGATCTGCTGCGGCTGTCGCAGAACGCCACCAAACCCGCGATCGCGCGCGTCGGCGGCGTCTGCATGGCCGGAGGTATGGGGCTTCTTTGCATGACCGACATGGCGGTCGCGGCGGATCATGTCATCTTCGGCCTGCCGGAGGTGAAGGTCGGCGTGTTTCCGATGCAGGTGCTGAGCCTGTTGCAGGAGATCGCACCGCGACGCCTCGTCAACGAATGGGCGCTCACCGGCGAGCCGTTCGATGCGAAGGCCGCAAAGGATGCGGGCCTGCTCAACTACATCGTGCCCACGGCCGAGCTTGATGCCAAGGTCGACTGGCTGATCGGCCGCATCGCCGACAAATCCCCGACCGCGATCCGCCGCGGCAAATACGCGATGCGCGCCATCGCCTCGATGTCGTTCGACGAGAGCATAGCCTACACCGAAAGCCAGATCGCACTGCTCGCGATGACCGAGGACGCCAAGGAGGGGCTGAAAGCATTCGGCGAGAAGAGGAAGCCGGTCTGGACGGGACGGTAGGCGTAAATGTTCGGGAGTTTGGAATATCAGAAAGCCAAGAAAAATACCTCAATTTGTTGGTGCCGCGAGCTGATCTTCTGAAGAAGCGGTTCTAGAGCGCTGGAGCCGGCGCTTTTGAGAGGCAGCGATTAGCTGCTTCTGTGTACGCTTTGCATACGTTGGCAATTGATGTCTGGAGCGATGACGGCCGGCGGTCCGTAACTCAGCGTCCGTGAGGTCGCTGTCAGCACCTTCCGTGAACCCGCCGTGGCGAAATGATGTAAATGAAAGCTCGTTTCGGAGTCCGGCTGTGACGATAATTTTCTTTACGACCGATCGGAGGTAGCGCAGATCTTTGCGGGGAGTAATCCATGGAAGTGCAATGCATGATCTTCGATGAGGATGGTCACGTCGAAAGGCCAATCCGGAAACGAATCTCTCTTTGATCGAATCGAGTTCCGCCATCAACTCGGGGAAAAGAGGCGCGCCCGTTTCGTCGAAGAGAGGCCACCAAGCTTCTTCTCCATTCTTCGGGTGTACAATCCTCACGCTGTCTGGTCGCTCCTCTGGCCGATAGTGTGCTATCTCGAAGGCTCCGAACACATGTTCCTCGCGCTGTAGCCACTCCCAGCTCAGCAAAGCGGCTGTGCCAATTGAGTAAAATCCAAGTTTCTTGGCAGCTAGTCTGAACGCGACAAGCTCGTCCCAGCTCGCCGTGGGCGTCTCTCGCACAGGTCGACCAGGAGCGCGGGACTTTAGTCCCATTCGCGAGAACGGGTTGATTGCCGGTACTTTTGTTTCTTGAGCGCGCTGGCCGACAAACCAGGCGCGCCTGCAAGCGGTCATCGCTGCATTCGCGAAGCGTCGACGTTCGCGCTTGACGGTGCGACCATCCGGCTCCTTGTGTTCCACGACGAGTAATTTCGCATAAACGGCGTCAACGAATCCTTTGTTGAAGGCAGAAAGCTGTTTTGAGCCCGCTCGACTGGCATCCTTCAGCTCATGATTGGCAAAAAGTGCCAAGCCTTGGTCGTAGAGGCGCTGCGTTTTATGGTCGATCTCGTTCCATTTCTGGTGTGTTTTGAAAACGAATATGAGCCAATCGAATGTGCCAGGTGCGGTCGAAACCGGAGCCATGTCGGTTAGACCTGCGGAACGCCAGCTGTCAAAGGCGGGTAACAGGACATTCGTGACTCGGTCTACCGCCGCCGCAAGATCCTCCCCCAGCGCTTCGGATTCGACGGTGCAGCCTTGTTTGCGAGCCCAAGTGGGTGGCTCAAAAAAATATGCCCAGCCACCACGCTTCAACGCCTTTTGCCGACAGTAACGCGGGAGTGTAGACGAGGTGTGGAGTGTTTTCATACAAGAGAGGCCAAATCCTGTCCGTCTGACCTGATTGAGTTCGCGGCCCTGTATGGTGCGGTCGAGTCATCGATGGTTGCCTTCGACCAAACTGGCTGTCGAGTGCGACCAGTTCCACGATAGCCCGTTGGCGGAGGAGCCTCGCCGCGGGCCACCGCGCGTGCAAGTTCACCGGTGTCGCGATAATCCAGGTACGCGGCGACCATGTCGGCCCGCATGACTGCTGGCCATGTGCCGATCGGCGGGTAACGAGCAGGAAGCGCAATGCGGGATGCCATTAACGTCAATCCGCGGCCGCAATAGGCCGTCGCTCCAAGTGTTCCATCTAGCTTGATGGTAGGGGTTTCAGTGGATATATCGCCCGTGGACACAACGCTTCAGGGTTCCCATTTTCGATATCCGTACCTCGTGGTCTCTGCGCGTCCCGTGCTTGGTTCACCAGCTCTCTGACGTTGAGGTCGGAACCCTGGAAGAGACAAGGGGTAGCAATGACTGGTATGGAAATCGGCTGGCGTGGAGAGCAATTGGGATGGTGTACGCGCGTGACCGGATCAGACGCGATGAACATTTGGAAGGCTTAGCTTGAGAGCTGCCTCGAAAAAGAAGCAGCCGAAATCTTACTTCAGATAGTTCGAGAATGTGGCCATCCTATTTCGGCAGGCTTGTGGTTGCCCGCTGATCGAGAGGCATGTGATTCCCGTTAGTTGCCAGCACTCGTTCCGACAATCTGCCGCTCAACCCTGCGCGGAGGCAAGCTTTGAAAGTTCAATTGTCGGAATGACAAACTTGTTTTGAATCGGACCAGAAGGGGAGCCTTGGGGCACGAATTGCTAGCCTGCGACCAGTTGCGGCAAATAGATTTGCGCGAGCGGAAACCAAGCGCCTCGACTGGTGAACTCTCCTTGCGCGCGTGCGGCTGTCGCCGCACCGGGCTCTCGTGGACCGAGCCGCTTTGCGTCTCGGCCATCCGGCTTCGATCCCTCGCGCAAGCGGATGCGGAGCTCCTCGCCGGGGGCACTCGGAAAAGGGGCTCGCCTACGGCGACCGCTATCACTGCCCCGTTCCCGGGTGCCGCTATTAAACCGGTCTCGTCGCTGCACTCGGACCCGCGTGCCCCTTCGGGTCGCTATGCTCACGCTCTCCGGGTGCCATTTCCGTTGGGCGATGCGCCCCTGGCGCACGCCTGGTCGGGCCTGCGGCCCTAGGTAGCTCAACGCAATTCCCGTGAACACCCGATGCAAGGCGGATTGCGTCGCAGATTTCGCATTCTCTCAGGTAGAGGCGAGAGTCAGAGTGTCGCGCGGATTTGCCGTGACGGGTTATGGGCTGCGAGAGAGGCTCGCGGCGCCCGTCGCGGAGATCCGCGATGTCCAGACAATATTCTCGGGCGCACACCGGTGAGGACCGGGCGAACCTTTATGACGAAATCACCAGCAAGATCATCGCCGAACTGGAGGCTGGCCGAGTGCCGTGGGTCCAGCCATGGGGCAGCGTGGCGGCGAAGGCGCCTTTGGCCATGCCGAAAAGCGCCGCGTCCGGCCGTCAGTATAGCGGCATCAATGTTCTGATTCTCTGGGGAGCAGCCACTGAGCGCGCATTCACAGGTCAGAGCTGGCTTACCTTCCGTCAGGCCCTGTCGCTCGGTGGGCACGTCCGCAAGGGTGAGCGCGGCACGACCGTCGTCTATGCCGACCGCTTTGTGCCAGTCGACGAAAAGCGCCGCGCGAGCGAGAACGGTGAGGAAGCGCAGGCCATTCCGTTCCTCAAGCGCTTCACTGTCTTTAACAGCGATCAATGCGACGGCCTGCCTCCCGAGATCGCAACAACGGCGCCGCCTCCGCCGCCCGGTCTGATCGAACCGCAGGTCGAATACCTGATCAAGGCGACCGGCATCGACTTCCGCATCCGCGGCAACCGCGCCTTCTATGCGCCGACGGAAGATTATGTGCAGGTGCCGCCACCGCAAGTCTATTTCGAGCCGATCAATTGGCATCGAACGGCCTTGCATGAATTGGCGCATGCCAGCGGCCACCCATCGCGTCTCAACCGCGACCTGTCGGGCAGCTATGGAACCAAGAAGTACGCCTTTGAGGAGTTGGTTGCGGAAATCGCCTCTGCGTTCGGTTGCGCCTCGCTCGGTATCGTCCCCACGGTGCGGCACGCCGACTATATCGGCTCGTGGCTTGAAGTCTTGCGCGAGGACAATCGTGCAATCATCCGGGCCGCTTCCCAGGCCAGCAAGGCCGCGGACTACCTGCTTGGCTTTCTCCCAGGAGCTGCTGCCGACATGCCGGAGGACCAGCAGGCGGCGTGAGGCTCTGCTCGGTGGCCGTAGGATGAGAGTGAGAGGGCGGGGTCGTTTTCCGCGACGGGTTGGAGGCCGAGAGAGAGGCTCTCGGCTGCCCGTCGTGGAGAATCGATATGACGAAGGCTGTCCAAAAGATCACGCTGTCCCCCTCACGAGACATTCCGTTCAACAAACTGGTCCTCAGCCAGTCCAACGTCCGATATGTGAAGGCGGGCGTTTCCATCGAGCAACTCGCCGAAAGCATCGCGCAGCGTACGCTCCTGCAAAGTCTCAATGTGCGGGCGGTCGTGGACGCCGAAGGCAATGAGACCGGCATGTTCGAGGTGCCGGCCGGCGGTCGGCGTTATCGGGCGCTGGAACTTCTGGTGAAGCAGAAGCGTATGGCAAAGACGCAACTCGTTCCTTGTGTCGTGCGCGAGGGGGGCATCGCTGAAGACGACTCGCTTGCAGAAAATGACGAGCGAGTAGGGCTTCATCCGCTCGATCAGTTCCGAGCCTTCCAGACCTTGAGTGGCGCCGGTATGTCCGACGAGGATATCGCGGCCCGTCACTTCGTGACACCGGCCGTCGTGAAGCAACGACTTCGGCTGGCGTCCGTGTCGCCAAAGCTTCACGACGTCTATGCCGAAGACGGCATGACCCTCGAGCAGCTCATGGCCTTCTCTGTTACCGCCGACCACGCCAGGCAGGAGCAGGTCTGGCAGAGCGTCAGCCGATCCGGCTATGATGAGCCATATCAGATCCGGCGAATGCTGACCGAAAATACCGTGCGCGCGTCCGATCGCCGCGTTCAGTTCGTTGGACTGGATTCTTACGAGCAGGCTGGCGGCGGTGTTTTGCGGGATCTGTTCGAGCACGATGATGGCGGCTGGCTCCAGGACGTCGCCTTGCTCGACCGTCTCGCGACGGAAAAGCTCAAGGCCGAAGGCGAGACGATTGCAGCCGAAGGCTGGAAGTGGATTTCGGTGGCCGTCGCATTCCCCTACGGCCACACGGATGGCCTGCGCGAAATCGAGGGCAAACCTGTCGATGTTTCCCCGGAGGATCAGGCCACCATCGACGCCCTCAACGCGGAGCAAGCCAGGCTTGAATTCGACTACCAGGATGCCGACGAGTTGCCCGATGAGGTCGATCAGCGTCTCGGCGAAATCGAGGTGGCACTCGCTGCGTTCGAACACCGGCCGATGATTTACGATCCGGCCGAGATCGCCCGCGCTGGCGTCTTCGTCAGCATTGATTCCGAAGGGCGCCTCTCGGTCGATCGGGGTTACGTCAGGCCCGAGGATGATGCCCCGGCAGACGATCCTGAAGTCGGACAGTCCGCCGACACACAGTCGGCCGAGGGGAAGGCGGCTGGTGCTTCCATCCAGCGCACGGTCATCGCGGTGACTGGCGGCGCTACTGATACGGAAGAAGATGATGAGGATACGACGAAACCTCTGCCGGATCGGCTGATCACTGAGCTGACAGCGCATCGCACGCTGGCATTGCGGGATGCGCTGGCAGAAGATCCTGCGATCGCGTTCCAGGCGGTGCTGCACAACTTCGTGCTGACGGCCTTTTACCGGTTCGCATCGTCCGGAAGCTGCCTTGAGATCGGGCTTCGCACGCCGGCCTTTCCGGCTCAAGCGCCTGGCTTGAGGGAAAGTGCGTCCGCGAAGGCCGTTGAGGCGCGGCATGAATCCTGGAAGGCACGGTTGCCGAATAGCGAGAACGATCTCTGGGATGCGCTCACGGCCCTCGACGGCGCCGCACAGGCATCCCTGTTCGCGCACTGTGCCTCATTTGCGGTCAACGCCGTCTTTGAGCCGGCCAACCGTTACAATCAGGGCCGTGTCTCCGCCCACGGCGTCCGCACCCGACTCGATCACGCCGACGTCCTGGCACGCGCCGTCGACCTCGACATGGTTCGAGCGGGCTGGAGGCCTTCCGTCGACAACTATCTCGGCCGCGTCACCAAGCCTCGCATCCTGGAGGCAGTGCGGGAAGCAAGAGGCGAATCTTCCGCGCAACTGATCGACCACCTGAAAAAGGCCGACATGGCCAAGGAGGCCGAGCGTCTTCTCGACGGCTCCGGCTGGTTACCGGAGCCACTGCGTCTTGTCGATCCCAATGCGGCGTCAGGCGAGCAGGAGAGTGAAGCGGGCCCGCTGCCCGAATTCCTCGCCGAGGACGAGGATCGGGACAACGCGAGCGACGAGGATCCGCAACAGCTCGACGCCGCTGAGTGACACGTAGAACGGGACGGCTCCCGCCGTCCGGCAATTGCTTGGGGACCGGTGTGCCGCGCCGGTCCCCATTCTTTTGGACGGAGGCAGAGAGGGAGAGTTGGGCCGGGATGGTTTGAGCCGTCGGGTCTGAAAGAGAGCGCCTGATGGTTCGACCCCTTCCTGCTCTCCGAAAGAACCCTGCCATGACCGAATCTCTCGCCGGCGGCGCTGCCGCCGCACCGCTCTCGATGCGTGCCGCTCCAAGTCTCACCTCCGCCGCCGTCCGGGCCGCGCGACAGCTCGTGATTGATCTCGAGCGCAGCCGTCGCATCGATGCCGCTGTCCTGCGTAGCGCCATGGAAGCTGCCTTCGGCGCTTCCGACGCCGCTGGCGTCTGGAACTGGAAAAGCGCCTATGACGTCTGCGAGGCGGCAACCATTCTGTTTCTTCGCAAGTTCGGCCCTGCTATCCGGACCAAGGCTGGCTCAACGGCCGCGATGCTGCCGATGCTCGCGAAGATCGCCAACCTTCTTCCCACCCACACACGCCGCTCGGAGGACAGCCAGGCCCTTCAGCAATTCTCGACGCCGATCCCGCTCGGGCTCGCCGCATGCACCGCGACCGGCATCACGCCGTCCGACCGGGTCTTGGAGCCCTCTGCGGGGACCGGCTTGCTCGCCGTCTTTGCCGAGCTCGCCGGCGGGGCGCTGATATTGAACGAGCTGGCTGAGCCCCGCGCGGCATTGCTCGATCAACTCTTCCCCAACGTCAAGGTCACGCGGTTCGACGCCGCCCAGATCGATGATCACCTCTATGCGGGCGTCGCACCGAGCGTCGTCCTGATGAACCCGCCGTTCTCGGCATTGGCGAACGTCGATCGACGAATGGCGGATGCGGCGCTCCGGCACATCGCTTCTGCCTTGGCCCGTCTTTGCGACGGCGGACGTCTGGTTGCCTTTACCGGCGCGAGCCTTGCGCCGGACAATCCGGCGTGGCGAGACGCCTTCGTTCGCCTCCAGGAACGCGGGCGGGTGGTGTTTTCTGCTGCAATCGACGGCGCGGTCTATGCGAAACACGGGACGCAGACCGACACCAGGCTGCTCGTGATCGACAAGCAGTCCGCCGCAGATCCGAAAGTCTTTCCGGCCTCGCTCGGCATGGCGGGCGATGTCGCCACCTTGCTCGACTGGGTGAGCCAGCATGTGCCTCCGAGGCTGCCTGTTGCCACCCCCGTCATGGTCGATGCGATCGGGCGCCCCGCGACGCCGCGGCCGATCGGCGCCTTTGCACCACGGCCGTCGTCCACTTCGCAAGATGGTGGGGCAGAGGGCGTTGAGCTCAACTACGAGACGGTCGGATGGACGCCTCCGGACGGCGCTCGACTGACCGACGCGCTTTATGAGGAATACGCACTGCAGGCGATTCGCATTCCGGGCGCGCATACGCATCCGACCAAACTCGTGCAGTCCGCCGCGATGGCTACGATACAGGCGATTTGTCCCTTGTCGCAAAGGTCGACCTTCCAGAAGAGAGGCGTTCGCCGCGGGTCGACACCTTCGCTCGCGCGGCAGGTCCGGCTGCCTGGAAACATATCTGCGGTCCGGCTTGTTCCCACAGCGCGCGAGCATCGGCGGGATCGATGTCAAGTCAAGAAGTGCAGTGAGGGTGAGGGGCGACATGAAGACAATTGAACGCGTGAACGGCGTCGGCATAGTTCTGCTGTTCGGCAGCTGCATGACCATCTTGGCATCCATCCTGGTGGTCCCTATCCTGGTCAAGTTCCAGGCGGCCTACGCCTCGGTCAAACACGTCGAATTGTTGGTGGCGTTGGCGCTGATGGCGCCTGCATTCGTCACGGCGATCGCTTCACCCTTCATCGGCACAGTCATCGACCGTTGGGGAAGCCGCAAATTTTTGGTGTGGGGCACAGCGCTATACGCCGTCTCCGGCGTCGCTCCGCTCTGGCTCGATGGCATAACTGAAATCGTCGTCTCTCGGTTCATTTTCGGTGCCGCTGAAGCCATCGTGATGACGTGCTGCACGTCCATCATCGGTACTCACTTCAGAGGACAGGAGCGCGAACGTTATCTTAATCTGCAAATGCGCTTTATCGGCGTTGCCGGCACAGTTCTCTTTTTTATCAGTGGTGCTCTCGGCGAAATGAACTGGCGGCTGCCGTTCGCGCTCTATGGTCTCGCGCTGCTCCTGATTCCCTTCCAACTGCGACTGCCCCCCCCACAATACGCGCCGCGCACCGATACGCTGGGGTTCGCAGCTACACGGCCGCCAAAGTCCGCGCTGCTTCCCCAGATTACAGTCATGCTGGTTGGCATGATCGCCGTCTACTTACCGCCGGTCCAGTACCCGTTTCTGCTCGCAGATCTGGGTATAACGTCGACACAAGCCATCGGAATGGGGGCCGCTTTCGGAATTCTTTCGGCTACCGCGGGAACGTTGCTGTGGCCCGTCTTACGGAGGCGGTTCAATACGCAATCGATCAACGTCTTGGTCTTTGCGCTGCTGGCAGTGGGGATTTGGTGGCTGTCGCGCATCACCAGCTATGCCGAGAGTTTCGTCGTCCTCGCAGTACATGGACTTGGTGCTGGGATGCTGGTTCCCAATGTCATGGCCTGGACGATGGCCGCCGCAAAACCCTGGCACATGGGCAAGGCAACCGGCCAGGTATACTTCGGTCTGTATTTCGGTCAGTTCTTGAGCCCACTGCTCGTTGCGCCGCTGGCCGCGTCGGTCGGCGGTCTTCGCCCCGCATTGGTCGTCGTCGCCGCCGCGATGGCATTGTTTGCCTTGATCGCCCTCGCCATCGCGCGCGAGTCGACCTTACGCGAGCGGCGAGATACCGCAGCCTCACTCAAATGGTAACTCGACTGCATAGCCATGAAGCATCATTGGCGTCGCGTCGGCGCGATGGACGGGCGTGGCGGTCTTCGCTCAAGATGGCTGTCACTTCGGCCGATCGGGCCGCCCCGGGAGCGCTCCGCGAACATGTGGAAGAGCGAACTGTCCGGGTGTTCTGCGCATACTTCAGGTCAAGCCGTCGTCTGCCACATCCTCAAGGGGCGAGTTTCGAGCTACCAGCTGTCGGGCGGGCCGGCTCAGAACGACCGCTGAGTGGCTGGCATCGCCCTCGAAGTCGGATCCGACAAATCCGCGTTCGGTCGGCCGCAGCGTGACAGATCGCCGTTCAGAAGCTCAGAGCCGTAGCAGAGCTTCGCGACAGGCAGGGCCAGCTGTATTCGCATAAACGCCCTTCCGGCCCGGCCCATCACTAGGAAGCGGACAGGGATGTGATGATGCTTTCTACCTTTCTCGCCGCCGCGCCCCGATCACGTGTTCGGCCGCGCCGATCCGAAGCATGACACGCCCTCTCTGAGGGGATGGCTACCTAGGTTTGATTCGTCGGCTGCGTCTAGTTGGTTACGCTGGAAAAGCAGTGGCGGCGGCATGATGATGATGATGCAGAATTCTCGGAACGGACCGTATTTGCTGATCTCAAACTTCTGTTCGTCACCCGTGCATGGGACAGACGCGAATCAAGTCCACTAGTAGTTTGGCTCTGAGGCGGTCGCCGGTCGAAACTAACTGCCAAATCAGAAAAGGCGGGCGTTAATGGATAATCATCTGTCGCTTGATCAGATCCGCGAACTCATCAAGCCGATTTCGGGACCCGACGGGCGAGGAAGCAAAGATGCCGATGTCTTGGTCGTTGGTGCGGGTCCGATCGGCCTGACGGTCGCTAACATTCTCGGCTCGCTCGGGATTTCCACAATCTTGCTGGAGCGGAATGAACTGACGTCGGACTTGCCCAAAGCACTCGTGATCGACGACGAATATCTCCGTCTTCTTGATAGCCTGGATTTGCTCGACGACATGGAAGAGCACCTCTCGCCGCCTTTTGGAATTTTCTTTTATTCTATGCGGGGCAAGCCGGTGGTGAAGGTCAACCCCTTCTTGACGTCGAATGGATTTGGCAACCGCGCGGGATTGATGCAGCCAGTCTTCGAGAAGAAGCTGCTGCATGGCGCACGGCGCTATCCCTGCGTCGATCTGCAGTACCGGTCTACTGTCGCAGGCCTAGATCAGGATGAGAATGGCGTCAGGTTGAAGGTCGTTCGTGCCGGGCGAGAACATCTAGTGACGGGACGATTTGTACTCGCCTGTGATGGCGCGCGAAGTTTCATCCGCTCGGCTGTCAATATTTCTTTCGCTGGAAATCGCATTGATCAACCCCATTTAGTGGTCGACCTCGCCGAGTTTCCCGACCGGTCCCCCTTCTCGCGTTTTTTTTGCAATCCTGAGCGGCCGTTCAATAGCGTGCCTGCGCCATATGGCGGGCGAAGACTGGAGTTCATGCTCAACCCAGGCGAAGATCATCATAAGATTGCCACGGCGGACAGCATCCGTGATCTCGTGGACAGACATACTCCGTACAAAGGAACACCCCTCAAAATCATCCGGTCGGTGGTCTATGGATTTTCGGAGCGCATCGCCGAGCGAATGGGATCGAAACGGGTCTTCTTGCTCGGCGACGCAGCGCACGTCATGCCGCCGTTCGGCGCGCAGGCCATGAACACGGGCGCTCGCGATGCCAACAACGTTTGCTGGAAGATTGCGGCGGTACTGCAAGGGAGGCTCAACCCCACGATCCTTGAGACCTACGAGACAGAAAGGAGGCCGCAGGTTGAGGCGATTATTCGATATTCGGTGATGATCGGAAGAATGGCAAACATTCGCAACCGCATTATTGCTGCGGCGAGGGACGCCTTCTTCCAGACATTGAACCTTATCCCCGCGATCCAGCGTTTCTTTGCCGAGATGCGCTATATGCCTCGACCATGGATTAAGGCCGGCTTCATGGTGCGGTCCAGGCGGCAGGAACTCGTTGTTGGACGGACATGTCCGCGTGTTTCGCTTTTCCTGGATGGTGGTAGCACGAAGTCAATTGATGCGATTTCGGACGGTTGGTTCCTGGTGGTAGGGATCGCTGTACCCACCAACGATTTGCTCTTGCTTGCCGATTCGCGAGTGTTGAGCCCGCGGTTTTTGTCTATTTGCTTCAATGAAATGCAGCGTGTGAAAGTTAGTGGTGTGCACCACGCTAGACCGGCCTCGCCGGAGGCGGAAGCGTTTTTGAGACCGCTCACCGGTCGGGTGCTGCTTGTGCGGCCTGATCGATATGTCGCGGCTGTGTCGACGCTAGATGGGATTGGTGCGGTCTTGGCAGAGCTTGAGAAATCGTTTGGCCCGCTGCGGGAAGACGTCAGTTCGTCACCTATTCGCTCGAGCTAACGGACACGCAAGTCGCTTGCGGACTTCGCAAGCGGCGGAGCGGCGAGCGCGGCGCCTCTGGATCGCAAAGCTTTGGCCGCGCCATAGCGACAGTCGGGTTTGCCGCCACTGCCGCTGCGCGGATCACCGCCTGCTTCTCGCGGTTGATTACCAGCCGCACTGCGTCGGTGCGCGAATAGCGGCCGGCTGGATCCACAGTGGATTTTGCGACCGCAAGCGCTCCGGGATGGAGATCGGCGTTGAGGATGCCTCTTGCTGGTCAGGAATACGCTCACAGAGTTTGCGGGCGTCCGGTCCATTAGAAATCCGGCGCCTGGTTTGGACGTGCGCGGATTGAGCTAAAACGCTTTCTGCGGCGTATCTACGACCATGCCGAACATTTCCTGGCTCACGACGGCGCAGGCGGCGAGGACATAGCGTGACCCTTCGACCGCGTAGCGAGGCTTGAGCGAGGGTCCCCGCCGGCATCACCTGACCGGCGCCGATGTAGGATCGAATTTCTTTGCAAGGTCGGTCCAGCACTCGGCGTAGTCGTCGTCTCTTTCCGCCAAGTCGGCCGCATATTGCGTCAGCTTTTGCGGAAAGCGCGACTCGAACATGAAGGCGAGCGTATTGGCGATCTTGTGCGGTTTCAGTTCGACGGTGCTCGCCTTCTCGAAGGCGACGGCGTCCGGTCCATGCGGAAGCATCATGTTGTGGAGGCTCATGCCGCCGGGCACGAAGCCCTCGGGCTTCGCGTCGTATACGCCGTAAACAAGGCCCATGAATTCGGACATGATGTTGCGGTGATACCAAGGCGGCCGAAACGTGTTCTCGGCGACCGCCCAGCGCTCCGGGAAGATGACGAAGTCGATATTGGCGGCGCCCGCACTTTCCGACGGCGAGGTCAGGACGGTGTAGATTGATGGGTCCGGGTGGTCGAAGGCGATTGCGCCGACCGGCGAGAAGTGCCGCAGGTCGTACTTGTAGGGCGCGTAGTTGCCGTGCCAGGCGACGACGTCAAGCGGCGAATGCCCGATCTTGGTCGTGAACAGTTCGCCGCACCATTTGAAGGTCACGATGCTCGATGAATCAAGGTCATCATAGGCTGCGACCGGCGTAAGGAAATCGCGGGAATTGGCCAGGCAGTTCGCGCCGATCGGCCCCCTTCCCGGAAGGGTGAACGACCCTGCGTAGTTTTCACATACATAGGCGCGAGCGGGCCCGTCCATAAGCTCCACGCGGAAGATGATTCCGCGCGGGATCACGCAGATCTCGCCGGGTGCGATTTCAATGATGCCGAACTCCGTACAGAAGCGCAGCGCGCCATGCTGCGCCACGACGAGCAGTTCGCCGTCGCAGTCGCAGAAATACTCGTCTTTCATCGAGTGGGTGATGAAGGACAGATGGGCGGCCATGCCGGCTTGTGCTTCGGCATCGCCGGCAGTCGTCACCGTTCGCAGTCCGCTGACGAAGGTCAGGTCATCGGTAGGGATGGCGACCGGCAGCCAGCGGTATTGCCCGATCGGCAGCTTCGATTGTCCCGTGTTGGGCGCGGTGCGGAGGAAGCCCGGCTCGACCGGCGTGAAGCGGCCGGTGTGCTTGACGCTGGGGCGGATCCGGTAAAGCCACGATCGTTCGTTGGTGCCGCGCGGTGCCGTGAACGCCGAGCCACTCAACTGTTCGGCATATAGCCCGTAGGTGGCCCGCTGCGGCGAATTCCGCCCGACCGGCAGCGCGCCGGGGAGCGCCTCCGTTTCGAAGCTGTTGCCGAATCCAGACATGTATTGCGGTGTATTCATGTTCGAGGAACCTTGCTCGTTGCCTGGCGCGTGGCGCTGCCAATGGCACGAGCATAAGCCGCCCTGTCCGCGATCCCCGTCCCATCGGCGTGTGACAGGGCCTCTCTTCCGGACGGCGGTGCCGTTCTGTCAATTCAACGCAACCCACGACGGCTCACGCCGCAGTTTGATGGAGTTCGCCAATTCCGGCAGCGCCTTCCAATATAGAACCTGCCGTTCGGCGTGTTCCGGCGCACCGACCCGGCCGAAGCTCCGGAGGTGGCATCGCGATCGGCGACATGATCCTCGATGTAAGCACATGCGCCGCCAATTTCACTGGCCTCGCGGCCTGGGGCGGTCGCCTTAGGCGGATCGAGCCTGAATGGTTCATGGCGTTGGGACCGGACAAGGTCTGAAGTTCGGCTGCAGGTTTTTCCGGCTATTGTATACGCAGAACGTCGCCGCCCGCGAGGAACTGTCGCCGCACTTGGTCGCGATGGCTGATGCGGAACTTCTACTACTGCGCGGATTGCGAACTTGGTGAACTTCTTCGCATCGATCAATCATGCGTTGAACGCGTGGCATGTTCCTCCTCACGGAGCCGCTGTTTCCAAACTACAAGCACGTGCCCATCGCATATAACGGCCGTACGTCGAGCATCGTGGTCAGCGGCTGCGAGATCCGCCGGCCGCGCGGTCAAGTGCCGGAGAAGGGCGCTGCGGCGCCGGTCTATCGGGAGAGCCGCCACTCGACTACCAAACCGAGCTCGGGGTATGTATGGCACGCCGTCGAAGCTCGGGACACCCGGTCTCCATCGATGAGGCGTGGCAGCACATCTTCGGCTTCTGCGTTCTCAACGACCGGTCAGGGCGCGACAGCCACGTGTGGGAATACCAGCCGCTGGGTCCGTTTCCCTGAAGGAGTTTCGGCACGAATGTCTCGCCGTGGATCGTCACGGCGGAAGTGCTGCTTCCGTTCCGCGTGACTGCATTCCCGCGTGACGAACAAGACCCGCGTCCTTTGCCGCATCTGCACGCCCAAGCCGATAAGCAGTCCGGCGCGATCGACATCGACGTGCGTTGTGCTCTACGTGCGGCAGGCATGACCGCGGCTCTGACGGTCAGCCCCGCCTGCACCCGCGGCCTGTATTGGACGCCTGCCCAGTTCGTCGCGCACCAGACGAGCAACGGATGCAATCTAGAGACCGACGACCTGCTTGGACCCAGCACCGTCTCCGGAACGACGCTGGGTAGTCTCGGCAGCGCGCTCGAGATCACCGCGTGCGGCCACCAAGCCGTTTGATCTCGGCGGCGAGCCCCGATCGTTCCTGGCGGACGGCGACGAAGTTCGGTGACGGGATGGAGCAATCGCGACGGCTTCGCCACGATCGGCTTTGGCGAATGCACGAGGAGGGTGACACCTGCGGTCTGAGGCTTCCCTGCGCGCAGGTTTAATCCATGACAAGGCGGAGCAATTCGTTCTGCGACGAGATGCCGAGGCGGGCATAGGCGCGCTTGCGATAGGTCAGCACCGTGTTGATGCTGATGTCGAGCCGCAGCGCAATGCCTTCCGAGGTCAACCCCTCCATGATGCCGGCACAGACATCGGCTTCCCGCGTGGACAACACGGGCGCAACTCGCAGCAATCGCGCGCGAACGTCTTGGGCGGGGCCGCGCTGGGCCGCTCGGGCATCGCGGGCATGGCGCCCGATCAACGCCAAGAGCATGTCGGCGCCACGCGAGATCAAGGCCTCGTCGGAATCCGAAAACGCGTTCCCACCGGAACGGTACAGATTGATGCGGATGGTCCGGTTCGCCGGCGCGCCGGCGATGCAGATGCGGTCGCCCAGTCCGACCGACGTGTAGCAGGCGCTGCGATAGTCGGAATGCTTAATCTCGGAGGCGCGCGTGCGGATGCACCAGGTCGCGCTCCCCGATGTTGGCGTACCGGCCAGCACCTGATTGGCCAGGTCGTGACGCCAGTAGGCGCTGCGGTAATGGTTCGCGACGTCTCTGGCCACCGGTCGTTGCCCGGCGTTCTCTGCGATCAGCACAAGTGGATCAGCATCGTGGTCGAATGCGAACGCCGTAAGGTGACCGCAGCCGGTCATCGCATGAACCATCTTGAACAGCGTGCCGGCAAACGTTTCCGCGCCTGCGAGATCGATCAGTCCAATCAGCGCCGGCGTCATGTCGTAGACGCCGGTCGGATGGTCCACCTTGTAAGCCTTCATCCCGGAACCTCGGCCAGCGGCTCTCTGTCCGCTCGCCTGCCACTTAAAGGCAAATTCGGGGTGCAGGCAATCGGCGCTTCGGCTTGGATAGTGTCCCCTATTCATGTGACTGGGCGACCTGTGGCAGCGTGTTAGCCTCCCCCCGGATCAGCGCGCGACAAGCGCCTTGCGGCGTTGTCGCAAATTCAGGGTGGAACCATCGATGAACGACGCCAAACCGCTGCGCGATCGGATCGCTGTGATCACGGGCGGCAGCAACGGTATCGGCGCCGCCGCCGTGCGTGAAATCGCCATGCTCGGCGCCAACGTCGTGATCGGCTACCACAGCAGCGAAGAGCGGGCGCGAAAGCTACTGGAAACACTCCCGCCGGCCGACCACGCGGTAGCGCGCCTGGAACTGAAGGACGAGACCTCGTTCGCAGCCTTGGCGGATGAACTCGGAATCCGCTATGGAAAACTCGACATCCTGGTCAATTCCGCAGGCTTCACCCGTGCGATACCGCATGGCGATCTCGACACGCTGACGGACCAGCTGTTCGAGGACATCCTGATCGCGAACGTGTGCGGTCCGTACTCCGCTGTCCGGGCGCTCCGCCCCTTGCTACGCGCATCGGGTGACGCCGTCGTCATCAACGTCTCGTCCATCTCGGGCTTCACCGCGTCCGGCAGTAACGTCGCCTACTGCGCATCGAAGGCCGCCCTGGACAACATGACCGCCTCTTTGGCACGCGTGCTCGGCCCGGAAATAAGGCTCCTGGCGGTTTCGCCTGGCGCCGTTGCAACCGACTTCGTTCCGGGTCGCGATCGCAGCGCTCTCGAGGCGGGCGCCAAGGCGACGCCGCTCAAGCGCGTCATCGAACCGGATGACGTGGCCGCCGCCATCGTTGCCTGCATCACCCATCTCAAGGCCAGCACCGGCACGCGCATCGTCGTCGATGGAGGGCGTCACCTGTGATCGCCGCCCGATTGCAATCTCGTTCGCGTTGGCCAGTGTGTCGGCCCGGGACGCCCAGCAGACCAAGATCGTCGCTGGCTTCGCGGCGGGCGCCGTCGCGGACGTTCTGGCGCCCATCTATGCGGATTCAAAAAGGTGTCACCGCGTCACCATGTCGAGAACCGGCCGGGCGGTGTCCGGCATGGTCGCGGTCGCCGCGGTGTCCCTCTCGCGACTGCGGACCAGCGCGTTACATGCTTGCCGTGCGCCAACAGGTGTTTGGCCGTTGCCCGCCCACTTTTCCCATAATTTCCATTACCCATACATGCGTCTTTTCCTGATCCTGTGGGACAATACGATGTCCCGGTTGGTTCAGTGGATGAGTGGCATAATGGCGCGGATACCACAAAGATATCCAACACACTGGCCGAGCACTCGTGGGGAAAGACCAAGTCTCCGACAAATTCATTTAGGGCAAAGTAAGTTGGAATTTAGATGAGGTTAGCCGATCGATACGTCTCAATTACGGAACGGGGCATTCCAGTTGCGGAACTGGACGAGCAATATCGAAACGCTGTTGAGTAGGCCGCAAGCGACCTCCGGCGCCGGAAGCAAGGTTGGCAATGACGGGCGACGCAGACGTGGCACCCCAAGACACGCTTGGGGTGCAGAGATTCAAAAGCCGTTCTGGTGGTTGTATGAGTCTGATCCGGGGCTAGCTTCGGCGTTGAATTGTTGGAGACGAGAAATGGTTGGAGTTGAGCGCAGCGTGGAGCATCTCGAGTTGGAAACACCTTTCGGCTGCCTGCGGGGCATCACGGTGGACGGTGTTACCGCGTTTCATCGAGTGCCATACGCAGAGGCTCCGATCGGGCCGCGGCGTTTCGAGTTGGCGGGACCGGCTCCCCGATGGCGAGATACTCGCGACGCGACCGTACCTGGCCCAGTTCCCCCACAGTTACCCTCGCGGCTGGACAGCGTTATGGGTACCTACGAGGTCGAGCAAAGTGAAGACTGTCTTCATCTCGATATATGGACGACGCACCGGGCCGGCGACAATGCGCCGGTTTTGGTCTTCCTCCACGGAGGCGCCTTCATGACCGGTGGGGGGTCGCTCCCCTGCTATGATGGAAGCGTTCTTGCGAGGGAAAATGGCCTTGTAGTCGTGAACATTACCTCTCGCCTCGGTCTTCTTGGCTTTTGGCCCGGACCTGATTTCGGCGAATTGAATCTGGGCCTCCACGATCAAGCTGCAGCTCTGCGTTGGATCAGGGAGGCGATCAGTTGCTTTGGAGGCGATCCCGCGCGCATCACAGTTATTGGGCAGTCGGCTGGCGCCTTCAGCATCGCTGCATTTCTCGGAACTGATCTTGGGCGCGATCTCTTCAGCCGAGCGATCATCATGAGCGCGCCTGTCGGCGTAGAGCTTCGCACGGTCGAAACGGCGAGGCCGCTCGCCAAGACACTTCTAGACGTTCTTGGATTGGCCGACCAAGATGTCGATAGACTGCGGACGATGTCCGTTGATCAAATCCTTGGATTGCTACGTGGGTTGCAAAGCAGACCTCCGGCGATACCGGGGGACATCAGCCCGCCGTTCATGCCCGTTCTGGATAGCAGCCTTATCCCGAGAGATCCCGTCGCATCCATTCAAAACGGTAGCGCACAGTGGTGCGACATCATGATTGGTGTAACGCGCGAAGAATACGCTGCGTTTTCGTTATCCAATCCGACCCTGAACGACCTGTCTGAAAACGAAGTGAATGAGATATTCAAGTTACAACTAGGAAGCGGCGCGGCGGATGCGATCCTGAAGATCCGATCAGCGCGCGTTCCCGCGATTCCCCGGACAATAGTGGGAGATCTCTACACCGACAAGCTCTTCACGGACGCGAACCTGGCTGTCGCAACTGCCCAAGCCAAGGCTGGTCGGAATGTGTTTTCCTATCGTTTCGATTGGCAGTCGCCAGTCCCAGGACTAGGCGCCTGCCACTGTATCGATCTTCCTTTTCTTTTCGGAAATATCGACGTCTGGCGGAACGTTCCGATGCTCAAGGGAGCAGACCGGCGAGAGGTGGAAGAGCTAAGCCGACGATTTAGAGGTGCGATTGCGGCATTTGCGAAGAGCGGCGAACCCAACGGGACCGATCTGTCGCATTGGCCCGCGTACACGCACAACCGTGCGGTGCTCCACTTTGACAGGCGCATTCAGGCCTTCGGCTCGGTCCCCTGACACTCTCCAGCCCGTCGGGTCCCGCGACCGAAGAAGGCTGTCGCGCGCGCCGCTTGTGGGGACGCAGAGCGTAGCGGCGAGTGTTGGAGCCTGACGAAGGACAAACTACTTAATTCTCGCCGGAGGCGGTGCCAAGTGGGCAGAGCTAGCCTGCGCTCCAGCAGGTCGGTTTGCACGTCGTCGTCGGAAGTCGCGCCAAGCCCCAAGTCGCTTTTTAAGCTGGCTGTTGAATGGTGATTGGATTGCTTGAGCGTACCAGTTGTACGTCTGGAGCGTTCCTGGGATAGAGCTTTGATCGTTTCCAGCTCATCGCTGATCTTCCACGTTCGTAGATCATGAGCCCGTTTCAGTCGCCGCGCAGTTGGATGGTCCACGTTGCAAATGTGGACGCCGAGCCGATGCTTGAACTCGCCAATCCGGCGGCTCAATCTTGATTTCTCTCGTCGTTCGGCTTGCGGCTGAAAGGCTGTCCCGCTCGTCTGCGCCCCGAATGTTGTCCATCAGCGCGCGAAATAGAAATATCGTCCCATTCTTGGAACGCGATCGTGCCAACTGCGGTGCTTTTGCTTACCCGCTCGCCGCTTATGCTGCCAACCGTCGGATCGTGGGGAATAGCCTGGGTACAGTGCCGGCGAAAGCGGGCATCGAAAATGCGCGTCTTCGATTTTGGGCGGCGGAGGTCGCTTTCACCTGACCGGCAGCCCAGGGCTTCGATATTCGTCTAAGCGTAGAGCTGCGGTCGTCCTGAGGCTCACGCACCGCCCTATGGATAAGATTGGATGAGGTATCGTAGCTTGGGCTGGTATGGGAAAGGCGGTTAGCGCTCCAGGGATTCGAACCCCGACGATCCAGCGGCACACTATCTCTTGGCATCTTAGAATGCGCAACGCTCCAGTAGCATGGACAAGGCTACCCCGCGTTCGCCTTCAACCCCGCCGCCTGGATGCCCGCCACGGCACACGCCTCGTCATTGTCCGACGTGTCGCCGGAGACGCCGACGGCGCCGAGAAGGGTCGTGCCGTCCATGATCAGCACGCCGCCGGGGACCGGCACCAACGCGCCTTTTGCAATCGTGTTCACGGCGTCGATGAAATAGGCCTGCTCCTGTGCCCGCTGGTACAAAGCGCGCGAACCCATGCCCATGGCGAGCGCGCCAAAGGCTTTGCCGTGGGCGATCTCGGCGCGCATCAGGCTGGTGCCGTCCTGCGCGGCTGCGAGCTTGAGCACGCCGCGGGCGTCGAGGACGGTGACGACGAGCGGCTTGAGCTTCAGCTCAGTCGCCTTCGCCAATGCGGCGTCGAGTATCTTGCGGGCGGTGTCGAGCGTGAGGTCAGCCATAACTGGGTTCCTTTGCAATAGGAGTGGAATTGGTCTCGGCGCTATCGAGGCTCATCGCCAGCACGCGGGCGACGTGAAGCGCCTCGCGCTGCGCGCCGTCGTGGATCTGGTGGCGGCAGGAGGTGCCGTCGGCGACGACGAGCGTGCTCTGGTCTGCGCGGCGCACCGCCGGCAGCAGCGACAGCTCGGCCATCTCGATCGAGGCATCATAGGTGTCCGCGCCGTAACCAAAAGCACCCGCCATGCCGCAGCAGCTCGACTCGATGGTCTTGACCTCAAGGCCGGGGACGAGCCGCAGCACCTGCTCGACCGGCTTGAAGGCGCCAAAGGATTTTTGATGGCAATGGCCGTGGACGAGGGCCTTCTCAGCGACGGTGCCGAGCGGCAGTTGCAGCCGGCCGGCCTCGGCCTCGCGCACCAGAAACTCCTCGAAGGTCAGCGCGTGGGCGCCGACAGCCTTGGCGTCATCGTCCTTGCGCAGCGAGGCGAGCTCGTCGCGGAGCGTCAGCAGGCAGCTCGGCTCGAGGCCTATGATCGGCATCCCGCGCGTGGCAAAGGGCGCGAAGGCGGCGACGAGACGATCGAGCTCGGACCTGGCTTCATCGACCAGCCCGGCGGACAGGAAGGTGCGACCGCAGCAGAGCGGGCGGTTGCCGCTGGGGGGCTTCGGCATATGCACGCGATAGCCGCCAGCGGCGAGCACACGCAACGCGGCCTCGAGATTTTCGCGCTCGTAGATGCGATTAAAAGTGTCGGCGAAGAGAACGACTTCGCGGCCGGCCTCCGGACCGACGCTGTCGGCAGGCGCCACGAACACATCGCTGCGGAAGGCGGGCAGGGCGCGGCGCGCGCTGATGCCGGCGAAGCGCTCGAACAGCTTTCGCAGCAGCGGGCTTCGGTTGCGCAAGTTCGCTAGCGGCGCAAAGCGCGACGCGAGGCCGGCGTAACGCGGGAGGTAGCCGACCAGGCGGTCGCGCAGCGTCAGGCCGTGCGAGGCCGTGCGCGCGGCCAGCATCTCGATCTTCATCTTGGCCATGTCGACCCCGGTCGGGCATTCGTGGCGGCAGGCCTTGCAGGAGACGCAAAGTTTCAGGGTCTCCATCATTTCGTCGGAGGACAGCGCGTCGGGGCCGAGCTGCCCGGAGATCGCGAGCCGCAGCGTGTTGGCGCGGCCGCGGGTGACATCCTTCTCGTTGCGCGTGGCGCGATAGGACGGGCACATCACGCCGCCCTCGAGCTTGCGGCAGGCCCCGTTGTTGTTGCACATCTCGACCGCGCCCTGGAAGCCGCCGCCGGCGCCGGGATAGGCCGACCAGTCGAGCTTGGTCTTGAGGTCGGCGACGCGATAGTCCGGCTTGAAGCGGAACAGCGAGCGGTCGTCCATCCTGGGCGCATCGACGATCTTGCCGGGATTGAGCACGCAATCGGGATCGAAGCGGTGCTTGACCTCCCTGAAGTCGGCGACGAGGCGCTCGCCGAACATGGTCTCGTGGAATTCGGAGCGGACCAGGCCGTCGCCATGCTCGCCGGAATGCGAGCCCTTGTATTCGCGCACCAATGCAAACGCCTCTTCGGCGATGGCACGCATCGCCTTGACGTCCTTCTCCAGCTTCAAATTGAGCACGGGCCGCACATGCAGGCAGCCTTCGGAGGCGTGCGCATACATCGTGCCGCTGGTGCCGTGCCTGGCAAACACCTCGTTCAGCCGCGCCGTGTAGTCGGCAAGATGCGGCAGCGGCACGGCGCAGTCCTCGACGAAGGAGACCGGCTTGCCCTCCTGCTTCATCGACATCATGACGTTGAGGCCGGCGGCGCGGAAATCGGCGATGCCGCTCTGCAGGGCGGGTTCGGTGATCTCGACCACGCCGCCCCATTTGCGCGGGTCGTTATTCCAGCCGAAACCGAGATCGCCCATCAGCTCGCCGAGCTGCTTGAGGCGCAATAGATTGTCGGCCTGATCCTCCTCGGCGAACTCGACCACCAGTACGGCGTCCGGATCGCCCTTGATCACCGCATTGATGATCGGCTTGAACATCGCGATGTCGCGGCCGAGCGCGATCATGGTGCGGTCGACCAGCTCAACCGCGATCGGCTTCAGCTTGACCAGGTGCTGGGCCGCGTCCATCGCCTCGTAAAAACTGCCGAAATGGCAGATGCCCAGCGCCTTGTTGCGGATGACAGGCCACAGCTTCAACTCGACCTTGGTGGTGAAGGCGAGCGTGCCTTCGGAGCCGACCAGGAGATGCGCCATGTTGTTGCGCGCATTGCGCGGGATGAGCGCATCGAGATTGTAGCCGCCGACGCGGCGCTGAACTTTTGGAAAGCGCGCCGCGATCTCGTCGGCCTCGCGCGAGCCGAGATCGAGCATGTCGCGGAACAGGGCGCGCACGCTGCCGCCGGCGTCGAGATCGGAGAGATCGCGTGAGACCTCGCCGAAGCGGCTCAGCGTGCCGTCGGCGAGCGAGGCCTCCAGCGACAGCGTGTTGTCGCGCATGGTACCGTAGCGAAGCGAGCGGCCGCCGCAGGAATTGTTGCCGGCCATGCCGCCGATGGTGGCGCGGGACGCCGTCGAGACGTCGACCGGAAACCACAGGCCATGCTTTTTGAGCTGCCGGTTGAGGTCGTCGAGCACGATGCCGGGCTCGACCACGCAGGTCCGGCCCTCGACGTCGAGCGACAGGATGCGGTTGAGGTGTTTTGAGAGATCGACGACGAGGCCATCGTTGACGGTCTGGCCGCATTGCGAAGTGCCGCCGCCGCGCGGGGTGACCTTCACGCCTTCGTCGCGGGCGATCGCCAGGGCCCGCAGCGCCTCGTCCATGGTCTTGGGGACCACGACGCCGGACGGCACGATCTGATAGAACGAAGCGTCAGTAGCGTAGCGGCCGCGGCTGAAGCGATCGAACAGGACGTCGCCGGTCATGTCCGCGCGCAGGCGCCGTTCGAGCGAGGAGGCGTTGGTCATCCCTGGTCCCGGATTGATCCTACAAGGCCCCGGCCCCGTCGGATTATTCATTCTTGTTTCTGACCGATTATATTATGAATTCAAAATGAGCAAGCCGGCTACCCCTTAGGGTGCCGCCGGTGCGTCGTCTTCGGATTCGGCCAGGTGCTCGATCGCGGCCGTCCGCTTGTTGCGCAGGTGCTGGAACAGGATGTCGCTGAGCTCGCTCGCGGCGCGGCGGCGCAGCGCGTCCAGGATCGCCTCGTGCTCGCGCATCGCCTCCGCCCAGCGCTGCCGCCTGCGGGCGAAATTGGCGGAGTAGCGGACCCGGCGGATCCGTCCGGCAAAGTTGGCGTAAGCCGTCTTCAGCGTCTCGTTGCGCGCGGCTGCGACGATGCTCTCATGGATGCGCTGGTTGGCCTGGAAATAGCCGTGCATGTCGCGATGCAGATAGTGGCCGTACATCTCGTAATGCAGCTGCTCGACCGCGCTGATCTCTTCGTCCGTAATGGCCTCGCAGGCGAGGCGCCCGGCGAGGCTCTCCAGTCCCGCCATGACGTCGAACAGCTCTTCCAGGTCGCGCTGGCTGAGCTGGCGGATGCGGGCGCCGCGGTTGGGCAGAAGCTCGATCAGGCCCTCGGCCGCGAGCACCTTCAGTGCCTCGCGCAGGGGCGTGCGGGAGATGCCAAGCATCTCGCAGAGCTGGCGCTCGGGAACGCGGGCACCGTCGGGAATGTTGCCTTCCACGACATAGTCGCGCAGCCGCAGCAGGATCTCGCCATGGAGCGAGGCCTCGTGACGGCTTTCTTGGCGGTCGCCGCCATTTGTGGCGGGCGGGGTGATCGGAACCCCGGTGTCGGGAATCGTGGATTTCATTTGCAGCACAGTAGTTTGCTCGTTGGGTCGCGTCGACGGCCGCAATCGAATACCAAATTTCGATTGAACTGACAAAAAATGAATGCAAAATGGCCAACAGAGCCGGCCCGGAATCCGCCGCCAGGGAGGTTTTCATGCATCAGGGACGCCATTTCCTTCAAATTCCGGGCCCGAGCCCGGTCCCCGAGCGCGTTCTTCGCGCCATGGACATGCCTGTCATCGACCACCGGAGCGCGGAATTCGGCGAGCTCGGCCGCACCGTGCTCGAAGGCAGCCAAAAGATTTTCCAAACCGCGGGCCCCGTCGTGATCTTCCCTTCCTCGGGGACCGGCGCCTGGGAGGCCGCGATCGTCAACACGCTGTCGCCGGGCGACAAGGTGCTGATGGTCGAGACCGGCCATTTCGCCACGCTGTGGCGGCAGATGGCGGGCCGCTTCGGCATCGAGGTCGATTTCGTGCCCGGCGACTGGCGCCGCGGCGCCGATCCGGCCGTGATCGAAGCCAAACTCACCGAGGACAAGGCGCGCGCGATCAAGGCAGTGATGGTCGTACACAACGAGACCTCGACCGGTGCGACCAGCCGCATCGCCGAGATCCGTGCCGCGATCGACCGCACGGGCCATCCGGCGCTGCTCATGGTCGACACCATCTCCTCGCTCGGCTCGGTCGACTACCGCCACGACGAGTGGAAGGTCGATGTCAGCGTCAGCTGCTCGCAGAAGGGGTTCATGCTGCCGCCCGGCCTTGGCTTCAACGCGATCTCGGAGAAGGCCCGCGCGGCTGCGAAGACCAACAAGATGCCGCGCTCCTATTTCGACTGGGAGGAGATGCTCAAGCCGAACGCCAACGGCTTCTTCCCCTACACGCCCGCGACCAACCTGCTTTACGGCCTGCGCGAGGCGATCGCGATGCTTCTCGAAGAGGGGCTCGACAACGTGTTCGCGCGTCATCAGCGGCTCGCCGCCGCAACGCGCGCCGCCGTCAATCATTGGGGGCTCGAAGTGCTGTGCCAGGAGCCAGCCGAATTCTCGCCGGTGCTGACCGCGGTGCTGATGCCGCCCGGCCATGACGCCGACCAGCTCCGCAAGATCGTGCTCGAGAGTTACAACATGTCGCTCGGCTCGGGCCTGTCGAAGGTTGCCGGAAAGGTCTTCCGCATCGGTCACCTCGGTGAATGCAATGCGCTGACGCTGCTCGGCGCGCTCACCGGCGTGGAGATGGGCCTGTCGGTTGCCGGCGTGCCGCACCGCTCCGGCGGCGTCGACGTCGCGATGAAGCTCCTGGAGCAGCGCCCGCAGGGCAATGCATCGCCGCATCTGAAAGTGGTCGGCACCTAATTGCGCAGGGACACGCAAAGCCAATCATAAAAAGCGATCAGGAGGGGTGGAGATGGGAATTCGGTTCAAGGCCACGCACGTCGTGCTGGCGATGCTCTGCGCGATGTATTTCATCACCTATGTCGACCGGGTGAACATCGGCACCGCGGCGAGCGAGATCCAGAAGGAGCTCGCTCTCTCCAATACGCAGCTCGGCCTGGTCTTCTCCGCCTTCGCCTATCCTTATCTCTTGTTTCAAGTGATCGGCGGCTGGGTCGGTGACCGTTTCGGGCCGCGCAAGACGCTGTTCTGGTGCGGCATGATATGGGCGGTCGCCACCATCTCGACCGGCTTCGTCAACGGACTTGCCGCACTGTTCGTCGCGCGCTTCGCGCTCGGCTTCGGCGAGGGCGCGACGTTCCCGACCGCGACGCGCGCGATGCAGTACTGGACACCGGCAAACCGCCGTGGATTTGCGCAAGGCCTGACCCATTCCTTCGCCCGGCTCGGCAATGCCGTGACGCCGCCGGTGGTGGCGCTCCTGATCCTGTGGCTGACCTGGCGCGGCGCGTTCGTCGTGCTCGGCTTCGTCAGCCTCGTCTGGGGCGTGATCTGGGTCTGGTACTTCCGCAACGAGCCGAAAGACCACGCTGCCATCACGGAAGCAGAGCTCGCTGCACTGCCGCCGCGCCCGACCGGCGAGCGTCCGCGCGTGCCCTGGGGCCCGCTGTTGGGGCGGATGTGGCCGGTGACGCTGACCTATTTCTGCTACGGCTGGTGCCTGTGGCTCTATCTCAACTGGCTGCCGCTGTTCTTCAAGAACAACTACAATCTCGACATCAAGAACTCGGCGTTGTTCGCCTCCGGCGTCTTCTTCGCCGGTGTGATCGGCGACAGCGTCGGCGGCGTGATCTCGGACAAGATCCTCGACCGCACCGGCAATGTCCGCCTGGCGCGGCTCAGCGTCACCGTCACGGGATTTGCGGGGGCGCTGCTCTCGCTGTTCCCCATCCTGTTCGTCCACGACATCACGATCGTCGCGCTGTGCCTGTCGGCCGGCTTCTTCTGCGCCGAGCTCGTGATCGGCCCGATGTGGTCGATCCCGATGGACATTGCCCCAAAATATTCGGGGACCGCGTCGGGACTCATGAACACCGGCTCAGCCTTTGCAGCCATCGTCTCCCCGCTGGTCGCCGGCTTCGTGATCGATGCGACCGGAAACTGGTACCTGCCGTTCCTGATGTCGATGGGGCTGTTGCTGCTCGGCGGCCTCTCGGCCTTCCTGATGCACCCGGAACGCCCGTTTACGGAGGCCGAGGGGCGCCTGCCGTCCGGCAAGGTGGTGGCCGCTGAGTAGGAGCGGCGGAGGGTCCCCGGTTACGCATGGGAGTCGCCCTTTGGAGAGGGGACAAGCCGGTCAAATGGTGCTATTCGGCGGCCATCAAAACAAGGCTAGACCGGGAAGGACGCCTATGACCGTGCATACTGGAAGGCATTTTCTCCAGATTCCAGGACCGACCAACGTGCCCGACCGCGTGCTGCGGGCGATGGACATGCCGACGTTGGACCATCGCGGTGCGGAGTTTGCCGAGCTCGGTTTCGCGGTCCTGGCCTCGATGCAGCGCGTGTTCCGCACCAAGCAGCCTGTGATCATCTTCCCGTCGTCCGGCACCGGCGCCTGGGAAGCGGCGATGGTCAACGTGTTCGCGCCCGGCGACAAGGTTTTGATGTGCGAGACCGGCCAGTTCGCCGTGCTGTGGCGCGGCATCGCCGAAAAATTCAAGATCGACGTCGACTTCATTCCGAGCGACTGGCGCCGCGGCGCCGACCTCGCCGAGATCGAGAAGCGCCTTAGCGCCGACAAGCAGCACGCGATCAAGGCGGTCTGCGTCGTCCACAACGAGACCTCGACCGGCTGCGTGACGCCGCCGCTCGAAGTGCGCAAGCTGCTCGACCGCACAAAACATCCGGCGCTGCTGATGGTCGACACCATCTCCGGTCTCGGCTCGATGGAATACGAGCACGATTCCTGGGGCATCGACGTCTCGGTCGCCGGCTCGCAGAAGGGCCTGATGCTGCCGCCCGGTCTCGGCTTCAACGCCGTCTCGGAGAAGGCGCTCAACGTCGCCAAAGCCAATCCCGGCATGCGCTCCTATTGGGACTGGCAGGAAGTGATCTCCTTCAATAAGCTCGGCACCTTCCCCTACACGCCTGCGACCAATCTGCTCTATGGCCTGCGCGAAGCGGTCAAGATGCTGGAAGAGGAGGGGCTGGAGAACGTCTGGTCCCGCCACAAGCGTCACAGCGCGGCGACGCGCGCGGCGGCCAAGGTCTGGGGTCTCGAGACGCAGTGCGCCGATCCCGCCGCGCATTCGCCGGCGCTGACCGGCGTGCGCGTGCCTGACGGCCACGACGCTGACGCCTTCCGCAAGGTGGTGCTGGAAAACTTCGACATGTCGCTCGGCACCGGCCTGAACAAGGTCAAGGGCAAGGTGTTCCGCATCGGCCATATCGGCCATTTCAACGATCTGATGCTGATGGGTACGCTCGCCGGCGTCGAGATGGGCCTGGATCTAGCGAAGATTCCGCACCGGAGCGGCGGCGTGCTGGCGGCCATGGACGTCCTGAAGGGACGCGACGCGGTGCCGATGGCCAAAGCTCAGGTGGCCTGAACTAACTTGGAAAGTGAGCGCGCGATGAACGCACCGACGACTGCTAACGAAGACCTGCTCTACTCCGTCACGGACGGCATCGCGCGGATCACCTTCAACCGCCCGCAGGCGCGCAACGCCATGACCTTCGCCATGTACGACCGCATGGCGGAGATCTGCCAGGAGATCAACGCCGACCGCTCGATCAAGGCGCTGATCCTCACCGGCACCGGCGACAAGGCGTTTGCCTCCGGCACGGACATCTCGCAATTCCGCGCGTTCAAGACGGCGCAGGATGCACTCGACTACGAGGCGCGGATCGACCGGGTGCTCGGCACGCTCGAGCAGTGCCGCGTGCCGGTAATCGCGGCCATTGCGGGCGCCTGCACCGGCGGCGGCGCCGGCATCGCTGCGTGCTGCGATCTCCGGATCGGCACCGAGACGACGCGCATGGGTTTCCCGATCGCGCGCACGCTCGGCAACTGCCTGTCGATGTCCAACATCAGCCGCGTCGTTTCGCTGGTGGGGCCGGCCCGCACCAAGGATCTGATCTTCAGGGCGCGGCTGGTCGAGGCGCAGGAAGCGCTGTCGCTCGGGCTGCTCACCGAAATCGTCCCTGATGTCGAGACGCTGCAGCGCCGCGCCGACGAGACCGCAAAGCTCGTCGCGAGCCATGCTCCGCTGACCCTCGAAACGACCAAGGAAGCGGTGCGCCGCATCCGCCCCACGCTGTCGCGCGAACAGGGCGAGGACCTGATCCTCAAGGCCTATATGAGCGAAGATTTCCGCGAGGGCATGGACGCCTTCCTCAACAAGCGCACGCCGAACTGGAAGGGCAAGTAGAGGCAAGTAGCGCGCGCTTCGTCAGCCGAAAGTCATATGCGGCCGAATGTCCGCCTGCTTGAACTCGCGATCTTTAGTCCGCACAATGCATCGATAGATTTCCCGGCGTCACAAAGCCAATAAGAACCAGGGGACGAAACTCGTGCGAATTCCAGTGAAAGCCGTCGGAGCTGCGACGGCCTTGTTGTTGAGCGCGCCAGCCTTTGCCGGCTGGGAGCCCACCAAGCCGGTCGAGATCGTCGTGGCCGCGGGCGCGGGCGGCGCCTCCGACCAGATGGCGCGGATGATGCAGGCCGCGATCCAGAAGAACAATCTGATGAAGCAGCCGATGGTGGTCTCGCTCAAGGGCGGCGCGTCGGGTGCGGAAGCGCTGATGTACATGAAGTCCAGCGAGGGCGATCCGAACAAGGTGCTGATCGCCTATTCGCTGATCTACATGCTGCCGCTGTCGGCCAAGATCCCGTTCAACTGGCGCGAGCTGACCCCGGTCTCGGTGATCGCGCTCGACCAGTTCGTGCTGTGGGACAACAGCGCCGGCCCCAAGACGGTGAAGGAATTCGTCGACGCCGCGAAGGCGGCCGCCGCACCGTTCAAGATGGGCGGCACCGGCTCTAAGCGTGAGGATCACGTGCTGACCGTTTTCCTCGAGCAGAAGACCGGTGCGAAATTCTCCTACCTGCCCTACAAGTCCGGCGGCGAGGCCGCGACCCAGCTCGTCGGCAACCACACCGAATCCAACGTCAATAACCCTAGCGAAAATCTCGAAGTCTGGCGCGCCGGCCAGGTGCGACCGCTCTGCGTGTTCGACAAGGAGCGCATCGCCTACACCAGCAAGGTGACCGACACGCAGTCCTGGGCCGACATCCCGACCTGCAAGGAGGAGGGCATCGACGTCCAGTATCTGATGCTGCGCGCGATGTTCCTGCCCGGCAAGGTCACGCCGGAGCAGCAGGCGTTCTATGTCGAGCTGTTCCACAAGGTGACGCAGACCGCCGAATACAAGGACTACATGGAAAAGCAGGCATTGAAGCCGATCTTCCTTACCGGCAAGGACATGGTGCAATTCCTCGAGGAGGACGATGCCACCAACAAGTCGCTGATGACGGAAGCCGGATTCGTCGCGAAGTGATCCCACCTGCACGTCATGCCCCGCGAAGGCGGGGCATCCAGTACGCCGAAGCTTATCCGTACTCCTCGCCGCAGCTGGAATACTGGATCATCCGCCTTCGCGGATGATGACAGCGCATTTTGATTTGGCAGAGCATGTCCCAAACCGATCTTGAAATCGTCGTCGACGATCCGACCGCGCCTGAGGAAAACTCGCCTTCCGTCACGAGCTCGGGCACGGTCGAAATTATCGTCTGCCTGCTGCTGCTCGCGCTGGCAGCGATCCTCGGCTACGACAATTGGCGGACCGGGGCATCCTGGGATTCGACCGGGCCTGAGCCTGGCTATTTCCCGTTCTATCTCTGCCTCGTCCTCGGCGGCAGCAGCCTCTATGGCATGATCGCCGCGCTCCTCACGCGCCGCGGGGCCGCCGAAACCTTCGTCACGCGCGCGCAGGCGCGCCGGGTGATGGCGGTGTTCGTGCCGACGCTGCTGTTCTGCCTGGTGACGCAGTTCCTCGGTCTCTACGTCGCGAGCTTCCTGCTGATCGCGGGCTTCATGCGGGCGATCGGCAAGATCGCGCTGTGGAAGTCGCTGCTCACCGCCTTCCTGTTCACGGCGATCATGTTCGTCACCTTCGACATCGCCTTCGACGTCATCATGCCGAAGGGCCCGCTCGAAGCGGCCTTCGGCTACTAGGCGGACCCGCGATGGAAGCTTTCGGTCTCCTGCTTCACGGCTTCGCCGTCCTGCTCACGTGGAAGACGCTCGTGCTGATGATGGTCGGGCTGGTGCTCGGCATCTTCGTCGGCGTGCTGCCGGGTCTCGGCGGGCCCAACGGCGTTGCGATCCTGCTGCCGCTCACCTTCACGATGGATCCGACCTCGGCGATCGTGATGCTGTCCTGCATCTACTGGGGCGCGCTGTTCGGCGGCGCGATCACCTCGATCCTGTTCAACATCCCCGGCGAAGCCTGGTCGGTCGCCACCACCTTCGACGGCTATCCAATGGCGCAGCAGGGCAGGGCGGCGGAGGCGCTGACCGCGGCGTTCACGTCGTCCTTCATCGGCTCGCTGGTCGCGGTGCTGCTCATCACCTTCCTTGCGCCGATGATCTCGTCCTTTGCGCTGAAGTTCGGCCCGCCCGAGTTCTTCGCGGTGTATCTCCTGACCTTCTGCTCCTTCGTCGGCCTCGGGCGCGAGGCCAAGCACAAGACGCTCATCTCGATGTCGCTCGGGCTGTTGCTCGCAGGCATAGGCATGGACACGGTGTCGGGCCAGCTGCGCATGACTTTCGGCTCGTCCGAGCTCTTGCGCGGCATCAACTTTCTCGTGGCCGTCATCGGCCTGTTCGGCATCAGCGAGATCCTGCTGACGATGGAGGAGCGGCTGGCGCTGCGTGGCCACGCGGCGAGCATTTCGCTGCGCGTGGTGCTGAGCGTGTGGAAGGACCTGCCGAAATACTGGGTGACGCTGCTGCGCTCCTCCTTCATCGGCTGCTGGCTCGGTATCACACCGGGCGGCGCGATTGCGGCGTCCTTCATGGGCTACAATCTTGCCAAGCGCTTTTCCAAGGATCCCGAGAGCTTTGGCAAGGGCCGCATCGAGGGCGTGTTCGCGCCTGAGACGGCCGCGCATGCCTCCGGCACCTCGGCGCTGCTGCCGATGCTGGCGCTCGGCATTCCCGGCTCCGGCACGGCTGCGATCCTGCTCGGCGGGTTGATGGTGTGGGGGCTCAATCCCGGACCGCTGCTGTTCATCGAGCACAAGGATTTCGTCTGGGGCCTGATCGCCTCGATGTATCTCGGCAATGTCGTCGGCCTCGTGCTGGTTCTGACAACGGTGCCGATCTTCGCCTCGATCCTGCGTGTGCCGTTCGCGGCGGTGGCGCCGATGATCGTGGTGTCCTGCGCGATCGGCGCCTATGCGATCCAGAATGCGATGTTCGACATCTGGCTGATGCTCGGCTTCGGTGTGGTCGGCTACGTCTTCAAGAAGATCGGCATTCCCTTGGCGCCCTTCACGCTGGCACTCGTGCTCGGCAGCCGCGCCGAGGATGCCTTCCGGCTGTCCATGATCGGCGCTGGTGGCGACCTCAAGGTGTTCTGGTCGAACGGGCTGGTCGGCTCGATCACGACGCTGGCCATCGTGCTGCTGTTCTGGCCGGCGATCGACGGGCTGCTCGGACGTCTCGGTTTGACTGGGCGGACTAAGGCCGCCTCGGGCTGAGGCGGCCGGACGATGGTCTCAGGTCAATCGCCTAGACCACTTTGGCTTGTCGAAGTCCGGCGATCTCGCTGTCGGTGAAGCCGAACTCGGTGAGCACCTCGTCAGTCTGCTCGCCGAATTCCGGCGGCCGCGCCGCCATCTTGCTCGGCGTGCGCGACAGCGTGACGGGCTGGCCGACCAGGCGGAGCTGGCGGTCTCCTTCGTTCGGCACGTTCTGGGCGATGCCGAGATGCCTGACCTGGGCGTCCTCGAACACCTGGTCGATGGCGTAGATCGGCCCGCAGGGCACACCAGCCTCGTTGAATTCGCGGACCCAGGTCTCGGTCGACTTCGTCACTGTGCGCTTCTCGATCTCGGCGTTGAGCGCGTCGCGGTTTTTGGAACGGGCAGGGGCCGTCGCATAATCGGGATGGCCGTAGAGTTCGGGCGCGCCGATCGCCTGCGCGCAGCGCTCCCAGATCCGTCCGCCCGTCGTGGCGATGTTGATGTAGCCGTCGGAGGTCTTGAACACGCCGGTCGGGATGCTGGTTGGATGGTTGTTGCCGGCCTGCTTGGCGACTTCCTTCTCCATCAGCCAGCGCGCGGCCTGGAAGTCGAGCATGAAGATCTGGGCCTGGAGCAGCGAGGTCTGCACCCACTGGCCCTTGCCCGAAACCTCGCGCTCGAGCAGCGCGGTGAGGATACCCATGGCGCAGAACAGGCCGGCGGTGAGGTCGGCAACGGGAATGCCGACCCGCATCGGGCCTTCGCCCGGCGCACCGGTGATCGACATCAGCCCGCCCATGCCCTGTGCGATCTGATCGAAGCCCGGCCGCTTGTGATAGGGGCCGTCCTGGCCGAAGCCGGAGATGCTGCCATAGACGATGCGCGGGTTGATCTCGCGCAGGCTCTCATAGTCGATGCCGAGTTTCTTCTTCACGTCGGGCCGGAAATTCTCGACGACGACGTCGGCCTTGGCCGCAAGACGCTTGAACACGGCAAGCCCGCGCTCGTCCTTCAGGTTGAGCGTCATCGCCCGCTTGTTGCGGTGCAGATTCTGGAAATCGGAGCCCCGCCGCGGCCCGCCCGGCTGTTCACCGCCGGAATCCTCGATGAGTGCGTCGATCTTGATCACCGTGGCGCCCCAATCCGCGAGCTGGCGCACGCAGGTGGGTCCGGAGCGGACGCGGGTCAGATCGAGCACAGTGAAGCGCGACAGGGCTTCCGAGGCATGCGGGAAGGGCATTTTTGGCGGCTCCGGGAACAGATTGCGGGCCTACCATAGTGCCGAAACATCATGCGGCAAGTCCGGCCCGGCGCCGAAGCGGCCTGCCAAAATGCGATGCCTCGTGTTGCCTTTGTCCCTTGGAGAGATCAGCGCGACAAGCGCTTCAGTTCGGCGCGCGCCTTCTCGGCCAGGGGATCGTCGCCGTGGCGCGCGATGAAGAGCTCAAACGCCTCCGGCGTCCCCTTCTGGCGGGCAAGCTCGTATTCCTCGGCGACCGCTGCCGAAGGCGCACGGGCTGGCGGAACCGAGGGCGCGAGCAACCCCTTTGCGCTGTCGTCCGCGTTGGCTTTTCCGACCATGACAGGCATTCCTCGGAGGGGCAGGTAATCCAGCCCGGCGAGCGCCACCAGGGCACTGAACAGGCCGGCCGAGAGCAGGCGTAGTTCCATGATTTTCCTTGCAAATCACGATGGCCACTGGAACCGGCACTGTGATCGTTGCCCGTATGAGTACGAGATTTGGTGCCTAACACGGTATTATGGAAGAGGTCTGGCCGCATCGCCAAATTTAAACCAAATGTATGTTTCTCAAGATAGAATCGACTGTCCGCGCCCCAAATCGACCGGCGCTTGCTGTTTCGGAGATTCCCTTGGCTACCTCTGTCAACGTTAGTGCAACCAACAACGCGGACATAGACGGCCTGCTGGCGGGCACCAAATGGTCCGGCACGATCAGCTATAGCTTCCCAACCTCGTCCAGCACCTATGCCAATCCCTATTCCGGCGGTGACGGCGAACCGACAACGTCGGGTTTTTCGGCGGCGCCGACCCAGATGCAGGCGGCGATCAACTACGCCATTGCGCTGATCCAGAGCTACACCAACGCCAGCATCACGTATAACGGCACGGGCTCCGCCGACATCATGGTCGCGCAGTCGCCGGCGGCCAATCCGACCTCCTACGCCTATTACCCCGGCAACTACGCGGCCGGCGGCGACGTCTGGTTCGGCACGCAGTACGACTACATGCAGGCACAGCTCGGCAATTACTATTTCACGACCGCGCTGCATGAGCTCGGCCACGCTCTCGGCCTCAAGCACAGCCAGGAGACCGGCGGCCCCGCGAATGTCGCGGTGCCGAGTGCGCATGACGACAGCGAATACACCGTCATGAGCTATCGCAGCTACGTCGGCGGGCCGCTGACCGGCTACACCAATGAGGCCTACGGATATCCGCAGACCTATATGGCCAACGATATCCTCGCGCTGCAGACACTGTATGGCGCGAACTACAATACCCAGAGCGGCAACACCGTCTACACTTGGAGCCCGACGACGGGGCAGGAGTTCATCAACGGCGTCGGACAGCTCGCGCCCGGTGGCGGCGCCGGCGGCTCGGCCAACCGCATCTACGATACGGTCTGGGACGGCAATGGCGTCGATACCTACGACCTGTCGAACTACACGACCAACCTGACCATCAATCTCAATCCCGGTGCGTCGTCGGTATTCTCCACCACGCAGCTGGCCTATCTCGGCAACGGCCATTACGCGGCTGGCAACGTCTATAACGCGTATCTCTACAATGGCGACGCGCGCTCCTACATCGACAACGCCACCGGCGGCTCCGGTAACGACACGATCATTGGAAACGCCATCGCCAACGTGCTGAAAGGCGGCGCCGGTAACGACATCATTGCGGGCGGTGGCGGCAACGACACCATCATCGGCGGTGCGGGGATCGATACCGCCGTCTACTCCGGAAGCGAGGCGAATTATCTTATTTCCTACGACGAGAACGCGCAGACCTACACGATCGTCGATGAGCGTCCCGGCTCGCCGGACGGGACCGATACGGTGAGCGGGGCGGAGTATTTCCAGTTCAGCGACGGCACCTTCGCAACCAGCGCCACCGCCAGTGGTGCAAAGCACGCCGGCGCGACCGGATTCGACTTCAATGGCGACCAGAACACGGACCTGCTCCTTGTCAACAGCGGCACGCTAGGCGTCGCGGAATGGCTGATGAACGGCGTCGCCGTCGCAGCGAGTCTGCAGGTCGGAACGATGGCCTCCGGCTTTCACTATGCCGCGTATGGCGACTTCAACGATGACGGAAGATCCGATCTGTTGATGGTCAATGACACCTCCCATGATGTCGTCGTCTGGGAGATGGATGGCGCCCAGATTTTGGCCAATCAGACCATCGGAACGATCAATGCCGCCGACGGCTGGCAATATTCCGGTACGGGCGACTTCGATGGCGACGGCCAGACCGACCTGCTATTGACCAATAGTACGACGAATGGTGTCGCGATCTGGACCATGAACGGCACCCAGGTCACCGCCAGTCCACAAATAGGCACGATCAATGCAGGGGCTGGCTGGAGTTTCGGCGGCACGGGCGATTTCAACGGCGATGGCAAGACCGATCTGCTGATGTTGAACGGCACGACGCATGGCGTTGCGATATGGGAGATAAACGGCACCCAGGTCGCTGCGAACCCCCAGATTGGCACGATCAACGCGGCGTCGGGCTGGAGGTTCGCTGGAACCGGCGACTTCACCGGCGACGGCAAGACCGACCTCCTGCTGCTCAACAGCACAACGAACGGCGTTGCGATCTGGAAAATGGACGGCACCCAGGTCTTGGCGAATCCTCAGATCGGCACGATCAATGCGGGGGCCGGCTGGGCCTTCGCCGGCACCGGCGACTTCAACGGCGACGGCAAGACCGACCTCTTGCTGCTCAACAGCACCACGAAGGGCGTCGCAATCTGGGAGCTGGACGGCACGCAGGTCATCGCCAATCCGCAGATCGGAACGATGGCATCGGGCTTCTCGTTCGACAGCACGAACGATTTCAACGGCGATCACAAGACCGATCTCTTGTTTGAGAATTCCACCACGCATGCCCTCATCGTGTGGGAGATGAACGGGACTCAGGTCGCGATCAACCAGCAGATCGGGACCGTCAACGCCAGTGCCGGATGGCATATCGTCACCTAGCTGGGCGCAGCGGATTGCACGCCCGTACGGCCGCCGCCCGCTGAGACCTGCGCGACTCGATACTCGTCCGGCCCACCCCGCCTGCATAGATTGCCCTTGCACGCGCCTGGAGAATGCGGCAAATCCCGGAACGTTCGATGATCTGGAGGGATTTTCACCGTGAAGCTGTCCATCGTGACCACCCTCTACCGTTCGAAGGCGACGATTGACGAGTTCTATCGCCGCGCGGTTGCCGCCGCCGAGCCCATCACCCAGGACATCGAAATCGTGATGGTGAACGACGGCTCGCCTGACGACAGCCTGTCGCGCGCCGTAGCGCTCCACAAAGCGGATCCTCGTGTCGTTGTCGTCGACCTGTCCCGCAACTTTGGTCACCACAAGGCCTTGATGACGGGCCTCGCGCATGCAACAGGCGATCTCATCTTTCTTATCGACAGCGATCTCGAGGAGGCGCCCGAGCTCCTCACGCGTTTCTACGCGCGGCACATGGAGGGAGATTGCGACGTCGTGTTCGGAGTGCAGACGGCGCGACGTGGAGGCTTGTTCGAGCGTACCACTGGGGCGCTGTTCTTTTCGCTCGTAAACATCCTCGGTGATCATAGCATCCCGCGCAATGTCGTAGTGGCGCGCCTGATGACGCGCGACTATGTCCGCGCGCTCATCCGCCATCGCGATCGGGAGTTTTTGATCGCGCATTTGTGGCAAGTGACGGGATTCCGGCAGGTTCAGCTCCCGGTCACGAAGCTCTCGGAGTCGCCAACGACTTATTCCGTCAGAATGCGCGTCGCGATGGCGGTCAAGTTTCTGACAACCACGTCGACAAAGTTGCTTTACGGGGTTTTATATCTGGGCTTGTGCATTTTTGCGCTGTCGACGCTCACGATCGGATATTATGTCAGCCGCTATCTTCTTTCGGGCATTGGCGTCGATGGTTACACGTCGATCATCGTGTCGATCTGGTTCTTCGGCGGGCTGACGACGCTCATTCTTGGAATTCTGGGAATTTACATGGCCAACGTGGTGGCCGAGGTCAAACGCCGGCCCTACACGGTGGTTCGATCGGTCCATCGTGCCCGTGACGCAGCGGTTAGCCTCCAACATGGTCAGTGTTCCATCTCGGGAGGCCCGGCATGACATCGGGCCGAGAGCGTAGATGTCGGAGAATCCTATGACGACGGTTGGCTCTGAATCTCCGATTTTGAGCGGTGTCGCGGCATATTACACTTCTAAGCTCCAGCTTCACGGGGCGACGCCGCGCGGCGTGGATTGGAACGGCGCGCCCTCTCACGAACTGCGGCATCAACAATTTCTTCGGCTGCTGGATGGCTCCGTGGAGAGCTCAATTCTCGATCTGGGCTGCGGATATGGCGACTTCCTGCGCTTCCTCCGCCACGCCGGACATCGCGGCCCGTTTATCGGCTACGATATCGCGCCTGCCATGATTGAGGAGGCGCGACGGGCACACGGCGAAGGAGTGGACCGCCAGTGGCACGTCGGCGCAGAACCGCACGCTGTTGCGGATTTCGCCGTGGCCAGCGGCATCTTTAACGTCAAGGGCGACGTGCTCCAGGAGAGTTGGGAACGTTACGTCTACGAGACCATCGAGACGCTGGCCAGGGTGGGGCGGCGCGGCTTCGCGTTCAATGTTCTCAGCCTGTCAAGCGACCCTGAGCGCCGATCGCCGAACTTGTACTACGCGGATCCCGGCGCAATGCTTTCGCATTGCCTTCGCCACTACGGGCGAGCAGTGGCGCTGCTGCACGACTACGGACTATACGAGTTCACCATGATCGTCCGGTGCATCTGACATTTCCGCGCTAGTCCTGCTCCAGCACCGCGATCCCGAATCCGGCGTCGCCATAGCGTCCGCCATTGTACAGCATCATCCGGCCGAGATCGGTATCGAACACGAACGGGTAGCATATCATCGAGCCTTCCCAGCCGGCGTCGCGTTCGATGCCGGCCTCTTCGTCGCGGCGCGTCCATGAAATGCCGTCGCTCGAAGTTGCGAAGCCGATGCGGTAGCCCCAATCGTTGGCCCGGTATGAATACCATGCCTTGTAGCTTCCATCGGCTTCCCTTAAGGGACAGAAGCGAGCGATAGCTATCTCGCCCGGATGTTGGAAGGCCAGCGACTGAATGCCCGCCAGATTCCAGTTCAACCCGTCGGCCGACTGCGCATAGCGGATGTCGTACGACGGTAGGGCGACGTCGGCTGGGCGCGTCCATCGGCGCCCGGACTGATACCACATTCGCCAATGTCCATTCTCAATCACGACGGCAGGGTCGGCGATGAAAACCGGCTCTTGGCGGCAACGGTCGAGAATTGGCCCTTCGCTGATCCGTTCAAAGGGACGATCCGGATTGCCGGCCGGACGTTCGGCCACGCCGACCGCGACGTAGAAACTCACGGTCACCCCGCGCATCCACCCCTGATAGTAAAGCCGCTCGACACCGTCATGCTCGACGATCCAGCACCCCATGGACCCGCTGTCGTCGAAGCATCCAAGCGGCCCAGGCAACAGGACAGGATGCTCCGACAGCCGCAGGACCTTAGTCGGATCGCGAATATCAAGATCCAGCCAGCTCACATTGGACCGGTTCTGCCGGTCGCGTGGACTGAAATAGATTCTATAGCGGTGCGCATCCAGCGCCCGCGCAATCGGAACGATGCCGTGGCTGTGGACCCACTCCGAGGTGCCGTTAGCGACGAAAACTCGTCCGAGTTTCTTCCAGCGCATCTTTCGACTGTCTCTCAAATGCGGCGAAGCCGGTTGCTGGGGACGGGTGATCGTTCGGTGCCGCGCGGTGCCAGGACCGAAAGATCGGGTTGATCCTCGAGCACGAGCGCTCCCGCGCCGATCACGCATTTCTTGCCGACCGCAACGTGGTCGCGGACGGTGGCGTTGACGCCGAGAAAGCTTCCTTGACCGATCCTGACCCCGCCTGAAATGACCACATGCGAGGCAATGAACACGTCGTCTTCAATCACGGAGTGATGACCGATGTGATTGCCGCTCCACAACGTGACGTTGGCCCCGATCTGCGCAAAGGGTTGGATGGTATTGTCCTCGAGAATGAAGCAGTTCTCCTTGATCTCCAGGCCAGGAAAGGTCGTTGCTTTGCTGCTCACATAGGAGACCAGCCGATAGCCGGCGGCGCGAGCAGCCGCGACCCGGGATGCCCGCAACTCGTTGAGCTTCGAGTAGCTTACTGCAACGAAGAAACTAAAATCAGATGGTGGAAACGACTGTGTCACGTTTTCGAACGGCACCAGCGGACGCCCGCGAAACATGGAATCCTTGACGTAGGCCTGATCTACGGTGAAGCCCGCAATCTCGAAATCGGAGTCATGCGTGAAATAGAAATCGGCGAGTTCGGCGATTTCGCCTATGCCGAAAATGACGATCTTCTGCATCGCTACGGGACCTTACGGAAGTGCCTTGGACAAGTATTGCGATGTTGAGAGGAACGCGTCAACGATTGGTGCGACCGCGGGAAGTATTTTGGGGAGCAAGGGCGCGGGGCTCGCCGGCTGCGGCTGATGAACCGTTCGTATGGTCGTCCCCATCATCGCCGCCCTCCAAGACACGTTTTTCCGATTTTGGCTAGAGTTTTTTGCTGAAGTCCGCTTCTCATATGGCGTGTTCTACTTGTCATGCGCATTCTCGTCTGTCGTGACGCCAAAGGGGGCTTTCACAAAGAAAACGTGCTTGATCGTTGAACCTCTACCGGGGGGCGAACCGACCTATCAGGGCGGTTTTGGAGTGTGTCACTGTGGTACTGGAACCGCACGGCCTACCGTTCGACGATTTGGCACGGTTCGCAAACTCAGGGGTGGAAAATCTGTGAATATTGGGAAGATGTCTGGAGGCGGCGCGCCCTACCGTGTGACAACAAGTATGAGTGGCGTTTGAGCGCCTATCCCATTGGTCCTACGCTTAACAAGCCTTGCACATCGCTCGGGGCTCTCGTCTTGGTCAAGAAAAGCTCACTTTTTCTTAAGGAGATATTCCATGCGTCGTATTGCCTTGATGGCCTTGGCCATTGGACTGTTCCTGCCTTTCCTGGCGTCGGCACCGGCCAACGCCCAGGCGACCCGTACCTGGGTCTCCGGCGTCGGTGACGACGCCAATCCCTGTAGCCGCACGGCGCCCTGCAAGACCTTCGCGGGCGCGATCTCGAAAACCGCCCCAGCGGGCGAAATCAACTGCCTGGATCCAGGTGGGTTCGGTGCGGTGACCGTCACCAAATCGCTGACGATCTCGTGCGAGGCGGGGACTGCCGGCGTTCTGGTCTCGGGCACCAACGGCATCGTCTTCGCTGGCGCTTCAACTGATTACCTCTACCTGAAGGGGCTCGATATCGAAGGTCTGGGATCCGGCATCAACGGCATCTTGTTCAATTCGGGTGGCTTCCTGCATGTCGAGGATTGCGTGATCCGACGCTTCACTGGGTCGGGAATCCTGATTCAGGCGACCACGAGCGTGGGCTTTTCAGTGAACCGCACGACCATGTTCAGCAATGGCACGGGCTCCACCGGTGCGGGAATTCGGGTGGTCCCGGGTTCGGGCGGGTCTGCCACGGGCACGATCAACAAAGCCGTGGCCGATCGCAACGTGTTCGGTATTGCTACAGACGGAAGCAACGGCAACGTCAACGTTGCGATCGAGGACAGCGTAGCTAGCAACAACACCCTTTCCGGTATCGTAGCGACAGCTAGTGCCGGAACGACCAACGTCATGATCATGCGGACGCAGGCCAACAACAACGCCACGGGCGTTAACAACTCCGGCGGCACGACCACGGTCCGGATCGGTCAATCGGCGATCACCGGCAATACGACGGGCGTCTCCGGCACCGTTTCGTCCTACTCCACCAATCAACTCAATGGTAATGGAAGCGACGGCACGATGACGGCAATCCCGCTGAAATAGGCGATACGTTCACACCGACGAGAGCTCCGAGTGACGCGTCATCCGGAGCTCTTCGTGTCTGAGACCGGTCAGGGCGATAGGGACGCCGAATGCTCGAGATAGCGGGCGGCGTCGGTGCCGGTGTTGAACAGCAGGTCGAGCACCGACACGCCGTGCTCAAACGCGCCGTAAAGTTGATTGTACTCGGGATAGCCTTCGTAGCTCATCCACTCCGTTGTAATGTCGGCCAAGTCGAACAGCGCTTCGTCGAAATAGGCTCGCGCCGAAGGGCCGCTGAGATAGCGGTCGGCGCCGGCGGCCTGTGCGATCGCGAGCAGCCGCGCCGTTTTCACGCCCTCCGCGGGATAAGCCGTGTCCCTGACGATCCGCGTGTTCAGCCCGAGCAGGCCTGCAATCTCGCGTGTGAACAGCTCGTTGACGTCCGTGAGCCGCTCCACCTTGTCGACACGCTCGTACCAGGCGCGGACAGTGGGTGCGAATGCGTCAAAGAATGGCGCGCGGCGATAGGCGAGTTCCAGCGTTCGCCAGTGTTTCTCGGCCCAGGGCTTTTCGATCTCGACCTCGTCGATCGGCTGGTCGAACCGTCCCTTGGTCACGACGGGAATCGTCAACCATTCGACGCCGTTGGCGGTCTTGATCCGGTTGCGGTTATGCCAGTGTCGCTTCACATATTGCATGCGATCGAAAATCACGTATTCGTCGCATTGCCCGATAAGGTCGAAGAAGCCTTTCCAGGGAATGTAGCAGGATTGGATGATTGAAATTCGCACAGCTATGACTTCTGGGGCAGTTGCATCTGGACCGTGTTTACAGCGACTCCGCGATGAATTCACTCCCATTGTCGGTCAAGTCGAATGCGTGGTGTGCGCCCGAACTCGCCAGCGGTGTGGGCTCGTCTCGCTATGGATTTTCCCTTACGCGGCGACTACGGTGCGGGGCATCGGGGATGAACATGGGTCGGTACGACAGTGGCCGGTCGTGCGGAGCAGGTCTTGTTGGTGTTTGGCGACTACAGGAAGCGGGGCTATGTCGTCGCAGTGCTCGCGGCGCTGCTGCTGTTCGCATGCGGACAGGCCTACGCGCAATCCCTCGGCCAGGGCGTCGCGGCTTTCAGGCGGCAGGATTATGTGACGGCCTCGCGGGTCTTCATTCCGCTGGCCGAGCGCGGCAACGTGGCGGCGCAGTCCTATCTCGGCTTCCTGTTCGAGACCGGCCGTGGCGTGCCGCAGAACTACACGGAAGCTGCGATGTGGTACCGGCGAGCGGCGGAGCAGGGCGACAGCCGCGCGCAATATTCGCTGGGGCTGCTCTACGATCGCGGCCAGGGTGTGCCGCAGGACATCGTCGAAGCCTCCAAATGGCTGAACCTGTCGGCCGCCGCGTCGCCGCCGCGGGTGCGGGAGTCCCGGGTCCGGATCCGCGACGCCGTCACCACCAAGATGACGCGCGGGGAGATCGCCCAGGCCCGCCTGCGGGCGCTGCAATGGGCGCCGAGCCGCGAGCACTGACGCCGGGCATCCTGACGATTCCATGACCCGTCCGGCAAAAAAGCCGAAAACGACCCATGCACAGTAGGGGACGGCGGTAGGCGAATTGCGCCGTGACGAAGATTTGTCTTGATTGCGCCCGGCCTTAGCCGGGCCAGCCGCCAAGCCAGTTCAGATACCAGGTCTCGCCCAGCCAGCCGATCCAGATCGACGGCGCCAGGAACAGGCCGAACGGCAGGAAGGCGGTCCCGCGCAGCGGTTTCCTTTGCAGCGCAGCATTGGCGACATAGGCCCCGATCGCGAGCAGCGCCGCGAGCTCGATCACCGCGGCCACCGTCGCAAGGTCGAGCCAAGCCCCGCTGACGGCGGCGAGCTTGACGTCGCCGAGCCCGAGCCCGTCGCGGCCGCGCCAGTACCGGTAGGCCAGCATCAGAAGCAGCAGCGGAAGCGCCACGGCCACGGCGCGCGCGACCGGCCAGAGCAGCGCCTCGGCACCAACATCGGGCACGAAGGCGGCAGCGCGGAGCAGGGCGAGCGCGAAGGCGGCCCCGGTCAGCTCGTTCGGGATCAGATAATGGCGGGCGTCGTTCGCCCCGATGGCCAGCATGAGAGCGGCCAGGAACGCACCATAGAGGCCTTCCGCGGCGGGGGCCGTGACGAGGCTTGCGAACACGGCGACGAGCAGCGCGAGGCTGACGACGAGCGGAGCGCGTATCCCGTCATGCCCATCTTCCCCGGTCACGCCGTCAGCGCGCGGCCTTGGGCGGGCTGACGGTGACCACGGGATTGCTGGTCCCGACCAGGCGGCTGTTCATCTTGCTGCGCATCTCCTCGGCGATGACATGCGCATCGACGCCGTCCTTGATGACGGTCGGACGGATGAACAGGATCAGCTCGGTGCGGGCGCGCGCAGTGGTCTGGTGCGAGAAGGCATCGCCCATGCCGGGAATGGAATCCAGGATCGGCAGGCCCTGGCGTTGCTTGTTTTCGGTCTCGCTGATCAGGCCGGCGAGCAGCACGGTCTGTCCGCTCGTCACCGCGATCGAGCTCTTGACACGGCGCTGAGAGATCGTCGGCGTCAACGAGTTGGCACTGCCGGCGGCCACGCTCGAGATTTCCTGCTCAATATCGAGCACGACATTGCCGTTGGCATTGGCGCGCGGCAGCACGCGCAGGATGATGCCGGTGTTCTTGTAGTCGATGGTGTTGACCACGGTGTTGTTGGCGGTCAGCACCGTTGCGGTGCCGGTCGAGAACGGCACCTGGTCGCCGACCTGCAACGTCGCCGGCTGGTTGTCGAGCACCACCAGCGACGGGTTCGACAACACCTTGACATTGGTGACGCCGTGCAGCGCGTCGAGAATGACACGCGGCGAGTTTTCCGAGCCGATCAGGAAGTTGAAGCCCGGCAAGACACGTCCGAGCAGCGCGCCGGACGCGGCGTTGACGGCGTTGGACGCCGCTTCGACGGCACCGCTGCCAACAGTCGCGGCATTGCTGACGCCGGAGATGGTGTTGGAGATCGAACCCTTCTGGCTCGCCAGGAAGAACTGCACGCCGTAATTCAACTGGTCGTTCAGCGTCACCTCGGCGATCGTCGCCTCGATCGCGATCTGGCGCTGCGGCCGGTCGATCTGGCGTATCGTCTGCTCGACGACGCGCTGTGCGTCCTGGTTGGCATAGACGAGAACGGCATTGTTGGTGACGTCGGCGGTGATCCGCACGTTCTGCAGGATGCCGTTGATGCCGGACTTCGCACCGTTGCCGTTGCCCGACAATCCACCGGCGCTGTTGTCCAGCGCAGGTGTTGCGGCCGCGGCAGGCGCGGGGCGGGCGCCGAATGATGATCCCGGAGCTCCGGTGACCGGGGTCGCGGCGCCGGACGCAGCCGTCGGCAGTGCGCTCAGTGAGGCGACAGGATTAGTTGAGGTCGACGTCGCGATGCCCGCACCGGGCGCGACCTGGCTCGACCCGCTGTCGAGCGTCGAGCTGCTCGTCGCGCTCTGGTTGAACAGCATGTCGTTCAGCATCGCCACGACCAGCTTGGAATTGCCGTAGCGCAAAGGATAGGATTTCAGGTTCACGCCGTCGGTATCGGAACGGTCGAGCCGCGCAATCCAGGTCTGCGCGCGCTTCAGATATTCCGGCTTCTGGCTCACCACGAGGATCGAGTTGAGCCGTGCGATCGGCTGGAGCTTGATGACGTTCTGGCCCATGCCGCCTTCGCCGGAGTCCATGATCTTCTCGATCTCGGCGATGACAGGCTCGGGCGAGGAATTGCGCACAGGGAAGATGCCGACCGATTGTCCACGCATCCAGTCGGCGTCGAATGACAGAATTGTGTCGACCGCAGTCGCCCGGTCCGTTCCGCTGCCGCTGACGATCAGGGTGTTGCGGGAATTGTCGGGGCGCATGGTCGAGGCTTTCACGCCGAAAGCATCGAGCAGCTTGAAGATGTTCTGTGCCGACGTGTAGCGCAGCGGCACAACGGTGATGCCCTGGCCGGCTTCGGTGCTTGCCGAGCGGTCGATGCCGCCGGGCCCGGCCTCCGGCGCCGGTAGCAGGCGATAACCGGTGCGGTCGCGCACCAGCGCCACGCCGGACATGCGCAGCGCATTCTCCAGCACATAGACCGCATCCGCCTTGGGCACCGGACGCACCGAGGCGAGCGTCACGGTCCCCTGCACGCGGGGATCGATGGTGTAGCCAACGTTGAGTACGTCACCGAGGATGACCTTTGCGACGGTCGCCACTGGGGCGTTCTCGAAATTGAGGTCATAGCCACTGCCGCCGCCATCGTCGCGCTCGACAAGCCCGCCGCCCTGCGGCGATGCACCATCGCTGAGATAGATCGCAGGCTTGGACGATTTCGCCTGACCGATGCCGCTTGCCCCTGCATCCGCAGGTTGCCGCGGCTGGAGATCGAGGGCGCGGATCTTGTCGACAAGATCCTGGGCGCGCGGATCCTTGGGGTCCGCTTCGACGGATTGGTCGGCTGTGACGATGCAGGCGGTGAGCAGGAACGCGGACGACAAAAGGACAAGCGTACCAGTCAACGCTGAGCGCAGGCGCAAAAGCGGCTGGACCACTTCAAACAAGATACGCCTACCAACGCTGCGAGAATAAAGCATCCGATCCCCCTTGGCTCGGACGCGCAATAATTTGCCGCACGATTATGTTTTTGCTAAGAAATAAGTCAAGGGCAAAGGACCTTCCGTGCTCCGCCAAAGCTGTTGTATTCAAGTAACAAGGTCAACGCCGTGAATGCGATGCGCGACCGTTCCGCCGATAGCTTCAGGCAGCACCTCCTGGAAAAATATTCGCTGCCGCCACGAGCGCATGCCCGTGTGGAACGGTCGGCCAATCCGGCACTGACGCGTCCGCTGCGCGAATTTTGGGAGGCTACTGATCTGTCGGCGGCGGAGTTCGCCGACGAGCTGTCCGATTATTTTGCTCTGCCGCGGATGAGCCTTCCGCAACTGCTCACGACCACGCCTCGACTCGAAGGTTTTTCGCGGCGATTCCTGCGGGAATCCACCATCTTTCCCTTTGGCGCGCCGGATGGAGGATTTCGCCTGGCTGTTGCCGATCCCTCCGACACGGCGGCCGTTCGTGCCGCAGAAATCGTGTTCGGAACGCCGGTCGATGTCGTGGTAGCGTCATATGAGGACATTACGACAGTCCTGGACCAACGAGCCGATGCCGACGATGCAAATGCAGACCAAAGCACCGGCCGCGCGGCGCAGTCCGACGACGACATCGAGAGCCTGCGCGATCTCGCCAGCGGTGCGCCGGTGGTGCGCGCGCTCAACGATCTCCTGGAGCGCGCGGTCGATCTGCGTGCCAGCGACATCCACGTCGAGCCGTTCCGCGCTGGTCTCGTAGTGCGCATGCGCGTCGACGGCCTGTTGCGCGCGCTACCGTCGCCGCACGGCATCCCGCCGCAGGCGCTGATCTCGCGCATCAAGATTCTCGCCAGCCTCAATATCGCTGAGCGGCGATTGCCGCAGGACGGCGCGGCGCGTGTCCGCGTCGGACGCAGCGAGCTCGACGTCCGTGTCGCCACCATGCCGACGCAGCATGGCGAGAGCGCCGTGATCCGCCTGTTGCCACGAGACCGCGGCCTGCTGGAGATGAGCAAGCTCGGGCTCGGCGCGCGCGACGAGAACGTGATGACGCGGCTGCTCGCGATGCCGCATGGCATGATCGTGATCACCGGCCCGACCGGCAGCGGCAAGACCACGACGCTTGCCACCATGCTGTCGATCCTCAACGAGCCGACCCGCAAGATCCTCACCATCGAGGATCCCGTCGAGTACGAGATCCCCGGCATCAACCAATCCCAGGTCAAGCCGTCGATCGGCCTGACTTTCGCCTCCGCCATGCGCTCTTTCGTGCGCCAGGACCCCGACGTGATCATGGTCGGCGAGGTCCGCGACGCCGAGACCGCGCATATCGCGATCCATGCCGCGCTCACCGGCCATCTCGTGCTGACGACGCTGCACACCGAGACCGCGGCTGCGGCCGTGCCGCGCCTGATCGATCTCGGCATCGAGGGTTTCCTGCTCAAGTCGACGCTGCGCGCGGTGGTGGCGCAGCGGCTGGTTCGAATGCTGTGCGATCGTTGCAAGGTGCCGCACGCGCTGACAGAGGCCGATCTCGCCAAGGACCCGCGCTTTGCCGTGATCGGCTTCAAGTGCGGCGAGGTCGTGCACGAGGCCGGCGGCTGCGAACGCTGCGGCGGCACCGGCTATCGCGGCCGTAACGGCGTGTTCGAAATCCTGGAAATGTCCGACGAGGTTCGTACGCTGATCGGGCCGCAGACTGACTCCCACTCCATCGACGCCGCCGCGATGCGGAGCGGCATGACGACGATGCTCGAGGATGCTGTCGCCAAATGCCGGGCCGGGTTGACGACGGTGCCTGAGGTCTTCCGCGTCACGACGGTGCGGTAGAACCATGCTGAGATCAGGTTCATATGCCGCAACGAGGGAGGCGCGCTCCCTCCCCCGCCTGCAGGGGAGGGTAGAGGAGAGGGTGTCGCCGCAATCAAGAATCCCCAAGAGGAGAGAACCCTCACCCGCGCCTTCGGCGCGACCTCTCCCGCAAGCGGGAGAGGTGCACCGAGCACGCCGCCGATTCATTCAATCCATCTTCATCCGGCTTTAGAAATCATGCCGAACTATCGCTATCGCGCGCTCAATGCCAATGGCGAACTGGTCTCCGGGGCCATCGCCGCGCCCGCGCCTGGCGACGTGGCGCAGCGGATCGAGCGGCTCGGCCTGGTGCTGGTCGACAATGTCACTCCGGAAGAGGGCGGCGCGACGCGCGGCGCGCTCAGCCTCTTCAACAGGCCGAAGGCCGAGGACGTCACCATCTTCACCCGGGACCTCGCGCTGCTGCTGCGCGCCGGCGCCCGCATCAATGACGGGCTGGAGCTGCTCGCCGCCGATCCGGATTTCGGACGGCTGAGGTCCGTCGTCGCCGACATCCGCGCGCACGTCGTCTCCGGCGAGAGCTTTGGCGAGGCGCTGGCGCGACATGAGGGGCTGTTTCCACCGATGTACATCGCGCTGGTGCGGGTCGGCGAAGCATCGGGATCGCTGGATCAGGTGCTGGAGGTACTGGCCGGCGAACGCGCGCGCGGCGAGGCGCTGAAGCGGCGCCTGACGGATGCGATCCGCTATCCCATCTTCGTGCTCGGCGCGGCTGGCTGCGTGCTGCTGTTCTTCCTCACTTTCGTGCTGCCGCAATTTGCCAGCGTCTTGCAGGATTTCGGCGCCAAGGTCGATCCGATCGTCGGCATGTTTCTGAACATATCGACGTTTTTGCGCGGCAATTCAGAGGCGGTGCTGGCCGGGCTTGCTGCCACGATCGTCGCCGCTTGGTTGCTGTTGCGTCAGGAGCGCGTCCGCAGCGGCATGACCAATGCGATCACGCGGCTGCCGGCGATCCGCAACGTGATGCGCTCGTACCGCACGGCGCTGTTCTGCCGCAATCTCGGCTTGCTGCTCGGTAGCGGCGTCAACCTCACCACCACGCTGCGCATCCTGATCGACATGATGGCAACGACGGGCCCGTCCGCGGTCTGGAGCGATGCTGCCGACCGAGTCCGCCATGGCTCAAAGCTCTCCGACGCGCTCGCCGAAACGGACGCGCTGCCGGCGATGGCGGTGCGCATGCTGAGGCTCGGCGACGAGACGGGGCAGCTGCCGATGCTGTCCGGCCGGGTCGCCGAGTTTTATGAGGTGAAGCTGCAGCGTACGCTGGACCGCGCGGTCGGCATTGCGGGGCCTGCGGCGATCATCGCGATCTCGCTCGTTGTCGGCGGCCTGATCACATCGGTGATGACGGCGCTGATGTCGGTGAGCCAGATTGTCGGTTAGACGGATGTAATGGGAGGGGCATGAAGTGACCAGATATCAATCGTCAAGGCGACGCCTGCGGCGCGCCCCCTGCGGAGAGGCCGGCTTCACCCTGGTCGAGATGCTCGTCGTCATCACCATCATCGGCATGATCATGGCGCTGGTCGGCCCGCGGGTGCTGAACTATCTCAGCGAGTCCAAGGCCAAGGCGGCGAAAATCCAGATCGAGAGCTTCTCCAGCGCGCTCGACCTCTACTATCTCGATCTCGGCCGCTACCCGACGTCGAATGAGGGCCTCACCGGGCTGACGCGCAGCAACAACCAGACCGGCTGGAACGGGCCTTACTTGCGCGGCGGCGTGGTGCCTAACGATCCTTGGGGCCACGTCTATGTCTATCGGTCGCCGGGCGCCAGCGGTCCCTATGACATCATCTCGCTCGGATCAGACGGTCAGGAAGGCGGCAGTGGAACGGCAGCCGACATTGTCAGCGGTGCACGCTGAGCCAGTTCGCGATGTGCAAGCCTTCGATGCACAAGGCTTCGCGCTGATCGAGATCCTGTGCGTGCTCGCGATCATCGGACTGCTTGCGGCGATCATTCTGCCGGCGATCCCACGCTCGACGACGCGCGCGAAGCTCGAGAGTTACGCGGTCGAGACCGCGGCTTTGCTGAAATCCGATCGCAACAGCGCGCTGCGCCGTCAGGTCAGGGTCGCAACCCAGGTCGATGCGGAGGCGCGCGCGATCCGCTCCGGCGTTACCGGGCAGACTATCCGCCTGCCGCGCGACGTGATCGTGGAGGCGACGCTGGCTTCGCGCTGCGCCGATCGCGCCACGGGGCGGTCGATCGATTTCTTTCCGTCGGGCATGTCGTGCGGGGGGACGATCGCGCTGGCGCGGCCCGGCATGGGTTATGAGGTGCGCGTCAACTGGCTGACCGGAGGCGTCGAGATTGTCCCGCAGAAGCTGCTCTGACGGCGCCGCCGGCTTCACGTTGATCGAGGCACTGGTCGCGCTCGCGATCATCGCCATCGTGCTCGGAACCATCGGCTCGGTCATATCAGTCACGACCAAGGGCACGCGCTCGATCGACCAGCACCTGGCGCTGGCCAGCACGGCCGAGACCTTGCTTGCGGATTTGCCGGCGCGTGGACTGCTGAAACCCGGCCGGCAGAGCGGGCAGCTCGCCGGCAGCCGCTGGCGCGTCGATATTGCGCCGATGAATGTTGCCGGCGGCAATCCCGCCACCGATCGCTTCGTGCCACTTGCAGTCAATTTGCGGCTCCAGCGCGCCGACGGTAGCGCGATCCAGGTTACGACGGTGAAGCTGGTGCCGAGGTCGACGCAATGATCCGCGCCAGGAAACGCGTCATGAAACGTGTCAGGAAACGCCTGCGCCGCGCCTGCGCTTCCGAGGCGGGCTTCACTCTGCTCGAAGTGCTGCTGGCGACGCTGCTGATGACCGTGATCCTGGCCGCGCTCGCGACGGTGACGGCACAGTGGCTGCCGAACTGGAATCGCGGTATTGCGCGGGTGCAGCGCGCGGAGCGTCTCGCCACCGGGCTCGACCGCATCGTCGCCGATCTCTCCGTCGCGGAGCAGATGACCGTGAACGGCGACGCCAGGGTGCCGCTGTTCGACGGTGCCGAATTATCGGTAACCTTCATGCGCACCGCGCTCGGCCCGAGCGCGCGCCCGGGCCTGGAATTCATCCGCCTGATCGAGAAGGCCGACGCGCGGGGGTTGGCATTGGTGCGTGAGCGCGCGCCGTTTCAGCCGATGCCGACCGACGGGCGGATCCGTTTCGTCGACCAGGTGGTGCTGATCCGCGCGCCGTTCCGCGTCAGTTTTGCCTATGCCGGGCCCGATAGGCAGTGGCAGCCGACCTGGCAGGGGCAGTCGCAACTGCCGGATCGCATCCGCATCACGGTGCGCGACGGCGCCACTGGTCAGGTGCTGGCGGTCTCGGCCGCCGTGCTGCCGCATATCACGGCGCCGGCCGAATGCGCGCGGGCCAAGAATCCGACGACCTGTGTGGCGGGCACAAGGCCGCAACAGGCGGAGAAAAAAGAGGAGCAGCAGCTGTGAATGGCGCGGCCGCGGGGTTTCTTCGCCTCTCCCGCTTGCGGGAGAGGCCGACGCGCTCGCAGAGCGCGGCGGGTGAGGGCTCTCACCGAGCAGGGACTTCCTGCGCAACTCCCAACAATCCCGACGCGGAGGCACCCCCACCCCAGCCCTCCCCCGCAAGCGGGAGAGGGAGCCCAGTGCTGATGCGGCCGCATCGTAGTCTCCATGTGCCAATGCGCTGCCATGAACGGAACGCGCTTGGCGAAGACCGCGGCTTCATCGTCATCGTGGTGCTCTGGATGCTGGCTGCGCTCGCCACGCTCGCGCTGATCTATCTGACCTATGTCACCAACACCGCGGTCACGGTCGCCGTTAACACCGACCGCTTGCAGGCCGATGCATTGATGAATGCGGGCCTCGAGCTCGCGGCCTACCGGCTGACCGCGCAAGGCGAGGCAACGCGCCCGACCAGCGGCACCTTCAATGCCCGCGTCGGGGCGGGCCGGGTGGCCGTGACGTTCCGCTCGGAGGCCGCGCGCATCGATCTCAACATGGCGCCGAAAGCCGTCCTCGCAGGCCTGATGACAGGGCTCGGCGTCTCTGCGTCGGACGCGCCTGACTACGCCGACCGGATCCTGGCGTGGCGGTCGTCGACGGAGACCGGCCAGGACAATCCGGAGGATTCCTACTACCGCACACTCGGCGCGCCCTACCTGCCGCGCCACGCGCCGTTTCCGCACAGCGACGAGCTGTGGCTGGTGCGCGGCATCCCATCAGCGGTGATCGAGCGCGTGCTGCCCTTCGTCACCGTGTTCAGCAACATGCGCACCGTGAATGTGCTGGATGCCGCGCCGCAGGTGGTGGCGGCGCTGCCGAATATGACGCCGGAGACCCTGCAACGCCTGCTGCGCGACCGTGCCGATCCCAACCTGGACCCGCGGTCCCTGATTGGGCTCGCCGGCAGCGCCAGCGCGACGATCGAGGGCTCGAAGGCCTACCGCGTGACGGTTGCCGCCGAGGCGCCATCGCACCGGCAGAGCTCGGCCGAGATCGTCATCCTGCTTCTCGAAAGCGGCGATGAGCCTTATCGTGTATTGTCGTGGCACAATGCCTTCGACGGCTCCGCCGGAAAGCCTCTGTGAGATGAGCTCGCTCAGTTCTATCCGTACCATTGTCGACGCCTGGACGGGCACGGTGGCCGGTGCCATCGTCGCCGGACTGGAGCGGATGGTGTCGCCGCGCCTGGTGCGGCTGATCGAGGACGAGAGCGGCACCTTCGCGCTGGAGGCTGCGAAGCTGGAGAACGCGGCGAAGGAGATCGCGTTCGAGGACGGCAAGTTTGCGTCCGCCAATCTGGCGCAGATCGTCCGCGGCAGCCGCGTCGAGATCGTGCTGCGGCCGGCGCGCTTCCTGTTCCGTCCGCTGGAGCTGCCGGCGCGTGCGGCCGATTTCCTCGACGGCATCGTGCGCGCGCAGATCGATCGGCTGACGCCGTGGAGCGCGGGCGACGCCGTGTTCGGTTGCAGCGCGCCGGTGGCGCAGGGCAGCGAGGGCATCACCACGATGATCGCGGCCGCACCGCGTCGGCTGGCGATGGGCTATGTCGAGGCGGTGTCCGGATTTCATCCGTCCGCGATCGCGGTTCTGACCGACCCGGCCGAGGGCGGGCGCATCAAGGTGTTCGAGCAGAAGTCGCGCGGCGCGATCGACCCGGTGCGGTTGAGCCGGACGCTGCAGGCGGTGCTGGTCATCGCCGCGATCGCCGCCGTACTCGGTTCGATCTTCGCGGGCTATCTGGCCGACAGTTTGAGCGCGCAGGAGAGCGAGCTCGAGCGACAGATCACCCAGCGCCGCGCCGCGATCCGCGGTGCCGACGGCGGCGAGCGATCGCCGCTGGCGCTGCTGGAGCGGCGCAAGTACGACACGCCGGCGAGCGTGATCGTGCTGGAATCGCTGAGCCGTCTGCTGCCCGACCACACCTACGTCACCGAGATGCATCTGGCCGGCAACAAGCTCCAGATTGCCGGTATCACCCGCGATGCGCCCTCGCTGATCCCGCTGATCGAGCAGTCCCAGCATTTCACCCGCGCGACCTTCTACGCCCCGACCACGCGCAGCTCCACCGATCCCGGCGAGCGCTTTCACATCGAGGCGCAGATCGAGCCGAGGAATGCGCCATGAAAAACGGCATGAGCAGCGGCGGGATGGCAAGCGGAAACGCGGTCGCGCGGTGGCTCGCCGCCTCGCCGCTGATCGCGGTCACGCTCTATGTCGCGGTGACGGCCGGGCTGTTGCTGACGGCGGGCCTGTCGATCGCCGACGTCATCGCCCACCGCCAAGCCCTGGCGCAGACCTCCGACCTGCTCGACCAGCTGCGCGGCCGCAAGGGCGCCGCCAAGAATGCCGCGGCGATCTCGGCCGAACATCCCGGCACGCCGTTCCTGGAGGGACCGACGGTGACGGTCGCAGGCGCCAACCTGCTGCAGCGGGTTGCGGCCGCGGTCGCCAATGTCGGCGGCTCGGTGCAGTCCTCTCAGGTCGACGTCTCGGGCGCGCAACTGAAGGATGGCTTTGTCGGCCTCGTCGTCAGCTGTGAGCTGGAGCAGCCCGCGCTGCAGAAGGTGCTGTACGATCTCGAGGCCGGCATGCCGTTCCTGTTCGTCGATCAACTCGACGTCCAGGTGCCCCAAGCCACGGCCCTGAACGAGGCCAGCACCGGCCGCGTCAGGATGATTTTGGGTGTTTCCGGCCAGTGGCAGGCGGGGAAGTAGGGCGGTTTCGATCAGGCCACTTTCTGCCGATCATCGATGGGCTCGGCTACCAATTTGACGCCGAGGGAGTTCATCACCTTCCTGACGGTCTCAAATTCAGGTTTTGCAGTCTCCTTAAACGTTTTGTAGAGACTCTCGCGAGAGAGACCGGTTGCCTTCGAGATGTCTGTCATTCCCTTCGCGCGAGCAGCAGTGTCGAGCGCGTTGCAGATGTAGGCATGGTCGTTGGTCTCGAATGCCTCAGTGAGGTAGGCAGCAATCGCCTCTGGCGTTTTCAAATAATCCGCTGCGTCGAACTTGGTTACCTTCAGCTTGGTATTCTGCTCAGAGCTGCGCTGCGATCGCTTTGGCATGTCTGATGTCCCGATCCTGGGTCGATTTGTCGCCACCGCACAGGATCAATACGATCCTGTTGCCGACTTGTTTGTAATACACGCGATAGCCTGGCCCGTAGTCCACGCGTAGTTCCGCTCACTCCCGCGCCCACTGCTTTCACGTTGCCTGCGTTTCCGATTGCAAGCCGTTCAACACGGGAGGCTATCTTCGCGATAGCGCGCTGGTCTCTGAGACCGGCCAGCCATCGATCGAATTCGGCTGTCTTCTGAATTTCAAACATACGTATCCTATAGGATACAGTCAAGGGTACTCAAGAGCGAAGTTTTGTGAGGAAAATATCTGCTTCAGCTCACCAGCTGTACTTGAATACGCCCTTGCCGGAATAGCTGGTGACGTTGCCGGAGAATTCGCCGTCGAAGGTGCCGGCGATCGAGAAGCCGCTCAGCCATTTCATTTCCGCGCTGGCGCTGACAAGGGCGGAATCGGCGTCGATCCTGGCGCCGTTCACGGCGAAGCTTGCGCCCGGCAGGGTCTGGAACAGCGCGGTGACGGCGCGGCTCGGATTGTAGTCGTGCGCCCAGGCGGCGCGGCCGCGCAGGGTCAGCACGCCGTTCTGCATCGCATAGGATTTGTCGGTGCGCAGGCCGAGCTCGGAGCGGGTGTCGGTCAGCGACTGCGCGGCATAGTTCAGCGCGAACAGGCCACCGCCATTGAGGCTGGCTTCGGAATAGTTCGGCAGGTTGAAATTCGTGACCTGCGCGGCTGCGTAGGGCGTGATGCCGATCAGTGGCGTCGTGAAGCGATAGCCGCCCTCGAAGCGGGCCGAGAAGGTGTCGGCCTTGAACCGGCCCTGGAGCTGGTCGGCACCGGCCAGCGCCACCGTGCGGTTGGTGGTGACGTCGTGCCAGCCATAGGCCAGCGCGGCGGCGATATAGGCCGGGCCGAAATTGTGCCGGCCATAGACGCCGGCCTGGAACAGGTCCGCGGAGCCTGCGCCCATCGCGTTGGCAAGCGCGTAGTTCAGCCCGCCGCCGCCGAGCGAGAAGCCGACGAGCGTGTCCAGCGAAATCCGATAGTCGGCGCCGGCCGCGCCGCCCCAGACCCGGGCAGTGAGGTCCTGCGAGCCGACCGCGGCATTGCCGCCGACCTGCGCCGAGCCGCCATAGCCGGCCGCCCAGACGCTCCAGCGATTGATCGGCTGCGACGACAGCAGCGGCGCCTTGGTCGCCATCGCAAAGGCCTCGCGCTCGCGCGCGGTGGCCGGGCGCATCGACGCGTAGGCGGCCGGGTCATCGCTCTCGGCGTATTGCGCGACGCTGCCGGCCTTGGCGAAGCCGCCGCTGCGGCCCGCGATCGTCGGATCGAGCATCAAATTGAGGAACTGGCCGTCGGCGTTGATCGCGGACTGGATGATGCCGGTGCCGAGCTCGCCGGAGGCAGTGGTCAGCCCCGCGGGCGTCAGCGCGGCGAAGGCGGCGGGAATACCGCCGGTCGCGTTGAAGAAATTAGTCAGCGTGTTGGCGACGTTCTGCTGGTTGACGGTGAGACCGCCGCCGCTCGGCGTGAAGTTGACGCCGATATTGAGGAACACGTCGTTGGTGCCGTAGCTCAGCGTCGCGTTGATCGTCGGCATGTTGGAGACGACGGCGGAATTGAAGCTGGTGCCGCCGAAGCCGCCGGTCGCGGACAGGATCTTGTACTGCTTCTGGACCGTACCCGAGATGAAGTTCGCACCGACCGTCGCGCCGCCGAGCGTGGCTGTGCCAAGGACGTTGGCGAGGCTGGCAGTGGTGGAGGAGACCTGCACCAGATAGGTCGAGGCCGCGGTGAAGCTGAGGGGTCCGTTGACCGTCAGCGGAGCGATCGGGTTTGCCGTGCTGCCCGGCGCCAGCGTGCCGCCGCTGACGGCGACATTGCCGACGGTTCCGGAGCCTGCAAGCGTGCCGCCGGCTTTGACGGTGCTCGCGCTCACGATCGAGCCGTCCACCTCCAGCTTGCCGCCGTTCACGATGGTCGCGCCGGTATAGGTGTTGGCACCGGACAGCGTCTCCGTGCCGCCAGCCATGGTGAGGCCGCCACCGGCACCGCCATCGCCGATGACACCGGCGAAGGTGCCGTTGCCGTTGGTGATGGTCAGCGTGTTGGCGCCGAGATTGACGTTGCCGGATCCCGACAGCGACTTGATCGAGGTGCCGCCGCTCAGGCCCGTGATGTCGAAGAAGCCGTTGGCGATGACGTTGCTCGAGGTCGCGATGCTGCCGTTGCCGCCGAAATTGATGAGATCCAGCTCGCCGCCGCTCGCGATCGTCGTGGTGCCGGTATAGGTGTTCGTGCCGTAAAGCTGTTGCGTGGCGCCGTTGGCGATCACAAGGTTGCCGCCGGTGCCGCCGGCGATGCCGCCATCCTGGATCACGCCACCGAAAAAGCTGCCGTTGGTGATCGTCAGCGTCTTCGATCCCAACGCGACGATGCCCACACGCGCCAGGGAGTAGAGCCCTGCAACCGATGTGCCGGACGTGGTCTGGGAAATATCGAGCGTTGCTCCTACATTGGCGAAGCCGACGAACGCGGAGCTCGCGATCGATCCGCTACCCTTTAGCGCCAGCGTCGCGCCCGCGTCGACCTGGGTAGCGTTCGTATAGGTGTTCACGCCCGACAGCGTCTGAATTCCGTTGGAGACGTCGAATCCGCCAGTGCCTTGAATGACGCCCGCGAACTCGGTCGAGGCGTTGAGGACGACGAGTGCCTTGCTGCCGAGGTTCACGACGCCGCTGGAATTGCCGGCCAGCGTCGAGACGGCGGCAAAACTCAAGGAGACCGCGGAGATGTCGAGCGTCGCGTTCACGGTCACGAGGCTGGAGCTCTGGATGCTAGCGGAGCCGGACAATGCCAGCGTTCCGGCCGAGACCGTCGTCGCGCCCGTGTAGGTGTTGACGCCGGTCAGCGTCAGCGTGCCGGCGCCGACCTTGGTCAGTCCGCCGCCGCTGCCGGAGATCACGCCGTCGACCTGGGTCGAGGTGTTGAGGCTGCCGGTGGTAAGCGTGTTGGCGCCGAGCACGTAATTGCCCGCGCCTTCGATCGACCCGGACGTCATGCCGCCACTGGTCAGGCCCGAGATATCGACGGTGCCGCCGGCGTTGGTGATGAAGCGGGCGCTGCCGCCGGTGCTCGTGCCGGTGAAGCTCGTGGTGGCAAGGTTGTTGGTCGTGATGGTGGAGCTGCCGGCGGTGGACGAGGTGTTGAAGGTCACGAGGCCATTGTTCGTGATGCTGGACCCGCCCCCCGAACTGGTGTCGTTGTAATTGATCACCGCATTGTTGACGATGGTCGCGGTGCCGGCGTTGCTGTTGTTGTTGAATTCGATGTCGCCGCCACCGATCGCGCCGTTGGTAATGTTGGCGGTGCCGGCGGTGCTGGTGTCGTTGAAGCTCATCGCGCCGCCGCTGACGCTGTACGTCACGAAATTGCTGCCGCTGCTCGCGCTGCTCGAATTCAGGAACACCGTGGTCGAGCCGACGCTGAACGTCTGCGTGTTGGTCGAATTGTTGGCGATGCCCGTGCCGTTCACCACGAAGATGTCGCCGGTGGTGATCGTATAGGCCTGGGCGTTCGGGGTTGCGGAGAAGATCACGCTGCCGATATTGACGAGGCCGCTGGTGGTGACGCTGTTCGGGCCAGTGTTGGTGAAGGTCGCCGTAACGTCCGGCACGGCCGGCGTCGAGCTCCAATTTGTGCCATCCGTCCACTCGTTGGACGAGGAGCCGACCCAGTCGCCGTCCAGGGCGTGCGCGGCGACAATGCCAAGCGCCGTGGTTGCGAGCAGGGTCGCCAGCGAGTGCCGGACGATGGCGCGCAGCCGGCGATCCATCCTTCCGCGCGCTATGATCGATCCTGCCATCGGCCTTCACAAACCGCCAAAATAAATCAACGCAATCGAGCCAGCGCTAATAGCGTGCCCCGGCGCCATGATCTCATGGCGTCGCAACCGGCCGCAATGAACGGTCATCAATTTGCATCGAGTTCCCGGCCGTTTCGTTTGCAATTTCAGTGATCGTGGCCATTGGGCAACAATTTCATGCATCGCAACATGCCAGACGGCGCAGCCGTTCCAGCCAGGTCCAAAGGCAGCTCTAACGGGATGGCGGCGGGTTGATAGTGAGGCCTATCGGACCTAGTTTGCTGCCTCTGGCTTGCCGCGCGCTGGCCGATCGCAGGGGAGTTCGATGTCGGGGTGGCTGAGATCGGTCGGATTGGCTGCATTGTGCGCGGTCCTCGGCATCACCGAAAGCGTAGCGGTGACCTCGTCGCGCATGGACATCCTGCCTGACGATGCCGCCAGCAGTCCTGCCGAGAGCGTCGATGTCGGTGCGGTCAGACCGATTGCCCAGCCCGCGCCGGCCACGAGCAAGCCTGCGCCTCGCGGCAATCCGCTCTGGTCGGTGCCGCTGTCGGCGCTGACGGGGACCCAGGAGCGCCCGATTTTCTCGGCGACGCGGCGGCCGCCGCCGCGCGCGGTTGCTGCCGCCCCGGCCGAAGAGGCCCAAACGCCGTCGCCGCCGAAGCCAGTCGAGAGCCCGCCACCGCTGATGCTGGTCGGGGCCGTGGTGGGCGAGGGTGATGCGATTGCGATCCTCGTCAACCGCACTGACCAGAAGATCGTTCGGCTGCGGCAGGGCGAATCGCTGGACGGCTGGTCGCTGGCCTCGGTCCAGCCGCGCGAGGTGACGCTCAAGCAGGGCGATCGCAGCGAGGTGCTGGCGCTGCAGCGGCCCGACGGATCGTCCGCACCGGCAGGGCCGCCCGCAACGGCCGGTGCGCCTGCGGACAGCGGCGGCAAGCTGACGATGCCGACGACGGCCAGCACTTCGTTCGCGCCCTTCGTGCCGCGCGCGACGCCAAAGAACGGCGAGGCGGACGGGCTCTGAGCGCTACCGTCCGAGGATCGTCCCAAGCGTGTCGCAGACCCGCTCCTGCTCGACCTCCTGTAGCCCCATCCACATCGGCAGCCGGATCAGGCGTTCCGAGAGTTCGGTTGTCGTCGCCAGATCGCCGTGCGTCCGTCCGAACCGCTGCCCCGCGGGTGAGGAATGCAGCGGGACGTAATGGAAGACCGCAGAGATGTTCTCGTCTCGGAGCTTGCCCAGCACCATAGACCGGTCGACCTCTGGTGGCAGCAGCACGTAGTAGATATGTCCATTATGGCGGCAATGGCCTGGCACGATGGGGCGGCGCAGGAGGCCGCGCTGCTCCATCGGCGCCAGCATGTCGTGATACCTGTTCCAGATCGCCAGCCGCTCGCGCGTGATGCGCTCGGCCTCCTCGAGCTGGGCCCAGAGGAAGGCGGCGGTGATATCGCTCGGCAGATAGGAGGAGCCGATATCCTGCCAGGTGTATTTGTCGACCTCGCGGCGGAAGAACCGGTTGCGATCGGTGCCCTTCTCGCGCATGATTTCGGCGCGCTGCGCGAACTCGGGGTCGTTCACCAGCAGGCAGCCACCTTCGCCCGAGATGATGTTCTTGGTCTCGTGGAAGCTGAAGCTGCCCAAATCGCCGATGGCGCCAAGCGGCGAGCCCTTGTAGCTCGCCTCGACTCCCTGCGCGGCGTCCTCGACGATCCGCAGATTGTGACGCCGGGCGATCGCGATGATCGCGTCCATCTCGCAGCCGACGCCGGCATAGTGCACCGGCGCGATCGCGCGCGTGCGCGGGGTGATCGCGGCCTCGATCTGCCGTTCGTCGAGGTTGAGGGTGTCTTCGCGGATGTCGACGAAGACCGGGACCGCGCCGCGCAGCACGAACGCGTTCGCGGTCGAGACAAAGGTGAACGAGGGCATGATTACCTCGTCGCCGCTCTTGAGGTCGAGCAGCATCGCGGCAAGGTCGAGGGCCGAGGTGCAGGAGTGCGTCAGCAAGGCCCGCGCACATCCGGTGCGCTGCTCGATCCATTGATGGCAAAGCTTGGTGAAGCGACCGTCGCCCGACACGTGAAGGCTGTCCAGCGCGTTCTGGATGTAGCCGTGCTCTTGTCCGGTTGCGTAGGGCCGATTGAACGGGATGAAGTCGGATGCCATTGCCTAAGCCGTTGAACCACCTTAAGAACCACGCTAACGCTCTGGTTCGAATCCACATTGGCGTTTCCCGTTGCGGAAATCAACGGGTGATCGTGTGCAGTCCAGCGGAACGGCGCAACCCCATCGCGGGCACTCGCGACGGATCGCGGCGTGTTTTCGCAGGGAAGGATGCGGCTTGACCGACACGCAAGTTGATGCGCCAGGCAGGATGGGCGGCCCCAAAAGCAAAGAGGGCAGCGGCCGCCTTCACCGGCTCATTCACGGCTGGTCGGCAAACCTAGTGCAGATGCTTCTAGCGCTGACGCAGCAATTGCTTCTCATTCCCGCATTCCTGCAATTCTGGAGCAGCGACATGCTCGCGGCCTGGCTTGCCCTCTTTGCGGCCGGGAACCTCGTCATCGTCGCGGATGGCGGCCTGCAGCTTCGCTCCATTAACCGCTTTCTCGCCTTCAAATCCTGTGTCGATTGCGATGGGCGCACGGCGAACTTCTACGCGCGCATGATGCGGATCTACCTGCGGATCGTGGTGGTGCTCGGTGCGCTGCTGATCGTCGGCACCGAGCTGTTTCCGCCCGCCGCAGTTCTCGGATTTCGGGGGCTGCCGACCTTCGACACGGCAATGCTCGCGATCACCGTCGGCACGCTGCTCGCGCTGCCGGCCAATCTGGTTTCCGGCCTCTATCGCGTGCATGGCAAATACGGCCGGGCCGTGTGGTCGCAAAATGTGGCGCTGGCGCTCGGGCAGGTCGGGCAGCTCGTCGCGGTCGCCTGGTTCGGCAGCCTGCTCGCGGTCGCGATTGCCTATGTCTCGACGCAGATCCTGTTTGCGCTGTTCCTGATTGCCTATGACGCGCCACGCCAGTTGCCGTTCCTGCGGCGTGGCCGTGACCGCTCCACTGCGTCCCTGTCCTGGCGCTGGCGCAGCGGGCAGTTCGGTCTTGGTTTTCCTTTCTTCATCGCCAACCTCACCGAGCTTGCACTCGCCAACGTCCCGATGCTGCTGGTCAGTGCGATGGTCACCGATCGCGTGGCCGTAGCGCAATGGGGCCTGGTCCGCGTGATCTCGAGCTTCTTGAGAGGCCTCTGCATCCTGATAACGCTGCCGATCGGCGCCGAGCTCGGTCACGACCATGCGATCGGCGACAAGGTGCGGCTGCGCAGGCTCTACGCACGGGGCTCGCTGCTCGTGACCGCGATGGCCAGCTTGATCGTCGCAGGGCTGTTGCCCTTCTGGCCGGATTTCTTCGCCCTGTGGACGCATGGCAGCATTCCGAACGACGCTACGCTCGCCATCACGCTGCTGCTCGGTTCTGCCGTCGTTGCGCCCTCGCTGATGGCGTTCGTCTTTGCCAATCACAGCAATCGCGGCGATCTCCTGGTCCGCACAAAGGGGCTGCAGCTGATCGCATTCCTGATCCTGTCGGCGTTGCTCATTCCCAGGCTGGGACCCCTCGGCGCGGCAATCGCGATCGTGGCGAGTGATCTCCTGACCCAGTTCGGAATCCTGACGCTCGTCATCATGCGCCAGACGCTCGCCCATCCGCTTCGTCACATGCTGGTGCTGATCGCGATCATGGTGACGATCATGCTCGGTGGATCGGGGCTAGGCTTGGCGATCCGCGCCGTGGTGCCGGGAACGGGGATGCTCCACTTCCTGGTGGAATGCACGATCTGGCTCGTCGTCGTGAGTGTCGCGGCGAGCTCGTTGCTCATCGGGCGCGTGCGCCTGCGCGTATTGGCGGCGGTGCCGACTTGAAGCAGGGGTAATTTGATCCGTCAGTAGATTTGAGGGTAACGGCGATATCGCAGCCGCATCAGGTGCCGGGCAAGCTGCTGATGCCCTTCGTCGATCCGTTCCGCGCAGGAGGCAAGCCGTTGCTTGCCTGCGACGGCGAGCCGGGTGCGCTCTTCGGCCGACCCGACCTTCACGATGGCTTTCGCGAGCGAGGCCGGATCGTCATAGTCGAACAGGATGGCTGCGTCGCCGGCTTGCGCCTGGAAGGCTTCCGGATAGATCACCGGGGTGCCAACCGCCCACGCCTCGAGTGGAGGCAGATTGGTGGGGCCGAAATAGGTGGCCATCACCAGCGCACTTGCGCCGCGATAGAGCGCGCCAAGCTCCGCGGAGGGGACGAAGCCGAGAATGTGCACGCAATCGCCCAGACCGTGCTGTGCCACCAGCTCTTCGAACGCGGCGCGCGCGCCGCGATCGGAGCCGCACAGCACGAGCCGGTGCCTCTCGCCCCGATCCCAGAGCAGGCGCATCGCAAGCAGGACGGTTGCATGGTTCTTGTGCGACCAGAATTGCGCCGGATAGAACAGGTAGCCGGGCTCGATGCCGTACTTCATCAGGATTGAGGTGTCCGCGGCTTGATCGGGCGCGCCTGTTCGCGACACGTAGAACGACGGTGAGAACGGGATGCAGACGGCGTGGTCGCGCTCCATGGCGTAGCGCCGGCACAGCATGTCGATCAGTTCGTCGGCGTTGGTGACGACCACTGCGGCTTTGGTGGCGGCGCTGCGCCACACGATGTCGCGGCGCTCGAACTGGGCGAATTCCCGCACCTCGTCAAATTCAGGGCTGTCGCGGAAGCAGCCGTCGAAGATCGTGATGATGAACGGAAGCTTGTAGAGCACCAGGTTCCAGTTCGACGTGGTGGTGAAATAGACGATGTCGATACCGGCCCTGATCAGCTTCTTCTCGAATGGCGCGCAGACCCGCATGGTATATTGCAGCAGGTCGAACACACCGGAATATTTGAGGAACAGGAACAGGCGGTCGAGCCAGCCAAGCTTCAGATACACGCTGTTGACGCCGAGATCGGCGAGGATCGCAACATTTTCGGGCAGGGTCGTGAACACGGTGACGTCGATATTGGCGGTCCTGGCCCAGTCGCGCATCCATATGATGTCGGTGAGTGACTGCTGGAAGCCGCCACCGACGTCGAGCGGTAGCTCGAGAAAAATCCCGACGTGGTAGCGCTTCACGACTGCGCGGCCTTTCTCGCGATGGAATAGGCGGCCCAGTTCTTCGTGTTCGGCACAGCGTCGGACAGCCAGGCATGGCTGCCGGCCGGCTCGAACCCGCATTGCCTGAGTGCGGCTTCGATCTCGAACGGGAACCAGTAGCGCATGTGGTGCGCTTCATCGACGCGGCGGATCGTGGCGCGATCCGTGTCCTCGCAGAACAGGGTGTAGTTCACCGTGACGGTCGCCGCCTGTTCGTCGTGATCGGATTGCGCAATCCGGGTCAGGCGCAGCGGCTTCTGCTCGATCACCTTGACGCGCGTCTCGACGCCTTGCGCCAGCACGGCGCCGCCATACCAATAGTCGAAAAAGAAGATGCCGCCCGGCTTCAGCGCGGTGTGCGCCGTGCGAAACATCGCCGCCAGGGCATCGAGGCTGGTCTGATAGCTGGCAACATGGAACAGCGACACCACCGCGTCGTAGTCGCGTTCCGGGCCGGTCGCGCAGACATCGCCCTGCCGGAACGGAATCGAGAGCCCGGCTTGCGCGGCGCGCGCCTTGGCGCTCGCGATCATCTCATGGCTGAGATCGATGCCGGCGACGTTCCAGCCCTGGCGCGCGAAGGCCAGCGCGTGCAGGCCGGTGCCGCAGCCGAGATCGAGCAGCTTTCCGGAAGAGACGCCGTGGTCGCGCAGGCGCGCTTCGACGAACGATGTCTCGGCCGCGTAATCCTTGTCCTGATAAAGCAGGTCATACCAGGGCGCGTAGTCGGCGAACACCGTCACGCCAAAATCTCCTTGAGCGCCTGTGCGGAGCGCGCGATCTCGTCGTCGGTCAAGGCAAGTCCGCTCGGCAGGTAGAAACCGCGACGGGCAATGTATTCCGCGTTCGGATGGGATTCATCGCGCATCAGGCCCATCCGGCGCAGCACCGGCTGCTCGTGCATGCACCAGAAGAACGGCCGCGTGCCGATGCCTTTTTCGCCGAGGCGGCGCATCGCCTCCTTGGCGTCGAACGGCACGCTGTCGTCCAGCACGACGCCGTAGACCCAGTAGATATTGTCGGCATAGTTGGTGCGGGCGACCGGGCGACGAATGCGGTCGACACCGGCGAGATGCTCGTCATAGAGCCGGCCGATCCGGCGTTTGAGCTCGACCGTGCGCGGCAGGCGCTCGACCTGGGCGACGCCGAGCGCGGCCTGGAGGTTGGTCATGCGCGCGTTCCAGCCGAACTCCTCATGGACGAAACGCTGCTGCGGCTGGAAGCAGAGATTGCGATAGCCTCGCAGCCGGTCGGCGAGCGCGTCGTCGGCGGCGAGGATCATGCCGCCTTCGCCGGTGGTGACATGCTTGTTGGGATAGAAGCTGAAGGTCGAGACGTCACCGAAGCTTCCGCAGGGCGCGCCACGATAGGTCTGACCGTGCATCTCGGCAGCGTCCTCGATCACCCTCAGATCATGCTTGCGCGCAAGCGCCATGATCGGTTCGAGGTCGACCGGCAGGCCGTAGATGTGCACCAGCATGATCGCGCGCGTGCGCGGCGTGATCGCGGCCTCCACGCCCTCGACCGTCATGTTCCAGGTTGCGGCATCGCAGTCGACCCCGACCGGGACAAGGCCGGCGCGCACGACGGCTGCAGCGCAGCTGATGATCGTGAAGGTCGGGATGATAACCTCGGAGCCTTGCTCGAGGCCGAGCGCATGGACGGCGATGTCGAGCGCAACCGAGCCGTTGGTCACCGCGACGCCGTGGCGCCGTCCGGCGGCCTCCGCCATCGCCTGCTCGAAGCGCTTGATGAACGGTCCTTCCGACGAGATCCAGCCGGTGCGGATGCATTCGGCGAGATAGTCGGCCTCGTTGCCGTCGAGCAACGGCGTGTTGACGGGAACGAACGGCGCGGTCACAGCCCCGGACCTTTGACCCGGATTTCCGACTGGGCAACTTCGGCGAATCTCGTCTTGTCGTTCTCGCCGGAATAGGGGCCCTGCTTGATCTCGAACATCTCGACCGACTCGAGCACGTGGAAGCCGTGGGCGCCGCTGCACAACAGGATGATGTCGCCGGCACCGAGCACGCGGCTTTCCAGATAGTTTTCTTCGACCGTATAGAAATCGACCTGGACCTTGCCCTTCTGAATCAGGAGGACTTCCTGGGTGTAGTGCACCTCCCGCGTCACCTTGTTGTGGCGGTGTGGCTCGATGCTCTTGCCCTTCGGATGATTCATATAAGCGAGCTGCTGCGACAGTTCCGGCGACGAAAAGAAGTGGATACCCGGCTCGCGGAACGAGGCGCGCACGATGATCGCATAGAGCTGGTCGCCGAATCGAACATGTTCGACGTGTTCCATCTGAGCCTCGACAAAAAACGCTGTAATTGTAGTGACATAGCGTCACGCAAGAGCACTTTGGCCATTTTGGCCCACACCGTCAAGGGCGCGTCGGCGGCTGCTATTTGCGGTCGGCGAGCTGCAAGATCGTGCTCACGCGTTGGCGGAACGTGTGGGTCGAAAGCGTGCGGGCCTGTCCGGCCGCAGCGATCGCCAAACGCGCGGGCTCATCGTTGAGATAGCGATCGATCAGCGCGATACAGTCATCGGCCGAACGCCAGACGGCGACCTCGCGGCCGGGCTCGAACAGCGTGTGAAGATTGTCCTTGAAGTCCGTGAGCAGGAAGGCGCCGATACCGGTTGCTTCGAACAGGCGCGCATTGCCGGCTTCGGGTCCGGCCATGTCGATATGCGAGTTGAGCGTCACCCGCGAGGCTCGCAGCGCCTGATACATGTCCACGCCCCACACCTCGCCCTGGTAACAGCGGTGAAGCGGTGACGAGGCGGGCAGCGTATGCAGGCCGCTGCCGAACAGTTTCAGATCGTAGCGCCGCGCGACAGCTTCCAGCTGCGCCACGCGCTGCTGGTGATCGGCCGATACGGCGCCCACGAATGAGACGTCGATGCTGCGCGCTGGTGCAGGCGGAAGAACGTCGAGGATCGCGGGCTCGAATCCCAGATGGATGACCTCCGAGCGGGCGCCTTGTTGACGAAAGAAATCGACCACCGCAGCGATTTGCGAGATCAGCAGATCGTAGACCGACCAGTCCTCGCCGCGCGAGGGCACGATTCCAACCTGGCCGACCATGATGGGGCGGCAGATCTGCTTGATCCGGCGCACCAGGCGCGTGTCGACATGGAACAGGTCCTGGTTGAGGATCAGGTCCGGCTTGAAGTCCTCGATCTGCGCCAGCAGGATCTGTTCGGACTGCGCGTCAAGGCGCGGGCTCAAACCGATTCTGCGGGCGAGCGGCCTCAACACCGGCTTGAATGGTGCGACGGCGCGTTGCAGCCATCCCGGGATGGCATCGCTCACGGCGGCGCCCGGCGGCGGCGATGGGGTCACGCTGATGCCATGTTCGCGCGCCCATGCGGTCTGCATCCAGCCGTTGTTGACGTGGATGTTGGCGGCCGTGTGCCCGAGGGCTTCGAAATTGCGCGAGTAGAAGTCGGCCACGCCGAACAGGCTGGCGCTGCGCGCTGCCATCTGCGCGTCGTAGCTCGAATTCTCGAGACCCGGATGGCGCCGGTACAGCCAGGCGAGAAAGCGCTGATAATCGGCGTTGAGGATGAGGACGCGCACGGGCCTAGCGTTTCCCGCTCGCGGTGTTGCGATTGCTGATGTTCCGACGGTGCCTCATGTCGGGGTCGAATAGCCCATCCGATGGGCGCACACAATGTCCGTGGGCGATCTTCTACCGCTCGTCCGCGATCACCTTGCCGTCGTTCGGTAGCGCGCCGGGGCTGACCAGCTCGACTGCGCCGCCGAGCTTGGTCACGGCCCGCAGGCTGGCCGCGATCTCCTCGCGTAGTGCATCGCCCGATGTGCCTGCCTCGGCCTTCAGCGTCATCGCATCGGCCTCGCCCTGGCGGGTGACGACAAGGCGCAGCCGTCCGAGCGCGGGATGGCGCTTGCCGATCTCGGCGACCTGCTCGGGGCGGACGAACATGCCCTTGACCTTGGTGGTCTGGTCGGCACGACCCATCCAGCCGTTGATGCGCATATTGGTGCGACCGCAATTACTTGAGCCCGGCAACGCCGCGGTGAGGTCGCCGAGCGCAAGCCGGATCCAGGGATGGTGGGGATCGAGCGAGGTCACCACGATCTCGCCGACGTCGCCGGGGGAGACGGGATCGCCGGTGCCGGGCTTGACGATCTCCATGATCAGGTCCTCGTTCACGACCATGCCCTCGCGCGCCTCGGTCTCAAACGCGATGAGGCCGAGATCGGCGGTGCCGAAGGCCTGGTAGGCGTCGATGCCGCGCGCCTTGATCTCGGCCTGGAGCGAGGGCGGGAAGGCGGCGCCCGAAACCAGTGCTCGCTTGATCGAGGAGACATCGCGGCTCGCCGTTGCCGCGGCATCGAGCAGGATCTTGAGGAAATCCGGGGTGCCGCTGTAACCGACAGGACGGTAGGCCTCGATCAGCTCGAACTGCTGATCGGTATTGCCGGGGCCGGCAGGGATCACCGCACAGCCCAGCGCGCGAGCCGAGGCGTCGAAGATGAAGCCGCCGGGGGTGAGGTGGTAGCTGAAGGTGTTGAGCACGACGTCGCCCGGTCGAAACCCCGCCGCAAACAGCGCCCGCGCTCCGCGCCAGGGGTCGGCCTGGGTGCCCTCCGGCTCGAAGATGGGGCCCGGGGAGGTGAAGAGGCGGGCAAACGACCCCGGGGTCGCCGCCACGAAGCCACCGAAGGGCTGGGAGGCCTTGTGCAGGGCGGGCAGTTCCGACTTGCGCAGCAGGGGAAGGTCCGCCAGCGCCATCCTGGAGGTCACCGAGGCGGGATCGATGCCCTTCAGCCGCTCGGCATAGGCGGGCGCGCTCATCGCGCTGCGCAGGACGCCCGGCAGGCGGGCGAGCAGCTCGGCCTCGCGCACCGCTGGCTCGCGCGTCTCGAGGGCGTCGTAATGGGCGGTCATGGCAGGTCTTTCCGGGTTGGCATCCGTTGCACGCCGCCGCTGGCATGGGTATCAGACGGCCATTGGCGGGGCGTGGAGAGGACGCAATGGCGGACGAGAGCATCATTCCGGCGGAAGAGGCGGCCGACGTCGTCGTGCGCCTGAAGCGCCGCATGATCGAGGACGCGATCCCGCTGTGGTCGACGGTCGGCTGGGACCGCCAAGCGGGCGGTTTCATCGACCGGCTGCATCGCGACGGCACGGCGGATGCCTCGGCGCCTCGCCGGGTGTTCGTGCAGGCCCGCCAGATCTGGTGCTACGCCAAGGCGGCGCAGATGGGCTGGTACCCCGAAGGGCGCGCCATCGCGCTGAAGGGGCTGGAGCATCTGCTCAGCAAAGCGAAGGCGCCCGACGGCCGGCCTGGCTATGTGCATCGGCTGGCGCCGGACGGTTCTGTGCTGGACGCGCGGCGCGATGCCTACGACCACGCCTTCATCCTGTTTGCGCTGGCGGCCGTTTATGCGCTCGACAAGGACGCGCAAGTGCGCGCCGAGATCGACGCTGTGCTCGCCTTCCTCGACGGCCATCTGCGCTCGCCGCATGGCGGCGTGCATGAAGGCCTGCCGGTGTCGTTGCCGCGCCGGCAGAACCCGCACATGCATCTGTTCGAGGCGATGATCGCGTGCTTCGACGCGACCCACGATCTGTCGTTCCAGAATCGCGCCGGTGAATTCTTCGCGTTGTTCCTCGCCAATCTCTACGACAAGCGGAAGTGTGCGCTCGGCGAATATTTCGAGGAGGACTGGTCGAAGATCGAGCCGGTCAGCATCGAGGCCGGCCACCAGGCGGAATGGGTCTGGTTGCTGAAGGGATTTGAACGCATCACGGGCTGCCCGACCGGGCAGCGGCGCGCAGAACTGCTGGCGACCGCGCTGCGCTATCGCGACACGGCCACCGGCTGCCTCGTCGACGAGGGCGACGACACTGGCAACATCCGTCGCTCGACGCGGCGGCTGTGGCCGCAGACCGAGATCGCGAAAGCGTGGATTGCGCAGGCCGAGTCCGGCGAGGCGGGCGCGCCAGATGAGGCGCGCGCGGCGCTGGGGCGGCTCGAACGGCATTATCTCAGCCATCCCGTTCGGGGCGGCTGGTACGACCAGTTCGACAGCGACGGCAAATCGCTGATCGACACCATTCCTGCGTCGTCGTTCTATCATGTTCTCTGCGCGGTCACGGAAGCGGAGCAGGTCCTCGGCTGAGAATTAAAGCCAGCGCTTGCGCCGCTTGAAGCTCTTGAGGTTTTTAAAACTCTTGCGCTGGTCGCCGGCGCCGCCGAGATAGAACTCCTTGACGTCCTCGTTGTCGCGCAGCTCGTCGGCGGTGCCGTCGAGCACGACCTTGCCCTGCTCCATGATGTAGCCGTGGCTCGCCACCGACAGCGCGGCGCGTGCGTTCTGCTCCACCAGGAGGATGGTGACGCCGAGGTCGCGGTTGATCTTCTGGATGATCGCGAACACCTCTTTCACCAGCAGCGGCGACAGGCCCATCGACGGCTCGTCCATCAGGATCATCTTCGGGCGCGCCATCAGCGCGCGGCCGATCGCGAGCATCTGCTGCTCGCCGCCGGAGAGATAGCCGGCCAACCCCGTGCGCTCCTTCAGGCGCGGGAAATAGTTGAAGACCATGTCGAGATCGGCATCGACCTCGCGATCCCTGCGGGTGAAGGCGCCGAGCTTGAGGTTTTCCAGCGACGTCATGTCCGCAACGATGCGTCGGCCCTCCATGACCTGGAAGATGCCGCGGCGGACGATCTTGTCGGGATCGATGCCGGCAATGGGCTCGCCCTCGAACAGGATCTCGCCGCGCGTGACCTCGCCGTCCTCGGTCTTGAGCAGCCCCGAGATCGCCTTCAATGTGGTCGACTTGCCGGCACCGTTGGCCCCCAGCAGCGCCACGATCGCACCCTTGGGCACGTCGAGGCTGAGGCCACGCAGCACCAGGATGACGTCGTCATAGACGACCTCGATGTTGCGCACGGCGAGGAGGGGCGGGGCCGCGACAACCGTGGGAGCAGGTCGGGTTGCTTCAATGGTTTGGGACATGCGTCTTCATTCTCCGCTGTCGTCACCCGCGCAGGCGGGTGACCCAGTATTCCAGGGGCGCCGGACGTTCGCCGAGAAGCCGCGGCGTACTGGATCCCCCGCCTGCGCGGGGGATGACGGTTGTATTTGAGGCGACGGCGAGGCTCACCAGCCCAGCAGTTCCGGCTTGCGTGGCAGCTCGACGGTCTTGACCTTCTCGAGCTTGATCGTGCCCTTGGCCATGAGGTCGTTGAGATCGCCATCGGTCGCGCCCGAGATCTTGGTGCGATAGAGCTCGACCTTCAGCGTGCCGCGATGATCCTTGTCGGTCCAGGTCGAGGGCGCGCAGACGCCATCCATGCCGGCCGGCACCCAATCCTTTTTCTGGTAGAAGCCCTTGGCGACGTTCTCGCCGGTTGCGCCACCGTTCTTGGCGGCCCAGTCGAGCGCCTCCTTCATGTAGAGCGCCGAGCAGACAGCCGCGACATAGTGGACGGGGCGATAGACCTTGCCGGTGGGGTCGGACATCTTCGAGATCTCTATCAGCGTCTTCATGCCGGGCGCGTCGCCGCCCCAACTCACCGCGGTGCGCAGCGGGAAGATCACGCCATTGGCGGCGTCGCCCGCGGTCTTGGCGGCGTTCTCGTCCATGCCCCAGACATTGCCGAGGAACTGGATTTCGACACCGGCGGTCTTGCAGGCCTTCATCACCGAAATGTTGGAGGCGGCGGTATTGCCGAGATAGGCATAGTTGGCGCCCGAGGATTTCAGGCTCAGGCACTGCGCGCTGTAGTCACCCGGCGTCAGTGCGAACACCAACGGCGGCAGCACCTCGAAGCCGAGCTCCTGCGCCATGGCTTCGCCGGCGGCCTTCGGCGCGTTCGGGTAGGGATGGTTGGCACCCATGTGCACGAATTTCGGCTTGCCGGGCTTGCCCTTGGCCTTCCAGTCCTCGGCCGCCCAGATCAGCATCGCGCGCAGCGAGTCCGAATAGCTCGGGCCGTAGAAGAAATTATAGGGCGCGGGCTTGGCCTTGCCGCTGGTGCCTTCGGGATCGGTCAGCGCGGCGGCGTAAGAGCCCGACATGTCGGGGATCTTGTCCTGGGCGAGGAAGCCGGTCAGCGCTTCGGTGTCCGCGGTGCCCCAACCCATGATCGCGGCGACCTTGCTGTCCGGTGCCGACCATTTCTTGTAGAGCGCGATCGCGCGCGGCACCTGGTAGCCGTAATCGTTGGTGTCGACGCTGACCTGCTTGCCGCCGACGCCGCCGTTCTTGTTGACCCAGGCAAAAGTGTCGGCGACGGCCTGGCCGTAGGGCGTGCCGACGTCGGAGGTGCCGCCGGAATAATCGGCGAGATGCCCGATCGCGATCTGCGCCTGCGCGCCGGCGGAGAAGGCCGCGATCACAAGCGCGAGCGATGCGGTGCTCAAAAGGGACTTCATTGTCATGGGTCGGTTCCTCCGGTTTATTGTTTAAGTGCAGTTTCCGCGCTCAATGCGAGAACGGGTAGAGCTTCCAATACGCCTTGATCTGCCGCCAGCGATGCGCGAGCCCGTCCGGCTCGAACATCAGGAACGCGATGATGATGACCCCGATCGCGATTTCGCGCAGGAAGGTGATGTTGTTGTTGAGCGACAACGCCTTGTCGATCGCGCCGCCCTTGAGCGACAGACTGATGAACTCCATGGACTCCGGCAGCAGCACCACGAAGGCCGTGCCCATCAGCGTGCCCATGATCGAGCCGGTGCCGCCGATGATGATCATGGCGAGGAACAGGATCGAGCGCTCGATGCCGAAGCCTTCCTGCGAGACCACCAGCTGGTAATGCGCGTAGAGCGCACCGGCGATGCCGGCGAAGAACGCGGCGAGCCCGAACGATAGTGTGCGGTATTTCGTGAGATTGATGCCCATGATCTCCGCGGAGAGATAATGGTCGCGGATCGCCACCAGCGCGCGGCCGTCGCGCGTGCGCATCAGGTTGGTGACGAGGATATAGCTCGCCAGCACATAGGCCAGCACGACGTAGAAATATTGCCGGTCGCCGCGCAGCGTATAGCCGAAGATCGAGAACGGCTCGGCGCTGGCCGGCACGGAGCCGCCGGAAAACCAATCGGCGCGGGAGAAGAAGTCGAGCAGGATATATTGGGCCGCCAGCGTCGCGATGACGAGGTAAAGACCCTTCAGCCGCGCCGCCGGAATGCCGAAGATCAGCCCGACCAAAGCGGTGACGACACCTGCGAGCGGAATCGCGAAGAACACCGGGATCGGCGCGTTGTTGGAGATGTAGGCAGAGGTGAAGGCACCGAGCAGGAAGAAGGCGGCGTGCCCGATCGAGATCTGGCCGGTGAAGCCGACCAGGATGTTGAGGCCGAGCGCTGCAATCGAGAAAATGCCGATCTGAATGAGAATGCTGAGCCAGTAGCCGCCGAGGAATTGCGGTACGAGGCAGAGCAGCAGCACGCCGGCGATCGCGAAGTTGCGGCTGGTCGTGGTCGGGAAGATGGTGGTGTCGGCCGCATAGGAGGTGCGGAAATCACCAGCAGGGATGAGGGCAGGACCGGCCATGGATCAGATCCGCTCGATGTCGTGGGTGCCGAACAGGCCGTAAGGCTTGATCATCAGCACGATGATGAGGACGTAGAACGGCGCGATCTCGTAGAGATTGCCCCAGTGCAGATACTCGCTGTCGACATATTGTGCGATGTTTTCCAGGAGCCCGATGATGATGCCGCCGAGCACCGCGCCGCCGACGGAATCGAGCCCGCCGAGGATCGCCGCCGGGAATACCTTGATGCCGTAGCCGGCAAGACCCGAGGACACGCCGTTCACCACGGCGACGACGACGCCGGCGACCGCGGAGACGGTGGCCGAGATGGCCCAGGCCATCGCAAACACGCTTTTGACGGAAATGCCGAGCGACTGCGCCACCTGCTGGTTGAAGGCGGTGGCTCGCATCGCAAGGCCGTACTTCGAGGCGCGGAAGAACCAGGCCATGCCGATCATCATCGCAACCGACACGACCAGGCTCATGACATAGACGGTCTGGATCTGGAGGCCGAACAGGCCGACCGACTGGCTCTCGAACACGCGCGGGAACGGCTGCGGGTTGACGCCGAACATCCATTTCAGCGTCGCCTGCAGCACGGTGGAGAGGCCGATCGTCACCATGATCACGGAGATGATGGGCTCGCCGATCATCGGCCGCAGGATCAGGACCTGGATCGCGATGCCGAACACGAACATGAACACCAGCGTCATCGGCATGCCGATCCAGAACGGCACCTGGTATTTCGCGAGCAGGGTCCAGCACACCCAGGCGCCGACCAGCAGCAATTCACCTTGCGCGAAATTGACGACCTGCGTCGCCTTGTAGATCAGCACGAACGACATCGCGACCACGCCATAAAGCGTGCCGACCACGAGACCGTTGACCAGGAGCTGGATGAGGAAGGCGGTGTTCATGCGGAGGTGCTCGCTGACAAATCCGGCGCGCTCTTCCCCTCTCCCCTTGTGGGAGAGGGTGGCCTCGCGAAGCGAAGACGGGTGAGGGGTTGTCTCGGCAGTGACGGTGCGGAGAGAGGACCCCTCACCCGAGTGAGGGCGTGGCTGATGGCATCTGTCCAGCGGATGGATTGGTAACAGAACAGACCGGATGGATGGGTGACACTGTTCATGATTTGGTCGGCTCCGGCGCTGCGCTAGCGCAGCGCCGGAGCTTGTGTGTTTTCTGGTCGATGATGCCGATCGGTACGTCGAAGAAGCGCACTTGCCAGTATCCGTCCTCGGTTTCCTC